>NZ_JAECVX010000001.1:0-566223 GCF_016055105.1 Thermoactinomyces sp. CICC 10523
GGAGTTTACGGGGAACCTTCAAAGGCTAAATGAGGCACCGGGGTGGGTCAATTTTAAACCGGCTGAAGTGGGTCAATTTAATCCCGGCGTTGACATTATTTCTACATCACATGACCCTCATCCATCAAGATCGGCATAATAATAAGCTAGTTGTTTAAGAGCCGTTCATCTTACATGCTGTGACGTGTTCCACCTGGAAACATGGAGATCCCCCAAAAGAAAATCATCATCAATCCTCATTTCTCTTTATCTTAACCATGTATACTGCGCAGGATTTTTCAAGTAATCTTCGGCGTATTCTCGATCACATGCAAAGTCATTCAAATAAATAAAGGCTACAAAAATATCAATGACATTAAAATCCTTTAATACCATGCCGATGGTAACTCCATTCACTGCATGATCGGACAAGGTACGATCTTTTATCCATTGATCCAAAATCGGTTGCATCTTTTCATCCAGTGTTTTTAACGTTTTTACCGCATGTTCCGCTCTCTGCTCCAAATATTTTAATTCATCCATAAAGATCCGCTTCAGCTTCTCCTCATCAAAATGTAACATTAGGCACATCCCTTATTGAAATACATTATTCTTCTTTGTCATGATGATGTCATGGCTCATGGCATAATGCCCTATCATCACCAAAATAATGTTGACACACATGTTATTACTGACATGTACCCACTTACTTTCAGGATCTGACTCTTCAGATTGAATCGTACAATGCGCTCTCCCTAGTCCGGCCTCATAATCATTTCCCAAGTCTTGCAGGCGGCTAGCTTTTTATCATATGTAGCTTTTTCCCAACTCGTTATGTAAAAATAAACCCGAACTTCATCCTCCTCTTCCAAATGGGTGTTTTTTTCTTTTTATCGTGGGAACTGAGAGAATTTCTTCCATCTTCTCCTGATGATCCATAAACACAGACAAAGTAAGCAATGCACTACAAAAGTTACGCTTTTTCTTTTCCATAATATTCTCAAGGGTAGCATCCAAAACTATCCGGTTCTGCAACCACTGGTCCAAACACTGTTGCAAGTGAGGATGATCCACCTTTTCCAAACGTTCAATGATAAGATCGGCTTCATAATCAGCAACTTGTTCTTCATCGACCAGAATGGCCCTCAGCTGATTTTTATCAAAAATCAACTAAACTTCCTCCCAATTCTTTGTTTCTCTGCCAGGATTAAAGCATCAATTAGCTCATTTTCCTCCACGAATAGTCCTCTTGGTTTGCTTTTCTCCTATTTTACCACGATGGTGAACCAGAGGGAGATCAGATGGCCGGTCAAAAGTGAGGTTGCTTGAATATAGAAACGATGGGATAAACGATAAAGATGTCATGAGAATTCCGGAGCAAGTTCAATGGATACCGACTTGCATCCGATTCCTGCTTAACCCGCGAAAGGAGGAACAGGAACACTGGCATGCGGATTTCCGATTTGCTTTCCATTTGGTTTCTGCTAAAAAGACAAGGGACAATGTCTGTGATCGCCGACAGGTCGACAAGCTGTAACAATAATAATATAATGAAAAACGATATTAGTTTATTGTAAAACGATAAATCATGTGTTAAAGTAATTTTGTTATTAAATCAGTGAGGTGCTTTAAATGAAAATTACACATGGTTCAACCACTTTCTTAAAGGTAATGATTTTTCTGATTGGAATTGCAATCCTTGCTTTATGTATCTATTGGTTGCCTGAGATGGCCATTAAAGATGCAAAGGTACATCCGGATACGGCTTATTTTCTGATCCCCTTTTTAATATGTGCATACGGATTCTGTATTGCTTTTTCTGTTGCGTTGTATCAAGCATTTAAACTACTGACTAATATCGAAAAAAATAATGCCTTCTCTGAATCATCCCTTCAATCTTTGAATGTTATAAAAAAATGTGCTTTTACAGTCATTTTTTTCATTCTGTTGGGAATAGTAAGCTTAATGGTGCTTGCCAAAACCACAGGAGACGACGCAGCAGGTCCCATATCAATAAGTCTGATGGGAATTTTAGCAACAAGTATCATCGCAGCCATTGTGGATGCACTTCAAAAGCCGTTAAAAAATGTCCTGGCTTTTAAGTCAAAAAAATGATGAAACGGTTTGAGAACATTTAATAAATGAAGCACTTGTTAAAGCCGGAAAAGAAAAAGAGCTGCCTCAAAAAAAGGGCAGCTTTAACTGTTCCGGGGGAACATTTTTGTTTCTGGCGCTTGGTTCATTTATTCGTATTTTTTGGGTTTATGAATATGGGCAACGCCCCTCCCCCGTTCGACCAGTTGTCGTCCTTTGGATAGTAAAAAAGAACGCCCTCAAAGATGTCGAATTGGACATTTTGATACACGCGGTACTGACACCGAACCTCTTCATCGGGATAAACGCTTTGGGGAAGAAACCGGTATGGAATCAAAGTCATCGACCGATCAAAGCAGAAGGAGCATCCGTCTCATTTTAATCCCTTAGAATGGATGCTCCTTCTGCCCCTGACAAAAGATCCTGATCACGGGTTGAGCCAAGTCTTAAGAACCCGTTATATGCTGATGTTTCTCTGACTGCCATTTCGTTTGTTCTGCAAACCAATTTGTATTATAGAAATTAATCATATGAAAAAATCGGATTCCACATAAAATCCCTTTCTGCTCAAGATCCGCGCACATCTGTCACGGAGAAATAGGGAAAGATGTGCGCCAAATAGTCGCCGAGCAGGAGAGAAACAGAAAAGTAGGCAACCAGCAACAAATCAAACCGGGAAAACCCCAGCTCATAATAATAAGTCCGTTCTCCGCTTTCGGAAAATCTTTTTGCCTCCATGGAGACCGCAATCCGGTGAGCCCGGCGGATGCTTTGCGACAGGAGCGGAATGGAGTAGGCTTTCAGTTTGCGAAAAAAAGAAGCCAATCCCTTTTCCCGCACCATTCCCCTGACAGCCATGGCCTGGCCAATTGTCTGGAGTTCTTCCATCATGATCGGAATCAAACGGACGCCGGCCATGAAACTGTAGGCGTATTTCGGTTTTAAACGGAGCTGTTGCATCAGGGAGTAAAACAAAAAGACCGGTCGGGTCGTCAGGGAAAAAACCAACCCGAGAAAGGCAAAATCCAATGCCCGAAACCCCAGGTGCAATCCGCGGTAGAAGCTCTCTTTCGTGATGTGAATCCATCCCCATGCAAACCAGGTCGTCTTACCATCACCGAAAAAAATCATCGAGGTTGAGGTGGAAAGAAAGATGAGCAGAAAGGGAAGTATGAACAGCAGCAACCGCTTGACCTTATGTCCGGTAAAAAAGGCGAACAATACAAAAGCGGCAATGGTTCCGTTGATCAAAAAGTTGAGATCGTGAGTCAGCAACACGACCACAAACAAGACCAGCATCGTAACAAGCTTCACGCTGGGATTGGCTTTGTGCAGCCATGTCTCTTTTACTTCCAACTCAAACGGCATGATCGACCGCCTCCAAACTCCGGGGGGAATTCACAATATCTTTCACCAACCTGCCGTCTTCGATCACCCATCTTCTCGTCGCAATCTGTCTGGCGATCCGCTCATCATGCGTGACCATCAAAATGGCCGTCCCCTGCTTCCGGTAATGCTCCAGGAGTTCCAGCAACCGAAAGGTATTTTTTGCATCCTGGCCAAACGTCGGTTCATCCAGAAGCAAAACAGGTTGTTTATTGACGATGGACGCGGCGACGCTCAATCTTCTTTTTTGCCCCATTGACAGCTGATAAGGATGCTGCATTTCCTGTCCCTTCAGATGAAACAACCGCAACATTTCCTCCACTTTTTCACGGATCTCTTCTTCAGACATCCGTTTCAGGCGCAGCGAATAGGCAATCTCGTCATAAACGGAATGGGTCACAAATTGAAACTCAGGATTTTGGAAAACAAATGTCAACAGATCCGTGAGATTTTTGATTTTTGCGACCGGCCGCCCATTCAGATGGCAGGTTCCCGATGTCTTGAGCAATTGCATGAGCGCCTGCAAGAATGTGCTTTTTCCCGCACCGTTTTTACCCGTGATGGCAATCCATTCGCCTTGGTTCACGTGCGCTTGACTGATTTCAATTTTGGCTTCTCTTTTCCGGTAACCTCTGAAATTCTCCAGTTTCAGCACTTCGCGAGCAGCGGGATAAGGCGATTGAAACTGATCCTGATGATCCCGCAAATACGTTTCCCATACACCGGGATACCAGATCCCGTCTTTTTCAAGCGTATCACGATACTGAGAAAAGATATGTTCTTTCGGCCCGTCAGCGATGATGTTGCCCTTGTCGTCAAACAAGCAGATGCGCCCGACAAAATCGAGGACGTGGTCGATTTTGTGCTCCACAATGATCAACGTTTTCTCGTGCCCGACCTTTTTCACCAACTCCCAAATCTCTTTTGTGCCAGCGGGATCCAGCATCGCCGTCGGCTCGTCCAGAAACAGCACATCCGGCTCCAAAGCCAGTGCGGAAGCAAGAGCCAGCCGTTGTTTCATTCCCCCGGACAAAGTTTGAATCGGGACATGCGGATCGGAGAACTCCAAACCGACCGCTTGCAGCAGTTTTTGTATTTTTTCCTGCATCTTCTTCCTGGGCACTTGCAGGTTTTCCAAAACAAAGGCGATTTCTTCATCCGCATAGGGCATGCAAAATTGCGAATCCGGATCCTGAAAAACATACCCCCATGAACGGGGTATCACCACTTTGTCCGCCTTCATCGGAACTTCGATCGAATGGGGGATCAGTCCGCATAAAACCTGGAGCAATGTCGATTTGCCACACCCGGACGGTCCGAGCAGAAGAACTTTTTCCCCCTGTTGAAATGAAACGGACACATCCTTGAACAAAAGGGATTCGCTTCCCGGGAACTTCAAGCGCAACCGTACCACCTGTGCCGCCGGATTCATGGGAATCCCTCCTCTATTGCAATGCATCATAATCTTTTTGCGAGGCCGGCCGGACCAGGTTGGTCACTCCCGTCGCTTCGAGCGCTTTCACCAGATAATGGCCAAATACGCCCGAAATGACAATCGCCCCGATCAGGCGAACCACGATATACAGAACCAGATTCCATAAGGCCAAATCCCCGATGTATCCTTTGTACTGATCCATGATCAGCGAACCCACCGCAGCGGCTGCTGCTGCCAAGGAGAGCACGATCAAACCAAACCGCTTGTATCGGAATGCGGCAAAAACCAACTCAGCAAACAATCCTTGAACCACCCCGTACAGAAGCACTTCCAGCCCCCACTCGGACCCCATGATAAATTCTCCGGAGGAAGCCGCAATTTCAGCCAACAGCGCCACACCGGGCTTGCGGATGATGAGATAGGCCACGTTTGCAGCGATGAACCACATCCCGTAAATAAACTGATCCAGATGGAGGCCAAACGGTTTAATGGCATAATACAACGGACCCCAAACCTTGTAGATGATGCCGAATACAATGGAAATCACGATTGTGACCAAAATATCGGTCAATTTCAGACCTTTTTTCATGCTGTTCTTACTCCTTTCAATCGTCCTGCACCCATGAACGTCATTGACTCCCGGGGGTCACGGGTCCAGCCTGGACAGACAATAAAAAGACCGCTTCCCACAGCGGAGAAAGCGGTCGTATCAGTCCAAAGGCATACCGTACCAATACTCCACTTCCCTACGCTGGTCTTAACCAGATCAGGTTCCAAGGGTCTTAAAGTCACGCTTTAATCTCAGCCTCCAACAAGGCTCCCCCAGTGGATTGGTCAATTATTCAGTTGCAGAAGTTTTTTCGACATTTATCTTAACACGGGGCAAACATTTGTCAATATAATTGGCAAAAACTAGCGGATAAACCATTTGGCAATCGGATAATCAAACCGTTCATCAGTAAGAGCCCGAATAATTCCAATGATCGGGGCAATCAGGGCCATCAAGCCAAAAATGATCAAAAATGGAATCCCGATCAAAAGGAAGGATAAGACAGCAGAAAGTCCGATCAGCACCACCATAGCAATGTGAAACACGAGCGCCTGCAAGGAAAGTTTGCGAATCTCATGTTCCTTGACCACAAGCCAGGTAATAATCGGCACAAGAACCGGAGCAAACCAAGTACTCGCATGGATCAAAATTTTTAATCCTGCTTTCAAAGAGCATTTCTCCTTTTATTAATTTCTTTTACTATATTCCCCTGTTTCGGATCAGTAAACAGCAGAATCTTTCAGCTGTACCGGCAATCTGTGCTTGTTCGCCTTCCAGCTTGAATCCTGATGCCGGGAGGCGCGTCGACAACTTGGTATTAAGATATACGTTTACGGAGTAACCGGAAAACTCCTCATTCCAAAATGTAAGATTTCCCTGATTTTCCTGTTCAAGCCCTCTTCATGATAAACCGCAACAAAGGTCAATGCAATGAAAAAAGCCGATTCCATCGAATATTTCTCCACCATTTCGGATCGCCTTCCCGTTCAGGGGCAGCATCATACATGGAAACAAAAACGGCGGCAAAAACCGCTATAATCACACAGTTTCTGCCGCTGTCTTTTCACACATGTTCAAGTTCAACCAAAGTCAGTCTCCTTGCCTCTTTTCTTTCATCTTCCGTATCACTTCAATAATCTTTTCCCTGCCGGTTTCTTCCGTAACCAAAATTCGTGGCATGGATGGAATCTCAAATTGGGTATGGTTGTGAAACAGATCGAGGATAAAAGTGCCGATCGGGGCTTGATGCTGATCCTTGACAACACTCCAAAGCATGCGCTCGCGTTTTTCCATCGTCCCCCATTCTTCCAGGGAATCATGCAGATTGAGGGGTCCTTTGACCATAAAACCCGATTTTTGCAATTTTTCAAACACCGGGGTCATCAGTTTTTTGACATAAAGGCCGTATGTGGGTTCCCCTATTTTTTCAAAGGACTGCAAAAACACATCGTAATTTTCCTCGAGTACTTTCTTCCACCGAACGGTCACATAGCCCTCAATGACGCCGCCAATTTCCTCAATGGACATGGTTGGTTTAAAAGTTAAAGCGATCTCTTCCATTTCAAACCTCCCCTTTTTTTTCTATCATATCATTGTTCCATCCCGAATTTAATTTAAATGACTTCGTTCCGAACCAACGAGTTGTCATTGTCACTCTGTCAATAGGCAAAGCTCTCCATCGCCTTTACTCCCTCGCGTGATGAACTTCATAAGCGGCCCTGACTCCTGATTCAATCGCCCCTTCGATCCAGGCGCGCGTCCCGGAAGTGTGCTCACCCGCGAAATGCACTCTTCCTTCCGGCGAGGAGATATATGGCTCGATCTCGGATTCCTGCCCCGGTTTAAAGAGAACAAATCCACCGGCGAGATAGGGATCCTGAGTCCAGCTTTTGGATATACCCGTTACAAACTCCTGGTAAACCAGATTCCCATGAATAACCGACAAATTTTCCAGCGTTTGGCTTATTCTCTCCTCTTCAGGCAAACTGTCCCACACCAACGTATCATCTTCCCATGTATAGCTGGACAATAAGACACCCGGTTCCGAATGTCCCATTCTGTCACTTGGATAATATGTGAAACGAATCGGAAGATCCGTAATGGTTTGCCCACCGCATATCCCTTCATATTCCCAGAAACGGGATTGAAATTCGATTCCGATCTTGGTCGCCGGAGCATAGTGTAATTCGCGAATCGCCTTCCTTTTGAAGTATGAAAAAGCGTGAAAAGGTTCGACCTCCACCATGCGCAGCGTAGAAAACGGGATCGCGATGATCGCATAATCGGCTGTGTATTTGGATGGTTTAAACGTTTTTGTATGTTGGGTATGGATGGTGATCTTGTTCTCACTATACACAATCCGGGTCATTTTCCGATGAAAATGAATGTGGTTCTTCAACTGTTGATAAAACATATAAGGAAGTCGATCCATTCCGCCTTCAATATGCAAATACCGGATGCGTGGATCCAAAAAATCATTCAAAATCCGGATAACATCCAGAAAAGAGTGCTCAGACAAACCCTGCACATCCAAAATGATTCGGATCATTTCGACGGCTTCGGAAGACAATGTGATCCCATAAGGGTTTATCTTCAAAAATGTATCGAATGGAAACATTCCCATTTGTTTGGTTATATTCCGCCCGTCTTTTTGAGGAGACCGCCGTAAAACCGACTCAACGGAGCGCAAAATTCCTCTTACCAATTGCTCGGCGGTTTTCCCCCGCTCTTTCGGGGCCACCGGGATTCCGAGGAGATCCGGATTTTCTTGATACTGCCTGCGTCGAATCTGAACGCCGTTTACGTAGATCCAGTCTTCCGGAGTCGAATTAATGAACGGAATTACAGACAGATTAAATCTCCGTATATATTCAAAAATGAGGCGATGCGTACTGGGAATCCGCATCGCCCCGGCATTAAAATACAAATCGGGGGTAAACGGAGAACGAAATGTGAGAACCCTTCCACCTACCTTCTCCGAAGCTTCCAGAATCTTTACCAGATGCCCTGCTTCCCTCAGCAAGAGACCGGCTACCAACCCTGCCATGCCGGCGCCGACAATCAAAACCTTTTTCGGTTTTTCAGTTCGACCCAAACCACTGCGAACGATGGAAAGCATCTGATCCGGATTTAGAGCGACCATCCTCTCCCTCCTTTTCTTCCGCTTAAGAAGAAGGCTTCATTAATGTTTATGGTTTTCGGAGGAAAATATGGTCAAAAAAAACCGTCTGGATGTGGTCAAACGGATTGTTCCATTCTATTTCCCTGCCAACGCCCTTCCGATTAACTATTTGGTCTGATTGCCGCTTAAAACTCTCTCTTTTTGGGATAAGGAATTTGGATTTTCCGCTGAACTTGCTTCATCAAGTGTTTGGCCAGTTGTTTCAGGAGCCCATGCGACTGAGATCAGGAACCCCAAAAACGTTAAACCGGCACCGATCAGTACCATTGGACCAATACCTATGGAAACAATGCCAAACGGCACAAGAAAGGTTCCAATAAATGATCCGATACGACTGATTGCCGTTGCGACACCGACGGCTGAAGCCCGGACTTCGGTTGGGAAAAGTTCGTTTGGATAAATCCAGGTTAATATGCTTGGCCCGCCGGAAAAAAATGCATATATAACAAACCCTGTAAAAATAATCCATGCTGAAGCATCCGGAAGTACACCAATAATAAGCAGTCCCAATGTCATGATGGCAAAACTCCAGATCACGAGACGACGCCGGCCCAGTTTATTGATTAACCATAACGCCGGAATATCACCAAGGAGAAAAAACAAGCTGATAACGGCTGTTCCAATGAAAGGTGCCCCTTGTTGTTTCATATTCAGAACCTGCAAGATTTCCGGCCCGAATGTGGATAACGCAAACGACGGTGTAATCAGAAGCATCCAAAACAACCCGACATAGAGCGTTCGTTTTAAATACTCCCGTTGAAACAATGCTCTAAATCCCCATTTTTTCGTTTGTGATTCCAGATCCGTGATATCCGCATCCGGTCCGTACACCTTTTTAACAACCTCGCGTGCCTCATCGATCCGATTTTTCTTGATAAGCCATCGCGGAGATTCAGGAGTACCCCAACGCATAAAGATGAGAGCAAATGCCGGAATCGCACTGCTTGCCAACATCCAGCGCCAGGCATCCGGTCCTGTCGCCAATAATAAGTAACCGACGAGATAAGCGACCAAAGCTCCAAAATACCACATGGCCTGTAAAATTCCCAACATCATTCCACGATGTTTCCGTGGAGCAAATTCGGCCAACAACGATGTAGCAATTGGATAATCCGCTCCTACCGCGACGCCAAGGATAAATCGGAGAATGGCCAGTTCCAAAGGGCTGTCCGCAAATGCTTGCCATATGGAAAAAATTAAAATAACCGCCAAATCGATCGTGTACATCACATGGCGACCAACCAAATCCGTTACATAGCCAAAAATCAATCCGCCCAAGAAAAGACCGACCAAGGTGGATGTTCCAATGAGTCCGGACCAAAAAGCAGTTAAATGAAACTGCGGGCCAAGTTGCATCAAAGCAACTCCGATAATACTTAAAATATAACCATCCAAAAACGGGCCTCCGGTGGTATAAAGGGTTAACCTTTTATGAAATGATGTCAGGGGAGCATCATCGACTAAAGACGTTGACATTGCCTTCATCCTTTCATTGGAGATTTCACGATCCCTCTCCCCGTTGAGAAGGGATGAATTCGTGATAAACCAGAGAGAAAGCGTTTACATTTTTTTGTCAGTAAAAACTGATGATTCATCACCAGCATCTGTCCGATGACAAAAGGATGTGACTTTGCCGGGTCAGGACGAAAACGCAACCTTTATGATATTTCCGTAAGATTCATACCTCCTTCACAGGATTGATTATTTGTCGTTATTCAAATATTCTTTTAACATAGAATACAGGCAGCAAAAATACAAATCAATCTGTAAATTGTATGAAAACAAAAAATGAATACCCGACAATTTATACAATAGAATCGGTCAAATCATGGGCCCGTAAAAAGAAGTGAGCCATGGTAAAACCCCTGTTCGGAATGTATTGCCAAACGATGCGGGTTTTACAATGGCTCTACAGCGGATCAGCTTAGATTCAGTGATTTTGCATCTTAGCTCAAGAGCCATGAAAGCGCTTTCTGATCACGGCCGAAAACCGCACGCAGATACGGGGGCCGCTGTCTTTGACTGAGGCAAACCATACACATTAACGGCAGAAACCATTTTTATAATTTATTTTTGGCCAATTTGAAACAAACGACTTTCGGTTCTGTCATTTCCTGAAGGGCAAACTTGATTCCCTCACGACCCAGTCCGGAACCTTTCACGCCTCCAAACGGCATGGCATCGATCCGGTAATCACTGCTGTCGTTGACCATAATGCCACCGACTTCCATTCGTTGGATCGCCTCAAAAGCTTTTTCCAAATCACGGGTGAAAATACCGGCCTGCAGACCGTAGTGGACACGGTTGGATTCCTGTATTGCCTCATTCAGATCCCGAACAGGATACAGCGTGACAACCGGACCAAACACTTCTTCTTTGGCCAGTGTGCAATTGTCCGGCAAATCAGTCAGAACCGTCGGCATATAAAAGGCTCCTTCGCGTTTGCCGCCGCACAACAGGGTCGCTCCCTTGTCCAGAGCCTCATTGACCCAGTTTTCAACCCGAATCGCTTCTTTGTCAGTGATCATCGGGCCCATATCCGTATCTTCAAGCAACTTATCGCCAATCCGGTATTGCTTGGTCCGCTCCACAAATTTCTCTTTAAACTCTTCAAAGACCGCTTCTTCGACATAAACTCTCTGCACACCGAGACAATTTTGCCCGGCAGCCCAAAAAGCGCCCGAAACCGTTGACTCGACAGCATCATCAATTTCAGCATCGCTCAATACGATCACAGGAGAATTGGAACCGAGCTCCATGGCGATCTTTTTCAAACCCGCCTTCCGGGCAATTGCCTCTCCAGTGGACATTCCACCTGTGAAAGAGATCATGCGAACGTCCGGGTGCGTCACCAGCGGATCACCGATTTCATTTGCGTAGCCTGTAATCACGGACAGCACTTTGGGAGGCAGCCCGGCCTGATCAAAAGCTTCAGCCAACAGCAATGCACTGAGCGGCGTAACAGTGGCCGGCTTGACGATAATGGCATTTCCCCCGGCGATGGCCGGACCGACTTTATGTGCCACCAAATTCAGAGGATCATTAAACGGAGTGATCGCCGCAATAATCCCGATCGGAAAGCGGTAATAATATCCAATGCGGTTTTCATTTCCCGGCATCTGGTCAAAAGGGATCGTTTCCCCATTGATCCGTCTCGCTTCTTCCGCGCTGAGGCGAAGCGTCTCGATGCAACGGGCAACCTCTTTTCTTGCTTCCTTGATTGTCTTGCTTCCTTCACGGGCGATGGTCAGCGCGTATTCTTCCTTGTTTGCGGCAATCCGATCGGCCGCACGGTTTAACACGGCGATTCGCTCATGAACCGGCATGGCTGCGGCAATTTTCGCTCCCTCTTTTGCCTCTTCGATCGCATACAGGACATCGTTTGCCCCGGCAGCCGGAACGGTTGTGATCAAACTGTTATCCTTTGGATCGCGAACCTCGATGAGACGGTGCCGATGGACCCATTCGCCTGCGAGAAACATCTTTTTACCCTGGATTTTCGCCACAGACATGACCACTTTTGAACCACCTTTCATTTCTGTTTTTACAAACATCACCAATCTAGATTTGTCCACGGTCGATGTTGATCAAATCAATCAAAATGGAAAACCCGGTTTCCGTACGGCCCGCTCCTGCACCTACAAGGGTAATCGGGCCTGCCAGATCACAATCAAAGGTAACCGCATTGGTTGCGCCCATGATCCCGGCCAGCGGATCGTGGAGCGGAATCGTTTCCGGCTCTACCTTTGCCACCACCTGATCACCTTCTTTTCTTGCCGAAGCGATCAGTTTCCAGCGCTTGCCCCGTGATTTTGCCCACATGATATCTTCCGGCGTCAAATGGGAGATTCCCGTACATTCCACCTGTTCTTTTCTCAGCGGCACATTCATGACCAGATTGGCCAGAATCGTAATTTTATACTGAGCATCATAGCCTTCGACATCGTTTACCGGATTCGCTTCCGCATAGCCAAGAGCTTGTGCTTCGGCCAAAGCTTCTTGATAGGTTAAGCCATCTTCCATTTTGGTCAGAATATAGTTGGTCGTTCCGTTCAAAATCCCTTTCACTTGACGAATATCATTTCCGGCCAGGCAGACGAGCGGCATTCGCAAGGCAGGAGTCCCACTCATGACAGTCCCTTCAAATCCCCAGCGCACACCGTTCTTTTTCGCCAATTCAACCAATTCCTGATACGCTAAAGCGACCGGTCCTTTATTGCTCATCACGACATTCTTGCCGCATTCGAAGGCTGCTTTGCAATGATCGATGGCCGGTTGTCCGGTTTTCACATCGGTGAAAGTAATCTCAACGATCGTATCAGCATTGCTCTCACGAATGGTTCGAAAACTGTCCCATCCTCTCACCAACCCCGGCTTGTCCGGGTAAGCATCCACTCTGCCCGTCTCTTTAACCGCCCGCAAGACTTCATTCAAATCCAGTCCGTCAGGTTGATAAACAGAACCTTTCATCAGATCGGATATGGCAACAATTTTCGCATCAAATCCGAGACTTTCGCGCAAAATCTCCCCTTTGTCGCGAAGGATTTCAGCCAGTCCCTGCCCCACTGTTCCAAAACCGATCAACGCAATTTTGTGTGCCACCTGATCCACCTCTTCAGCATCATTTCTCCAATAGATAGTGCCCTGTCAAAAAGCGTCTGGCCGTTTCGGCCAAGATCGCTGCCCCGATCGGAAGGCATCTTTCATCGATGTCAAATATCGGTGTATGAAGCTCTTTTTTCACTCCGTCCGGCAAGGCACATCCCAAAAAAAACATCGCTCCCGGAATCGCTTGTGTCATCCAGGAAAAATCCTCTCCGCCCAATCCAAAGGGAGTTTTAATCAACCGGCATTCCGGATACAAGTCCCGAATCGTCGTTTCAATCCATCGGTTTACGGCCGGATCGTTCTTTAAAGCCGGTTCTCCCCGGTTGACGTCCAACTTATACTCTCCGCCCAGGAGAGTGACAACGGAAAAGGCCTTGTCCAATTCCGAAATCAATAATTCCCTCACAGCAGGATCATAGCTGCGCATCGTTCCCTGGATGTATACCTCGGACGGTATGATATTGCTGGCCGAGCCGGCATGTATTTGCCCGACGCTGATTACAGCCGGTTCAAGCGGGGAAACTTTTCGGGACACAATTCCATGCAAGGCCTGAAGTACAGGTCCGAGCATCCAGACAGGATCTGTCCCCAAATGCGGATACGCTCCGTGGCCTCCCGTACCAAAAATGGTTGCTTCAAATACATCGACATTGGCCATGCTGTACCCATCATGCACCCGGACTTCCCCCACGGGGTTTTCCGGACACATGTGCAGGGCAATCGCACAGTCCACTCCATCCAGAACACCGGCTTTCATCATGTACCGGGCACCGGTCAGGCCTTTGTCATCGGTCGTTTCTTCCGCCGGTTGGAAAATAAATTTTACGGTTCCCTGAATCTTTTCATTTTGAAAGCTATCTGATAACAGATGCGCCACTCCCAAGAGGATTGCGGTATGGGCATCATGACCACAGGCATGCATCACCCCCTCATTCCGGGAACGAAAAGCATGGTTCGTATCTTCACGGATCGGCAAGGCATCCATGTCTGCCCGAATCGCAATCACAGGACCTTGTCCCGTTGTCAATGTGCCGACAACAGCCGTCGGCAGACCCTCACCCGTTTTTACTTGCATTCCTGGTATTTCTTTTAAAATGTCGGCTACTAATCTCGATGTTTCAAACTCATGAAAACTAAGTTCCGGATTCGCATGAATTCTTCGCCGCCACTGTGTGATTCGGTCGGAAATGGCCTCTGCTCTTTCGGCCATGGATGGAACTCTTGTTGCCAATGGGCCTCTCCCCTTGAAACTTTAGTTGGGATATTAGGGTTCACGGGCAGTCCACCTGCTGCCCGTTTTGAACTTTTATTCCACAGATGAAGGTTGAAAATGGCTTTCCAAATATTTAAATGCCTGCTCAAGATCTGCAATAAGATCCTCGGTTTCTTCAATACCCGCCGAGATGCGAACAAGACCGTCGGGGATCCCCATTGCGGCGCGTTCTTCAGGTGTGCACTCCACATGGCTTGTCGTGCGTGCCGGACCGTATGTTGTTTCCACGGCTCCCAGATTTGCGGCCCTGTTGGCATATTTCAATCTGGGCAGCAGGATTCTTACTGCATCCATGCCGCCCTTTAAGGCAAAGCTGAGCATCCCTCCGAATCCGCGCATTTGCTTCTTCGCGATCTCATGATGGACATGGTCCGTCAAGCCCGGATAGTAGACGGATTCCACCAACTCTTGTTTTTGCAGCCACCGGGCCAGAGACATCGCATTCTTCTCCTGCTGCTTCACGCGAAGTTTCAGCGTCTTCATTCCTCTCAAGATGAGGTAGGCAGCCCACGGGTCCATCGTTGCCCCGTTGATTTCGCGATAGTGATAAATTTTTTGGACAAGCTCTTTTGAACCGCAAACGACTCCGCCCAAGGCGTCAGCGTGACCGCCCAAAAATTTGGTAGCACTGTGGATGACGAGATCGGCTCCCAATTGCAACGGGTTTTGGTTAATCGGAGTGGCAAAAGTATTGTCCACAACAACGAGTGCGCCGACTTCTTTCCCGGCCTTCGCCATTCGTTTGATGTCTGTGATCTTTACTGTTGGATTGGTCGGAGATTCGAGGTACAGGATCTTGCATCCTTTTGCCACCTCTGCCTCGATTTCCTCATGGTCACCTGTAGTGCATAAAACCGCTTCGATCCCCATCTGCGGCAGAAATTCGGTGAAGATTTTGTTTGTACCGCCATAAGTGTCTTTGATGGAAACAATGCGATCTCCCGGCCGCAGAAAGGTGTAGAGCGTGTTGCTGATCGCTGCCATCCCGGTCGAAAAGCTTGTCGCGGCTTCTGCTCCTTCCAGCACACGGACTTTTTCTTCAAATGCCTGTACAGTCGGATTGGTATTGCGTCCATAGATGTGTCCTGGCGCTTTTCCAACCGCTACATCGTACCAGTGATCCATGTCATCGTAGTTATAAGCGACACTGACCACAACCGGAACTTGCGTCGCTCCGTGAACAAGAACTTCTTTTTCCCCTGCCCAGACCGCTTTTGTACCAACTTGCACTTCATTAAACTTCTGCTCCATTTGTCTTCTCTCCCTGATCATTTATCTTTTTTTCCCGATTAGTCAAACCGCATCCCGAGTCCCCTTGCCGACAGCTGGTCATAGGCGAACACTGCAATCGCGGTATCTTGTACGCCCGTTCCCGTCAAGTCGCAAACCGTGATCTGACGCTCATCGGTTCGTCCACTTTTCATACCGGAAGTGATTTCTGCAAGTTCGACAATCTCGCTTTCCCGAGAAATCGTGCCTTGCTCTAACCCGTGATGAAGTTCGCCAAGGCGGAAGCATTGGGATTTCACATCGCAGACCAACAAATCCGCCTGACTGAAGACACTGGCCTCCAGTTCCTGTTTATGCTCGGCATCGGAACCCATCGCGGTAATATGAAGGCCGGGATGAAGCCATTCAGCTTTGATCACGGGCGATCTGGAAGGTGTTGTCGTTACCACCACTTCACTTTCTTTGACTACCTCTTCCGGGCTGCGGGCGATTTTCACCTTCACACCCAGCATCTCTTCCATCTCTTTGGCATACTGCTCAACCCGGCTTTGAGTAGGTCCGTAGACCATAATCCGCTTAAAATTGCGCACTTGCTTCAGCGCCATCATCTGATAACGAGCCTGGGCACCGGCTCCAATTACGCCTACAGTATCCGGATTTTCCCGGGCAAGATACTTGGCCGCGATCGCTCCCGCAGCAGCAGTGCGTACATCTGTCAGGTAACCGTTATCCAGCAGCACGGCCTCCGGTATCCCCGTCTCCGTGTTCATCAGCAACATCATCCCGCTCAGACTCGGCAGTCCTTTTTGATAATTGTTGAAGAATCCCGAGGATACCTTAATCGCAAACTGATCCCATCCGGGAATATAGGCGGTTTTTACATCCACTTCCCCGTTGTTCTCCGGAACATCCACCCGCATGATCGGGGGCATGGCCACTTTTTGGGTTGCAAGACTGGTGAATCCTTCTTCGACAACCGCAATGGCTCTGTTGTTGATTTGCACAACCTCACGGATTTCCCGTTCATGAAAGATGATCATCTTTATCCAACCCCCTTCTCCACCTTTTCACTCATCAACCTACCTGATGAACAGCTGACGCGGAAAATCAGCCAATACCTCACAACCGTTTTCCGTTACCCGGAAAGATTCGCTTATCTCCACTCCATAATGATCCAGCCAAATGCCCGGAATCATATGAAACGTCATGTTCGGTTCCAAAATCGTTTTGTCACCCGGTCTCAGGCTTGCCGTATGCTCTCCCCAATCCGGAGGATAATTAAGCCCCATCGCGTAACCGATTCGGGAATCTTTTTTAAATCCGTTTTTCGCAATGCTTTTTCTCCAGGCGGCTTCAACTTCTTCACAGGTAACTCCCGGCCGAATGACATCTAATGCAGCTTGGATTCCTTCCACTACAACATCGGCCAAATCCTTCACTTTCTGCGGCGGTTCCCCAATCACCGCTGTTCTCGCCAATGGGCAATGATAACGTTTATAGCAACCTGCCAGCTCAAGGATCACCGGGTCTCCTTTTTTATATCTTTCATCGGTCCATGTCAGATGCGGAGTTGACGTTTTTTCTCCGGATGGCAACAGGGGGACAATTGCCGGGTAATCTCCTCCGAATTCTTCCGTACCACTGATTTGCGCTTGACTGATTTTTGCGACCACATCACACTCCCTTGATCCTTCTACGATCGATTCAAGGCCAATCCGCATCGCGTTTTCCACGATCTTGGCCGCTTTTTTCATATAGTTGATTTCCTGCTCCGACTTGACGATTCTCACCCAATTTACCAACGAAGTGGCATCAGTAAACCGTGCGTTCGGCAAACCGTTTCTGAGAGATTCATAACATTTGGCCGTAAAGTAATAAGTATCCATTTCCACCCCGATAGTTCGATTGGCCTGTCCGATTTCTTTTAAAATGTTTGAGACAAAATCCATTGGATGCTTGGCTGTCGATTGGACGTAATCATCGCTGTAAGGAATGATATTGTCGGAAGTGAGCCATGTGGTTACTTTAGCCGCATTGGCATCCTGCCCACGGCCGATCCAAAACGGTTGTTCCTCATCAATGATCAGCAAAAGGCACTGGTGAACATAAAAAGACCATCCATCATACCCGGAGAGGTAATTCATATTGGCCGGGTCGGTCACGATTAACACTTCAATCCCTTGTGAAGCCATCCTTTGTTTGGTCTTTTTGATTCTTTCCATATATTCAGAAAGAGGAAATGCCGGCATCGTTCAACTCCCTTTCTCCTGTCTGCTCCAGTATAACTTTCTAAATGAATAATAAATGATCCACCTCGGGATCTCATCTTCTATTTTGTAAGAATGTTTTTGATTTGTTATAGTCAATTTATATAATTGACCCTATAATTATCATTATGTACAATCATATTATTCGGATAACTTATATAATTACTATTCTATTTATAAAAATTATTGATGCTCGCAACAGCAAAAGCTTCACCCATTCCATACAAGGAGGGCTTCGTCATGAACCATCTGCCTTCACAACAAGTCAAGCCCGTGACCATGCGGGATGTATGGGAAGCACGTAAACGCATTTCCACGATTGTAAAAAAGACGCCTCTGATTTACTCGCCCGTTTTGTCCTCACTGACGGATGCCTCCGTCTACCTGAAGCTGGAAAACATGCACCAAACAGGCTCCTTCAAAATAAGAGGGGCGGCCAATAAAATACTCAGTCTCAGCCCGGATGAGCAAGAACGCGGCATTACCACATATTCCACCGGGAACCATGGCCTGGCAGTAGCTTACATTGCAAGGCAACTGGGCATTCAGGCGGTCATCTGCATCTCCAAACGGGTTCCGAAAGCTAAAGTGGATGCGATCCTCAAAACAGGAGCTCAGCTTGAAATCTATGGTGACGGACAGGATGACGCCAGGACTCGCTGTTACCAACTGCAGAATGAGCGGGGTCTCACTGTGATTGAACCTTTTGATGATCCCCATATCATTGCCGGCCAGGGAACGATCGGCCTTGAATTATTGGATGATCTTCCGGACTTGGATCTGGCGATTGCCGGTTTATCCGGAGGGGGATTGATTTCCGGTTTGGGACTGGCTCTCAAAACAAACAATCCTGACATCAAGGTTATCGGTGTATCAATGGAACACAGTGCGGTGATGTACGAAAGCCTGAAAGCAGGGAAACCTTTGGTAATCGAAGAACAGGATACCCTTGCCGACAGTCTGTTGGGAGGAATCGGCAAAGATAACAAATACACGTTTTACATGGTTCAGCAATATATGGATGAGGCGGTGCTTGTTCCGGAAGAGGCGATCGCTGAAGGTATGGCCTGTATTTTTGAGAAACATCGCATGGTGGTTGAAGGGGCCGCCGCGGTGGGAGTCGGCGCTCTTTTAAATAAAAAGATAACCAAACCCGGCGGACGGATCGCTGTTGTTCTGACCGGTTGCAACGTGGATCTTGCCGTCCATTTGAAAGCAACCTCACCTTTTATCCGTTTGCAACTCAACTGAATGATACGGATTTTTACGGAAATACCGCCTGAAAGGTGGGATTTGTTATGCAATTAACCGTCAGAGACGTGATGAACATCGACGTGATAAAAGGCGCAAAAGTACGGACGGCCGAAAACCTGTTGCACATGCGACCCGTGGTGTCCGTCTCGGTCATTGAAATGCCGGTCGAGGATTTCGTACAAAAAAACGAACTTGTCCTGACAACCGCAATCAGCTGTGGAAAGGATGTCAATCTGTTTCTGAAGTTTGTGCAGGATATAATCCATTCACAAGCGGCAGCCCTTGTGATTGCCACAGGACGCCACGTCACGGAGATTCCGGAGGAAATTCTCCATCTCGCGGAAACCTGCAAATTCCCGATCATTGAAATTCCGTGGGAAATCCGGTTTGCGGATATAACCCAATCCGTGTTAAGCGTTTTGCACAATTGGTACAGGGCCTCGTTAAAACGTTCCGAAGAATTGCAAAAAAAACTGCTCAACTTTTTTCTCCACGGGGCAACCCTTTCCGATGCCGCAGAAGCCATTCATCAGGAATTGGGGAGTCCGGTTGTCATCGTCGATAAAAAAGGAACGGTCAAAGGAAAGAGCAGTGAATCAGAACCATTGCTGAACAAATGGGAACGTTGCTTCCCTCCTTCCGCTCCTGAAAGTGAAGTTGGAAACCTTCATGCAATTGAAGATTCCATCATGCAATTGAAGATCCAAACCTCCAACAAATTGCAGGGATATCTACTCTTTTCCCTTCCTTCCGAAATCCCGGCAGACTCTTTTTTGGCCATTGAGAAAGATCCTCTTTGGAAACATTCTTTAACCGCTGTCGCACTGTGGTTTCAACGGGAAGACGCCATCGAAGAAACCAAGATGCGATTGAAAGATGATTTTGTCTGGACTCTGGCCCAAGGGGATTTCGACTCCTGGGACAAGGTTCTTTCACGGGCCAAGTCACTCGATTATAATGTCTTACTTCCCTACGTCTGCATTCTCGGCTTTCCTGAAAACATGGAAGCGATCTTCAAAGAGGCGAAATCAGATGAGACATCATTTGAACACTGGTTTTTCGGAATGACCCGTTCCATGGAAGAGTTGATGATCCAAGCCGGGGAAGCACTGCAACGAAAAACAATGATCACTCATCAACGGGACCGGTTTATTCTCTTTCTGGAAGTGCCGCCAGATCAGATCCAGCAGACAGTGGAAGAATTTCTTGACCTGGTGGAGAAAAGGCTGGTAAAACTTTTGCCCGGACTGGTCATGTCATGGGGAATCGGTGAAAATCACGCCGGAGTGAGGACTTTTCGTGAAAGCTTTAACGATGCCCGAATTGCACTCGATATCGGGCGCCGTCAAAAAGGACCCGGCCACCGGAGTACCTACGCCAATACAGGACTTTTCAGGGCATTGCTAACCCTGGCAAGCAATCCGGAAATGCAGGAGATCACATTATCCACCATCGGAGCCCTGATTGATTATGAGAATCAGCGAGGCCTGGATCTTATGAATACACTGACCGCCTACATCCGCAATCAGGGAAATGTCAGCCAAACCGCACGGGCCCTGAACCTTCACCGGCAATCCCTCCTTTATCGGCTCCGCAAGATCGAATCATTGACAGGCCGTTCCCTGGTTGATCCGGATGATCTGTTTTTGCTGGAACTCAGCATCAAGCTTTGGACAACCGGGGTGATACTCAACCAAAAATAAATACGGAGGTTCCTTATGCAGTTTACAATGAAAGAAGTGTTGGAACTCGACATTTTAAAACCTGCAAAAGTAAGAACAGCCGTAAATCAACTAAAGAACTATCCTGTCAAGTGGATTTCTGTGATGGAATATCCAGTCGAAAAATATATTCGTAAAAATGAATTTGTCTTGAGTACAGCAATCGGATGCAACGAGGATCTCACTGTTTTTCAAAACTTTGTACGGGATGTGATTGAATCCGGTGCCTCAGGGATGGCCATCGCTTTGGGCCGATATGTTCAGAAAATACCCCAGGAAGTGCTGCAACTGGCTGAAGAACATGAGTTTCCCATTGTTGAATTGCCCTGGAGCATCCGCTTTACTGATATTATTCAAGCTGTATTGAGTGGCATTCACCATTGGCATCGTGGGTTATTAAAACGTTCCGGGGATTTGCAAAAGCAATTGCTGCACCTTTTTCTTAACAGAGGTTCCCTGTCGGACGCCGCCGATGTAATCCGTCAAGAGATTGGCAGCCCTGTTGTAATCATGGATAAAGACGGAACGATTAAAGGCAAAAGCCATGATGCCAATGACTGGTTGGAGAAATGGGACTTCCGTTCTCACTCCCCAGGTAAATTAACCCAAGAGAAATGCCCGCCTCATCTGCCGGAAAATTCCATGGTGCAATTAAAAATCAAATCTGAAGACAAGCTGCAAGGCTATTTGCTTATTACTCCCCGGGATGGACCATCAGCAGAATCGGTTCGAAGCTATGACAAGGAATCTGTTTCAGAACACATCTTGACTGCAATCGCATTATGGTTTCAACGCGAACACGCGATATTGGAAACAGAGATGCGACTGAAGGATGAGTTTGTCTGGAACTTGGCCAAGGGTGAAGTCGACTCTTGGGACATGGTTTTATCACGGGCAAAGTCTCTCGATTTTAACCTCCAGGTTCCCTATGTTTGCATACTTGGATTTTACTGAAAATTTGGAAAAAACTGTACAAGGAAAGATCAGATCAACCATCCTTCGAACACTGGCTGCCCCAAATCATTCGCTTGATCGAAGAACAACTGAAAAAAGCCGGGGAAGCCTTGCAACGGAAAACAATGACCACCTATCAACAGGATAAACTGATTATCTTTCTGGAAACACCTCTAAACCGGATTAATGACTCAGTGAATCACTTTCTTGACCTTGCAGACAAAAGGCTAAATAAACTGCTGCCGGGCCTGGTCATTTCCTGGGGCATTGGTGAAAACCATGCCGGAGTGAAAACGTTCCATGACAGTTTCGACGAGGCGAGAATTGCACTGGATCTCGGCCGCCGCCAGAAAGGGGCGGGACATCGCAGCACCTATGCAAACACCGGCATTTACCGGGTTCTTTTAACTCTTGCCAACAATCTCGACATGCAGGAGATTATCCAATCTACAATTGGCACATTAGTGGATTATGATCGCAAGCGGAAGCTTGACTTGCTTCAAACCCTGTCCCTTTACATCCTCAACTAGGTAACGTGAGCCAAACATCACGTGCTTTGGGTCTCCACAGGCATACCCTGTTATATCGGCTGAAAAAGATCGAATCCATCACAGGGCGCTCCTTGATAACCCGGATGATTTATTTTTACTCGATCTTTGTATCAGGCTTTGGATGTTTGGCACCAACCGGGGACAAGAGAGTTGATGTCAGGGTTAAAAGGAAACCTGGACAATCATGTTCCAGGTTCTTTGTTGTGTTGTTCTATCTGCGAATCCGGCATAAAAGGTTCTTCGTGCGACCCTTGCTCTACGATTCGCTTTCCATCAGTGAGATAATCCTGTCTTAGGTTATCGGCAGCATGGGCATTTCCCCCTCAAGGACAATCCTCTCTGATGACATCCAAGCACCTCTCCGGCAAAACCTTTGCCCCCTCCCCGCTTCCGTTTTTTCTCCGGGAACCTTTGATCTCTCATTTGACGGCAATAAAATGTCTGGGAATCGGAACCGTTTGGACAGAAAGGGCAGAAGCGACGGAGGTCTACCGATTGCCCAAACCCGCAGATTTGATTCCGAAACACACGGCGTTTGATCAAGAGGGGATTCCCATGTACCAGGAAAAAGAGGGGAAACCCTTATATAATCATCCGGTTCGTCTGGCCAATAACATCATCAATTTCATCACCAGTTACGGCGAGTAGAAAAAAGCAATCGGGTCGGATCCCGGTCACCGGCTCTAATCAGCATTTTCAAGTCGACATGACGAAGATATGGTGTGGGCGTGATGGCTGGGGTTACCTGTTTGCCGTCATCGACGCTTATGACAAAGAAATCGTAGGCTATTCCTTCTCACGGTTCTGCAGAACCGATGAGCTTCTTTCTGCTGTCAACCAGGCGTTGGAAAACCGTTTTCCTCATGGGGTCAAAGGCCGTGGCCTGACGATCCGCAGTGACAATGGATGCCAAATGACCAGCCGCCGTTATGTCAAAGCTTTACAAGACGCCGGAATCAAGCAAGAGCGTACAGGCTACAACAACCCCGATGCCGATGCGTACATCGAGCGCTGGTTCCGGACTCTGAAAGAGGAAACCGTATGGCTCCAGGAATACACCACCTTCCTGGAAGCCAAAAAAGACATCGACCGCTACATCTGGTTCTACAATGCAGAGCGGCCACACTCTGCCTTGGGGTACCTGTCTCCAAAGGAGTTCCGTCAACGTTTTACCTCAAATGCGGCTTAAAATGTCTGGACTTTTGGGGTTCATTAAGGATTTTATCTACCTTGACCCGCAGATCCGGATGAAAGTAAAGTCCCGTGGCTGGACGAAACGGGGAATGATACGACTGCCGGTGTTTCAAGAGTTTGTATTTGAGAGATCATCTGTTTAACAGATGGTTTCTTTTTTATTTACCGAATCCATGCGCTGGAAGCTGTCCAAAACACGGCCTCTACATAAAAAATATCGCAAAAGGATAAAAATATATTGTAAAACGATAAATTGTGCATTAAAATCAAGTTGACAAAAAATAAGTGGAGGTGCTTTATATGAAATCAGAAACACTCTTTTTAAAGATAGTTGTTTGTCTTATTGGAATAACGGTACTTGCTTTGTCTATAATTGCGTCGCCTTTTATAGCAAATGAATTAGCAAAAGGGTTGGATTGGTTGTTAGTTTTGTTTGTAATAGATTTGTATGCATCGGCAATACCGTTTTTCGTTGCATTGTATCATACTTTAAGACTTTTAAGCTATATTGATAAGAACATTGCTTTCTCGGAATTATCTGTTAGGTCTTTAAAGTATATAAAATACTGTGCATTCACATTCAGTATGTTGTATGTGTCAGCCTTACCAATGTTCTATCTCTGGGCGAAGGGAGCGGGTGCCCCAGGTGTCATGTTATTTGGATTGGTCATTATTTTTGCTTCCATTGTGAATGGAGTCTTTGCTTCTATTCTTCAAAAACTGTTAAAAAATGCCATGGATATAAAATCAGAAAATGATTTAACGGTCTAAGGTAAATACCGTGGCAATTATAATCAATCTTGATGTGATGCTGGCTAAAAGAAAAATGAGCCTCTCCGAACTTTCGGAGAGGGTTGGAATAACGATGGCTAATCTTTCTATATTGAAAAATGGAAAGACAAAAGCGATTCGATTATCAACTTTAGATGCGATTTGTAAGGCTTTAGAATGTCAGCCTGGAGATATTTTAGAATACAAAAGTGACGAAGACACTCAAGGATAATGTTGCTGAAAGTTTTATGATTGGAATCATATGGGGCATCTGAAGTTTGCAGATATTTATAGGCAAGTCTTGGACAAAATCATAATCATGAAAGAAATGGCCGAATTACGCCGTTACTTCAGGCAATCTCCAGGCAGGATCATCGAGACAAAAAGGGAGTATGGCAATGTATTTGAAAGAGTATATTCGTGTGGAAAGCGGTGAGATTCTAGCGGACGGGTGCGACCGGCAGGGTTGATCGAATTTCCTCCGCCGCCAGATGTTCGGAAGGCGCAGTGTGGTCCATTGTCCAGCATGGGAAGATTGGCGAAGATAAAGATTTTCTCTATTTGGACCCGCAGATTCGGATGAGGGTGAAGTCGCGAGGATGGACGAAACGGGGTATGATTCGGATACCGATCTTCCAGTCGTTCTTGTTTGAAGGTGATCATCATGCTGCTGGATGATGGCCATCAAGAATTCATGCTGAAATTGAAGCGATATGTCCATCTGGAGGTTCTGCTATCGGCATTATCCCGTGATCGAAAGCAGCTCTCGCATCTGAAGATGGCCGATGTTTATGGATGGATGATAGATCAAGTGATGGATCGTATCTTAAAGGACATGACGGAACTTCGGGGATATTTCAGAAGATCGCCGGGGGAGATCATCGAGATCAAACAGGAACCGGGTATCGCTATGTATCCTACAAGTACAAAGGATATCGGCAGGAAATGAAGTTCCTGAATGAGTGGATCAAGGTTGAGTGCGGCGAGATCTTGAAGGAGTAACTTCGCCACATGGAATAGAGTTTATCCAAATAAAAAAGCCAGGGACGTTTAATTCAGTCCTTGGCTTTTTTATATTAGGCCGATGCGTCCGTTAACTATCTTCTTAATCTTTTAATTCCCTTTTTCCTGATATCATTATCTGAAGTTTGATCCGGTTTTTTGTTCCACTGCTCCCCATACCCCGATTTAAGCTTCATCTTTCTTCATTTAATTGATGTATTTCCTTTTCGATTACGGGAAGACCTAATTCATCGTTCATTTGATATATGATCGGAAAACAGTATTCCTGAACAGCAATAATGATGGATGTTGAAGTTAAAATCTCCTGTTCAAACTCCTTTGATTCTTTAAATTCTCCCCAACTCTTGACAATCTCTGAATGCCGAATCATGGTTTCAGGCTTTAAAAAATGATCAATCCACTTCACATCTCGATTGTTTATGAATTCAACCAAGGCAATTAGGAAATATTTTGTATTATGACATAACTTTCTCATTTTTCGGATAAGTAAAAAGTATTTTTATCATAATATGTCGCAAACTCAGCAGCGCCTTTTTCGATCCTATCCTTTTCTTCTGTTCTCATGTAGCGAAAATAATTGATATTGGCTCTAATGATGCTGTTTAAGATGCCGTGTAGGTTGTTATAGGCTTCTAACCTCTTTCGAAACAATTCATCTCGAACCGTTATCATAGCTGATCTTTGCGTTGTATAGTAAGTAGTTATACTGGAGACGACCATTGTAACGATAGCAATAACACCGCCAATAATCGCAGCATTTACCTCACCTGAAAAGGACTTTCCGTATTTCATCCAAAGCAAAAAGCCAAAATATCCAACGGAACTTAATAAGAGCACAAACAGTAAGCGAATAATCCAAGAGAATATATGCCTTTTCATTTAGTCCTCCAACATTTGAACTGTTGTAGATCATGAATTCTGTGTCACTTTTACTTTGAGGCACTTGCTTTAGATTTCTGATGATTAATGAATCAAAAAAGTGACGCAGAATTCATATGGCCAGATTTGTATTGATTCCGGACATCCCCCAAAGAATTGATGCCAGGATATTGGTCACTTTATAAACCAATGCCGTCTGTTGCATTGTCAGCGAATACATCTGCGTCTTCGATATATCGGCGTATGGTCTGAATGGACTTATGACCAGTTTGCTTCATGATGGCGTACTCGCTTTTTTTGTTGCGATGGGCAGTCGTAATGAATCCACGTCGGAGACTATGACCAGCGAAGTCTTTGGGATCGAATCCTGCTTGTTGACAGATTCGCTTGATAATATAGGCAACGCCATCTCCGGTAAGGCGTCCTTTGACATTGCCGTGGCGGTCGACTTTGCGAAAGAGTGCTCCGGTGGTAATGCCGGATTCGCTGATCCATTTCTGAAGGGAACGAACTGGGCAAGTTTGCGGATGCGAACCATATTTGATTCCCACTTTGCGACCACGGCCTTCCTGATCCGTTTTGGAACGGCGGATATGGAGTAAAACGCCTTCATCGCTAAACTCGACATCTTCGACATCGAGGGAAACCAATTCAGAGCGGCGGGAACCAGAAGCAAAACCAATTAAAAGCAAAGCGCGGTTTCGGTGGCCAAGTAATGTATCCGGAATAGTTTGGCACATGGCTTTGATGATTTCGATGCTGGCGGCTTTCTTTTGCTTTGGTGCGGTCCCCAGCTCTCGGCGAATCCCTTGCCAGGTGGCGCGTACTTTTGCGGTGTGAGTCGGGCTTTCAAACCCTGCCATTTGATGCGCCTGACTGATGGAAGCGATGCGGCGCTGAATGGTAGAGGCTTTATAGCCTTGATCGGCAAGATCGGCGATGTAGTCGGATACGTTTTGTGGATCAGCCGGGATCGGGTTAACGTCGCGTTCTTGACACCAACCCAAAAAGTGCTGCCAATCTGTCCGATAGGCTTTTCGGGTATTGGCCGATTTGGATGATTCCATATACTTTTTTGCTCTACTTTCATAAAGGGTTGGAGTTGAATTTTCATTACCGACTATCTCGGTTTTGATAATCGGAATTCGAAATGATTTCATGTGATCACTCATTTCTAACTTCGGATAATTTTATATTATCATAAGTTATAAAGAGGATAAAATACGAATTTTTGTTTGTGTAAAAATAGCGTGAATTTACCATCCATTTCCAATAAAATGGAAGGAGGAGGGGATTCAAGAAAGAGGAAAGTGAAAGGTTTAGCAATCAAAAAAAACAAAAAAGAGGTGTTTTCTTTGTTGAAAAGAACAGTTTCAGTCTTGGTATGCCTCGTTTTATTAGCGCTTCCGCTAGTCAGTTATGCTGCTACCCACAGTTTTGTTTACGACTTCAACAAATCGATAAGAAGCCGTGATTTCAAATTTAAAGGCTATCATGATTTGACGCTTACCTTTAAATCCGTCACTTGCCGAAAAAATCAAACCATGAAAGTAGAGGTCAAACACAATGTTTCCTGGGGACGGGATACCACAATAGCCCGTAAAAATATATCTGAGTGCGGTGGAACCATCAGACATATTGGTTTTGATAACAAAACGCCTGTTTATTTTATCGTGACCAAAAACACAAAGGACAAATTTTGGGTTCAGGGAACCGGGAAAATCCACAACTGATCCGGTTTGATGAGTAAACTCAACAAATCTTAAATCTCCATATCACAAGAAATGAGAACACTTTTAGATTTTTCGATTTTTATGCCCTATTTCATTTTGGGGGTACCTAGGGTATTCGAAATAAAATTTCATCGCTCTATGAGGCTTCTAGACGCCTCTTTTTTGTTGTTTTGAGGTTTTTTGAACAAAAAAACCGCCTCAGCAGGCGGTGGTAAGTATATCAATCCGTCGTGGTGTTGTTGGTTTTCAGTTTCCCTGTTTAGAGACAAATCTTTTTTAATTTCTACTCATCAACATAGACAAGCCTGGTGAAATTCGTTTCCTGCTATCCATCGTTTTTACAAATCACGGATAAACGAACGTCACAACCTGATTTCCTTATGTATCAGCTACAATATCTTTCTTGGGCATGACTTCTGGATGAAATCCATCCTCTTGAACATATCCCTTCATCGACCAAATTCTCAGACGTTTCTCTCTCGCATCAGCTTCTGCTTTCCGGTATATATCTTCATAAGCATATTTTCCGTAGGCATAAGCCACCCGGGCGTATCCATTCTTTAATAATAAGCGGTTTAAATTTTGGCCGTTCACAAACACATGACCAATCAGACGGCCATATTTGTCTTTTGCACCTGTACCGTGTAATTCAACTTCAACAAGTTTAGCCTGAGAGATTCTCCGCTTCGTAAATTGTTTGGCTTCTTCTCCATACGGCTGTTTCCCCTTTTGGGCGTGACGGGTCTCCGGGCAATCTACTAAAATCAGGCGGATTTTTACCTTTTCACCTCTCACGATCCCCCGAATGGTATCTCCATCAATGGCTTCCGCTTGCTTTACGACCAGACGTCCCTTTTTGGGCTTTCTTGTCTTCCTGGAAGTCTTCTTTCGACCTGTAAAAAGCTGATACACCCATTTAATGATGGTTTGGATAATTCCTATTTTCATTGATCCACCCCCTGTTCATTATAGCAATAGAATTCTGATTTAAAAATATAGAAACATTTTTTTGATGAACAAACAGCAATTGGCTGCCCATTTACAAATAAATAACTTGAACCCATAGAGGGTTCAAGTTATTTATTGTAGTGTTTGGTTTCAATCTTTTTTCTTCGCTGCCCAATCGGTGAGTACAACATTCGGCAGATATGTCTCAAAGGTCTGGACATTGGAACCGTCTGCATTCATCGTCCATACCTGGTTTTCGTTTCCATCAAAAACATTTGGCCCCGAGAAAGTGATACGGGTTCCATCAGGGGACCAGACGGGACCATCTAAATCCTCGTTGATTTGAGATGTAAGATTCGTTGGATTACTTCCATCTGCGTCCATGACATACACATCGGTTCCATCAAAGGCATAACGAGTGTAAAGAATCTTGGAACCATCGGGAGACCAACGGGCATCAAACTCAGCCGTTTCATTACTTGCGTCTCCGGTTAATTGCTTCACATCAGATCCATCAATGTTCATAACGTAGATATGGTTTCTTCCATCCCGGTCGGAGTGAAACACAATTTTCGTGCCATCGGGAGAGATGTCCGGAGAGGAATTATAGAAAGGCTCAGTTTGTGTGAGTTGCACCGGATCGCTGCCATCTGCATTCATCAGCCATATATCGAAATGTCTTTCAAACACAATTTTACTTCCATCCTTTGACCATCTGGCGTACGAACCTGTTCCGATCTTTACAGGATTTTTTCCATTAGGATCGGAAACCATAATATCGCCATTATTGGTGCTATAGAGCAATTTCTTTCCATCTGGTGAAAGATCCGGAGTTCGACCGTCGGTGATTCGCTTAATGTTAGTACCGTCCGGGTTCATTCTGTAAACTCCAGTATCCATCCGATCGTCGTCAGGAAGCCATCGGGCACTTTCAAAGTAGATCAATTCTTTTTCTTTTGCAAAGCTCGGGGAAGGACTAAACAAAGCTGACGCCAAAGCAATTCCACCAATAAGAACCCATAATTTTCTGATAATAGGATACCTCCTTATTGCTTGTCTATTAATTTATTCGGTTCAAGTTTAAGATTTCTGTCTCATCACTTGACGTTTACTTAATTAAATATTTTAATAATTTTGAGTATACGTGCTCGATTGATCGTGGAACAAGAACTTCAATTGAAAGACATGTAGATTCCATGATATCTAGCCAAGAAATAAAGGAGATAGAAAAATTACTGGATCAAAAACCGGGAACAGCTTTCATCATTATTGCCGACAAGGCTGTTTTGGAAGAAACAACACGAAGTTTCACTCCAGAAGTAAGGGAAACACCGCAAAAGAAACTGAGGGAGTTAACAGACGGGCTGGCAAAAATCCATGATGCAACGATTAAGATTGATGATCAGCGGGGGGATCCTGCAGTGGTAAACCACAATCGGGAAGTGGACGTGATCATGGATGTGGCAAGAGAGGTGTTCGGCTCCGAAAATACAAGGATGACAAAGCCGAACATGGTCGGCGAGGATTTTTCTTATTATCTCAAAAAAGCTCCGGGCGCTTTTTTGCTTTGTTGGAGCAGGAGATTCAAATAAACCAGTCTATCCGCACCACCATCCCCGCTTTCAGCTTGATTCTCTTGCAGCGGAATGGTTTTGTCGGCTGACCCATGAAATATTTGGGGTGATTGGGAGTGAGGAAAGAAGCAACTGACTTGTGCCTCACTGCCAATCACAATATGAAGTATCATTAGCGATTTATCGTGCAGGAATCACTTCAGCCGGCTTCTCATCCAATACACTGATCGGGCTAAACGCCTCAAAGTGAATTCGTTTTTTCGGAATTTCCATTTCCAATAATCCCCGGTAAATCGCCTTCATGAATGGAAGGGGTCCGCAAAAATAAAACATTCCATCCGCATGGGGGAGAATGGATTCCAACCAACTGCGATCGATAAATCCTTCCTTGTCAAAGCTTCCTGCCTGACGATCTTTTTCCGTCGGTTTTTCATAACAGACATAAGACTTGATATTGGGGTTTTCGTTTGCCAATCGGGAGACTTCATCTTTCATGGCGTGTACGTTTCCGTTGATGGCTGCGTGAATGAAAGTCACCTTTCGTTCCGGCTGCCGTTCCGCTGTTGTTTTCAGCATACTCATCAATGGCGTCAATCCCACACCGCCACTGATCAGAACAAGCGGGGCCGGATCATCCGTATTCAAAACAAAGTCTCCGGCCGGTGCGCTGAAAGCCAGAAGATCCCCTTCATTTATCTGGTGATGAAGGTAATTGGACACAATCCCCGGCGGATTTCCATGGTGCGCATCTTCTCTTTTCACCGTAATCCGGTAGTAATCTTTGTCCGGTACATCAGACAGGCTGTAATGCCGGATATGTTCGTACTTCTCACCCGGAATCCTTGCTCTCAAGGTCAGATATTGTCCGGGCAAATAGCTTGCAATCTCCTTCCCATCCGCAGGCTTTAAGTAAAAAGATGTAATGACGTCACTTTCTTTCACTTTGCGATCCACCACGAAATCCCTGAATCCACTCCATCCTCCTGGTTGGGATTCTGCCTGTTCATACAACTCCCGTTCTATTTTCATGAAAAGATCGGAGAGGTACTGATACGCTTCACTCCATGCCTCGAGGATTTCCGCGTTTACCTGGTTCCCCAACACATCATGCACTGCTTGGATCAAATTTTCTCCCACAATCGGATATTGCTCAGGAACCACTCCGATCGCCCGATGTTTATGGGCAATCCGTGTGATGATGGGCCGGATCGCGTCCAGATTGTCGATATGTTCTCCGGCCGCGTAAACGGAATGGGCCAGCGCTTTCTGCTGAATCCCCCGCCGTTGATTCGTTTGGTTAAACAAATTGTACAGTTCGGGATGACTTCCGAAAAGCAACTGATAAAACCGTTTCCCAATGGCTTCACTGTGCTTTTGAAGGATCGGTGCCGTCGCTTTGACGATCTGAATCGTTCTGCTGTTCATCGTAATACCTCCTCTGTTTGATATGTTGCTTATTCTGTGCTTCCGATATTCAGGCTCCTTGCTTTATCGTTATATCAAAGCGGAGACAGCAAATTGTGAAACAGATCACAAATAGACAGCGGCGAAACCATCCTTCATCCTTCAAGTTCCCGAGAAATACTTGCTGCGAATTCCGCCCCTAATGTGAACCCACTTTAATCAACAGTAAATTCGCATCTTCTATTGCCGCGATGTCATGTTCCTGAAAAGGATTCATATGCAGCAATGAACCCGATTTCATATGAAATTTCTGTTCGGACACGCCGAACAAGACTTCCCCTTCTATAACATAAACGATCACATGGCAGTTTGCATGATGACGGGGAATCTTTTTGCCAGCCTTTAACTGCAGGTTCATGACCGCTCCTTCTTCAAAATCGAGCAACTTGGACCGGGCAACCCCTTTCTCCCCGCTTAATTGGTTTTTGATCTCCACTACTGACATAAGATCATCCCCCTTCAATTCTGAACGATGATTTTACTCAGATTCCATTCCTCTTCGCATCTCCTCTGCTTTCACGTCTCTGGCAATTTCCTCTTTTTCATCCTTGGACAAAACGAGACTGAACAGCGGAAATAGATAATGATCCTCTTTTTCAATATGTTTTTTCAACAGATATGCAAGCAATCCCATCTTCTGGATCAGCTCATGCGAAGGATTTTCGGGATCATGATTTTTAAACATTATCTTGGCTTCTTCATAATGTTTGCGAATGATCTCATGCTCACTCTTCAATTTGTAAATCGGGCCCACTTCGGTTTCCGGAATGTGTTTTACCAAACGCGAAAGAATATATTTTTCTTCATATAAAAAGTGGTGATCCAATTCATGGCCGATTTCACCTAAAACTTTGTCATAAAGTTCGGTGTTATATCCTTCTCTTACCCGATCCATCCATTGGCTTAATGAAGCGTGTTCTTCGATGAAAGAATGCAGTTCAGGCGCGACGATCCCCAAAATTTTTTCCGATTCACTCACATTCGTTTTTTGCCAATCTGTTAAATCCAGTTTTGGTTGATACTTTGGTCTTGACATCCTGATCTGCTCCTTATTGCGGATTTTTCCAAAGCTTGTGTACCAATGCTTAAGCAAGCTTCAGTTTTTTTGCGAGAAAATCTTTTTCCTCGGACGAAAGCAACCGTTCCGCCATGGGAAAAAGAACATTTTCTTCTTTCATAAAATGCTGGGACAAAACATGATAAGCTTCAATCATAAACGCGGTGATTTCCTTTGCCTTTTCAATATGAACAGATGCGTCCGCCTGATTGAGCTTTTCGATAAAAGTTTGCAGATTTTTCTTCCCTTGCTGATGCTCATATTCCATCACTGCGATCGGACCCGTTTCTCTGCCGATGTACTGAGCCATCAATGTGAAGAGAAACTCTTCTTCCCGTTCTGAATGTGCAGTCAGCTCCTGCTCGAAGCGAATGGCTTTCTCCTTTAAACCGGGCCAGTCAATTGGATGTTCCCTTGCTGCTTCGGCCAACTGAAACAGCTGCTCCATTTGCTCCCTCAATGTCACATGTTCTTGCTTGAATTGCTGCAGGGCAGGGCACAAAGGAACATCTCCCCCCATCATGTGACCGCAATGAAAAGGCATCTCATTCATCGTTCTTTTTCCCTCCATTTCCACGATGCAGGTTTCAAGAAAGATGCAACCCATCCCAAGTTGCTCCCACGCGAAAAAGCCAAAGAGATGCAACATCCAAACTCTTACTTTTTCATGCCCAATTATACTTTGGTGACTTAACATTCCGCTGTGAGCGATATCACTCCTTCCCCTCTGTCACATAATTTCCACAAAATACAACAAGACAAATTTGAAGATGAGCAAACGTAAACAATCATGTGATTTGTTTCACAAACAGGGCTGCATTTGTATCATTCTCAACTGGAGGAAAGCAAACTTTTCAGTGCATCCAGATTGTAAATAAAGATGCCTTTCCGGCTGATCTCGAGCAGTTGATCCTTTTTAAGCTGATTTAACACCCGGTTGACCGATTCCCTTGACATTCCCAACATATTTGCAAAATCCTGGTTTGTTAATGGGATTGAGATATAAACGCCACCATCCTTTTCATTTCCGTACTCCTCCACCAACTGCAATAATGACACGATCATTTTTCGATGAATATCGCCCGAGATCACCCCGTGTAAACGCCTTTGCATCTGAAGGAGCCTTTTATCCATCATTTTCATGACTGACTTGGCTATTTGCGGGTTTGAACTCAGCAACTGATTAAAACTTCCCAGCGGGATTGCCAGCAATTCACAATCCGTGACAGTTTGCGCTGTTCCTGGATACGGGATGTCATCGAAAAATCCCACGTGAGGAAACATTTCCCCCTTTGGCAAAAGGCAGATAACCTGTTCGTTTCCGTTATTGTCAACCTTCGTAACCTTAATGATTCCCGAATGAATGAAATAAACGGCGCTCCGTTCCTGACCTTCTGTAAAAACGGTTGAATGCTTTCGATAATGACGCAAAAACGCTATTCCGGAAACCTTTTTCAATTCTTCCTCGTTCAACCCGCTAAACACGGGAACATGTTTAACAACCTCAAATTTATGATCCATCCAAACCGCCCCCACATTGTTAAATCGTTCGCAAGCTTAAGCAGAATCACCAAAAAATCAGGCCTTAAGATGTTGTAACCGATCCCGCTCCGGCTCTGTCTCGCACGAAACGGACAGAACCCTTATCGCCCGAAAACAACTTCATCCGTTTTTTGTAACTAACTTCTTTTTACACGAGATCGCTTTGCGCAGCCAAGTGTCAAAAGACAATCATTCTGTGGATTTTTTGTGACACAACTCATTTTGTGAAATAAATCACATTCATTTCGTTCAACACCTCATACACTGGTTGTAAGCACGGATAAATTAAATCGCTCTTGTTATACGAATGGAGGTTATCCAATGAAATACCGCAACATGCCCGGTATTGACAAGCCGGTTTCCGAAGTTGGCTTCGGTGTTTGGTCCGTTGCCACTCCGTGGTGGGGCGTAAATGACGACAAGCTCGGCAAACGCCTGCTGCGCATGGCATACGAAGATTACGGCATTACATTTTTTGATACCGGCGATGTGTACGGCCAAGGCAAAGGAGAAACACTCTTGTCAGAAGCACTGGAAGGACTTCGTGACAACGTGGTGATTGCCACCAAATTCGGCTACGACATCTATGCCAAGCGGGGCGACCGTCACGGCAGACACTCCGAATTGCCCCAACGGTGGGATGCAGCCTCAATCCGCCAGTCCTGCGAAGAAAGCTTGCGCCGATTGAAAACGGATGTGATCGACCTCTACCAACTTCATAATCCAAGAATGGAAGCAATTCAAAGCGATGAAGTGCTTGAGACGCTGGAACGATTGAAAGGGGAAGGAAAAATCCGCTCCTACGGTGTCGCATTGGGGCCGGACATCGGCTGGAAGGATGAAGGATTGGCCACCCTCCGCGATGAGCGGTATGACATGGCGCAAATCATCAACAACATGCTGGAACAGGATCCCGCCAGAGAACTGATCCGGGAGGCGGAAAAGCGGAACAAAGCCTTGATTGTCCGTGTCCCGCATGCATCGGGGCTCCTTGACGGCACCTATGACCCGGACAAACATTTCAACAAACATGACCATCGCGATCACCGGCCGGTCAAGTGGATGAAAGCTGGTCTGGCCGCAGTTCAACAATTGAAATTCCTGTACGAAGGAACTGACCGGACGATTGGCCAAGCGTCCATTCTCTTCTCGTTAGCCAATCCATCGATCAAATCAGTGCTCCCCAATATCACCACTGAAGAAAACTTGCGTGAATTTGCCGAGGCGCCTGACAAAACTCCGCTTACGGAAGAGGAAATGAAGAAGCTTGAAGAGTTGTGGGAAACCAGCATGAAAGAGCAATTGAAACAGCCGTTCTCCGACAGCAAAATCAAGCCGACACCGGTAGCACCTCGATAACAACCGCTCGGACAGGAACTCCAACATCACTTTCGGAGCAGTCACGGAAAGTCAAGTGACAAAACATCGACGTTAATGTCAACTTTCCGTGAACTCGCCCCTTTTTGTGAAATTAATCACATTTTCTTTGTCCGTTTCCGCTTACATTCTTTTACGCAGAGAAAATTTCAATCTGACCATGGGGGTGTGAAACCAGTGAAGAAAACGGGGATCTCAAGCCGGCTGAAAAAACTTCTTTTGTGTTCCCCTCTTTTATTCTTATTGACCGGATGCAGCGACAAATATATCCTGCTCAATCCTGCCGGCCCGGTAGCACAGACAGAGCACAGACTCATCTTACTTTCCGCCATTTTGGTTGCGATCGTCGTGATTCCTGTCATCGTTCTTCTTGTCTTTATCGTGATTCGTTACCGAGAACGTCCGGGAAATCAGGCGCCTTATCAGCCAAATTGGACAGACAGCAAAATTTTGGAGGTTATTTGGTGGGGAATCCCCATTCTGATCGTTGCCATATTGGGGTTCGCCACTGTTCGCGACACGTTCGCGTTGACCCGTCCTCCCAGTGAGCAAAAACCCATCACCATACAGGTTGTCTCGCTGGATTGGAAATGGTTGTTTCTCTATCCTGATTCGAATATTGCCACTGTCAACTACTGTGAAATTCCCACAGGGGTACCGGTTCAATTTGTGTTAACCGCAGATGCCCCCATGAACTCCTTCTGGGTTCCGCAGTTGGGCGGGCAAGAATACACCATGCCGGGAATGGAGATGCGACTCTGGCTGCAGGCAGACCGCGAGGGAGTGTTTGAAGGGCGCGGCGCAAACTTTACCGGAAAAGGATTTGCCCACATGAACTTTCAGGTGGTTGCCAAACCGCAGTCTGAATTTGCGTCATGGGTCAAAAAGGTCAAGGGATCTGCTCCCTCTTTAACCCAGGAGAAATACGATCTACTTGCCAAGCCGAGCGTTGTCAACAAACAGTCTTATTCATCTTACCCGCCTGCACTTTATCAAAATACCGTAAATAAAAACGGCGGGATATATTGGCACCATCCAATGCCAATGAATGAGCCTCATCAAATGCCAATGGAAAACTGACAAGAAAGGTGGGAATGGCGGATGTTAAAGAGTCTGATTTCGTACTTGCAGAACGCGAATCTCATGATACAGATCTCAGCAGTTGCGATCATCTTGACATTGGTCGGGATCGTGTTCGCTTTGACGTATTTCAAAAAATGGGGATGGTTGTGGCGCGAATGGATCACAACCGTCGATCATAAAAAGATCGGGATCATGTATCTGGTTTGCGCGCTGTTGATGTTCTTTCGCGGCGGCGTCGACGCCCTGTTGATGAGAACGCAACTGGCTTTCCCGAATCTGCATTTTTTAAACGCACAACACTACGATGAAATCTTTACCACTCACGGAACCATCATGATTCTGTTCATGGCCATGCCTTTTATCTTTGCCATGTTTAACCTGGTGGTTCCTCTTCAAATCGGCGCACGCGATGTTGCTTTTCCCTTCTTAAACGCCGTAAGTTTTTGGCTGTTTTTCTTCGGTGCAATGCTGTTTAACCTGTCCTTCGTGCTGGGGGGTTCCCCCGATGCCGGTTGGGTGGGCTATCCGCCGCTGTCTGAACTGCCGTATAGCCCGGGACCGGGTGTCAACTATTATGTTCTGGGCATTCAAATATCCGGGATCGGAAGCATTGCGACGGGAATCAACTTTATCGTCACAATCCTGAAAATGCGCGCTCCCGGCATGACCCTGATGCGGATGCCGCTCTTTACCTGGTCTGTTCTTGCATCCTGTATTGTGATTATCTTTGCTTTCCCTGCTTTGACCGTTGCGCTTGCCCTTTTGGGGATGGACCGGATTTTTGGAACCCACTTCTTTACGATGCTGCATGGCGGGAACCCGATGATGTACATCAATCTCTTCTGGGTTTGGGGACATCCTGAGGTTTACATTGTCATCCTGCCGGCATACGGTATTTTCTCTGAAGTGGTCAGCACCTTCTGTCGGAAATATATTTTCGGTTACAAGTCCATGGTGGTTTCACTCATGATGATTAGTATTATCAGCTATTTCGTCTGGGTGCACCATTTCTTCACGATGGGTGCCGGTCCGGGAGTAAACAGCTTCTTTGCCGTGGCATCAATGGCCGTTGGGATTCCCACAGGCGTGAAGGTATTCAACTGGCTGTTTACGATGTTCAGGGGCCGGATCCGAATCACCTTGCCGATGCTTTGGACGCTTGCATTTATCCCTTGCTTTGCCGTCGGCGGAGCAACCGGGATCATGCTCGCAGTGGCTCCAGCAGATTACCAGTTTCACAACAGTTACTTCCTCATCGCTCACTTCCATCAGGTCTTGATCGGTGGGGTTGTGTACGGGCTGCTTGCAGGAATGTATTTCTGGTGGCCCAAGATTTTAGGATTTAAACTGAATGAAACTCTCGGCAAATGGGCGTTTTGGTTCTTTAACCTTGGATTTTATGTCTGCTTTATGCCGCAATACGCGTTGGGATTCATGGGCATGACCCGGCGTGTGTACACTTATCCGGCTGAATCAGGCTGGGGAACGCTCAATTTCGTCTCCACCATCGGCGCGTTTATGATGGGGATCGGATTCCTCTTTATCGTGGCACAAATCCTTTACAGCATTCGCCATGGAGAACGCGACACGACCGGAGATCCATGGGACGGTCGTACGTTGGAATGGTCTCTTCCGTCTCCCGTCCCTCATTACAATTTCGCCCAAATTCCTGTGGTCGATGACATGGATGCCTGGTGGAAAATGAAACAGCAGCAAAAAGAAGGCATTCAGCCACAGAAGGAACCATTGAAGCCGATTCACATGCCAAGCCCTTCATCCCTGCCTTTCTTCATGGGATTGGCGTTTTTCATCTGCGGATTCGGTTTGGTCTTTAACCAATTCACCATAGCCACGATCGGGCTGATCGGTGTAGTGATTTGCATGCTCTGGCGATCGCTTGAAAAAGACACGGGCTATTATATTTCGGTAGAAGAAATCAAGAAAAATGAAGCGGCAGTAAGGGGGTTGTAACATGGTTGAAACAACCGGACGCCCGATCCCAGATCCAAAGTCATCCAAACACCTGCACGGCACGGAAGAAGAAGAAAAAAACATTCTCGGTTTTTGGATTTTCCTTTCTACAGACCTTGTGCTGTTCGCTTGCCTGTTTGCCACCTATCTCGTTCTGCGCACGCATACGGATGGAGGGCCCACAACGGCACAGCTGTTTGACATTCCCATGTTTACGCTTGAAACCTTCATTCTGTTAACCAGCAGTTTTACCTGCGGGCTGGCCGTTCGTGAAATGCGTTACAACAATCTGCGGAGACTGCTCGGATGGCTTGCGGTTACCGTTTTGCTCGGTCTCATATTTGTCGGGATCGAAGCGAGTGAATTTCTTTCCTACTCATCGGAAGGAGCCACCATGCAACGCAGCGCGTTCCTGTCCGGTTTCTTCACACTGGTGGGAACACACGGTCTTCACGTCTCTTTGGGGATTGTTTGGATGATCTCCGTAGGCATTCAGTTGCTGCGTGACCGAATTCATCCCACAACAGCCCGAAAATTGTTCAACGCCGGATTATATTGGCACTTTCTGGATGTAGTATGGGTGATGATCTATACGGTCGTTTATCTCATGGGGGTGATGAAATGAAAAATATAGGGCAACCAGCAAAAAGGACTTTTCCTTGGTCGCATGTGACCGGTTATGTCGGATCGATTGTATTGACGGTTTTGGCACTGCTGTTTACGGTGAAAGCTCCCTTTTCACAAGGGAGCCTCATCACCATCTTATTGGGATTTGCCATCCTTCAAATCCTGATTCAATTAATCTTCTTCATGCATATCACGGAAAAAAACGGGCCGGCTTATCATTCGATTGCGATTGCGCTGGGGTTTTTGTTTACGTTTGCCGTCGTTGCCGGATCGATCTGGGTGATGACATTTGGCTCTCAAGTTCAATGATGAAAGTTTGAGGGGAGAGGGAAAAAATGCCTGACCCATTGTTAAATTCTGTTCAATCAACCAAACGAACCTTTTTGTCGGCCGATTTGGAAAAACTCAAAGCCTGTTTGTCGCTTACCAAGCCACGAATAGCCGTCCTTATGATCTTTTCGGCAATCTGCGCGGCTATCGTCGCCAAGCAAGGCTGGCCTGATATGTGGACCATGTTTGCGCTGGCAACAGGCTTGGCATTTTCCACCGGCGGGTCTGCTGCGATCAACATGTGGTATGACCAGGATATCGACAAAATCATGGAACGAACGATGAACAGGCCGCTTCCCGCCGGGCAGCTTCGTCCGCAAACAGCTTTATTTCTCGGGCTGGGTTTGGGATTGTTGTCCTTGATTTGGTTTCTGGTGTTTGTGAACGCTCTTACCGCCATTCTGTCACTGACCGGTTTTTTGTATTACACCGTGCTTTACACCATGTTGTTGAAAAGAAAAACACCGCAAAATATTGTAATCGGGGGCGGAGCAGGTGCGATTCCTCCAGTGATCGGCTGGGCGGCAGTGACCGGAGATATCGGTTGGCCCGCCGTGATCATGTTTGCGATTATTTTCTTGTGGACCCCTCCCCATTTCTGGCCGCTGGCGATCGTGAAAAATGATGAATATGTGCGTGCAGGCATACCGATGATGCCGGCGGTCCGGGGCTTTAGAACGACGAAAAAACAATGCCTGGTTTACACTTTCATTCTGTTGCTCGCTTCCTGCGGACTGTATTTCACCGGTTATACAGGCGGGATCTATTTGACAATCGCCATTCTTTCCGGCTTGTACTTTTTGTACTATCAGTTACGCATGTGGCGTGAAAACGACGATCGCACGGAGTGGGCAGGACGAGCATTTTATGCTTCCCTTATGTACTTGACTGTTTTATTTGCCACTATGGCCGTTGATTCTCTCATTTAGTATTGGTTTTCTCCTCAAAGAAGGAGAGGTGTTAAGATATGGCAAAGCCCGACATAAGGAGAACAAACATTTATCCGCTCGCTTTTGCCACACTCTTGGGGTTGTTTTTGGTCAATCTCCTGGGTTTTATTGATACCCAAACCGGTTCCGCATTTGGCTGCGGGAGGGATTGGCCTCTTTGCAACGGGAAGATCATTCCGGAAGTGTGGAACACTCATATCGCGATCGAGTTTATCCATCGATTGGTTGTACTCGCTGATCTTCTTTTGCTGCTCTTCCTGATCGCAGCCACATACCGGAGATATCGGGGAAGAAAAGATATCCGGATTTTGATGGGCATCAGCTTTTTGGCCTTTGCCGGGGAAGGGTTTCTGGGAGCAATCAGTGTCTTGACTGACAATCCCCCTTCGGTGCTGGCTCTCCATATGGGAATGTCACTCATCGCGTTTACCTCGCTGTATTTGTGGACAGCCACACTCCGGCAAATCGAAACCGGCAAATACCGGCGATTTGACCTCCAAGATGCCGCCCCTGTCAAACAGATGAAAAGATGGACATGGGGAACACTCATTTACAGTTTTTTGGTTGTTTATTTTGGATCCTATGTTACGTTCACCGGGGCAGGAGGCTATTTCCAGGGATGGCCCTTTCCAACCGAAGCTTACACTCAGGCCGGGTCTGCTTTATTGATTGATTTGACACACAGGTTCATGGCTTTGGTGTTGTTTGTTTTGATTCTGAAGCTGTATCTCTTCACCTCCCGGTTTCGCGGGCAAAGAAAGGATTTACGGGCAGTAAGCCTTCAAACCCTCATTCTCGTGATTTTTCAGATGTTGAGCGGTGCGCTGCTCATTATGACGAAGTTAAACCTGGTTGCCTTTCTTCTCCATGTATCGATCGCAACCTTAATGGTGGGTTCTTTAGGTTTGCTGGGATTAAAAACATCCTTCTTTCAAGAAAAAGAGAGGATGAAGGAATATAACCTTTAAAGGGGTTATGGGAAAATCAATCGTTGAAGAGGAAGTGAAAAAAATGAGCCAAGCTGTAAAAACTTACGAAGGATGGTTTGCCTATCACGATTTTCGCAAAATAGACTGGAACAAATGGAAATCAATCTCCCCTTCCGGGAGGCAGGAAATCATTCTGGAGTTGCTTGATGCGATCGCGGAGTTTTCATCGGTGGAAAACAATAATGAGGGCAGTTTTGGGCAATACGCCATTCTTGGTCATAAAGCGGATCTGTTGTTTCTCCACCTTCGCCCGAATATCGACGAATTAAATGATATCAAAACGAAGTTTAATAAACTGGGCTTTGCCGGTATCACTTCCAATCCGTATTCCTATCTTTCTGTCGTGGAACTCAGCTCTTACACGATCGATCCAGATACGGACCCCCTAAGCGACCCCGCTTTCCGGGAACGTCTCCAGCCAATCTTGCCAAAAACCCAATATACCTGTTTCTATCCCATGAACAAGAGAAGGCTTGGAGAAGACAATTGGTACAGGATCTCCGTTGATGAACGGAAGAAAATGATGAAAAGCCATGGGGTTATTGGACGTTCTTACTCAGGAAAAGTTCGGCAAATCATTACGGGATCAATCGGCCTGGATGACTGGGAATGGGGGGTTTCCCTGTTTTCCGACGATCCATTGTACTTTAAGAAATTGATTACGGAAATGAGGTTTGATGAAGTAAGTGCCCGTTTTGGAGAATTTGGCTCTTTTTATGTCGGATGCAGGTTGACAAATGAAATGCTCTCCTCCATGCTGAACGACAAAACCCCCGATATTCGATAAACCTCCGCAGGAAAATGGAGAGAGACGTTTGAACAACGAAGTAAAAAAAGAGCAGGCCTTCCGCATTCGGAACCTGCTCTTTTTCATGTTCATCATACAGCTTTTCGATCACTTGGCAACAGAAAGGCCAGCACTGATGCAACAATGGGCAAAACCGAGATCACCGACATAATGCTCATGATCCCGTACAGGTCGGTTAAATACCCCATCAGGGTCGCACCAATTCCGCCCGCACCGACACCAAACCCGATCGCCAATCCGGAAGCCATCGCGATGTTGCGGGGCAGCAATCTCTGCATGTAGACGACGGTGACGGCAAATGAGGACAAAACAAAAAAACCGAACAATAACAGGATCAGCCACGCATAGCCCCCTTTTGCATAAGGGAGCAGCAGAGCGAAAGGAATGGAAAAGAGCATGGAACCGACCAATAACCGTTTCATCCCGATTTTGTCCGAGATCGCTCCGCCGATAAACGTCCCCAGAGCACCGGCACCGAGGAACAGAAAATTTAATAATTCAGCATGGCCGTAAGACATGTTCATTTGATGCAAAAAGAAAAAAGGCAAAAAGGCGGATACACCGATTTGGCACCAAGACCGCAGAATAATCACACAAACGAGCAAAAATACGCCCCACCAATGGTTTTTTCCGGTCATCTGCTGTTGCTTGCGCCCATGATCTTCCAGGCGCTCCCGATACCACGGAACCTGGCGGGCTGCCAACAAAAACGCGATCAGACCGATGAGCACAAACCAAAGCAGGCCGCTGCGCCCGGTTGAAATCAAAAACAGAGGAATCATGAGCGGGCCCAGCGCTTGCCCGGCATTGCCGCCGACTTGAAAAATCGCTTGCGCCAATCCTTTTGCATTCCCCGATGCATAATGCGTTCCCCGGGAAGCCTCGGGGTGAAAAGCTCCTGAACCCAAACCCGACAAGGCAATCAAAAATAATACCCATCCGTAGGAAGGAGCAATGCCGGTCAAGGCAAGACCGAGAACGGATAAAAAGACACCGAACGGCAACATCCACACCTTCGGCTTTCGATCCGTCCACGCTCCGAACAGAGGCTGCATCACGGAAGAGGTAATATACGAAAACAGCACAATTAATCCAGTCTGCGTATAACTCAGGGAGAAAGCGTCACGATACATCGGCAACAGGGCCGGCACGATTCCGGTCGTAACCAGATCATTGATCATATGGGTAAAACTGAACGTCCATACCTTCGCTTTTTGCAAGGTGAGGGCGCTGATGCGCTTTCCTTGCCCAACCGATTCCACTCCTGTCCATCTCCTCTCCTTTATTCAGATCGATCCAGATTTTACTTTTCCTGATTATTTCTGCCGTTGAAAATCATTTCTCTTTCCACTTTGCAAACCCGTGTCTTATAGCGAAGATACCATTCCATCCGCCCCCGTTCCTGGGCGATTCGGTGGTAAGAATGTTCCCTCCATCTGCGGATCGCTTCTTCCGATTCCCAATAAGAGACCGTTATTCCGAAACCCTCGGCATCACGTGTACTCTCGATCCCCAAAAATCACGGCATTTCCTGAGCCAGCTCTGCCATCTTGGCAGCCATGGCCTGATACCTGCGCTCCTCTCCGGTTCGCTCCGAAACAAAAATCACGGCATAGTATGGAGGCTCAGGAGTTTTGGCAATTGAATCCATTTACTTCAGCTCCTTTAATTCTGCACAACCATCATCCGGGTCGATGCTCATTCCCATGAGATAAGAATCGAACCATTTTCCCCCTATGTAAAAATCCCGTTTCAATCGTCCCTCTATGGCAAATCCCATTCGTTCATACAGGCGGATGGCCCGCTCATTGTCGACCCGTACCCTCAGATTGATTTTCCGGACTACATGTGATTTCTTCGCCCAATCGATCAAATACTGGAGCAAACGCCTGCCAATCGAACATCCCCAATACTTTTTCAAGACACTGATCCCAAATTCACCCGCGTGTGCAGTACGTGAATATTTTCCTCCGCGGAATACGAGGTTGCCTGCAATTTCTCCCTCAACTTCCGCAATCAGAAACAAATGATTCCTGCTGTTGGCACATTCCTCGATAAACGCACGCTCTTCCTCCATGCTCATGCAAAACTCGTCCGGGGAAAATGTAATAAAATCACTTTCACCCGCCATTTTCCGGATGTAGGAAAGAATCCGGCCGGCATCGTCTGCCCTTCCCTCCCGGATGACGCAAGACCATTCTTTTTTCACAAAACCCCCCTCCTCAACCTCTTTTCTGTATGGTTACGACTATTATATAGAGAGATATTTCGATAGACAAATATTTTTCCAAGAAAAAATCCCCATCTTCACCGAGGAAGATGGGGGAGCAAAAATTTATACAACCAGGGAAAGCAACAAAGTTATAATCAGGCCGACGACGGAGAGGATCGTTTCCATCACCGTCCAGGTCAATAAGGTTTCTTTTACCGACATGCCAAAGTACTCTTTAATCATCCAGAAGCCGGAATCGTTTACATGAGACAGAATCAATGATCCGGCCCCTGTCGCCAACACCAGCAGCTCCGGACTGGTTCCCGGAATGGCCGCTGCGATTGGTGCGACAATTCCAGCCGAGGTCAGCATGGCAACGGTCGCGGATCCCGTAGAGACTCGAATAAGAGCCGCAACCAGCCAGGCGAGCAGGATCGGGGACAGATGGGAGTGTTTGGCCACATCGGCAATCGAATCACCCACGCCCGAATCGAGCAGGACCTTGTTAAAGGCTCCCCCTCCACCGATCACCAGGAGAATGCTTGCTGTCGGGGCCAGACAATCATTGGAAAACTTCAAAATCAGATCGCGATTAAATCCTCGCAGTTTACCCAAGCTGACAAAGGAATAAAGCGTGGCGAGCAGGAGGGCGACCACCGGGTCCCCGATAAATTTCAAAATTCGATGGAGCTGACTGCCGGCAGAGATCCAAAGATCGGCAAAAGTGGATAAGAGCATCAGGATAACCGGAAGGATAATGGTGAAAATCGTATTGCCAAATCCGGGCAATTCTTTTTGCTCACGCGTCACCAATTGTTTGGCCATCGATTCCGGAACCGTTTTATGAATGCGCTTCCCAATCCATTTACCATAAAGGGGCCCTGCGATCATCGCAGCCGGCAAACCGACGATCAAAGCGTACAAAATGGTCAGACCCGTATCTGCCTTGAAGATTCCCACCGTTGCCATCGCAGCCGGATGGGGAGGGACGATCCCATGGACGATCGAAAGTCCTGCAACAAGCGAAAGTCCGATGGGAACGAGAGACATTCCTGTTTCAACGGCAATGGTAAAAACAAGCGGAATTAACAGGACAAATCCAACTTGAAAAAATACAGGAATACCTACAATAAAAGCAACAAACATCATAGCCCAATGAATATTTTTTTGTCCAAAGCGCTTAATCAGCGTTTGGGCGATCCGCTCGGCTCCACCTGATTCCGCCATCATTTTTCCCAGCATCGTGCCAAAGGCCAAAACGATGGCGATAAAACCGAGGGTATTCCCCAATCCGGTCTTGATCGAATCAATCACTTTATCTAACGGCATACCCGCAGCCAGACCGACACCGACCGCGGTGATGATCAAGCTAATGAACGGGTTGAGCTTAAGCCATGTGATCATCAATAAAAGGGCAACGATTGCTACGAATATGACGACTAACAACATTGTTAAAATCAACCTCTCTTCTCATGACTGCGTTGAAAATCGGCAATTTGGCGGAACTCATCCTTCATTTTGTGAGCCAGCTGATCGTAAATGGCGTAAAGAGACCGATAAACCTCGTGATTGTTCTGGTCCGGCAAAAGCTCGCTCGATACGGATATCCTTTTCTTCACTTCTTCAAGATCAGAGATTTCACCCAGACTCAATTGAACCAAAGCCGCCGCCCCCAGCGCCGAGGCTTCCGGACTTTGCGGGACAAATACCGTTTTGCCCAAAACATCGGACAGGATTTGCAACCAGACAGAAGAGCGGACAAACCCGCCGGATGCCCTCACTTCATGAATGGAACCCGCCAGTTCTTCCAAAACGGAGGTGACGGAATGCAGGCTGAAACAGATTCCTTCGAGAATCGCGCGTAAAAAATGGGCTTTGCCGTGTCGCAAATTTACTCCGAAGAAACTGCCGCGCATGTCCGCATCCCAATATGGAGCGCGTTCCCCTGTAAAGAACGGCAGACAGAGAAGGCCCTCCGCTCCGGCCGGAATTCCTTGCACCTCTTTCAGGATGAGGTCAAAAGGATTTCCGACTTGCTGCTTCACTTTCTCCCAGTCTTCTTTGGCAAATTGATCCCGGAACCAATTCATCAGGATTCCACCGTTATTGGTAGCTCCACCGATCACCCATTTTTCCTCGGTCAGGGCATAGCAGAAGATCCGTCCCTTTTCATCGGTTACCGGCCGATCAGTACTTGTGCGAACCGCTCCGCTCGTCCCAATGGTCAGGGCCACCTCACCGGGCCGGGTTGCTCCAACTCCGACATTGGCCAAAACGCCATCGCTCGCACCGATGACAAACGGTATGTCCGGATGCAAATTCATTTCCGCAGCAAGGCTTTGATCCATGCCTTTTAATACGGTAGTGGTGGGAACCAGGCGGGACAATTGATCATCTCGGATGCCCAAAAAGTCAATGATCTCCTCATCCCACTCTTTCCGCTCCAAGTGAAACATCCCTGTGGCTGAAGCGATGGAATGGTCAACCACATACTCTCCGAACAAACGATGCAGCACATATTCCTTAATAGAGATAAATTTTGCCGCGCGCTGAAATAAATCGGGCTGTTGCTCCCTCAGCCACATGATCTTGGTGAGCGGCGACATTGGATGAATCGGCGTACCCGTACGGCGGTAAAAAAGGGTTCCCTCTGTCATTTGTTTTAATCGTTCCGCCTGTTCGACGCTGCGGCTGTCTGCCCAGGTGATCACCGGGGTGAGCGGCCGATGATCCTGATCCATCACCATCAGGGAATGCATCGCGGTACTGAAACCGATTCCAATAATAGCGTCAGAAGAAACACCCGCTTTAAGAATCGCCGTTTTGACGGATTGAACAAAGGCGTGGAGAATTTCTTCGGGATCTTGTTCTGCCCAGGAAGGGTGCGGTTGATTGAGCGGATAAGACACAGAATGACTGGCGATCACCCGCCCGTTCAGATCGAACAAGACCGCCTTTGTACTGGTTGTACCGATGTCTACCCCTAATACATATGACATAAAAACAACTCCTTGCTAAATACAAATCACACCATCATTCACTTCTCTGATTATACCTCTATGAAACCGGTAACACAACAGATTGCAAATTTGCCAGAAAGCCATGAGCGTTTAATGAGGCTGAAATTCCTCGGCTCATGGCTGATAAAATGCATATTTCTATTCACTTACGGTAACCCAACGTTTTTCCCGATCGCTTTTCAGGATGGCATCAATGATCTTCATGATTTGATGACCATCATGGAAATCGGCAAAAGTTCGGCTCCGTTTCCAATCTTCTCCCCTGTTCGCCATCTGCACAGACTGATAAAACCGGATCAATAAATTTTTCAAACCGTCCGGCCACCCTTCCTGATGTCCGCCCGGATAATGAGCCAAAGACGCGGCGGAGCCGGAGAGCAGTGCAGGATCCCTCAGCAAGTGCCGGTTGGCTTCATTGCGGAAACCCTGCCACAATTCGTTTGGTTTTTCCTGATCCCAGGCGAGCGCCGATTTTGTTCCGGCTATTTCAAAAAATAATTTGTTCTTCCGCCCGGCATTTACTTGGGAGATCGTAAAGGATCCCAAGGCTCCATTGGCAAAATGAACCAGTACGACTCCGCAGTCCTCGGTTGTTACGCGGACATCCTCCACATCCGCTTCTGCTGGCTGATGGAAAGTCTCCACATCCCGTTTCGGTTTTTTCCGGATCGGATGTACGGTTTTCAGATCAGCAAACACTTCAGTCACTTTGTGGCCCAATACGTGTTGCACGGTATCGCACCAATGTGACCCGATATCTGCCATGGCCCGGGAAGGCCCGTTTTTTTCCGGATCCAGACGCCAATTATAATCAGTCGGATATAAAAGCCAATCTTGTAAGTAACCTCCGAAAACAAGCTGGATTTCCCCGAGGTGTCCACTTTGGATCGCCTGTCTTGCTTCCTCCACCATCGGGTAATGACGGTAATTGAAGCAAACGCCGTGAACCTTCTTTTTTTGCTCCGCCAACTGTGCCAATTCGGCTGATTCTTCGCTGGAAATGGCCAGCGGCTTTTCAGACAACAGATGTTTTCCCGCTTCCAAAATCATTTTGTTCAACGAAAAATGAAGGTGGTTTGCGGTGCAATTATGAATCACCTCCACTTCCGGATCATGAATTAAATCCTCATACCGGCCATACGCTTTCTTTATGCCGTAACGTTCAGCAAGCGCTTCCGCCTTCTCCCGGTTGCGTGAAGCAATGGCAATTACCTCTGCATCCGAAACCCGGCTCAATGCTTCCATATGGGACTGTGCCGAAAAACCTGTGCCAATGATTCCTGTTTTGATCTTTGCCAAAATCTTCCCTCCCTGACCATGATTCAGATTTCCTTATGAATATTCAAACAGGAACAGGAAAACGTTTTCACCCCTATTTTAACGAATTCTTATATTTTAATAAATAATAATCTTTATGACAGGGATTAGCATTCGCAACCGGGCTGAATTTTCCCTGCCACAACTGCAATTGTTACTGTTATAACCATTCAGTCTAACCCCCCGGATAGAAGTCCCACGATGTTCTGTCTTTCTCCCTGTTGGTCCGGTCTTTTTAACGTTCATGCATGAAATTCCCATGATAGAGACGACGGCAAAGATCGTTTGCATAAATGTTCATTCTCTTTATGCATGTTCCTGCCTCTTCCTTCCATTCTGCTTTGCTTTCCACTTGCGATGTTGTTATACTATAAGGCAGGACTTTTTCCAAAACTTGAGATCAGATAAGAAAGCAGGTGGATCTGATGACCACACCAAACACAAAACCATATCGCATCCTCTTATATTATAAATATGTTCCAATTGAAGACCCGGAAAAATTTGCCGATGAACATCGGGCTTTTTGCCGGGAATTGGGGGTACGGGGGCGGATCCTCGTCGCCAAGGAAGGGATTAATGGCACGCTTTCCGGCACGGTCGAACAGACGCAAAAATATATGGACTATATGAAACAGCATCCCTTGTTCCACGACATGCCTTTTAAGGTGGACGAGCATGAAAAACATGCTTTCAAAAAATTATTTGTCCGCCCCAAGAAAGAGCTGGTTACCTGGAGACTCAATCCTGAGGACAACGTTGATCCCAATCAATTAACGGGCAAAAAGCTGTCGCCCAAAGAGTTTTATGAAATGCTGCAACGGGATGATGTGATCGTACTGGACGGGCGCAATGATTATGAATATGATATCGGGCACTTCCGCGGGGCCATTCGTCCCGGAGTAAAAACCACCCGCGAATTTCCGGAATGGATTCGCCAGAACATGAGCCAGTACAAGGATAAACCGATTATCACGTATTGCACGGGTGGAATTCGCTGCGAAAAACTGACTGCCTTTATGCTGAAAGAAGGCTTTCAGGATGTTTACCAGCTGGACGGGGGCATTGTAACCTACGGTAAGGATCCCGAAGTCAAAGGAAAGTTGTGGGACGGAAAATGCTATGTCTTTGACGAACGGATTTCCGTACCGATCAACCAAACGGAACAAGTGGTGGTCGGCAAATGCTATCACTGCGGCCAACCGGCTGACCGCTATATCAACTGTGAATATGACATGTGCCATAAGCAGCACATCTGCTGCCCCGACTGCGAAGAAAAATATCAAGGTTACTGTTCCAAAGAGTGCGAGGAAAAAGATTTGGTCAAATACGAAGGATAAAGCGAGAGCCTGCTTCCCGGCGAAGCAGGTTCTTTTGTTCCGTCTCTCGTTTTTATCTGCATCAATCGATTATAATGTGGATAGCCGGTTCCTAGGTTAATGAGGTGAAAATCATGAATCTTAAGTTAAATGGAAAAATTGCCCTCGTCACCGGTGCGGGACGTAAGAAAAGCATCGGAACCGCGATATGCCGCCAATTGGCCGGTCAGGGAGCAGATATCTTTTTCACTTACTGGCAGGATCATGATGGTATGGAGTCTGAAAAATGGCCCGATCGCTTGTGCAGCGAGATTCAATCCCTCGGAGTCAAATGCCGCCATTTGGAACTGGATTTGGCTGATCCCAATGCACCGGACCGCCTTCTGGATGCTGTGGTAGAAAATTTGGGCCTTCCGTCCATTTTGGTAAACAATGCCGCTCATTCCACCCGGGACGGTTTTATGGCACTGGATGCAAAAACACTGGATGACCATTACTATGTAAATGTGCGGGCCACCTGTCTGCTTTCTGTGGAGTTTGCACGCCGCTTGCAGCAGGCGAAGCAAAACTGGGGACGAATTATCAACCTCATTTCCGGACAAGGACAGGGGCCGATGCCCGGCGAATTGGCCTATGTCGCCAGCAAAGGAGCCATCGAGGCCTTCACCCTTACTCTCTCCGCTGAACTTGCTCCGCTTGGCATCACCGTGAACGCAGTCAATCCCGGCCCAACAGATACCGGGTGGATGACAGAAGAAATAAAAGAACAGTTGCGCCCCCAATTTCTGATGGGACGAATCGGCCTTCCCGAAGATGCGGCCCGGCTCATCGGATTTCTGGCCAGCGATCAGGCCGGGTGGATCACCGGACAAACGATTCATTCAGAAGGCGGCTTTCTTCGCAAGTGAAAGCGGCTTCTCTTTCACGGCAACAGAAAAAGGGTTAAGAGATTTGCCTCTTAACCCTTCACCTGTGGTTTTCATTTCTTTCACGTGCCCACCGGACTGATTTTTTGTTCAAGCCGGGCGAGCATGTCTTCCGTCATCTTCTGCAAATCGTACTCCGCCTTAAATCCCCACTCTTCTTTTGCCGCAGTGGCATCAATCGAATTAGGCCAGCTGTCTGCAATCGCCTGCCGAACAGGGTCAACATCATAATCCAATTGAAAGTGCGGAAGATGTTTTCTGATTTCGGCAGCAATCTCCTCAGGTTCAAAACTCATCGCCGTCACATTAAACGAATTGCGGTGTTTCAACTTTGCAGGATCGGCCTCCATCAGCGCAACGATTGCATTGAGTGCATCCGGCATGTACATCATATCCATATAAGTCCCTTTGGCAATATAAGAAGTATATTTCCCGGAACGAAGCGCTTCATAATAGATCTCCACTGCATAGTCCGTGGTTCCCCCTCCCGGCGGGGTCATGTAGGAGATCAGCCCCGGGAAGCGAAGCCCTCTCGTATCGACGCCGAACTTATGGTAATAGTAGTCGCACAATAACTCGCCCGCCACCTTGTTTACCCCGTACATTGTCGTCGGTCTTTGGATCGTATCCTGCGGAGTATGATCTTTTGGCGTGGTCGGCCCGAATGCCCCGATCGAACTGGGGGTAAAGAACTGACACTTCAGTTCCCTGGCCACTTCAAGCGCATTCACGAGTCCGCCCATGTTCAAGTTCCAGGCGATCAGCGGTTTGGACTCAGCCGTGGCCGATAACAAGGCAGCCAGATGAATAATCGTATCCACTTGATTTTTTTTCGCAATCTGATACATGGCGTCGGCATCGGTCACATCCAGAAGTTCAAACGGACCGGAATGGACAATCTCCGTATCGTTTTTTCTGATATCGGTCGCGATCACATTGTCCGCCCCGTACAACTTGCGCAACTTCAGGACGAGTTCAGATCCGATTTGCCCCAATGCACCTGTAACAAGAATTCTCTTCATAACACTTCCACCAACCCAACCTGCGAATTCGATTTAAATAATTCCCAGCTCTTTCCCCACTTTTTCATAGATGGAGATCGCTTGATCCAGCATTTCCCTGGTGTGTGCCGCCGTCGGCATGTTGCGCACCCGGCCCGTTCCCCTCGGTACCGTCGGGAAAACAATCGCCTTGGCGTAAACTCCTTCTTCGTTTAAACGTTTGCTGAACTGCTGTGCCAATACTTCGTCTCCGATAATGCACGGTGTAATCGGCGTTTCGCTGTGGCCGATGTCAAAGCCCAGTTCCTTCAATCCTTTTTTCAAATAATCGCCGTTATTCCACAGCTTTTCCTGCAACTCCGTGCTGTCCATCAAAATTTCAATCGCTTTCGTGCAGGCAGCCACATCCGCCGGCGTTAACGCGGTGGAGAACAAGAACGGTCTGCTTCTCACTTTCAGCCAATCAATCAGATCCTGTTTTCCGGCCACATAACCGCCAATGACCCCGATGGCTTTGGATAAAGTACCGATCTGGAAATCGATTTTATCGGATAAGCCAAAATGCTTCACCGTGCCGGCACCGTTCCCGAGCACGCCGGAACCATGTGCATCATCAACGTAGGTGATCAAATCGAATTCTTCGGCAATCTCGACAATCTCAGGGAGTTTGGCGATATCGCCGTCCATGGAAAACACACCGTCAGTGATGACCATGATTTTGTTGAATTGGCCTGATTCTTTCGCTTCTTTGGCCTTTGCCCGCAAATCATCCATATCGGAATGGTTAAAGCGGATGATTTTCGCTTTGGAAAGGCGACAGCCGTCAATGATCGAAGCATGGTTTAACTCATCGGACAGAATGGCATCGTTTTTATCCATCACTGCTGAAATCGCTGCCATATTGCAGTTAAATCCAGATTGAAAGGCGATCGCAGCTTCTGTGTGTTTAAATTCGGCAATCTTTTTCTCCAGGTTCACATGGATTTCCAATGTTCCGTTGATGGTGCGAACAGCGCCAGCACCCACCCCGTATTCTTTGACGGCTTCAATGGCCGCTTTTTTCAGCCGTTCATCAGTCGCCAACCCCAGATAGTTGTTTGAAGACAAGTTGATCAACTCACGGCCGCCAATCTTGATCACGGGGCCGTTAGGGCTTTCCAGCGGGTCGATCACATTGTAAAGCCCCCTGCTCTTGAGATCCTCCAAATTCTCCTGTAAAAAAGCAGCTAATTTTTTGCTTGCCACAAGCAGATCCCCCTTTTAAGGAAATGTACATCTGTCCGTGATAGAAAGACAATCAGCCAGAGCGAAAATATTGATATGTAAAGGATTTTAAAGACATTCTAACACATCTTCCGCAAAATGTCTTTATGTAACGGACAAAATCCGACTATTTCCAACCCGACAGTCTCTTTTTTATTAGCATGGATTGCTTATCATATTTTATGCCTTCAGCAGAAAATGGTCCGCTTCAAAAAAAGATGAAAGCGGACAAAACAAAGTTATATGAACGCTTTTTCCGGCTGATTGACGCGAATCTCCTTGATCTCCTCAAACACAAAGCGGAAATCGGCTTTCCCATCTGCCTTTTCTGCAATCACCAAAAAAGGACGGTTATAGTAAAGATGAGTCGGCATCACGACTTCCAATGCCCTCTCCAATTTCTTCTCTCCCAATATCAGTTCCAGCGGATCCATCTCCAGTTTCATGGGACGAAGAATGGTTAAAATGGAGTGAACTTTTAAGCCTTCAAAGAAGCATTCTTCTCCTTTGATTTTGAAAGGATATGATCCGTTTTTTGTATGAATGGTAAAATCATCTCCCATATAGTCGGCAAGCGGCACTTTTCGTCCCGGAACCCGGAGCAGATGAACGATCATCTCCAGTTTTCCGATCCGTTGTTTAACAAAGCAACGTTCGATTTTCCCTTTTGATTCCGTCCAGCCGCTTCGTGAATCCGAAGATGACCTAAAAGCGAAAAAAGCTCCTTTCACAATCCCGTCGATCAAAGACTCCCCGGATTGGGAAAGATGCTTTCCGTTCGCTTTCCGACTGCCGTAATCCGTGATCGGCACTGTAAATGAGGAGGGGGCCACCCGGCATAAACGGAAACCCGTTTCAATTTTTTCTATTTTATATTGCTCTCTTAACCTTGTCTCGACATAGAAACAATCAAATTCATTCAATTCTTCTTTTGATACCCGATTCATCTGCTTCCCTCCTTTTTTTGTATTTAATTTTATTTCTCGGTATTGGTTATAATTTCCTGCCAGGGAGGCGACAAGACGAAAATATGTTCGTACACGCCGAAGATAAAGACGCAAAATACAGTGGATGAAAAAAAATTTTTCGACTTTGCGAGGCGTTTCGCTTTTTGCAATCCGTGTTAAAATGGACATAACCCGTCTCTCATGACCTTGGCGGGCTTTTTATATGACATTTCATCCCGTTTTCTACATAAGTGATTTAGTAATGAATAGACCAAGTTCCGAATTCCACTTGCCGAAGGAGGTGCCAATTTGGAACCCGTCATTGTCTCACGGCGCCTGCCGGAAAATATCAACCGGATTGTCGCCCAATTTCCCGAAGAAGTGCAGGAGTTTTTTTTGGAAATGATCAGTGCGGACCGTTCCAAACAAACGATCGCCAACTATGCTTATGACTTCTCCCTGTTCTTCGATTTTCTCAAGTCGCGGAACAAAACGATATACCAAACGGATCCGATGACTATCAAGCGATTCTTTCGCCATATTGAAAACGGTTATGAACGAACGGTCTATGTCAAATTGAAGAAAAAGGACCCCAAAACAGGGGAAATAAATGAAGAATGGGTCAAGCGGAAGCATTTTCGCGAAAACTCACGCAGCGGTAAACAAAGGAAACGGGCCTCTTTACGCTCGCTGTTCCGCTATCTGGTGAAAACGCATGTCCTGGAACGGGACCCGATGGAAGAATATGAGGATGCCACTTTAAAATCACGTTCCCGACAGAAGGTACCGGTCTTTTTGACCCGTGAAGAAGCCTTGCGGCTGATCGAAGCGGTTCATTCCTATCATCAGAAAAAAAACAGAAAAAGCCGCGACTGGATGGAAATGAGGGATTTGGCGATTATTCTCATGTTTCTCAACACCGGGATGCGGGTCTCCGAATTGATCGGACTCAACCGCAACAGCATTCAGGCCGACGGGGATCTGATTCGCGTCATCATTATCGGTAAAGGCGGCAAAGAACGGATGCTCAAATTGAATCAATCAGCGGTGTCCGCCCTGAATGATTATCTTGCGCTCAGGCCGGAAGAAGGGGTTCCGCCCTCTGACCGTGAGGCCTTGTTTTTAAATAAAAATCTTCAGCGCTTAAGCCGTAAAGGGGTTTCTGAAATCATCAAAAAATATGTCGCCGAAGCCAATCTCCCCCCAAAAGCCGCCAACATTTCCCCGCACAAGCTGCGGCACACGCTGGCGACACTGCTCCTGTCCAACGGGGAAAATTTGCGCGTGGTTCAGGAGATCCTCGGCCATTCCAGCATTCAGACCACCCAGATCTATACCCACGTCATCAATTCCGAAAAAGATGACGCATTAGACCGATTGAATATTTGATCGCCTTCCCGTTTCGAGAACAAACATTCTGGCAAATGTTTGTTCTTTTTTCTGTTTTCATGTATACTTAAAATAGAAAAAAGAGGGAACGTGTCTCAGTACATATAGGGGGATGAGAAAACCATGAAAAAACTCTCGCCGCGACAGAAAGCGATCTTGGAATACATACAAAAAGAGGTACTGGAAAAAGGATATCCGCCATCGGTTCGCGAAATCGGGGAAGCGGTGGGGCTGGCTTCAAGCTCAACGGTTCATGGTCACCTGGCCCGCCTGGAAAAAAAGGGGTACATACGCCGGGATCCAACCAAACCACGCGCGATCGAACTTTTAAATCGCCCTGATCTATCCGTTAAAAATCAGGTAGAAACGGTCATGGTTCCCCTGGTGGGGAAAGTGACGGCCGGCGAACCGATTACGGCGATCGAAAACATAGAAGATTACTATCCGCTTCCGTTGCGTCTCGTCGGTCCGGATCAAACCGTCTTTCTGTTATCCGTCCGGGGCGACAGCATGATCAACGCAGGAATCCTCGACGGGGATTATGTCGTCGTCCGTCAGCAGCGAGTAGCAGAAAACGGGGATATCGTGGTCGCCATGACTCCTGACGGAGAAGCGACGGTAAAACGCTTTTTCAAAGAAGCAGACCATATTCGCCTGCAACCGGAAAATGATCGTTTGGAACCGATCCGTCTCCCTGAGGTAACCATTCTGGGAAAAGTGATCAGTTTAATACGCGAAGTGATATAGAGGCACCCCGTTTTTTTCAGAAGGACTCACCCGTACACTCAAAACCCTCACAATCCGGTGAGGGTTTTTTCAACAACCGCCCTATCCTTCAGCTTCGGTAATTATCTTTAAATTCCTTGTTTTTAGAATATATCAAATTCCGTAATTCAGTCTTTTCCGGTCCGGACTGCTGCCACTTTCAAAATGATCGCCGTCACCGTTCAACCCTTCGGCGGAACAGCAGCACCGATCTTTGTCCCAGTCAAATTCACATGAAAAGGAAAAGCAGCAACCAATGACCCTGGCTGCTGCTTTTTTGCTCAGCGATTTTCCTTGACGAATCGTTCAATCCGGTCAAGTGCCTGCTCCAATTGCTCCAGTGAAGTGGCATAGGAGATGCGAATGTGATCGCTTGAGCCAAAACCGCCCCCCGGAACAACAGCAACCAGCTCTTTTTCGAGGAGAGCGGCCGCCCATTCCTCCGGTGTGCGGTATTTGCCCGATTGATTCAGCGCTTCCCGAATGTTGATAAAGGCATAAAAAGCGCCATCGGGTTTTTGACAGGAGAATCCCGGGATTTCATTTACCCTTTCAACCACATAATCGCGGCGTTTTTTAAATGCTTTTTTCATCTCTTCGACGGGTTGCTGCGTTCCGGTAAGTGCGGCAATTGCAGCATATTGAGCAATCGAAGTGGGGTTGGAAGTGCTGTGATCAGATAAACCGGACATGGCCTTGATAATCGGCTCCGGCCCGGCAGCAAAACCAATTCGCCATCCGGTCATGGAATAGGTTTTGGATACACCGTTGATGATGACGGTATGTTGATAAAATTCAGGGCCAAGACTGGCCATGCTCACATGATGCTTCTCTTCATCATAAATAAGATGTTCATAGATCTCATCGGACACGATTAAGATCCCGTTTTTCACACAGACTTCCCCGATGGCTCTTAATTCTTCCTCTGAGTAGAGCATACCCGTCGGGTTGGATGGGCTGTTGAGAATCAAGGCCTTGGTTCGCTTCGTAATCGCATTTTGCAATTGTTCGGCCGTAATCTTAAATTGGTTTTCCTCTTTTCCTTCGATTACGACCGGGTTGCCGCCGGCCAGCTTGACTTGCTCCAGATAGCTTACCCAATAAGGCGCTGGTACAACCACTTCATCCCCATCGTCGAGAAGAACTTGAAACAGGTTGTACAAAGCGTGTTTCGCTCCGACCGTCACGATAATCTGACCGGGTGTATACTCCAGCCCGTTATCCTGTTTCAGTTTAGCGATAATCGCTTGTTTCAGCTCCGGAACACCACTGGAAGGCGTATATTTGGTTTTACCGCTGTCCATCGCCTGCTTGGCGGCATCCAGAATATGTTCAGGCGTGTTAAAATCGGGTTCCCCGGCACCGAGCCCAATCACATCGTATCCTTCCTGTTTGAGCGCTTTTGCTTTTGCTGTGATAGCCAGGGTCGGTGATGGTGACAATTGTTGAACTCGTTTCGATAATTTAAACATCGAGCCCCTCCCCCACATTTTCTAGCCATTTCCTTTTTATCTTAACACGCCCCTGCCGGGTTAGACCAGTGCCAGTGTCTCCCGGGCAATCATCAACTCTTCATTGGTCGGGATGACCAGCACTTCCACCTTGGATTTTTCTGTGCTGATGCGTTGAATCTCTTTACTGCGCATCCCGTTTTTATCCCTGTCGAGATCGACGCCGAAGAATGTTAATCCTTCACACACTTTTTCACGAATCTGGGCTGCATTTTCGCCAACCCCGGCCGTGAAGATGATGGCATCAACTCCATCCATTGCTGCCACATAAGCGCCGATCGTCTTTTTGATTTTGTATACGTACATATCAATGGCCAGTCGGGCATTAGCATTTCCGTCGAACATTGCTTCCATCACTTCGCGCATGTCGCTGGAAATGCCGGAAACGCCCAGAAGTCCGCTATGCTTGTTCATCATCGAATTTACTTCACTTAAGGTAAGTTCTTCTTTGGCAATAACAAACGGCACGATGGCCGGGTCAATATCCCCGCAGCGCGTTCCCATCATCAAACCTTCAAGCGGCGTCATCCCCATACTGGTGTCAACCGATTTTCCGCCTTGTACAGCCGTGATGCTGGCACCGTTCCCGATATGGCAGGAGATGATTTTAAGCTCTTCCAGCGGTTTGCCCAAAAATTCGGCAGCGCGCTGGGACACATATTTATGGGACGTGCCGTGAAATCCGTAGCGGCGAACTTTGTATTTATGGTACAAAATCCGCGGCAAGGGATACATATAGGCATAGTCCGGCATCGTTTGGTGAAATGCCGTATCAAATACCGCCACGTGAACAGCGTGCGGCAAGTTGGCTTGTGCCGCATCGATCCCGATCAAGTTCGGGGGATTGTGCAGGGGTGCCAGGTCAAATGTTTCACGAATCGCCCGGCGCACCTCGCTGTCAACCACGACGGAGCGGGCAAAAGTTTCGCCGCCATGAACGACGCGATGGCCGACAGCCGACACTTCGTCGGCGCTTTTGATTACGCCTTCTTTTTCATCCATCAGCAGATCGAGTACTTTTTTCAGCCCCACCCGATGATCGAGGATTTCACTGATAATAACCTTCTTTTCCCTTCCTGCAGGCTCATGTTTGATAATGGCACTTTCCGTCCCGATCTTTTCGACCAGCCCCGATGCCAAAACTGACTCGTCAGTCATATCAAACAATTGGTATTTAATCGATGAACTTCCGCAGTTAATAACGAGAATTTTCATAATGACTGTTCCTCCTTGCGATCCACCCGTTCACCATCTTCATTGTAACGGTAAAACCCTTCGCCGGTTTTTACGCCAAGATGCCCTGCGCGCACCATTTTTTTCAACAAAGGTGCCGGACGATATTTGGTATCCCCGAATTCGCGATAAAGCCGTTCCATCGCCGCGAGAACCGAATCCAATCCGAAATGATCCGCCATCTCCAAGGGGCCCGCTTGAAATTGATAACCGATCTTCATCGCCCGGTCAATATCCTCCGCGGTGGCAACCCCTTCCATCAGTGTATAAAGAGCTTCGTTTATCAACAGGATAATGAGTCGGGTCGTCACAAACCCCGGTGACTCATATACTTCAATTCCCTTAATGTCGAGATCCGAAAGCAATTTGAGTACCGTTTCCACAGTCGTTTGCGAAGTTTTCAAGCCGCGCACCACTTCAACCAATGGAATTTTGGGAACCGGGTGGACAAAATGAAGGCCGATCACCTTGTCCGTGCGGTTTGTAGACGCAGCGATCTCCGTCAAACTGAGCGTAGAAGTATTGCTGGCGATGATGACATCCGGCCGGCATAATTCGTCACAGCGCTTAAATACTTCGATCTTGGTGTTGAGATCTTCATAGACCGATTCGATCACCAAGTCTGCGTCTTTAAGGGCAGAGAAATCAGACGTCACCTTGATTCGGGAAAGGGTTAATTTTTTCTCCGCCGGTGTAATTCCCCATTTGGCCAGCTTTTTATCCAGACTCATCTCTATGTGTTGATAGGCGCTTTTCGCCAATTCGTCTGATTGTTCAATTACGGTGGTTTCAAATCCTTTGGAAGCGATCAGTTCGGCAATCCCCTGGCCCATGGTGCCGCCACCGATGACCGCAATATGTTGAATGTTTGCCACTTCCGTTCAAACTCCTTTCACTCCATTAACCTTGTATATTTTAACAGGTTCTTGATCATATTTCTTTAACATTTTCCGAAAATCTCCTCTTGATTTTACTTCTTTCTTTAATAAAATGTACAAACAATGCTTAAATATAAAGGTAAATCCCGACATCGTCCGCTTGGATCAGGCTGATATTTTATAAAATTTTATGAATTTACAAGTTCGTTGTCATTATTCCGCAATTAAAAACAAAAAAAGGGAACGAATCCGTTCCCTTTAAAACGAATAAGTCAGCACTTGTTCCTGATCAGGATCATATCCTTTGATGGTCAGGGTAATCTTTTTTAATTTCGTCCCATTTTGGGCAAGCAGGAGCCGGTAATTGACCTGCATTTTTTCCGAAAGGGCGAAAAGTGGTGTCTCCTCTTCTAGGTAGAGCCGCTCTTTTAATTTTTCCAACCATTTGTGCTGATCGATTTCCACATTGAACGCACCGCCATTTACCGGATGATACGATTTGGCGATCTCTTTGATCAACTGCAAATGATCCCGCGGAGAGATGACACCCGCTTGTTTGGCAGTCATTTCCTCTTCTTTCCCGGCAACATGAATCAGGATATGATTTCCTTTTCTCTCCATCTTCAGCTTTTTTTCGCTTTCCTGGATCATCCAGTTCTCACCCTGCTGTTGACCGGTGAACGCCCGAACCTGTCCCGACTGTTTGACGGTGAGGCGATAGGAGTAGGCGGATTCCTTTAATTTGCGGTTAATTGCGCTGATCACCCGTTGATCCTCCCGCTCCTGTACGGCCTGGTGATCCGAACGACCCGTATGATCCAGGTAATCCCCGGAACAAACACCCAGAAAAATAAAAAGAAGCAAAGATAATACCCAGTACATGTACCTTCACTCCCCTTTTCCCATATTTACGTCGCCTCACCGGATTTTAGCACCCAATGATAAAACCAGACTGCGCAACGCAGCCTGGTTCAAACCCTCATACGTGAAAAAAGTGTAAATCATATTGGGTACAGCTTAGGTGATACTAAAAGCAACAAGGGAGGTGATGGCAAATGTCAACCTCTTACCTTTACCCGGGGTGGGTACATGAGTTTCTCCAAACTCATTTGAGCGAAGAAGAACTTCGGCAACTTTCTCCCTTTATCCATGCCGAAACATGGGCATCCCCATCTGCCCAAAAACGTTATTGGCTTCAGGAAAACACCGATATTCCCCTTCGCTTTCATTTGGATATTGATATGAAAATATAACCTGCCTTTAGTATGACTTAGAAACTCCTGCCTATTCCTTATACCGTCCCACTGTCGCTGCCATATGTTGGCAGCTTTTTTTCTGCGGGGCAGCCGTTTATGCCAAAAGATGGCTGTTCTCTGTCTGTCGCAGGGCAGGTATGATGATTTTCAGCGGGTCATCGCTTCAAATGACTTCATCGCTTCATGACAAATTTTTTCTTCATCGAGCGTCAATACTTCACGGTTTCGCATGATCGGCCGGCCATCAACGTACATATCGCATACATCTCCCCGCGAGGCCGAATAAACAAGATGCGAGACGATATCGTGGAGCGGCTGCATATGGGGACCGCTTAAATCAATCGTGATAAAATCGGCTTTTTTTCCCGTCTCGAGGGTACCGATCTGCTGATCGAGAAAAAGGGATTCAGCTCCGTAACTGGTTCCCATCCTCAAAGCGGTCAAGGCCGGAACGGCGATCGGGTCCTGATTGGCTCCCTTGTGGATCATCGCAGCCAGGTGAATCTCTTCCAACATATCAAGGTTGTTGTTGCTGGCTGCCCCGTCAGTCGCCAAGCCCGGTCGAATCCCTCTTTCCAGCATTTTCGGGATCGGCGCGATTCCGCTCCCCAGCTTTAAGTTGCTCCCGGGATTGTGGGCTACCTTCACGTTATATTCTGCCAAAATATCGATTTCCTCATCCGTCAAATGCACGGCGTGCGCCACCAATGCCGGCAAATCAAAAAAGCCGAGGCGGCGAAGATGTTCAACCGGGCGCAATCCGTAATCTCTTACGTTTTGCTCCACTTCGGCTCTGGTTTCCGACATATGGGTATGAATGGGTAAATTCAGTTCAGCAGCCTTTTCGACAAACTTTTCAATGTACGACGGCGAACAGGTATAGGGCGAGTGCGGCGCCAACATCGTCGTAATGCGACCATCCGCCTGTCCGTTCCAATCGATGGCAAATTGAACTGCTTCCTGCAGTTTCGCTTCTTGCTCGGCTTCGCTGCACAACCCGATGGCCCCGCGGCACAGGCGTGCACGGATGCCCGATTCCTCCACAACTTTCCCTACCTGATCCATGTGATCATACATATCGAGAAAACAGGTTGTACCCGATTTGATCATTTCCAGAACAGACAATGCCGTCCCGTCGAAGACCTGTTTTGCCGTAAATTTCGCTTCAAGGGGCCAAATTTTCTCCTGAAGCCATGTTTGCAGCGGAAGATCATCCGCATATCCCCGCAGAAGTGACATTGCCGCATGACCGTGCGTATTGATCAATCCCGGCAATATCGCTTTCCCGCTCATATCGATTACTTCATCATACTGTGCAAGTACAGACTCTTCTGGTACGGGACCGAGATAAGAAATCGTATCTCCTTCGATTCCCAGGGCACCGTCCCGGATCACATCTTCCTGCCCTTCCACCATCGGCAGTAAAGCTGCATGGATAAAAATGCGTTTCAAAGGAGCTTCCTCCATTCTCTTTCCTTTTACCAGTTAAGCATAACATGAACAAATTCAATCTTCATAGCCTGTGTTGCTCCAAAAAGCGCAAAATTTCATCCAGGCGGTAACGCTCACCACCATAGATCGGGGCAAACAAATCCCCCTTTTCCTCCAGCCGGGAGAAAATCGTATGGAGAGTCCACGTTTTCGGACTTAACTTTTCCGTGACCTCATCCCATTGCAACGGGGTGGACACCGTCGCTTCGGGAACCGCCCTCGGTGAATAGGGAGCGATTAAGGTTTTATTATGCCAGTGTTGCAAGTAATCAAAATAGACTTTGTCCCCGCGCTTCTCCACTCTGCGCTCAATCGTCACCAAAGCCGGATGCTGCTCGGTTAAATAACGGGCGATCATCTCCCCGATTCTTCTCGTTTGTTCATATGTATAAACCGGTTCAATCGGTACGTAGATCTGCAATCCCGTCGCTCCCGATGTTTTCGCAATGCCATCCAGATTCAACTTGTTCAGAACCTGACGTGTCAGCAGTGCCACTTCCACCACTTTGGAAAAGTCAGGGATGGACGGATCAATGTCAAACACCAACTCCGTCGGAAAGGATTCTTCCGCGGCAGTATGAAAAGAGACATGGAACTCCAGGGCGGCAAGATTAGCCAACCAAATCAAGGACGGAACCTGGTTCAGCAGGATATAATCAATCTCACCGGAACGATATGTTTCAATCCAGGAAGGCCGAAAAGACGGGGCGTTTTTTTGAAAAAAAGATTCTCCGCCCACCCCGTCGGGAAAACGAATCGTCGTAAGCAGCCGATTGCGGCAATACTTGAGCAAATAAGGAGCCAGCCGGGCGCACGCCATGATGAAATCCCATTTGCGAATTCTCGCCTGCGGAAACAGCATTTTATCCGGATTGGAAATTTTCAGTTCGACTCCTTCCACTTGCACATATCGTTCGTCTGCCACCGTTTCTTCACACCTTTCGGCTGAAGGAATCACTCTGTTTATTATCTGCCTTCTTAAGAGATCTATCCGTAAAATCCCCTGCGCGGACGTCTTCGCTCCGGCGGCATGCGGACGGGTCTTCCCGGCCCGGGAGTCAGAGGAGTTGGCGGGCGGACAGGTCTGATCGGCCGGATGGGCCGCGGTGGCGTCGGCGGTCTTGTCGGCCGCGGTGGCCTCGGATTCGGCGGGTCTGTTTCCGGGTACGGATAAACAAACGGAACCGCGATGTAATAAACCACCGGAATGATACACCAGCACCAATACATGAGCCTATCTCCCTTTTTCGCAGAGTCATTCAACTGATCTATTTCAGTTTATTTCGGTTTCAGTTCGCCCGGAACCGCGAAGAAGTTTATAATAGAAAATAAATTCAATATCATCAATATTCTTTATAAGCGAGGGTAACATTATGGTCATCGGGGGAATAGAAGCAGGCGGCACCAAATTTATCTGCGCTGTCGGAGACGAACATGGAAATGTGACGGAACGAATTCAATTCCCCACCACAACACCGGGGGAAACGATGAAGCAAGTGATTGACTTTTTCAAAAAATTCACGTTAAAAGCAATCGGCGTCGGTTCGTTTGGACCGATCGATATCAATCCGGCCAGTCCGACCTATGGTTACATCACAACCTCACCCAAAAAGAAGTGGAGGAATTTTCCGATGGTTCGGACGCTGCAAGAAGCATTGTCCGTTCCTGTCGGTTTTCATACGGACGTGAATGCAGCAGCTCTGGGCGAATCAGCCTTTGGCGCCGCTAAAGGGCTTGACAGCTGTTTGTATATCACCGTGGGAACTGGAATCGGAGCAGGAGCCGTCATATCCGGAAAACTTCTTCAAGGATTTTCACATCCGGAAATGGGCCATCTCTTGCTCAGGCGGCATCCGGATGACCCGTACACCGGGAAGTGCCCGTATCATGCAGACTGTTTTGAAGGTTTGGCTTCCGGACCAGCGATTGAGGAGCGCTGGGGCAAAAAAGGGAGCGAACTCGCGGGCAACCCCGAAGTGTGGGAACTTGAGGCCTACTACATCGCACAGGCACTGATGCATTATATCCTGATTCTGGCACCGCAAAAAATCATTTTAGGCGGAGGCGTGATGAATCAGAAACAGCTCTTTCCTTCCATTTATGCAAAGCTGGAGAAAATGCTGAACCAATATTTATCTTTTCCATCTCCACTGAACCGGTATATTGTTCCTCCGGACTTGGGAGAAGATTCCGGGATTATCGGCTCGCTCTTGCTCGGAAAACAGGCTTGCGGCGCGAATTGACCGGCAACATCCAAAAGCTGGTTCCGTACTGCCGGACACCAGCTTTTGCTGCCTACGTTTCTTTTGCATACACAACAAGCGAAACTTCTTTATTTATTAAATCTGCTATTTCCTTTTCCAGTTCCGTTATTTTGTTCATCACCTGTCGATGATTCCGGAGATCAGGAATTTCGTATTGCCGGGACTGATCTTCCATCCTTATCCTCCTTTCGTTGTTTGCAATTAAATTATCCCCGGCATTCCCATGAAACATGCGACACAGAGCTTTCAACCGCCTAAGTCTTCCAGACAGACCCGTTTGCTCCATACGCCTCCCACCCCCTTTTCTCGTGACCGGATACCAGTCGGACTGTCATCCATGAATCGGAAAAGTTGAGTCAAGGCTTCACCAATAGATAATGAAAAAAATTGTAATTCAAAATATTCCCTTGATAAAATAGATTCATTCAAACTGTTTTGAGAGAAGGTGGTTAAGTGGCAATGAAGAGTTACGATGAAGTATACAGCAAGGACGAGTTTTACTGGAGACGCGAACCCAACCAACTCTGCAAACGCGCAGTAGAGTTGGTTACGTCTGAAAATAAAGGAAAAATCATCGAACTTAGCTGTGGAGAAGGGAAGGACATTATCCATTTTGCCCGAAACGGATTTGATACGGTTGGCGTTGATGTTTCCCAACCCGGTTTGCAAAAGGCACAGAAATGGGCTGACCAAGAAGGACTGACAATCAAAACCGTTCAAGCCAATCTTAATGAATTAAACCTGACGGAAATGTTTGGTATTGTATATTCAAGCGGAACCCTGACTTATCTGTCTCCCTCTCTTCGGGAAGAAAAATTCAAAAACTATAAGGAACATACCAACATCGGCGGATTAAACGTCTTCAATGTATTTGTTGAAAAGCCGTTTATTGAAACCGCTCCGGACTGGGGAACGGACGAATATTTTTATCGTTCCGGGGATTTGCTCAACTACTATTGGGATTGGGAAATCATTTCATTTGAAGAAATCATCTTCGATTGCAATTCCAGTGGTGTTCCGCACAAACACGCGATGAATATCTTGATCGCCAGAAAAGTTCATCCATAACCAGAATGGTCAGTCGGCCTTTTCACGCATTCACAGGCAGTGATTTGGTTCCGTCCAACGCTGCCTCTTTAGGCATGAGGAAGAGCTTGGGCCTGCCAGATTTTTGACTGGATGGTCGCGTTTTCACATTCCGACCGCTTATGGAAGCAGGCATTCGTGAGGCGGAACATCAACAAAAGCCTGAATGCTTGGTTGTCTTAAGGTATGGCCAACGCTCCATTCCGCAAAATTCACTTTCACCGTGATTTCAGGTTTCAGCCAGATGGTTTCTTTCCATCTTGACGGTTTGTTTGCAAATGGCATGGTTGAGATAATAAGCGGCTTGATCCCCCGGGTTAGTTCAAGCCAGTCCTTCCGGGTTAAACGTCCCGTACCGGCGTGACCAATATACCATAACCGGCCGTCACGATCGAAAAGACCGAGCAAAAGTGAATTCACAATCGTATCTCTTAGTGTGACACCGCCCACCACAGCAATTAAGTCTCTGTAAAATTTTTTCTTGCGCCAGCGCGGGTCTTTTCCGTTGATCAAATATGTACTGGAAAGGTCCTTGATTACGATTCCTTCCATCTCATGTTCTTTTATCACCTGAAACAGCGCTTCCGCATCTTCGTGTGAAGTGACCAGTTGCACATGCTCCCCGGGAACGATAATCCTAGAGAGTATCTCACTTCTCTCCAGCAAACTGCGCTCAGTCAGCCATTGGCCATCGCAGTAAATCACGTCAAAGATCATGTAGCAGATCGGCACATCTTTCCGCACCTGTTTAACCCGTTCCAGACGCCGAACTCCATCACGGCGCATCACTTCGTGAAACGATGGTTTTCCATCAGAACCCAACGAAATGATTTCACCATCCAAAATTACGGATTTTGCCTTACAGTACGTTTGAATCGGAAGTAACTCCGGATAATGAAAAGTACGCTCGTTTTTTTTGCGGTTGTAGAGTTTCACCTGATTCCCGTCCCAATAGGTTAAAACCCTTACACCATCCCATTTCACTTGGGCAACCCAGTTATCCTCATCCGGAATGATGTCAGTGCTCGTTGGCTCAAATGGAATGATCGGTGTCAGCGGCATCCTGAAAACCCCTCTTCGATGACTCCTGTTTGCTACAGTTTACCCCACTTCCGCACATGAAATGTTAAAGATGTCTACCACAGGAAAACGGCGACCAGAGTGGAAACGACTAATCCCATGATGACGGGGATGGCGTTTTTCCGGGCCAACTCCATGACGGGAACACCTGCAAAACCGGCGACCGCCACAAGCGATGACCAGGCGATCAGAGTCCCTCCTCCCGTCCAAACCGACCCCATCTGCCCAATGGCAGCCAGCGTGGACGGGTCAAATCCGGAAGAACTTGCCAAAGCTCCGGACAAGGCTCCGGTTAAAGGCAATCCGGAAAAACCCGATCCTTCCAGCCCGGTTACCATGCCGACCAGTAAAATACCGAAAGAGGTCACGATGCGATTGGCCGGAATAAAGGCTTGCATCGTCTTGACAATGTCAAACAGAAAGGCGGGGGCACCTTTATGCACAGAGAGGATGGCTCCGGCAAAATCCCCATTGCCAAGGAAGAAGAATCCGGCGATTGGAACAACAGGCCCCATCGCTTTAAAGGAGAACAAAAATCCCTCCACGATATGCTCGCTGATCCGTTCCAAAGCTCGAAACCGGCCATGAACAAAAGTAGCCATAATCAACAGGACGGCAGCCACACCCCCGATAAAGGCGGCTCCGTTCGCTCCTTCCAGCCTGCCGTGACCGTGGATTTTGGTGTAAACCATATACAGCATTACCCCAAGCAAGGAGAACGGAACCAATACGGCGAAGACTCTTCCCCACTTCTCTTCTGCTCCGCTGCACCGGGATATATCTTCTTCCGCCGACATGACCGCCATCTGGTTCAAGGCGTCATCCTCGTACAAATCCGGATTTCTCACTTTCCTGAACAGGTACAAATACGCGGAACCACTGGCAATCACCCCCGTGACCAGCGACAGGATCAGAGCTTTGTCCGCTACCGCCGCCGTATTGATTCCGGCTGACTTGGCACTCAGCATCGGCGCCACTTGCATGACATAATCAGATGAGAGAGCCATTCCCTGTCCGGCCACAGCGACGGCCATCGCCGCCCCCATCGCCGGAAGACCGGCCCGGACCGCAGGCGGGATCAACAGGGCACCGATCAGCGGCACGGCTGGTGTAGGCCAGAAAAAAAGGGAAATGACATAAGTAATTACGACAAGAATAAAAAAAGAAACGTGTCCGTTAACCATGAGTCGTTGAATCGGTGCGATCATCTGCCGGTCAGCCCCCAAATCCTTCAAGGCCCGCAGCAGGGCCACCATAAAGGTAATAATCAGGAAAATGCTGAACAGCTCATTGGCGGCTACCAGGTTGGCATTAAAAATCGCCTGCAATCCGTCTACAAAACTCCCCTTGTACACCCAGGCAACCAAAAGGGTGCCAACCAGGGAGAGCAAAACGACCCCGCGGCGAAAAAGCACAGCGAGAATCACCAGCAGAGTAAACGCACCATAAAGCCAATGGGCAGGAGTCAGCATTGATTCCGGCCTCCTTTACCTATCCGCTGTTTTTCGTCCCATGCAACTTTTATGCATATTCAATTCCTGTTAATAATGTAATCATTTCATCTATAATAAATTACATTTCTATTCTGTCATCTAAAATCCATTGTTAACAAATTGCACACAAAACTGAAAAAAACAGGTTTCAATTTTCCGATATAGTGAAATTAAAGGGAAGATCGTTTTGTCAGTTGAAAGGAGAAGCATTGAATGTTTAAAGATTTCATGGCGAGACTTGGTCATGGAGCCGCAAAAGTGGATCTGATTCTGGAACAAAACCGATTTGCTCCCGGTGATCCCGTTGCGGGAAAAGTGTTGATCAAAGGTGGAAGTGTGGAGCAACGCATCAATAAAATCGATGTCCGTTTCATGCTCAGTATCTATGCAAAAGGACACGTGCACACGCATCCGGTCGCATCCGTTCCTTTTTACCAGTCGTTCGTCATCCGGCCCGGCGAACAAAAGGAACTTCCTTTTCATTTTCAGTTGCCGGGAAACCTGCTGGTTACCGGACAATCGGTTTCTTACTACTTTGATACACAACTCGATCTTGCCGGTGCCGTCGATCAATCCGACCGGGACTATATCGAGATCGTCCCGCCGGTTCCGCTCAGCAATATCCTGGCAGCCCTGAGCCGTCTCGGTTTCCGGGAAACACATCATTCACGCAAGTTTAACGGATATGTGCAAGAATTTGAACTGGTTCCGACGGAATTGTTCCGCGAGCAGGTAAAAGAAGTGGAATTTGCAGCGGCAATTGAGCCAAACGGGGTTCGCTTACTGCTCGAAGTGGAGTATTATTCATTCGGACATCATCATGAGGTAAAACGGGAAGTATTCATCCCGCAGGATCAAATTTCGGATCCGGATGCACTGATGATGCTTTGGCAAAATCTGATCACCGAATCGATGTCAACTCCCCATTACGGACATGGTCACTACCATATCCCTCATTCCTATCACCATGGTCAAAGTCATTACGGGCATAGTCACCATCACCACGGGCATGATCACCATCACCACTCCCATTTGTCCGGAATGACAGGGGCGATCGGCGGTTTTGCAGCGGGGCTGATCGGAGGCGTTCTGCTTGATGAACTGCTGGACGGAGATGATAATCAGAATCACGATGCCGGTCTGTTCGGCAACAATGACAACGGCGGATTTTTTGACGATGGGGATGATGGGGGATTTTTTGGCGGCGGTGACGACGATAACTGGGTTTAATTGATAAAACCAGCAAAATTGCCGGCGATCGTTCCCGGATTGGCCACGGGAGCGATCGCCGGACATTTTTATCGGGGCAAATGAAACTGACTCAGATTACCCAATCTCCGTTGCGGAAAATGGGGATCGTTTTTCCCTCCCAATTCTCGCCGTCAATATCCAGTTCGGATGAACCGATCATAAAATCGACATGAACCATACTTTGATTAATGCCCCGCTCGGCCAGCTCCTCTCTTGTCAATCCGGTTCCCCCCCTCAGGCAGAACGGCAGAGCAAAGCCCAAAGCCAGATGGCACGAAGCATTTTCATCAAACAAGGTCTGGTGGAAAATCGCACCCAATTGCGAAATGGGAGATGTATGGGGAACCAGTGCCACTTCACCGAGATAAGCGGCCCCTTCATCCAACCCGACCAGCGATTTTAACAGCTCTTCACCTGTTTCCGCCCTTACTTCGGTCACTTTTCCCTCCCTGAAGGTCAAGGAGAAGCGATCGATCATTTGCCCGTTATAGCTCAGCGGCCGTGTGCTGCTCACCACCCCGTTGACTCCGGTCTTCAACGGAACGGTAAACACCTCTTCAGTGGGCAAGTTGGGGACAAACAACACGCCCTGTTCATTCTGCTGGCCCGCTCCCACCCAGAGATGGTCTTTTGGCAATTCGATCGTCAGCGCGGTACCCGGCGCACGATAAGAAAGTTTTTTCAGGTGAAGGTTATTCAACAACTGCACCCGATCCTCGATCTTTTTCAGATGTTCCTGCCAGCGCTCCACCGGATCAGTCGCATCCAGCCGCGTCGCCTTTTCAATGCATTCCCATAACTTTTGCATCGCTTCTTCTTCAGGCAGATGCGGGAAGACTTTTTTAGCCCACTCTGTCGTGGGATAAGCGACAATCAACCAGCTGATCTTATTTTGCCGAATCAGTTCCCGGGCAAAATGCATCGCTTCATTGTTCGCCCTGCTGACCGCGGTAATTCGTTTGGTTTCAACCCCGTGGAAGTAATCAGGCTTGGGGGAATGGATTGTCAACATCGCGGCTCCATTTTCCAGATCCTTGCGGAGATCTTCCAGTTTGCCCTTCCTGATGTTGGAGAGCGACTCCTCCGGTGCATGCAACAGGCGGATGCGGTTTACTTCATCGTCAAACCAGTCAACGACAACATTTTTTGCTCCATCATTATAAGCGACTTCCGTGATCTTTCGTACGAAAGGAGCGGCTTCCAGCGCAGCTGAAATGTACAAGGTCTGCCCTTTTTGAATGTTTACCCCAATCCGGACTGCCAGTTCCGCGTATTTTTCCAATTTGTCATATTCCAACATCCGGCCTCACTCTTTCATTTTTATTCATAATAATTAAATCTAATCAAATAATTCATCCATATGCAAATAAAAAATTTCAACCGTCCACCCGAACCAATTTTAAGGCTGCAACACAATCTCGTATTTGTACCGGTCCGTACGATAAATGCACTTCGTAAACTCCATGATTTCCCCTTTTTCCAGATAGGTGGTTCTGCTGAACAGGATGGCCAGCGAATGATTGGGAACACCCAGGAGTTTGCTTTCATAATCATTCAGGCTGATCGGCTCAATCGTTTGCCGGGCATAGGCGGGATGGTATTGGTATTGATTTTTTAAAACCGTATACAATGATTCGCCTTCTAGCTTTTCCCGGGTAAGACCGGGAACTTTGTCATGGTTGAGCCAGACTGTTTCCAGCGCGTACGGCAACTCATCCACATAGCGAAGCCGCTTGATTTCCACCACTTTTGACTGATCGGGCAGCATTTTTAAATTTTTTTTCAATTGCAGAGTCGCTTCGACAATGGAAAATGACAAAATTTCCGAACGCACGGAAAAACCTTGTTCTTCCATCTCTTCGGTAAAACTTCGCAGGCGGGTGAGCAGATGCTTGGGCTTTGGCTCGGCCACGAATGTTCCCTTTCCCTGCTCCCGGAACAACACGCCTTCATTCACCAGAGCCATCACCGCTTTGCGCGCAGTCATCCGGCTGATTCCATGAACTTCGCACAATTCACGCTCGGGCGGGACTGCATCTCCAGGTTTTAATTCCTCATTTTCGATCATTTCCTGCAAGATCTCTTTCAGTTGGTAGTATAGGGGAACTGGACTTTTTTTGGATACCTTTTTCATCGTTCAACTTGATTTCCTTTCCCTTGGAATTTTTCCGCAAAGAGCCTGATTCCGGGGCGGGATTGTCCGCAGCGCCGAAGGCTGTACCCGGAAAGCAGGTACAACCTTTCTTATCTTTGGTATGCCAGTACACCCCGGCAAAAAGTCATAAAGATCTCAAGCTGGTCATCAAGCACGACGATATCAGCGTCTTTTCCCGGAGCGAGTGCGCCCTTGCGATTGGCAAATCCCAATTCCTGCACCGCATTTAACGATGTCATTTCAACCAGTTGCTCCATTGAGCAACCTGCAAACCGCTCCATATTGGCCAAAGCGTCTTTCATCTTCAAAATGCTTCCCGCCAACGTTCCGTCTACGAGCCTTGCATCCCGTTCGCTCACGATCACTTCCTGACCGCCGAGGTCATAAACTCCCCGTTTGAGGCATTTGGCTCTCATCGCATCCGTGATCAGGATAATCCTCCCGCTGCCGATCTGGTTATAGGCAACACGCACGCTGTGAGGATTGATGTGAATCCCGTCAGCAATGATTTCCACATTGAGTTCATCGCGCAAAAAGGCCGCTCCGGCCACCCCCGGCTCACGGTGATGAAAGCCGCGCATCCCGTTGAACAGATGCGTCACATGGCTCGCTCCGTTCCCAATCGCTTCGACCACTTCATCATAGGTGGCGTCCGAATGGCCAATCGAAGCGATGACTCCTGTTTCCTTCAGATAGCGGACCAACTCCGGCCCGCCCGGCTGCTCGGGTGCAAGTGTCACCAATTTAATATGCCCCCGCGCCAGCTCCTGCCAGCGGCGAAAGAGATCCACATCCGGAGGAACGATGTATTCCGGAGGTTGCGCTCCCGCGCGTTTCACATTGATAAATGGCCCTTCCAGATGGATCCCAATGCATTCAGCCTGCCCCGCAACTTGATGATTTTCAATGAAGTCGGCGGCATTGACCAACGCTTTCTCAATTTTTTCGTGCGATTGCGTGATCGTAGTGGCCAAAAAACTCGTCGTCCCCTCCTTCGGCAGATTTTCGGCCATCGTTTTTAAGGCTTCCGGCGTTGCATCCATCGTATCCGCTCCGGCTACTCCGTGAATATGGACGTCCACCATGCCCGGAATCACCTTTTTTCCGCTGAGATCAATCACCTCACCGGCCTCAATGCCTGAAAGTTGTTCCATCGACCCGAGCGCAGCGATTTTCCCATTCTCAATAAATACATAGCCCGGATCAACCGTACCATTTGCTGTGCAGATCTGTGCGTTGGTCAATAAAACTGACGGCTTATTCATATTTGTTGCGCCCCTTTTTGCAAAATTTCTCCATTGTATTTAGTTTAGCATTCCTATTTATAATGGTCTATACCAATCCTCGATTAAGAACTGAGCACGGATTCCTTTGCGATGTTGAATCACTGCCCGAAAAAAAAGAGGCGTAAAACGCCTCTCCCATCCGTGAAAAAATATTATTCATGCGTATCAGTTTGCCGATTAATTTCCTCTCTGAGAAGCGGCCCGGGATCCTGCCAAGAAGAAGGCTTGATCACTTTTCCGTCAGACTCCCGGTACCGGGGTTTTCCGTCTTCCCAGAGTTTATCCATATTGGCCGTGTGGACAATATCAAACAGGGCTTGCGGGCGAACTCCCATTTCAACCAAAGTTCCCAAGGCCAGATAAATCGTGTCGATCATCGCATCCGCTTGCTCTTCAATCGTCCTTGCCTGTTTGAATTCCCCGATTTCTTCCTCCATCCATTTCGCCCGCTTTTGCACCCGCTCCATCGCCAGTTTTTCGGGTTTTTCCTTATGGGGAACCCCAAAGCAGCGATGAAACTCTTTTACTTTTTCCCAAGCCTGATCCATCAACTTTCCCCCGTTCGCATTAGCAAAATGATTAAAAAGTCCGGGCCCATTTTTGGGGTAGTACTAGCTTAATTTGAATATTTTTCAACTGTAGGAGGTGAAAAATATGCCAGTCTTACTTTTTTCGATCGCGCTCGTTCTCATTCTTGTTCATGCAGTCGTCACAGCTATTCAAATCCTGCAAGCACCGAAACAAAACTGGTTTGAATTTGTCTACCAACTTGCAATTGCCGTTGCCGCCCTCTGGTTTCTGTTACAACAGTTATAGCGATTAAAACACCTCCCCGATTCAGGGAGGTGTTTTGATTAAAGATCGCCAAAATCGAGTGTGCTCGCTTTGGTGTAATTGGTCACTTTCTGTTCAAAGAAATCCGTTTTCGTCGCATTCAGGTTGGAGAAACTCTCAACCCATTTCATCGGATGCGTCGTAATCTCCGGATACAAAATATCAAAGCCGAGACGGGTCATGCGTTCATTGGCCAAATATTTGATATAGCGGTCGATAATATCATTGGTCAGTCCTTGAATGTTGTTGTTGGTGATATATTGACCCCAGCGAATCTCATGTTCAACCGCCGTACGGGCCATTTCCCGCAATTCCTCGATAAATTCCGGTGTGAAGAGATCGGGATTTTCCCGGCGCAATTCCTTGATCATGTTTTGGAACAAGACCACATGGGTTAATTCATCACGCTGAATATATTTGATCAGTGTCGCGGTTGCCGTCATTTTTCCCTGCCGCGCCAAAGCGTAGAAAAAGGAGAATCCGCTGTAAAAGTAAAGCGACTCCAGCAAGAAGTTGGCCATGCAGGTTCGGACATAGTTTTCATCATTTCTGTCATCGACAAACCGCTGGTACAAATCGGCGATAAACCGATTCCGGCGGAGCAGATGCTCATCGTTGCGGTAGGGTAAGAACCCGGCGCCTTGCCGCCTTGCAGCGGGAGGTTTCCAAGAACTCCCCTCCGAACCGGACGTACATGTCTCCATGTATCCGGCTCTCCACTTATCCGAATCCAGCCTCCGTAAAATCATCTTTCCAAGTCAAGAGATGAATGTTTACTTATTGATGTACTTTGCAGCCTTCGGGAGGTAATCCACCCTGTTGTCTTCCGACGGATCAGCTTGCCTGGCAAAACCTTCATGGTACAACGTTCGCGTTCTTGTTCCGTTTCCCGTTTCGCAGGTAACCGTAAAGACCTTGTTCACTTCGTATTTTTTGATGATCTTCCTGGTCGTCGTCCGGTATTTGCCGGCTAAGGTTTTGTACAGGCTGTACTTCATGATGTGGTAATACTTGTTGAGTACACTCACATTTGACGCCAATCGGTAGTAATGGTAGAGTCCCCTGATCTCTGCATTGTACGTGTCGAGAATCGCACAATCATCAAGCCTGATGAGAGATGATCTGTGTTTTGATTTCCATTTTCCGTTTTTTGCAATTTCAAGCGAACCGCTCTCAAGGAGTTTCTTCTTCCATACTTCATGCGGTACATAAAGTTTGCATTTTAACGGGCTGCCCGATGAACCGCCCCCTGAACCGGCCGGCCCCTTGTGTTTCCTTGATACGCGAATATCATATCCGAGGAACCTTGCCGGCTTTTCCGAGTGGGTGATCTTCATCTCCTCCCCGGAGAGTTGGAGATTCAGCTTTTCTTTTAGAAACTCCGCCAGCTCCTCTTTCACTCCCCTGGCATCATCTTTGCTTCCGATGATCCCGATCAGAAAATCACCCGCATACCTTACATAGTAAAGCCTTTTGTATCTTGAGTCCGGAATGTTCCTGTCGTCTTGGGTAAAATTTTCTTTCAACTTGTCGATGTATTGATCCAGTTCATTCAGATATATATTCGATAAAACAGGACTAATAATGCCGCCTTGCGGAGTACCGCTGTATGTACGATGGTACTTCCAATCATTCAGGTACCCTGCCCTCAGAAATTTCCGGATCAGCCGGAGGAACTTTTCATCATCGATTCTGTTTCCGAGGATGTTGACCAGAACATGGTGATCCATCTGTCCAAAAAAACGCTTGATATCTCCTTCGACAAACCATTTTACCCAAGTAAAGGTCTTCCGGACTTCCGTTAACGCCGTGTGGCAGCTCCTTCGTGGACGAAAGCCGTGCGAGTGATCAGAGAATGACCGGTCGTAGATCGCTTCCAGCATCATCCTCAGGATTTCCTGAACGAGTTTATCGGTCAATGACGGAACTCCAAGAGGCCGTTTCGTTCCGTTGGCCCCAGGAGAGGAAACACTGTTCACCGGATTGGGTTGATAGCTTTCGTCCTTCATGCTCTCGATTAAACAATCAATCCGCTCCAAGCTCCGATCATCGGGCGGATGCCCCTTGATTCTCTTGTACGCCAGAAGAAAAAACTCCTTGTTATACAGGTTACGGTACAATCTGCGGTATTTGTACCCGTCATGCTGCGCTTTGGAGGCCAGACTGTTTAATACGTTCTCAGGATTTCTCACAGAGCCTCGCGCTCCTTCCCTCGCTGTATTAAACAAGATAAGCTGTTCCCCTTCGCCATGCAGCAGGCTTTCCCTGCCTCGGACTACTACGGGAACTCCGTCACCCTGGCGGATATTCAGGCTCGATCAGCCATAGCCTGCAGGAGGCATTCCGCTTTAGGTGATCCCCGTTTAACGAATCTGGAGACTTGACATGATACGGTGTCGGATGTGACGTTCGTCCTTTTCTTCTGATTGAAGATGCGGAGTCTTGGGACGCTCCGGAGATTGGCGAATGGCACTCCCATCTCCCATAAGACTCGGCAACGTACCAACTGCCTTTCGTCACCGGCTACGATTCGCCCGCTCGGACTGTCATTCAAGCAGTTTAGCCTTCATCCTCGTCCGTATCCTTTCACCTCGCCACTCAGTCGTGATCCGGCAGTTGACCAACTTGTGGCTTTCCGAACATGCTGCACTCCCCCTCCGGTTTCCCTTCGGGATCAGTTCGTCGGTGATAGGCTTTGCCAGCGTCCTTCGCCTACTGCCTTGTCAGGGCAGATTCCCCAGATCCTCTTACGGGCGCACCCATTCATCGTAAATGTTTTCGCGCGTTTCCGGAGAGCAGACACTGTCAAGGATATAGCTGTAGGATTGCGCATGAATTTCCTCTTGAAACGCCTGGATATTCAGCAGTGAGCAAACCTCCGGGGCCGTTGTGTATTCATTGATATTCGGCAGGTTTTCTCCCTGAATCGAATCCAGAAAGTTAAGGAAAGAAATCGTCTTGTCAAATGCGCGGCGCTCTTCCGGCGACAGCTCCATAAACTGTTTCGCATCGCCGGCCAGCGGAATCTCTTCCGGAATCCAAAAGTTGTTCAACATGGCCCGGTAAAGTTTATGCGCCCAATCGTATTTGATCCGGTTCCACTCGCGCAGATTGGTTGTATTCCCGTTGATCAGGCGCTGGGTTCCGCGCTGTCCGTGTTCGTTAAAAATCTTTTTCCGCTTTAATTCTGCCACTTTTCATCACCTTTCCGACTGATTAGGAAGAACAGCTGACGCACTCTTCCACTTCGAGCGACTGATTGCGAATATAATAGATGGTTTTTAATCCGTTTTCCCAAGCCGCCAGATAGAGATCCAGGAATTCCCTGGCCGTTGTATTCGGCGTAATGTAGAGGTTGAACGATTGCGACTGATCAATGTGCCGCTGGCGCTTCCCGGCAGCACGGATGCTCCAATGCTGGTCGATCAGGTGCGCCTCCTTGTAATACCAGGTTGTCTCCGGCGAAAGATTCGGCGCCGTCTGCGGAATGACAGCTCCCCGCTTCTCCTCGACAAAGAATTTGGCGTACACCGGATCAATCCCCGCGGTCGAACCGGCGATGAGGGAGGTGGAACCGGTCGGAGCCACGGCAAACACCCAGGCATTTCGCAAGCCGTATTTTTTCACGTCTTCTTTCAATCTCTGCCAGCGTTCGCTCGTATAGCCGCGTTGCTCGAAATATTCGCCGGATTCCCATTCACTTCCCGCGAACAGCGGATAAGCACCTTTTTCCTTGGCGATTTCCATCGAGGCGCGAATCGCCTGATAAGCCAGTTCCTCAAATAAACGGTCAGCTTCTTCCACATGCTCTTCCGATTCCCAGGCGATTTTCCGTTCGGCCAGGTACTGGTGATACCCGCTTGTTCCCAGGCCGACGGCACGATACTTCTTGTTGGTGACCTCCGCCTGCTTCACCGGATACATGTTCAGGTCGATCACATTGTCCAGCATGCGCATTTGCACGGAAACAACGCGCTCAATATCATCCATCGTTTTGACCCGTCCCAGATTGATCGAAGACAGGTTGCAAACGACGAAATCCCCCGGCTTTTGCCTGGTCACGATGACGCCGTCTTCCAGCTCTTCACTGATCAATTCCGTGGGCGACATGTTCTGGCAGATCTCGGTACACAGATTGGAAGAATAGATCATGCCTTTGTGTTTGTTGGGGTTTGCCCGGTTTACCGTATCCCGGAAGAACATGAACGGGGTTCCGGTTTCAAATGCGCTGACCATCATCCGCTTCATGATCTCGATGGCCGGGATCTCCGTTTTGTTCAGTTCCGGATGGTTGACGCATTCCAGATAGCGGCGTTCAAACTCTTCGCCCCAGTAATCTTCGATGGAATAACCCATCACTTCCCGCACCTCATGCGGATCGAACAGATACCACATTCCCCGCTCTTTCACGCGTTTCATAAAAATGTCCGGAATGCAGACCCCGGGGAAAATATCATGTGCCTTGAGCCGGTCATCCCCGTTATTTGTTTTCAGGTTGAGAAAATCCAAAATGTCGGCATGCCATACATCCAGATAAATGGCAAAGGCACCGCGGCGAACTCCCAACTGATCAACCGCGACCGCTGTGTTATTATAGTTGCGGATCCATGGGATCACACCTCCGGAAGCTCCTTTATGGCCACGAATCTTCGAGCCTTTGGAGCGCACTTTTCCAAGGTAGATGCCCACGCCGCCTCCGTGCTTCGACACTTGCGCCGTGGCCGAGTTGGTATTGTAGATCGACCAAAGCGAATCATCCACGGTGTCGATAAAGCAGGAGGACAACTGGTGAAGCGGCTTTCCGGCATTGCTCAATGTCGGGGTTGCCACCGTCATTTCCAGCTTGGACAACACATCATAAAATTTCTTCGCCCAGCCAAGCCTGTCTTCTTCTTTTTGCGCCAGGTGCATGGCGATGATCATGAAGCGCTCTTGCGGCAACTCCATGACCTTGCCATCGTAATCCCGGACGATGTAGCGATCAGACAACACTTTGAGACCGATGTAGTTAAAAAGATAATCCCGTTCCGGAATCAGATAAGCTCCCAACTCATCGATCTCACTTTTGCTGTAATGTTGCAATAGATATTTTCCATACAACCCTTTTTCCGTAAGCGTATGTATGAGCACATACAAATCCCCGTATTTCCGGTCAGCGTCGTAATTGCGGTTCTCTGCCGCTTTTTTGTACAGGTAATGAGCGAGCAGATGCGATGCAACAAATTGCCAATCCGGCTCTTCGACGCTGGTCTTTTCAACAGCAGCCTGGATAAAGGTTTGCAACATTTCATCCTCTGACATGTTTTCTCTCATCTGGGCCGCTGCATCCCCAAGCCATTCATTTTTGTCCAGGTGGGGAAAACGACCGCAGATGTCATCGATTAATGCCCCATAGGGTGCCATTTTCTCTGGCAGTACACTTAACATCTTATCACGTCCGTTCTCAATATATAGTTGCTTTTGTAGTATAGCTAATACAACATATTGTGCCAAATACAAAAAAAAGGGCTATGGGCAGATTCAGCTATTCAAGAGGAGGTTACCATCCGATTTTGTTTTTTTTCTCTTTCAATCGCCTTATTCTTGTATTTGACGGGGGAACAAATAGATTAATAGAAACGCTTGGATAGAAAGCCTTATTCTCCGTGTTCCTCTTCAGTTCTTATGAAATAAAACCAAATAGATTAAAAAGAAGAAACCCAGACGATATTCTCGCATAACCCAAATCCGCTGCCAAGCATTCCGTTTAAATTTTTGCTAGCAAGTGTTGACTCACTTTTCGCTTTATTTTCTGTAAAAGTGTGATAACCGACCGTGAGGCAGCATTCTTCCTCGTCTCCAGATTTTTTCATCCCCGGGCTCCGCCGGCAAGACACGAATCTTTTCTTGCAGGCCTTTATTCTAATTGGAATTTATTGTATAATTATAATAAATAATCTTCTTTTTGATCGTATTTGTCGTCACTGGTTTTTCAATTCGTTTTGGGGTGGGATAATGAAACCGTTTATATTACTCATCTCTGCAATCCTTCTTGAAATCATCGCGACAACCGCCCTCAAGGAGTCAAACGGGTTCAGGCGTTTGCTCCCGACACTGATTGTCATAATCGGATATGTTGCCGCAAGTTATCTTTTTACTCTCAGTCTGCGCCACATTCCTTTGGGTGTGGCCTATGCCGTCTGGTCCGGGCTCGGAACCGTCGGAATGATTCTGATCGGTTACTATATCTGGGATGAAAAAATTCAACCTCACCAACTGGCCGGCATTATTTTGATATTGATCGGAAGCGTGATCATCAATATTTCCAGCGAAACAGTCACCTGATCTCCAGAATTCGATTTGTGAAATTTCGTTTTATGGCAATAAAAACATAAAAAGAGCAACCGGCATGCTCCCGCGTAATCTCTCGGGAAGGCGGAAGGGGAACCATTGAACCTCCCTCTTCCGCCTTCATGTTTTGTATTCCATCCTTTCTCCCTTACCACCGCTCAAGAAAAAACATCTGCTCGGAGTTTCAGACTGAATATTAAGAACCCGAAAACCCGTTGATCCCCTGCCAGTGGAAATGTCAGGCGAATGGTCATCCCTTTCACCGGAACGCTGCCCCCCCGGTCTCTCCCCCGTGCGCTTCGATCAAGGGACATCGACATTCCCGCGAATGCTTCTTTGGCCAAAACAGGTGAACAAGCTCCAAAATCCCCCGCTCATCATCCGCCTGTAAAATTACGCTTCATGCATCTTACAACCATCGTTTTGGTATGTTATAATAAAAAAAGAAACAAAGTTTCACTATATGAAACCAGAGAGGAGCATATCGGATGCCGATCAATTTTCACGATCGCGCGAACCGTTTTACGTATGCCAACCGGAACATCGATCCGGCCTGGATCCGCTTCATGGAGCAAGAGATCTCCTGGCATGGAAAACGGGTAGTGGATATCGGTTGCGGCGGAGGAATCTACACCAGCGAATTATTAAATCTCGGCGCCAAAAGTGTTGTCGGCATTGACTTTTCAGAGGCAATGCTGTCAGTGGCGAAATCGGAACATAAGGAAATTGAATTTTGCAAAGGAGATGCCTATGCAACCGGATTGCAAGATTGCTCATTTGATCTTGTCTTTTCACGCGCTTTAATCCATCATCTCCGCGATTTGCCGGCATATTTCCGGGAAGTTTATCGGATTCTCAAACCCGGTGGAATCATCATTACGCAAAACCGCACAGTCGCAGATTGCCATCTTCCGGGAAGTCCCGATCATCTCCGCGGCTATTTTTTCGAAAAATTTCCACGCTTGCAGCAAATTGAAAAAGACAGGAGACATAACCATGACAAAGTGGTTCAGGCTTTGCTGCAAACCGGTTTTACCGGGATTGTTTCCAAGTCATTATGGGAAACCCGAAAAACCTATGCAACATTTGAGCAGTTTGCCGATGAAATGCGAAACCGTTCAGGCCGGTCGATTTTGCATGAATTGACTGACGGGGAGATAGAGGAACTCATCCGGTATATCGCGGCAAAAGTCGGTACCGAAACCCCTGTCACGGACAGGGATCGCTGGTCAGTCTGGATCGCCGCTCGCCCCGAATAAAAAACAACCCCGGTTGCTCTCCGGGGTTGCCTCATTCTGTATTACAATGTTTTGCTCCAATCCTGTGTCGTGCTTCCTTCGAGGAAACGTTCGCAATCAAGGGCAGCCATACATCCGCTTCCCGCTGCTGTAATTGCTTGACGGTAAACACGATCCTGTACATCCCCGCAAGCGAATACCCCTTCGACACTTGTTCGGGTGGAACCCGGCTGTACCTTGATATAGCCCAATTCATCCATTTCCAATTGTCCGCTTAAAAAGTCGGTGTTCGGCTTATGGCCGATGGCAACAAAAATACCGTCCGTTTCCAGAATCTCTTCCTCGTTGGTTTCATTATTCTTCACTTTAAGGCCGGTTACGCCGTTTTCCCCTCGGATCACTTCAACCGGTGTGCGATTCAGGCACCATTTGATTTTTTCGTTTTCACGTGCACGTTCCTGCATGATTTTCGATGCGCGCAACTCATTGCGACGATGGACAATCGTCACCTCGGTGGCAAACCTCGTCAGGAATGTTGCTTCTTCCATCGCCGAATCCCCGCCGCCTACCACGACGATTTTCTTTCCGCGGAAGAAGAATCCGTCGCATGTGGCACAAGTGCTCACACCCATGCCGATATTCTCTTTTTCTCCCGGGATCCCCAGCAATTTCGCCGAAGCACCTGTGGAAATGATGAGGGCTTCCGTTTCCAGAACCTCGGATTCCCCGATATAAAGCTTAAACGGGCGACCGGACAAATCAACTTTTTGTACCCATCCGCGCTTGAATTTGGCCCCGAAACGCTCCGCCTGTTTGCGCATGTTGTCCATCAGTTCCGGTCCCATGATACCATCCGGGAATCCCGGAAAGTTTTCAACTTCTGTTGTGGTCGTCAACTGTCCGCCAGGCTCCGGACCTTCCACCACCAAAGGTTCCATATTGGCCCGTGCCAGATAAATCGCCGCGGTCAGACCAGCAGGTCCCGTTCCCAATACAATCACTTTCTCCATGTTGACACCTCCATTAAGTTAAGACGATACCGGTCTATGTAAATAAAAAATAACCAGTTCTGTCTTTATATTTTATATACCCAGAATAGAAAACAGACAAGTGGATAAAACTTGAGGGTAATGACGAATTTTATCATTCCCCTTCAAATATGAAATCAAACTTTTTTCCATCCCCTCTCTTCCGCCTTTCTTTTCATCTCCGGGTTTGACTGAAAATACATCGGTGTTTTCTGATCTTATTCGCACCCGCCATTCTGTTCATCCATCAACTCCGCCTGTGGCTTCCCGATCTGAAAATTTATCGTTTGTGTTGCAAACTAGTTTTTCTTATTGATAAAATCAGGCATTTTCATTATCTTTTTCCCTCTCTTGTGCTATGATGTCATTTGAACTTAACGGAAAGTGAGTGTAACAAAAGATGGGAACACAAAAAAGCCAGCGTTTGGATAAAATATTGGCTCATATGGGCATCGGAACACGCAAAGAGATCAAAAAACTGGTCAGGGCCGGACTGGTCCGCCTCAACGGAATCACTGCAAACGACCCGGGCATCCATGTCTATCCTGACCAGGATGAACTGACTGTGGACGGGATCCCGATTCACTATCGGGAACATATCTATTTAATGATGAATAAGCCGCAGGGAGTCATTTCCGCCACCGAAGACCGCTTCAATGAGGTGATCAGCGATCTGCTCGAGCCCGAACATCGCGTTTTCGATCCTTTCCCGGTCGGCAGGCTGGATAAGGACACAGAAGGGTTAATCCTTTTGACCAATGACGGAAAACTTTCGCACCAGCTTCTGTCTCCGAAGAAACACGTTCCCAAAGTCTACTATGCTTTGGTTGAGGGAGCAGTTACCGAGGCGGATCGCGAAGCATTTGCAAGCGGAATTACGCTTGACGATGGATATGAAACCTTGCCCGGCCAACTCCGCATTCTCAATTCCGGTCCGGTCTCCGAAGTGGAAGTAACCATTTATGAAGGGAAATATCATCAGGTTAAGCGCATGTTTGAAGCTGTAGGCAAACGGGTCAAGTTCCTCAAACGGATTGCAATGGGCCCCTTAAGCCTCGATCCGGATCTGGAACCGGGCGAATACAGGGAATTATCGGATGAAGAAATCGAAATGCTGAAAAAAGCAACTTCATCCCGTTAAATCAGGTGCATTGCGCAATCCATTATTCGATTAATGGCATGTATGCAGTTAAATAAACCGGGAGAGCGGCTTCGTCCCGGCCGCTTGTCCCCTGTTCAAAAGGGGATTTTCGACATCATTTTCATTAATAAGAACATTCTTGAACTTGAAAACGCTATCACCTCTTCAGTAATATAGAGTTGGTTCTTTATTATTGATTTAATGAAAATGCGTCTAGGCGAATAATTGCAAGGGGGCCAAATATGAAGTCAACAAATCAAAAAGAACACCTGTCGAGGGGATTAAGCGATCGGCATATTCAATTGATCGCCATCGGAGGAGCGATCGGAGTAGGTTTGTTTTTGGGTTCGGCTCAAGCAATTCAAGCCGCGGGACCTGCCTTGATCCTCTCCTATGTATTGGGAGGAATCATCATTTTTCTCATAATGCGCGCATTGGGAGAGCTTGCTTTGGATCAGCCTGTCACAGGTTCATTCAGCACTTATGCAACGCAATATATCGGGCCTTGGGCCGGTTTTATCACCGGCTGGACCTATTGGTTCATGTGGGTGGTTACCGGTATGGCGGAAATCACGGCCGTGGGTGTTTATGTGCGCTACTGGTTCCCGTCTGTTCCCCAATGGCTGCCGGCTCTGATCGCGCTGATCGCCGTTTACCTCGTCAATCTCATAGCGGTCAAGCTGTTCGGTGAAATCGAGTTCTGGTTTGCCCTTATCAAAATCGTGACGATCATCGCACTGATCGTCATCGGCCTCGTGATCATCACAACCGGCTGGGGCAACCAGGGGCAAGCGGTCGGATTTTCAAATCTCTGGACCCACGGCGGATTTATGCCGCATGGATTCAGTGGAGTCATGTTTGCCCTCCAGATGGTGATGTTTGCCTTTCTGGGTGTGGAGCTGGTCGGAGTGACGGCCGGTGAAGCCAGCGATCCGGAGAAAACCTTGCCTTCGGCCATCAATAAGATCTTATGGAGAATTCTGATTTTCTATATCGGAGCATTGGTCATCATCATGTCCCTGTATCCGTGGGATCAGCTTGACGGAAAGACAAGCCCGTTCGTCCTCACCTTCGCGAAAATCGGAATTCCCGCAGCTGCCGGGATCATCAACTTTGTCGTGCTGACGGCGGCTTTGTCGTCATGCAACAGCGGCATGTTCAGCACCGGGCGCATGCTCTATACGCTGGCCCATCAAAACCAGGCTCCTGGCACCTTTAAGGAAGTGAGCAAGCGAAAAGTTCCCGCCCGCGGGATTACCGCCTCATTTATCGTTCTGTTGATCGGCGTTTTGCTTAACTATTTCATTCCCAAGCAGGCCTTCACCTACATCACGAGTGTGGCAACGATCGGGGCCCTGTGGGTTTGGGGAGTAATCGTTTATGCGCATCTCAAATACCGGAAAAGCAAACAAACAAAGAACGATTCCTTCAAAATGCCGGGTTATCCCGTCACCAACTGGATTGCCATCCTGTTCCTCGTGATGGTGGCCGTCCTGCTGGCATTTAGTCCGGATACGCGGATTGCTTTGTATGTCGCACCGGTCTGGTTCGGCATTCTGGCCATCAGTTACCAGTTTGTCCGAAAACGGAATAACCGGCTTCAAAATCAATAAATGCATAAGATGATGCGGCTGAAACAAACGGGGTTCTTTCTTTGCCGGCGGCAACGGAAGATCCCGTTTTTTCTTTACCTTGCGTTTTCCGACTATCTTCACATGGATTCATCGAAAGTTAAAATATTCTTCCGCCCAACATTTCGTAATATTATTCTTAATATTATTTATATTATTCATACTTTCCATTATAATTAAAGAGAGTACGTCAGCGTACCAAATGATGGAGGGGTGATTATGCAAGCCATGTTACCGCTCTTCTCTCTTTTGCAAGAGGATTTTCCATTGTCCAATCAGCAATACCGTCTTTTGTCCGCCTCTTTGGCAGCGTTTTCAAAGAGCGGTTACCCGTCCACCTCCGTCAGCATGATCGTGGCAAACGCCCGCACTTCGAAGTCGACCTTTTACAAACATTACAAAAACAAAGAATCCATTTTAATCCATCTGTTCGACTTGCTGTCAACTGCACTCATCCGAAAAGTGGAAGATGTTCTCCGCTCAGTTCCTCCCACTTCCAAACGCACCTTTCAAGCCATCAAAACCTATATCGATACCTGTTTTACTCACCGGGATGCGGCAAAATTGTTAATGGTGGATACTGTGGGATTGGTTCCTTCACTTGAAAAAAAGAGGCAAGCGGTAATTGATCAATTCGCTTCCATCTTCCAAAGGGAGTTATCTTCCCTCACTTGCCATCGGCTGACAAAAGAACAATGGATTCTCTCCCATGCCATGGTGGGAGCGATCAACCAAATCGTGATCCGCTCCCTTTTGGAAGAAGAACTTCCATCCCCGGTCGAACTCGCCGGCGTCCTGGAAAAAATGATGAGCAAACTTCTGCGCGAAAAATCCGAGTTTGACAGTTGAACGTAAAAAAGGCGGTGATCTTGTGAGTCTAAAGCGCAAAGCGGTGACGGCACTCGTCCCGATCTTGTTGGTTGCTGTACCGGGAATTTACATCTTCACCCATCCGGAAAGTTTCACCCCCGGGCAGTTGAAAAAGTTTGACCTGAACGGAATGTTGAAGGAGATCAATGAAAAGACAAAAACACTGGGGCTGCTCAACAAGGATATTTACAACGGACTGCTTCAGCTGGACGCACAATCGGGCAAAACCCAAACAGTCAGTCAGGAGTTGATTGAAGTGAACCAAGGCGTCCGAAAGCAGGGAACCACGCTGGAGGAGATCCGCCGGGTTACCGGCCAACAAGTGACTTTAAGCCAAAACCTGAACCGTTTGAGCAAACAGTTGTCCACACAGATGGAGCTGATCTCCAATTCAGGACAAAAGCAAGTGGATCAAGCGGTAGACTTGAAATCGGTCACCACCTCCACCCGATCCAAATTGGCGGAAGTCCTCAAACAGAACGACCTGTTGGAACAAAAATTAAAACAGGCTGCCGATAAAGCCGAGAAGGTCAACCGTTCTATGCCGTAAAGGAGGGTGAACTTTGAAGTTTCTCAAAATTTTGGCTATTTTGGTGTTAAGCGGTCTTTTAATCAATTCCATCACGATGACCCAGCAAATGAAAAAAATCGAAGCAAGTCTGGAAGACAATCTGGAATCAATTCAAAAACTGAATCAGGTTCAGGCCAGCATCATCCGAAAAAATGAAGAACTGGGACAAATGAGCAACACCCTGAACAAGCTGGATCAAAATCTGGATCAAGTGATCGGCAAGACCGGAGAAACCCTTGCCCTTTTAACCGAAGTCGTCCGGTACAACAGCGGCAGTTTAGCCCTTAATGAACAGATGGAAAAGTCATCAAAAAACGCCGGGACTCAAATTTCCGCCGTCGATTCGTCAATGTCGGCGTTAGCCCCATATCTGTCCGATCTCGATCAACTTTTGAAACAATTGGCGGCCACCGCCAAAAAAGATGAGCAGCATTTGAACGATATCTATCATTCAACAAGAGAACTGAACCAAAAAACGCCGGGGGTGAAATTGCCGTGACCAAAATCGCCTCCAGTTTCTCTGCCATCATTTGCATGCTTCTCATTGTTCTGGTCGGGAATACCTGGCTGCAACTGGCCATTCAGGACAGAATCGCCGCAAAATCGAACCAACTGAAGGAAAAACTGGAACAATCAGCGGCCAAATCAAAGACCATGAATCAACAGCTTGCTCAAATCCGGACGATCAACAAGAAAACAGCGGCGTTAAATCTTAAAATCTCTCAAGTGGAATCCAATACCAACGGGCTGAAGGCGCAACTTGCCCGGTTAGATTACGTGGTTGCCTCGATTGCCAGCCATGTGGCCTCCATCGACCGCAACACGGCAGCGACGACAAAATCGCTGGAAAGCATCCTCAATTCGGTCAATCTTAGTACAAAGGCGCTTCAATCCATGCAAAACAGCAATCGTCAAGTCATCTCTTCCCTTTCAATGATGGAGGATATTCAACGTGAGATTAACGATCAGCTACACGAGATCAATGAAAAAACCAAACTGATTCCGCGGCTGGGAGGGAAACACCAGTGCAAGGCTTTTGGAAAAACCTCTTGCTGAAATGGCGGCTCTTGCTGGTTGCATTCGGATTGCTCATCTTTATCCTGTTCATTCCCACCTTGGCCTCCTGGAGCGACCGAATCGTTCTGCCGGCTTTATCCAATATGAATATTTTTTCCATCACCAGCCAATTGGTTACTTTGACTGACGATATGATCAGCGAAACAGACAAGTTGAAGGGACAGGTGGAGAAAGCAGGCCAATCACTGTCCGCTCTGGATGATCAAAAGCGCTTGCTGGACGCGCAAATCGCAACCAGCGGATCCATTCAAACAGAATTGGGCAAACAATTGGACGGGAACATCTCCGCCCGTGAGAAAATGGAACAAATTTTGTCCCGTCAGGCCGATACCTATCAAATAACGAGCAATGTCGCTTCCACGGCTTCCGCCATCTCAGGCCAAATGAATTCCACCATCTCCCATCTTCAGGATGTAGCGAACACCACCGGTCAGATCGGTGAAAACAGCAATCAGGTAAATGGCCTGTTGGACCAGCTTCTGGCCGAACTCAGCCAATCGGAGAAAAACTTTCGCTTCCTGGGCCATATCACCAGCTTGCTTGACAGCTTGCAACGGCTCATCGGAATTCATCTTCCATTTCCAAGGGGCACGCAACAGGAACCTCCCACCGGCGGGGAGCCATCACCCGTGAAGAAAATCGTCAATGGTGTCACCGGGCTACCGAAACAAATCATTTCCGGCACGGAGCGATCGAAACAGGGGCAAACTGAAGAAAAAGACAAGAAAGGTCTCTTGGACTTTTTGTTGCCATAAGGGGGGAAATCACAAGTGAAAATCACCTGGCTCATCGTCAATTTGACCTTGTTCGCCCTCTTCGGATACGGCACTTGGCAGCAGATTGACAATCAGAAGGAAACAAACCGGTTGATGGAAGAGGTGTCCCAAAACATCACCGTCTCTCACCGGCTGACACAGCAAACAAATGAACAGCTAAAACCGTTGGAAGAAAGCGCCTCCACCATCGGTGAGATGAATCATAAACTGGAAACCACCCATCATTTGCTGATCCGGATGAATCAAAGCGTTGCCAGTATCAACAACAGCGAGCAGAAAATCATCTCCGGGCTGGACCAGTTAAACAAAGATACCTCCGAAGTTCTTGAACGGCTCCGGTCAATTTCCTCGGCCAATCAGGAATTGGACCCGCTCACCCAGTCGATGGCCAGCCAGACTGACCAGGAAAACAGAACCATCAACGCCATTGGCAAATTAACAACCACCTCGATCGCTGAATTGCACGAGCTGAATGAAAAGCTGCTGCTACTGAGTCTGCTGCCCTGACATCATGTCGGCACGATCTGGGGGTGAAACTCAGCAAAATGGTGAGGGTCGTGCGGGAGCACCGGGCAACCATCCGAAACGCAAAGAGCGAAGGATGCCCATCGCCCCGTCCTACGGCACTTTCACAGAAAAAGTCATTAGCAGAGGGGTATTTTCATGTTTTTTAGCGTACTCTATCTCCTGGTTCTCCTCTCTATTCTCATTTTTACCGTGCTGGCCATTCGCGCCGTCCTGCTTGATCGGCCCATCCTGCCCTGGCTGTTGGGGCTGGCCGCAGCCACCGGAATTTATCTCCTTGCCGTCGGAGCAAGCATCTTATTTTAAGAATGGAACAACAAAGCAAAACCAACCACCCCGCATCAGGAAGGTGGTTGGTTTTGCACAGATGAAAGAAACAGGATCCATTATCCCCGGTCATATTTCGTCAATCCCATAATCCGGATCTGTTCGTAAATGGCTTCCTCAGTAAATCCTTTTTCCCGCAATTCCTTGATTTTATTTTCCTTACGGCGCAAAATATCTTCCTTTTCCTTTTTATCAAATTCTTCAATCAGGCGTTTTTGCTCTGCTTCGGTCGGCGCAACAAACTCATAAAGCTCGTCCGGCTTTACCCCCAAGAGCAAGGCCATATGAAAAATCGTCTCCGGCCTTGGGATCGCCCCTCCACGAGCCCATAAAGAGACTTGTTGCTTGCGCACTCCCAGCGCCCTCGCCAATGAAGTCTGACTCGGTTTCTTCCCCGCGATCTTCCATCCTTCTTCACGCCTTCTCATCAAAATGCTGTCGATGCGAGGGATTAATTTCATGTATCATCCTCCTACGGATTCGTTAAAGCCAAAATGATGGAATACTCCCTCTATTTTGTATTGTATTCGTTTAATTCTAAAAAAATCAATCTTTTATATGTAGAATACCAGCGCAAAGAAAGCAATTCATTTTAAATAAAATTGACAAAAAATATTGAATTAGCATTCTATTATGTTGTAAAATATAATTGTTCCAGAGTACCAATTGGTACTCATACTGATCTGAATGGAATGATGAACTTGTTATTTTTGCAGGAAATGCCGCTTGAAGCACGGGACAAAATCTTGTTTGCCGCTCTTGAACTGTTCACTTCACAAGGGTACAAAAACACGACGATTCTTGAAGTGGTCGAACTGGCCCGCGTTTCAAAAACGACGTTTTACCAGCATTTTAACAGTAAAGAAGAACTGCTCGTCCACCTCTTTAAACAACTGGCCGAAGAAATCATCGCAGAAATTGCAGACGCGGTAGAGCGGGAAGAAAAAATCACTTATAAAGCGTACGCCGGAATCCGCCGTTATCTCGAAATCTGCATCAGCCAATCCCGGGCCGCCAAATTGCTGCTGGTGGAATCCGTGGGAATCAGCCGGACGGTGGAAAAGGTGCGGCGCGAAGCTCACCAGATCTTTGCCGGGCAGATTTTTCAAACGGTGCAAGGCGTGGTCACGGAATCTCTCTCCAAAGAGGAAATCCGCATCATATCCCAAGCGATGGTCGGAGCGATTAACGAAGTGGTTGTGCAAAACCTGTTTTCCTCCGAAAAGAGCGTGGAAATCGATGCGCTCGCCCGCTTGCTCAATCGGATCGTAGTCGGCTCTTTTGTCAATCTGTCCCTGTTGAAGGCTTAACGCAGAGTACCGATACGTATCAGTATTAAGGAGGGATCGATATGCCGGAAAACCCCCCCTCGACATCAGGATTATGCTTCAGGCTTTCCGACGAACAGGAAGCATTGCGCAAATGGGCCCACGGGTTTGCTGAAAAAGAGATTCGTCCCGTAGCCGCAGAATACGACGAAAAAGAGGAATTTCCGATGGAAGTCCTTAAAAAAGCAGCAAAAGTGGGCCTGACCAGTTATGCCGCCCCGGAGGAATACGGCGGAGGCGGTCTTACCAGCGTCATGGCCGCCTGCCTGATCGGCGAAGAGCTGTTCTGGGGTTGCGCCGGTATCGCCACTTCCCTTTCCGCCGTCGGCCTGGCCGGGTTGCCGATCTACTATATGGGAAATGAAGAGCAAAAACGGAAATGGATCTCCTACCTGTGTGATCCGGATCACCCCCGCCTCGGAGCAATGGCACTGACAGAACCAAACGCCGGATCGGATGTGAAAGCGATTCAGACAAAAGCGGTCCGCGACGGAGATCATTGGGTGATCAACGGGCGCAAATGTTTTATCACCAACGGCGGGATTGCCGATCTCTATGTCGTGTTCGCGAAAACCGACCCCGCGGCAGGATTTCAAGGCGTATCTGCATTTATCGTTCCGGGAGACACACCGGGCCTTTCGGGAGGCAAAAAAGAACGCAAAATGGGCATCCGGGCCTCCCATACGGGCGATGTCATTCTGGAAGATGTGCGCGTCCCGCTTGACCACTTGCTCGGCGAGGAAAACATGGCATATTTTGGCGCTCTTAAGATGCTGGAGTACTCCCGCCCGGCTGTTGCCGCAGCTGCGGTCGGCGTTGCCCGCGCCGCCTACGAGTATGCGCTTGATTACGCGAAACAACGTGTGCAATTCGGTCGTCCCATCATCAAAAACCAGGCCATTTCATTCATGCTGGCTGATATGAAAACCAAAATCGACGCAGCGCGCCTGTTAACTTGGAGAGCAGCGGAATTGGCCGATCTGGGAGAGTCATGTGTGGTGGAAGGAAGCATGGCCAAAGCATTTGCGGCAGAGGTTGCAATGGAAGTGACCACCAATGCTGTCCAGATCCTCGGCGGATACGGCTACATGCGGGATCATCCCGTCGAAAAATGGATGCGGGACGCCAAAATTTTATCGATCTACGAAGGGACGACGCAAATCCAAAAAAGAACGATTGCAGCCGGTTTGTAAACGGAAAGCGCTGCATTTTCCAAAAATGAAAGGAGAATCCATATGACAAAAGCGATTTCTGTGGATGAAATTTTCCAATTGGTCGAAAAGGCTTTAAAAGACAATCCCAAGCCCGTGCAGGATCTGAACGTGGTTTACCAGTTTGATCTGTCAGGGGATGATGGCGGAACCTACCAGCTTCATCTGAACAACGGTACAGCCAAAGTCGAAAAAGGAGCTTCAGCCAAGGCTGATTGCATTTTGCAGATGAGCGTCGACAATTTCAAAGAACTGCTGTTGGGAAATCTCAGCGGAACAGCCGCTTTCATGACCGGCAAATTGAAAGTGAAGGGAAATATCGGACTGGCGCTGAAATTGGAAAACATTTTGCGCCAGTATGATCCGAGCCAATACCTGTCATAATCCGTCCGGGCCCAACAGTAATTCTTCCGGGGTGATCGCGATGAAACCAAATAATTTGGTGGAAATGCTGTGTCAATCCGTTGAGCGTTACCCGGATAAAGCTGCTTTCTTATGGAAAAAAACCGATTGTTATGAACCAATCACCTACCGCCAGTTTTGGGAGGAAATCCGACTGGTTGCCTCCGGTCTGGCACATCTGGGGATCGGCCGCGATGATAAAGTGGCCATCCTCTCTGAAAACAATCCGAAGTGGGCGGTTTTCGATTTCGCCATTTGCAGTCTGGGAGCGGTTACCGTTCCCATCTACCCCACCCTTCCCGCCGGACAGGTGGGTTGGATTTTGCGCCAAAGCGACTGTAAAGCGATCGCCGTGCAAAATGGAAAACAGCTTGCCAAAGTAACGGAAGCCGGCGCAGACATCCTCGCGATAATCATGCAACCCGATGAAACAGATGAAAAATCGGGGATGAGCCTGACCCTGAAAAAACTGACCAATCTCGGCCGGGAACACCCTCTCCCTGATTGGGAACAGACATGGCGGCAGCTGAAGCGCAGCGATCTCGCCACCATTATCCACACATCGGGAACGACCGGTGAACCGAAAGGCGTCATGCTGACCCACGGAAACTTTTTGTCCAATATCGAAGGCGTTCAATTCTGGTGTTTGGAAGCCCGCGCCGATGACCGCCTGCTTTCCTATCTTCCGCTCTCCCATGTGTTTGAGCGGATGGCCGGACACTTCATGCCATTATCCGTCGGAGCCACGATCGCTTATGCCGAGAGCATCGAGAAAATTCCGGAAAATTTATTGGAAATCAAACCGACAGTCATGACCAGTGTCCCTCTGCTGTTTGAAAAAGTGTATGCCCGCATTCAAAGCCAAATCCTTGCAGGTACCTCCTTAAGGAGAAAGATTGCAAACTGGGCCGTCAACGTTGGCTTAAAACGCTATGACTACTATTCACAGATGCCGCTGGATCAACTGCTCCTTCATCAATGGCCACTCAAACTCCGCTGGCAATGGAACATCGCCGAACGGCTGGTATTTCGGAAAATCAAAGCTGCGTTTGGCGGCCGGCTTCGCGGTCTGATTTCCGGCGGAGCCCCTCTTAATCCCGAAATCGCACGCTTCTTCTGGGCTGTGAATATCCCAGTTCTGGAAGGGTACGGATTGACAGAAACTTCTCCGGTCATTTCCGCCAACCCGATGGCGCGGGTCAAAATTGGCACCGTGGGCAAACCGCTCCCCAATCTCGAAGTCAAAATCGCTGCGGACGGTGAAATTCTGGTCCGCGGACCCAATGTGATGCAAGGGTATTATCAGAATGAAGGAGCCACCGCAGCCCAATTAAGCGGGGAGTGGCTGCACACAGGCGATCTGGGTGAACTTGATGAAGAGGGCTATCTGCGTGTCATCGATCGAAAAAAACGCCTTCTCATTTTAACCACCGGAAAAAATGTGGCTCCGCAACCTGTTGAAAACGCCATCAACCAAAGCCGGTATATCGAACAATCTGTTCTGGTCGGCCACCGGCGCAAATATGTAACCGCTCTTATCGTCCCGGATTTCCAAGTATTATCGGAATGGGCCGGGCAAAATCGCTTACCGGCGGGTCCTGCATCCCGTCTGATCCGGCAACCCCCCGTCAAAAACCTGATCCGGAGCGAGATCAAGCAAGCCATTTCCCCCTTCCCTCCTCATGAACAGCCGAAAAAAGCAATCATTCTTTCCCGGGAATGGACCATTGAAGCGGAAGAACTCACCCCCACCTTGAAAGTGCGGGCCAAACGGGTTGAAGAAAAGTATGAAGCGCTGCTCGATCAGCTTTACGGGGATACCGGGGTAAGCGAATGGAACCTGGACAAGGATGAAGCAGCTGTTGCCATCGAAATTCAAAAAAAGGGGGAGGAAAAAAGATGAATTTACCCCTGGCCGGAAAAGTGGCCCTTGTCACAGGGGCTTCCCGCGGCTTGGGCCGGATGGATGCCTTGATGCTGGCCAAAGCCGGTGCCGATGTGATCGTGACCGACATTCTGTTGGAGGAAGACGGCAATCTGGAAGAGACAACGGAGAAAATGGGACCATTGGCGCAGATCATGGCACAATCGAAGCAGATCTACACCCGGTCGACAGCTAAGGAAATTTGTGCGATGGGACGCCGGTCCGCCGCGTTTCGCATGGATGTGACCAACCGGGAAGAAGTCAAATCCGTCATGGCCAAAGTCATCGAACAGTTCGGGCGAATCGATATTTTGGTAAACAATGCGGCAACGGTCGATCATACAGCGCGTCTCGAACATCAAAACGATGCATTTTGGGAGCGGGATTTGCAGATCAATTTGACCGGCACCTATAACTGCTGCAAGGCTGTGTGGCCTTACATGCAGGAACAAAAAGGGGGCCGGATCATCAACATGGCTTCGATCACCGGCATCATGGGGGGCTTTGGGCAATCGAGCTATGCCACGACCAAGGCGGGCATTTTGGGGCTTACGCGGACCCTTGCCCTGGAGGGAGCACGCTATGAGATCACCGTTAACGCGATTGTTCCGGGCATCATCAATACTGAATCGTTTCAAATGACCAAGCCCGACCTCCGTGAGCGCATGATTGGGCGAACAGCACTGAAAAGACCCGGTAAGCCGGAAGATATCGCTCACGCTGTCGTATTCCTGGCCTCCGATTATGCGAGCTACATCACGGGGATCGGCCTTCCCGTCACGGGCGGCCTCGATTTATTCACTTTCTGAAAGGGAGGGAAGCCGATGAACGAACAGGATGCGGTTATCATTGATGCCGCCCGGACGCCGATCGGACGCAAGAAAGGTTCCCTCTCCGGAATAAGGCCGGACGAGCTGGCCGCCTTCCTGCTTCAAAAACTGGTTGAACGAAATCAACTCGATCCTGCGGAAATTGAGGATATCAAAATGGGCTGTGTGACACAAACAGGTGAACAAGGGTATAACATCGGTCGGCTGGCCGGCCTGATTGCCGGATTTCCCGTGGAAGTATGCGGAGTGAGCGTCAACCGCATGTGTGCCTCCAGCCTGGAAACATTGGCTCAGGGGGCCCATGCGATTATGGCCGGTATGTCCGATTGCGTCATTGCCGCCGGTGTCGAAAGCATGAACCGGGTTCCGATGGGCAGCGACGGAGGCAGCTTCAGCGACCAACTGTTAAACCGTTTCAACATTGTCCCGCAAGGCATCTCAGCTGAACTGATCGCGGAAAAATGGCAGCTCTCCCGGGAAGAACTCGATCAGTTTTCCCTCAGCAGCCATCAAAAAGCGCTGAAAGCCCAGTCCGAAAACCGTTTTCAAAATGAAATTATTCCGGTAAAGGCACAAACCCCCTCCGGAGAAACCATACAGCTTCAGACTGATGAAACGCCAAGACCGGACACGAATCTTGAAGCCTTGTTATCCCTGCCTCCCTCCTTTCTCCCCGACGGGAAAATCACTGCGGGCAATTCGAGCCAAATCAGTGACGGCGTTGCCGCCGTTTTGCTCGCCTCGCGGAGAAAAGCGGAAGAGCTGGGATTGAAACCCCGGGCAAAAGTCCGAGCCACCGCCATTGCCGGTGTAGACCCGGAAATCATGTTAACCGGCATTATTCCGGCCACACAAAAAGTGCTGAAACGGGCGGGGTTAACCCTGGATGATATTGACCTGTTTGAAGTGAATGAAGCATTTGCTTCCGTGGTTCTGGCCTGGCAGCGCGAATTGGGGGTTCCATCCCATAAAATTAATCCCAACGGCGGTGCAATCGCCCTGGGCCATCCGCTTGGAGCCAGCGGAGCCCGAATCGTCGCAACGTTGCTGAACGAGCTGGAACGGCAGGAAAAACGCTTCGGCCTGATTGCCATGTGCATCGGCTTTGGCATGGCGTCCGCGATCATCATCGAGCGGGAGGGCGAATGATGGGGAACAAAAATTGGCTGGTTCAGATTAAGGATCGCGTCTGCACCCTGAAAATAAACCGTCCCCCGATGAACACCTTAAACCGGGAAACATTAAGGGAATTGGAAGAAATCTTGAACCGGATGGAAACGGATGAATCGGTCGGATGTCTCATCATAACCGGCGCCGGAAACAAGATGTTTTCCGCCGGCGCGGATATTTCCGAGTTCGGTGACATCGGGCATCCGGAAACCGCAGCAGAAACGCTGCGCCGCGCCCATGAGCTGTTTCATCGGATCGAACGGTTCCCCAAACCGGTCATCGCTTGCATCAACGGCAATGCCTTGGGCGGCGGAAATGAATTGCAAATGGCCTGTCATTTGGCCATCGCCGCCGACACGGCCGAACTGGGATTGCCCGAAGTCCGCCTGGGCCTGATCCCGGGCTATGGGGGAACCCAGCGCCTTCCCCGCTTGATCGGACGACGGCGTGCTTTGGAACTCTTGCTGAGCGGACGGAGGATTTCCGCACAAATGGCGGCAGAGTACGGGTTGATCAACCGGGTGGTGCCGGCAGAACGGGTTTACGAGGAAGCTTTCTCTCAGGCCAAACAGTTGGCAGCCGGCCCCCCGATTGCGCTCAAAGCAATCTTGGATTCCACGATTCGCGGAGAGGAAGTATTACTGAAGCAAGGGCTTGAGATCGAAAAGGAAAATATGCTGAAAGTGGCGCAAACGGAAGATGCCATTGAAGGAGTGGCCGCCTTCTTCAGCAAACGCGCTCCTTCCTTCAAAGGACGTTGAGGCGAACGAGATGTTCGCCTTTTTCTTATGGATTTTCATTTGACTTAAAATAAATCTTAGTCTTAAATTAAAGGGTAATTGTCATTTGTTGCGGAGGAAGGTATCTTTTATGCTTATCAAAATCATGGTTGGCATTGTCTTGGCCTTTCTCATCTGGAAACTGTTAAAAGTAACCTTGAAAACCGCTTTCTGGTTGCTCATACTTGGATTGATCGTACTGGTCCTTTCCCCTGGTCACCTTTTTCTCGTCGAGGGACTTGGCCTGCTGGTCCTCGGTTTTTTGGGTGGCCTTCTCGTGCTGGCCATCATCGGCTTTTTCTTTTTTGAAAACAGTTAACGCTGATACAGAAACGGAGGAACATCTGATGCAAATTCGTGTCGGACTGATCGGCTTTGGTTTATCCGGCTCCACCTTTCACGCCCCGTTAATCGGACACGTGGAAAATCTCGAATTGGCAGCCGTCGTTTCTTCCGATCCCGCCAAGGTGCACGCGCGTTATCCCGATGTAAAAGTCGTTCCGGATACAGAAGCACTTTTGAAGATGAAAGAGATTGACATCGTGGTTATCTCCAGCCCCAATCTCACTCACTTTGATTACGCGAAGAAGGCGATTGAAGCGGGCAAACACGTCGTGGTCGAAAAGCCGTTTACCGTCACATCAAGTGAAGCGGACCAACTTATTCAGTTAGCCGAAGAAAAGGGCGTGATCCTGACCGTCTACCATAATCGCCGCTGGGATAACGATTTCCTGACCATCAAAAAAATCCTCGATCAACAATTACTCGGTCGTTTGTCCACTTTTGAATCCCATTACGACCGCTATCGCCCGTCCGTCCGCCGTCGCTGGAAAGAGCAAAACCTGCCCGGATCCGGTGTGCTATATGACCTGGGCTCACATCTCATTGACCAGGCCCTTCTCTTGTTTGGAAAACCGCAAACGATTTGGGCCGATTTACGTGCTGAGCGGGAAGGAACGGAGTCTGTCGATTATTTTCATCTGGTGCTGGGATATCCCGAACTGCGCGTCATTTTGCACTCCGGTTCTCTCGTTCGCGAAGCGGGACCCCGGTTTATCCTGCACGGGGACAAAGGAAGTTTCATAAAATACGGGCTCGACCCGCAGGAAGAGCAGCTTAAAGCCGGTTTGCTGCCGGATGAACTCGGTTTTGGTGAAGATGAAGCGAAATCTTACGGGCAGATTCACACAACAATCGGCTCTCTTCAGACAAAAGGACGAATCCAAACCATACCCGGGCGTTATGTTTCCTTTTATGAACAATTGGCCGAAGCCGTCCGCAACGACACAAAACCGCCCGTGGCGGCAGAGGAAGCACGCGATGTGATTCGCATGATCGAATATGCGATGCAAAGTGCCCAGGAGCAGCGGACCATTACACTGAACGGCCACCGCTGACCATATCCCCCATCCGCAATGAGTACCTCTCACAGCGGGACGTATCAGGGAAATCTCATCGTTTCCCCTCCGATTTCCGGCAAATGCCAAGTTCCCCTCTTCGTCGGGGAGCTTGGCATTTCTCACCTTTTTGGACTAACCTCTTTTTTTCCGCATAAAATGAACCATACCGGATATTGGAGGAATGGAAATGGATAAACGGATTTCTTTCAGGCCAATCATCTTCGGCACGGTTGTGGCAATCAATTTGATGCTGCTTGCTCTTGTCATCGGCAAAAAATCCGTTATCATTCAGGAAGCGGTTCCGTCACTTGCCCCGGCGTCAAAACAGGCGATCACGATCAGTTACGAAATGGAAAAAATCGGGTCGCGCAAAGTTCCCGCTGCCTCAGATACCGGCAAAGGATACTGGATTGTCGAACACTACCGCCAATTTGAATGTCACTATGACAGAAAAAACGGACACTTGCTTTATAAAAGCCCGACGAATAACGACACCTATCTTCGTTACTGGCAACCGGCCAAGTAATTCAGGAGGTCGCCTTCTTTTTCGCCCGGGTTCCCTTTCTCTTTCCTTTTCCTTTCCCCGAAGCGGCAGCCAGACTGGCTTGCAGCGCTTCCATCAAATCGACCACTTTCTCCGGTCTTCCGGCCGGCGCTTCCACTGTATCCTCCTCCCCGATTTTCTTTTCGATCATTTCCTCCAGCGCGGTCCGGTAATCGTCTTTGTATTTTTCGGGATCAAATGGCGTAGACAGTTGCTCGATCAATTGTACAGCCATCTTCAATTCCTTTTCCGGCAGCTCGCTTTCAGCCGGAATGTAAGGGATTTGCTTATAATCACGCACTTCATCCGGATAAAAAATGGTTTCCATCACCAGGCTCTCCCCGTAAACGCGAATGACAGCCATCGATTGTTTCGAGCGAATTGTCACTTTGGCCACCCCGATTTTGCCTGACTCCTTTAAAGCCTGCCTGAGAAGGGCATATGCCCGGTTATTTTCATCCTGCGCTCCGAGATAGTACGATTTGGCAAAATAAATCGGGTCAATCTCTTTTAACTCCACAAAATCGATAATCTCAATGGCCCGGTTGGCATCGGGCGCCAGCGCCTTCAAGTCATCATCTTCCAGGATGACATATTTCCCTTTGGAATACTCCACCCCTTTGACAACTTCATCCCACGAAACTTCCCGCTTGCAGTGCGGACAGGTGCGCACCATCTTGACCGGCGTCTGGCACTCTTTATGCAAATAGCGAAAGCGAATATCCTTGTCCTCCGTCGCCGCATACATCTTCACCGGAATATTCACCAGGCCAAAACTGATCGATCCTTTCCATATCGTGTGCATCGTTTATCACCTCAGCTTTTGGAAATCAGCTGCCCCCAACAAGATCGAGTCAAATCAGGCCTTCCCTCCATCAAGTGGCATACTCCTTCATAAAAGAGGGGATCTTTCCAGTTCGGAGCAAGCTTCTGTGCCGTTTTAAAATGGCTGATCGCTTCGCCGGAATGTCCCATCTCCAGTGTCGCCCGCCCTTTCTGATAATAGCCCATCGCTTGCAGAGCCGTTTGTTCATGCGTAATCAGCTGGTCTGCGATGCTGGCGGCTTGCCGGAAGTCACCGGTATGTGTCGACAGATGGGAACGAACCGCCAACCACTTGGGCTGTTCCGCCACCTTTGCCGGCAAACGGCTCACCGCCGATCTCGCCTGCTTCAACTCTCCCTGGCTGATGGAGATCCATACATAGGCAAAAAGCAGATCCGGATGGTCCGGGAACAAACTCAACCCTTTTTTTAACCATAACAGGGATTCGCTTTCCCGTTTAAGCGTCCACAAATTCCAAGCAATCCCGTAATAGGCTTCCGGTTTTTTCGGGTCGGATGACAATAACCTTTTATACCACTCCATCGCCTGGGCCGGCTGCCCCATCTCCTCATAATCATGGGCGATCGATTCCATGATTCGGGGAAGTTTCGCTTTTTCATAGGAAGCCAGCCGCCAGAAGGAAACACTCCCCCACTCCTGATGGTGGCGGTAACAGCTGGATAAATAATACATCGATTCCCAATCATCCTCATTGAGCGACAGAGCATGATAAAAATAAGGGATCGCTTCATGGTATTCCTCAAGCCGGTAATGACAGGCTCCAAGATTAAACCAGGCATCCGCGTGATCCGGAAGCATGGAAACCACCTTGGAAAATTCGCGAATCGCCTGACGATCATTTCCTTCTTTCACCAAAATGCAGCCCAGCATGTGCCTGGCAAACCCGATAAATGTCTCATGCGCAGCGGTTTTGGCCACCAATTCAAACTGACGGCGCGCTTCATCCAAATTCTCCTCCTGAAAATGGGTAAGCCCCAGATAAAGCCGGCCTAAAAGGAAATCAGGTTCGAGTTCGATCACTTCCTGAAACAACCGCTTGGCTTTCGCGTACATCGTCAGGCCGTAGTAACCCTGCCCCTGGCGAAATTGGCGAACAGCGGATTCATCGAGCCAAATCTCTTCATCAATCTCTGTTTCGTCACTCCCCAGATCAGGGTGGTCATGCAGCAGTTGTCTGATCTCCTCCTCAACAAGCGCCCATGTTTCCAGCAGTTGATCACAAGATTGTTTGATTTGTAAAAACCTCTGCCGCCATTTCGTTTTTTCGGCCAATGAACAGTTTGGATACTTTAACTTGATCTCTTCCAAAGCATTGTGCACTAAATCTTGCCATTGTTGGTGAAACATCGTTCTTCCCTCCAGCCGGATATTCCCTATGTCATAGCGTATCTCTGCGGCACGGTTTCCATGCAAAAAATAAAAAAGCGGCCGATGGTTCCGGTGTCCATCGGTCGCTTCTATTAAACTTCACGGGAACGACTCTCAGAGGATCGCCCCGTGAACTTCTTCGCCAAGCATTTCCACAATCCGGTTTTGCTCATCCAGCAAAGCGATTTTCGGCTTGTGGGTGCGTGCCGTCTGCTCATCCATCATGGCATAGGACATGATAATCACCACATCACCCGGCTGCACCAGCCGCGCGGCCGCACCGTTCAAACAAATCACTCCGCTGCCGCGCTCCCCGGGAATGACGTATGTTTCCAGCCGTTCACCGTTGTTGTTATTGACGACCTGCACTTTCTCGTTCGGCAAAATATCCACTCGTTCCAAAATCTCCTCATCAATCGTAATGCTTCCGACATAATTGAGATTGGCTTCTGTTACCGTCGCCCGGTGGATTTTTGCCTTCATCAACGTACGCAACATCATCTTAATCCTCCCTGCCACCAATCAACAAGTTATCGATCAATCGCGTCGCCCCAAACTTCACCGCCACGGCCACGATCACGCGCTGCCCTTCCCAGCGGAAAAAAGGTTCCAGATCCGGGTAGGTTAAGGCTTCGACATAATCGATCTCCGCCAGCGGCATGGTGGAAATGCGCCGGCGTACGTATTCCTTAATCTCTTCCGCGTGTTCCAGTTCCCCGTGTTTCAATTTCTCCTCCGCTTCACGCAGGGACCGGCTCAGAATCAGCGCCTGTTCTCTTTCCGTCTCAGACAAATAAACATTGCGCGAACTGAGCGCCAAGCCATCCGCTTCGCGCACAATCGGGCATGGAACGATGGTGACCGGAAAGTGCAAATCTTGCACCATTCGTTCAATCACGGCCACTTGTTGGGCATCTTTTAACCCGAAATAGGCGCGATCCGGCCCGACGATATTGAACAATTTGGCCACGACGGTTGCCACCCCGTCAAAATGGCCCGGTCGGGAAGCACCGCACAGCGGTTCACTCACTTTCCTTACCTGAACGGTAGTCAGGGTTCCCTCCCCATACATTTCATCTACCGAGGGATAAAAGAGAACATCAACCCCCGCCTGGCGGGCCAATGCGGCATCGCGTTCCAGATCGCGCGGATACCGGTCAAAATCTTCACCGGGTCCGAATTGTAAAGGATTGACAAAGATCGACATTACGACCGTTTGGCACTCCTGCTTTGCCCGTCGCACAAGACTGAGATGCCCTTCATGCAAATAGCCCATGGTCGGAACGAAACCGATTTCCCTATTGATTCTGAGCGGCTTCAAGTACTGTCGTAATTCTGCAGCTGTTTCTACGATTTTCATTTGCCATAAACTCCTTTTTGATTGCCATACAATTGTCCAGCCAACTCCGCCCCCAGATGCGTCGCATGCTTCTCTTCGGGGAAACGGCGGGTTTTTACCTCATGAACATAATCGCTGACCCCTTTGAGCATCAATTGCCCGGTTTGCTGATACACTTTTACGAAGGATGGATGCCAATCGCCGGACATAGCAAGGACATCATGCCAGACAAGAACCTGACCGTCGCAGTAGCGGCCGGCTCCAATTCCGATGGTCGGAATGGATAATTGTTCCGTGATGCATTGCCCGAGCTCTTCCGGCACACATTCGAGCACCAGCGCAAATGCCCCCGCCTCTTCCAGCCGCTTGGCTTCCTCGACAAGCTGCTCGGCGGCTTGCAGCGTTTTTCCTTGAATCACATATCCTCCCAACTGGTTGACCGTCTGCGGGGTTAAGCCCAAATGCCCCATCACCGGAATGCCTGCTGCCGTCAACGCCCGCACATTCTCCAAAATCTCAGAGCCGCCTTCCATTTTGACACCATAAGCCCCGCCTTCTTGCATTAATTTGGCCGCAGCTTTGATTACCTCATCTTTGGACAGATGGGCCAAGGCAAACGGGAGATCGGCAATCACCATCGTCCGTTTTGTCGCTCGCGTCACGGCTTTTGTATGGTGTAACATATCGGCGAGGGTGACCGGAATGGTCGAATCATATCCCAACACGACCATCCCCAGGGAATCTCCGACCAAAATCACGTCAGCCCCGGCTTGTTCGGCAAGTTTGGCCGAAGGATAATCATAGGCCGTAATCATGGCAATCGGCTCTTTCTCGCGCTTCATCTTCACGAGCGCTCTGGTCGTCACTTTTTTTGGCTTATCGCTCATGCAGGTATCCTCCCTTTTCTCAGGGCCCTTGGGAGAAGAAAAAGAAAACGCCCGTTTTGGCATTCACGGGACCAAAACAGACGTGAGGTTGCTAAATCGGGTTCCCTCTGTCTCCGTCCCAACGGCTCGAAGCAGATCCATACAGATAAAAAAATGTACGCAAGGAGATGAAGTGCAGCTCCTCTCCGGATGCCGCCTCTCCCCACTTATAAATTAACGAAAAACAAGGCAAATTGCAATTTCCTCCGCTAAAGAGCGAGGATTTTTTCTTTGAAAATGCATCGGCAGGTACGGGATTGTGCGTGATAAGTCAACAAGTTATCCGTAAAATTTTTGCATCGGTGGAGTATTTAAACAGCGATTCCTGAAAACTCAGCATTGTTACAGAAATTAATACAGATATATTATAAAATTTATAATTATTTCGAAAGGAAAATTTTATTTTATGTCAAAATAATTAAAGAAAACTTACATCAGGAGGCGGGTTATGAGCTGGAAAAAATCGATTCGCCGATCTGTGCAATGGGCGAGTGTGCTGACGATTTTGCTTGGAACCGCTGTAAGTCCGACTTTTGCCCATGCCGAATCAGTTGTGCCAAACCGGGTGCCGGGAGCTTATCAAACGCCGAATCAGCCGCTGTCGCAATCCCTGCTGCAAGCAAAGGACCCGGCAACCACCAAAAAGCCTGAGAAAAAAGGCGTATTGGGCCCAATTCATCCACGCTACGAGATGAATGTCAATTATGATTCAAAGGCACATCAAATCAACGGAACCATGAAAGTCCAATTTACCAACAATCTCAAACAAGATCTGACCGAGCTGTATTTCAACCTCTGGGGAAATGCCGCAGTTTTTAAAGAAAACGGCGGTGGCATCGATGTTCAAAATGTGAAAGTGAACGGCAAAAAAGCCAGGTACGAGGTAAGAGATACCTCCTTACATCTGCAGGGGTTTTCTTTGAAAGCAAACAAAAAAGCTTCCGTTGAAATGGATTTTACAGTCTCTGTTCCGGAAGGACAGGATCGTTTCGGCTGGTCCGGGACCACCGTCTCCCTTGGCAACTGGTTTCCGATCCTCGCTGTTTATGACGATGAAGGGTGGAATGTCGATCCCTATTTCCCATATGGTGAAAGTTTCTATTCTTTGACCGGTGATTTTGATGTGACTGTAACCACCGACAAGTCACAGGTGATCGCTGCCACAGGGACGGAAAAAGGCCGGCCGAAAATCGTCGGAAACCAGGCTGTCCACCATTATGTGGCCAAAAATGTCCGCGATTTTGCGATGGAAATGGACCCAACCTATCATGTCAAGTCAGGGATGGCCGGAAATACCAAAGTAAACGTGTACTTCACGGACAAACAGGCCAAATTTGCCGATGCGATGTTGGAATCAGGCATTGACAGCCTCAAACTCTACAGCGAAAAATTCGGGAAATACCCGTGGCCGGAACTGGATGTAGTCAGTATGGAAGGCTGGTTCGGAGGGATGGAATATCCACAGCTTGTGATGATTTCCATTACGGACAACAGCACCGTGGACAGGGTGAAATCGGTGGTCGCTCATGAAAACGGCCATCAATGGTTCTACGGGATCATCGGCGATAACGAATATGATGAACCTTGGCTGGACGAGTCGTTTGCCACATTCTCGGCCGCTTTGTACGACGGAACCTTGGACAGCCTGACCGCAGAACCTTTGGAAGATCCTTCCTATCACCTGTCATCCAAAGTTTCCGATTTCACGGCCCGAGGGGATGAAGGAGTGGATGCTTATTATTACATGATTTACTCCTACGGGGCCCGCACGTTAAATGACCTGCGAAAAGAACTGGGCGATGAACAATTCTACCGCTCCATGCAGGCTTATTTCAAAGAGAAAAAGTTCGGGGTGACAACGACTGCGGATTTCATCCGGATCATGGAGCAGACAAGCGGACGTGATCTCTCCGGATTCTTCGCGGATCATCGGGTATATCTATCCGATCAGGAAAATTGACCCGATCGCCGTACAGCAAAATGAGAGAGGGGCACTCATCCCCTCTCTCATTCTTTCTTCCGGCCAATACGATTCCTCCCCGGAGCTGTGCCGGAAATCTCTCCATGACTGACACATTGCTGACCGTATAACGCCCGGTTTTCTGTCCCCGTCGGTACATTTTGCAAATTCAATTCTGCAATGGAGACGCATCTTTCGACGCATCTTTAAAAAATTGCGGTAAATATTTTTTATGTGCCTCCAGCATCTCATCCAAAATCTGTTTGGCGACAGAATCAGACGGAACCAACGGGTTTATCGTCATCGCCAGCAAGGCCGTTTTGTAATCTCCTGTGACAGCAGCTTCTGCCGCCACCCGTTCAAACGATTTGATTTGTTGGACGAGACCCCTGACAGCGACGGGAAGATCTCCCATCGCAATGGGCACAGGACCTTCTTTGGTGATAACGCAGTTGATTTCCACGGCGGATTCGGCGGGAATACTTGCGATCGCTCCGTTATTCTTCACATTGACGGGCTGAATGTCGCGTTTGTCATTGTAAATCGAATCAATCAAGTTGCAGGCTGCATCACTGTAATAAGCACCTCCGCGCTGTTCCAGCTGAGGCGGTTTAATGTCCAATTCGGGGTCCTGGTACAGCTCAAAAAGTTCGGCTTCGATCTTCTTGACGACTTCCGCCCGGGTTCCCACCGTTCTTGCGGCCTCCAATTCCTGCTCAAGCATTTTGCTCGTTTGATAATAGTAACGGTGATATGGACAGGGAAGGATTCCCAAAGCTTGAATAAATTCTTTCTCCCAGCCCAAATCCTTAATATTTTTCATCGTCATGCCGGACTGCTCTCCGCCGGTCAGCAGATCGATTACCTGTTCGGTCACCTTTTTGCCGTCCATATATACATCCAATCCGAAAACCATATGATTTAAACCTGCAAAATCAATGTGAACACGTTCTCCCTCCACACCGAGCATTTCGGCGACGCTCATTTTCATTCCGACAGGTACGTTGCAAAGACCGACCACTTTTTTAATGTTGCTGTAACGAAGAACAGCCTCCGTCACCATACCGGCCGGATTAGTAAAGTTGATCAGCCAGGCATCGGGACACAACTCTTCCATATCTTTGCAAATGTCCAGGATGACAGGGATGGTTCTCAATCCTTTAAATAAACCACCCGGACCGTTGGTTTCCTGACCGATCACCCCGTATTTCAAGGGAATTCTTTCATCCAAAGCTCTCGCATCCAGCAATCCAACACGGAACTGGGTAGTGACAAAATCGGCATCTTTCATCGCTTCACGCCGATCCAAACTGAGATGAATCTGCATGGGAATCCCGGCTTTATCCACCATACGCTTGGCCAGGCCTCCGACGATATTCAATTTTTCCTTTCCTTCCGGAATATCCACCAACCACAGGTCTTTAACCGGGAGTTTATCATATCTCTTGATAAATCCTTCCACCAGTTCAGGTGTATAGCTTGATCCTCCGCCAATGGTAACGATTTTCAGCCCGTTGCTCATGATCATCTACCTCCATCACCCATCATATTTTCAAATATTCATACAGATCGACCAATTCGGTTGCCAAGTCTTTCACCGTAATGGCATTCATCAAATGATCCTGCGCATGAACCATTAACAACGAAATTTCCCTCTTTACTCCTTTCACCTCCTCTTGAATCAGGGATGTTTGTATGTGATGAGCCTGATTCAGCTCTTCACCGGCCTGTTGCAATTTTTCCCTCGCCTCGGAAAATCTGCCCTGTTTCGCTGCTGCTATGGCTTCCATCGCACAGCTTCTCCCGTTTCCCCCATGAATGATGATCTGAAAGATCACTTTCTCTGCATTTTCCATTCTCCGATTCCCCTTTGAGTTTGAACAAAAAGCACGTCAGACATTGTCCCGGACCTAAACCACCTTTTCCTCCTGAGAGTTGGCCGTTTCATCCCCCTCTTCTTCCAATCGTTTTTGCTTATCCCACATTCTGAAAAATGGGTAATACACACAAAAGGTAATCACGATATTGACCAACTGCATGACGGCACCGGATATTTTTCCACCCGTGGCCAGATATCCGGAAATGATGGGGGGCATTGTCCAGGGAACCGCGATCCCGGCAGGTCTGGCCACCAATCCGGTCTTCATTCCAATATATGTGGATATGACGGTAAGAATGGGTGCAACAATAAACGGAATCAACATCGCCGGGTTCAATACAATCGGCATCCCGAAGATGATTGGTTCATTGATGTTAAAGATGGCCGGGCCGATCGCCAAGCGCCCCAACTGTTTCATTTGCTTGCTTCTCGAACGCAGCAGCATGGCCAGTGCCAGGGCAAATGTTGCCCCGCTCCCGCCAACATTGATAAAGTTATCAAAAAATTGCTGGGTAAAAATGTTGGGTAATGCCTCATGATGCTGAAAAGCCACCCGGTTGGCATCCATGGCCCCGTACCAGATCGGAGCCATCACGCCTCCTACGATACTAGCTCCATGCAGCCCGCAAACCCAGAGCAACAGTTTTATCAGTTCGGCAACAAGGCTTCCTCCCAGACTGCCCCCCAAAATCCCGAGAGGCTTTCCTAACAAATCTCCCACGATATTATGCAAACTTTCGAAATGGGTCTGTTCGACGAGCAAGCGGGCCAGCCAGATCACCGTAATCACTGCAAAGCCCGGAATAAGGGCAACAAATGACTTGCTCACAGAAGGCGGGACTCCATCGGGCAGTTTAATGAAAATCTCCTTTTGAATAATCCAACGATAAATTTCGGTGGACAGGATGGCAACCAGCATCGCCACGAACAATCCTTTGCTTCCCAACAGTGATGTCGGAATCCCGCCATCGACGAGAATCGCTTCTTTTGCCCCTTGAGGAGTAAATGGCACTTTAAATGGGGTTGCCAATAAGAAGGCGGCAACGGAAATGACGCCGGCCGATAACGCATCAACCGCATATTTTTCAGCGAGCCGATAGGCGATTCCAAAAGCGGCAATGAGCGCCATAATATCAAAAGTAACCCCGACCGGATAAGACAACTTCTCAGCCCACTGTCCACCGAAGTGTTCAGCCATAAAAGCATCATATCCCGGAATCGGTAGGTTGGATAAAATCAAAAAAACGGAGCCGATAATAATCAAAGGCATGGTTAAGACGATTCCATCCCGCAAAGCCTGCAAGTGGCGTTGAGCAGCGATCCGCCCGGCAAGCGGCATCACGCTGTTTTCCAAAAAATCATTTAATTTTCCCATAAATTCACCTCCTGTTTGCAAGCAACTGTTGTGCGAATTTCAGCACTTCCGCACCATTACATGTGCCATAATGGACGGTGTTGATAACATCAACCGGAATCCCTTTTTCTTCCCCCAATTTTTTCAATTGCTTAAGCAGGTATCGAACTTGAGGCCCCAGGAGCAACACATCTGCCTCATCAATGTGATTGCGTACTGCATCAGCCGGAACAGCCCAAATTTTGCATTCAATCCCTTGTTCCTCTGCGCTTTTGAGCATTTTTGTTACCAACAGACTTGTTGACATCCCCGCTGAACAACATAACAAAATATTCATTCATAACCCCTCCTTATTGATCGGACAGATCAGGACGGTTGGAAACCAAAACGCAAAATCTCCTCTGTTATGCCAAATCCAACCCAGCAAAAGATCAAAAACGATGTTTACAGTTTGATTGTATTTTAAAAATACTTACATTTACACGCATCCTTTTTCCGTTAAGCAACGGAAAATGTTTGTCCAACATTTTAAAAAATGCATTATAGGGAAAATGTTTTTTATTCGACCCAAATAAAAACCTCCCGCTTGTTCAGCCCTGTAAGGAGCGACAGCAAGAGGTGCCAGGATTTGCGTCAGGATTGCTTGAACAGTACATCAACAAACTCCCGGTAGGTTTTGCATTTAAGTAGCTGTTGAACCATTTGGCCATCGTTTACAACCTTGCCCAGCAGATCATACATTTTTTGTAAATCTTCCCTGCTGTTTTTTTTCACACTTAATAAACAAACAAATTGGACACGCTTATCCCCCCACTCGATCGGCTTTTGCAAGGTACATACCGCCCAAAACGTAGTTTCTGTTTGCGGTACGATGGGATGTGGGATCGCTACGAGATTGCCGAAAGATGTCGGGGATAAGGCTTCCCTCTCGAAAACGGAAGCCAAAAACGTTTCATCGACAAGGCCTGCCTGTTGCAATTGATCCCCCAAAAAATGCAACACTTCTTCTCTTGATTTAAACGTCTGCTGAAGAAATACCAATTCTTCTCTGGCATATTCCAATATTCGCCCCGCATTTTCAAAGATGGCCCGTTCAATTTTTTCCAGATCCATCCCTTCGAGAATCGTATTCACCTCAATTACCGGGATCGGCAAAGGATGAGGGATCGGAACGGTGCTGATGAGAAAATCAAGAGATTGCATAGGGATTTGATCCAGTTTGTAATATTCGGTCGTTCCCAGGATCTCAAGTCTGGAACCAAACCTGGAGCGCAATTTGTAGTATAAGAGCCGGGCACTGCCAACGCCTGAGGCACATACAATCATGCAGCGCTTTTTGCGCTGATCATTCATCCTGCTTCTTTCCATTGCTGCAGCGATATGAAGAGCAAGGTATCCCATTTCATTTTCATCAATTTCGATGCCCATTTTCTCTTTTAGAACCATCCCTGCAAGAATCGCTGCCTCAAAGGCGATCGTATAATTTGATTTAATGGTCTCAAGCATTGGGTTTCGTATGTTCATTCGAAACCGATAGCGGTTTATCGCGGGTTTTAAATGAAGACTGATTCCAACGACAAGTTCCTTATCATGCTGAATTCCCAGCCTGAGTTTATTCTCAATGGTTTCCAGAATCTCCATTGTTAAAGCATAGATGTCCGGATCAATAAACGTCTGGACTTCGGTTTCGCAGAGAGCAGGGTCTACGGTAATTTTGGTTCCCAGTAAATGAATGGCAACATACGCAATCTCCGCAAATGGAAATTTTATTTTCAATCTCTCCCCGATTTTTTTCAATATATTGGTTGCCACCTCAAATTCTTTTTGCTTAATGATGTCCTTTAATTCTTCTTTGTACCAAGATACATAGTTCCCGCTTTGTATCCGCTTACATGCGATCGCAATATGAATGATAAGATTGTTCAAGCCAATGTCCGAAAGGGTAATTTCTTCTTCCTTTATCTGTTCCAGCGTAATGGTTTGAATCACTTTCATCTCTTCTTCAGGGAGAAGCGGAACACCGTCCTGAATCAGACTCCGTTCCGTTTCTTTTCGGTTAAAGAGATATTCGGACATGCAAAAACGCCATTTCATCTCATCCCCTTTTAATTTCAATCCATAATTAGGCCGCTTTTCCAATTCGAGCCCATACGCTTTCAATCGTTTTTTTACGGTACGCAGATCATTTTGGATGGTTGATTTGCTGATGTATAATTCCTCTGCCAAATCTTCGAGTTTGACATACCCTTCAGAGAGAAGAAGCCGTTTGATTAAATAGTCGGCCCTCTCTTCCGGCAGAGTCGGAATCCCTTTGCTTTTCGGCGAATCAGTCTGAAAAATCTCTTTGAGAAGTGTCCGAAAAAGCTCATGATCATGAATGATCAATTCATATCCGGTCCCTCTTACAGCCCGGATCGCAGCACCGTTTTCGGTCAGTAAAGCATCCAATTCCTTCATGTCATTTCGAATGGTCCTGGAGGTAACTTGAATCACATTGGCCAAATATTCGCTGGTTAAAGCTGTCTTGGCCGCCATCAGCTCCCGCAAAATCCCGATCATCCGGGCATTCAGCACCATGAATCCCCCCGTCTGACCCATTTTGAGAAACACACCATTTTTCTGTTAAAGAATCGATGAATTTTTTGATATCCCTCAACAGAGCAAGCAAATCATCTTTCATTTTTTAACCTTGTTGAAGTGAATAATTGGTTGCCCCCCTGTTTCGGACAGTCACAATCTTTATATGCTATAATTATAATAAAAAATCAAATCATTCATAATATTAATCTTTATATTCGTATTTGGAAGTAAAGAAGCGGTACGCCTTATGTCCGGAAAAGATGCAAGCAGAATGAAAAAAAGAGCCCTGGAGATCATCCCTAAGGGCTCTTTTTTCATGTGAACATGCGTTGTTGGCAGGGCGGTGGCGTCCCCTGTCCGCTTGCCGATACTTTCTTTCTGGAGTGGCATCGCTCCCAGCTTCTTTTTACGAACGATTCCCTCCTGCGTCCCATTCGACCTCTGCTGAGTAAACGGGCGTGATTCCCGTAGCGGTGCGGATCAGTAAAGCTCCTTGTTCATTTAACCGCATCGCGACGCCGGTTACGGATCCCTGTGTCGTTCTGGCGGTGATGGTTTGGCCCAGCATTCCGGCTGTTTCTTCCCATTTCTCCCGAATAAAGGAAAATCCTTCGCGCAAATAGCGGTCATAAATTTGCTCCAATTCCTCCAAAATGGCAGCGACCAACGGAGGACGGTGTATTTTTGTTCCCTTTTCTTTCGCCAGGGATGTGGCAACATCCTTAATGTCGTCCGGCCACTGATTCACATCAGCGTTCACATTGATGCCGATTCCCAAAATCACATAGTGAATCCTGTCCTGCTCTCCCCTGAGTTCGGTCAAGATCCCGCACACCTTTTTCCCGTCAATCAGCAAATCGTTGGGCCACTTAATGCGGATCGGCAGGCCGGTGACGCGGTACATCCCTTCCCGTACTCCGACGGAAGCGAGCAGGGTGAGATGGGAAGCATCCGTCAAGGGAATGGGCGGGCGCAAAATCAAGCTCATCCAAATTCCTGTCTGCGGGGGGGAGTGCCAGGTCCGTCCCAATCTCCCCCTTCCTTGTTTTTGCTCTTCGGCGATCACGAGCGCTCCTTCCGGCGCCCCTTCGCGCGCCCATTGATGAGCGATGACTTGCGTGGAAGGAGTGGTCGGCTCATAGCGCATTTCCCGGCCGAATCGATCTGTATGCAAATAAGGCAGGATCTCTTCCGGCGCAATCCGATCCGGTCGGTAAATGAGCCGGTAACCGCTGCGCGGGCGGGCTTCAATCTCATACCCTTCATGCCTGAGCTCCTCAATATGCTTCCAGATGGCCGCACGGCTGCAACCCACCCGGCGGCTGATCTCCTCACCCGAGATAAATTGATCGTAATTGTTGATCAACAGTGAAATCAATTCATTGCGAATCGACTTTTCCAATTTTGTACCCTTCCTCCAGCAAAGCATTTTTATCATTTGGCAACAAGCCAAGTGCCACCTGTTCATAAAGATTGTTTAACACCTGTCCGACCCATGGCCCCGCCTTTTTCCCCGAATAACGAATGAGCTCCTCCCCGCCCAAGTCCAACTCCCTTCGCTCCTTCACCGGCATTTCGTTCCACCAGTCCTGAAACCTGGTCTCTGTCAGATCTTTGTCCATGATTTTCCCGACGAGTCTCCTCAATTGGCCGGATCGTCGGACGGAATCCAGCCCATGGCGCAGAAGCTGCCGTTTCCAATAGACCGGATCGGTTGCCGTCCATTCTCCCGCCAACATCAACCTGAAACAAACCGATATCTGTTTCTGATCACGGGCGGACAACTTCAACGCTTTCAGCCGTCTTCCCAAGCAGGCTTCATCTGTTTGGCACAACCAAAGAAGATAAGCCCAGCGAACGATCCGATCGGATGTTTGGTCAAAAGATGCCGCTTGATCCGGCGGGAAAGATTGCAGATCCCACCGGCAAAACGGGGGCAAAGCGCGAAGCAGGTCAGTCGAAAACAATTCTCTTACCCCGGCGGAAGGAGAGACGGCTTTCCACATCTTCTCCAGTTCCTGCACCACGCGTTCCACTGAGAGATGAAAGCACTCCGACCGTAACGCGATCAGCGCCCGCCGGGTTTCCTCTTCCAACGCAAACCCGAATTGCGCGACAAACCGCACGGCCCGAAGCATGCGCAGCGCATCTTCCCGAAAGCGATCACGCGGATTGCCCACGGTGCGGATCCTTCCGGCCAGGAGATCTTCTTTTCCGGAAAAATAATCAATCACCTGTCCCCGACGGTTTTTCGCCATCGCGTTTATGGTAAAATCGCGACGGGCCAAATCTTGTTTCAACGATGAAACGAAACGCACCTGGCTGGGGCGCCGCCGATCCAGGTATGCTTCTTCAATCCGGAACGTGGTGACTTCCAGCGGGATTCCCTGTTCAACCACGGTGACCGTTCCATGTTTCAAACCGGTGGGAATGGTTCGCGGAAACAGGTTTTGCACCTGATCGGGAACGGCATCGGTCGCAATATCATAATCCTGCGGGGAAATACCCAGCATTTCATCCCTTACGCATCCGCCCACCAGGTATGCCTGAAATCCGGATTTCTCCAATTGTTCCATCACGCTTAACGCTGCCGCTTTTCTTGTGTCCATCCTCGATCCTCCCGCTTATTTCTCCAGGAGGCGGTAATAAATCTGTTCATATTGCTCAACGATCTTCAAACCGCAAAATTTCTCCCGCACCCGGGCCAGGCCCGCTTCCGAAAACGATTGATACAACCGTTCATCGCGAAGCAGCCTGATGGCAAAACGCGACATGCTGTCGGTGTCCCCCGGATCAGCCAGAAAACCGGTCACTTCATGTTCCACCACTTCGGGAATCCCGCCCGCGTTGGATGCGACCGTCGGGACACCGCAGGCCATCGCTTCCAGTGCAACCAGGCCAAAGCTTTCTTTCTCCGACGGAAGCAACAGCAAATCCGCCAATGAAATCAATGCGGCCACTTCATCCTGTTTCCCCAGAAAGATGACACGATCCGTCAGCCCGAGATCCTCCACTTTTTGAATCACTTTCGGCAATTCGGGTCCTTCTCCGACCAACAGCAGCCGTGCGGGAATCACTTGCTGCACCTTGTAAAACACCTCTATGACATCGAGAGGGCGCTTAACGGGGCGAAAGTTGGAAATATGGAGCAAGATTTTTTCGTGCGGTGCCCCGTACTTTTCGCAAATATGAGCGACATCGCGCGGATAGTAAATCCGGGTATCGACAAAATTGTATATGCAATCGATGGGCCGGTCGGAACAAAACAGCTCATAAGTCTGTTTGACCAAACTTTGCGATACCGCCGTCACCGCATCACTTTTATTGATGCCGAAACAAATCACATCCCTGAGAGAGGGATCTTCTCCCAGGACGGTAATATCCGTACCATGCAATGTCGTCACAACTTTGAGATGCTCTCCCACCATCTGCTTGGCCAATACGGCCGCAATGGCATGGGGAACCGCATAATGGACGTGCAACAAATCAAGCTCGTATGTTTTCGCCACTTGTGCCATCCGGCTGGCAAGTGCCAAATCATAAGGAGGATATTTAAACACCGCATAGCGGTTTGCTTCTACGCCGTGATATCGGATATTCTGCATGAACTTTCCCAACCGGAACGGCATGTCATACGTGATAAAGTGGATATCATGTCCCCTTTCGGCCAGCAATTTTCCCAGCTCCGTAGCGACCACTCCGGAACCGCCGTGGGAAGGATAACAAGTAATTCCAATACGCATGGGGCCCCCCCTCCTTCATCATTTTTCCTGAGGAATCAACAATGTTTGTTTGAGCGGGCCGGCACTCACCAATGCTTCCCCATACAATGCGCCGATCTGATGTCCCCACAACTGATCGCGGCCGCGGATCATGGCCAGATAAGTAGGGCTGTTCAGCGGTGTCTTCACCTCACCCTCATTGGGGTCAAACTGGCTTTTATAAGCCAAAAGCGCTTGCTGTTTGCGTTCGTAAACATTGGTTACATCAACAATCAGATCAGCCTTATGTACATTGTTGATAAAATAATAAAAAACCTGGTCAACCCGGTGAGCCGATTCTCCACCCGGTGTCTGTTTCATCCGAATGGCCGCATCAAAAACCGCCTCTTTCACCATCCGGCTGCAAGCGACATGATCGGGATGCCGGTCTTCCCAGTACGGAGCCAGGACCACCCGGGGCTTTAATTGCCGGATCACCTGGGTCATTTTTAAAATCTGCTCCTCACTTCCACGGAGGCCCCGATCGGGAAAACCCAACTGGATCGACCGGGTAATCCCCAGAATCTCCGCTGCAGCTTTCGCTTCTTCCCGCCGTCTTTCCACTGTGCCGTTGGAAGAAAGCTCCGCCTCGGTCAGATGGCAAACTGCCACCGAAAACCCGTTTTCCGCGTGCTTGGCCAGGATTCCACCAATCCCGATCTCCGCATCATCCGGATGAGCTCCAAATGCCAAGATATCTATGCTCTCGTTCATTTCGACTCCTCTTTTCTTCATCAACTCTGATTCTTTCTCACGTAGTTGCGCCAGTTTAATTCCCCTTGTTCAATCGCCCGAATCATGATTTCCGCCGTCGCCAGATTGGTCGCGACAGGAATGTCATGAACATCGGCCAATCGCAAAAGCGCCAGGATATCCGGTTCATGCGGCTGCGCTGTCAATGGGTCGCGAAAAAAAACAATAAAATCCATCTCATTTTGCGCCACCAACGCCCCGATCTGCTGATCACCGCCCAGGGGACCGGACAAAAAACGATGCACTTTCAGTTCCGTCGCTTCCATAATCTTCGTTCCGGTGGTGCCTGTCGCATACAGCCGGTGCGGCTTCAAAAACGTTTCATAAGCGATGCAAAACCGGATCATATCTTCTTTTTTCTTATCATGGGCAATCAGGGCGATGTTCAACTGATCTTCCCCCCTGCAAAGAAGATGCGTGCGTAAAGAGAGCGGGTGTGCCGCCTGTATGCCAGAACAACAAATTTTTATCCGAGGCGTCTCCGTTTTTTACCTGGTCAATCAATCCTGCCAATGCTTTACCCGTATAGACCGGGTCGAGACACACCCCCTCCGTTTGTGCCAGAAGGCGTATCGCTTCATTTCCCTCCTCTGAAGGGACTCCATATTTTCGTCCGATATAGTCATCCAAAATCCGAACCGACTGAAGGGAAAACTCACCTGCTTCCCCGATTTCCCGCATCAGATTGTCACCCAGGTGCCTGACTTCCTGTTCAGCTTTCTCCTTTGACAGCCAAACGCTGATTCCCACCAGAAGGGTTCCGGCCGGATCACGTTCCTGTCCGCAGGCAAGACCGGCAAGCGTTCCCCCGGTTCCTGCCGGCAAATAGATTTCATCAAACGGCGGCAGGTTTTGTTGCTTGCGTTGACGCTCAAGCTCGTCCCATGCCAGGACATAGCCGTAATCCCCCACTGCCGTCGATCCGCCGACAGGGATCACATAAGGCTTTCTCCCTTGTTCTCTCGCTTCTTCCGCCTTTTCTTCCATCGCCTGAAGCAGTCCTTCCGAGCCGTACGCCCCGGTTAAAAAGCAGGTGGCTCCGAGCAGATGATCAAGCAGCAAATTCCCTTGAATGCTTCCCCATCGGCTTCCGGCAAAACAAAGCCAGGTGTCCAGCCCTGCCCGATTGGCCGCGGCAATAGTCAGCCGGGCATGGTTGGATTGCAGGCTGCCCCCGGTAATGATCAGATCGCATCCCTGCTCCAACGCTTCGCCAAGCAAAAACTCCAGCTTCCGCAACTTGTTGCCGCCAAAGGCGAAGCCGGTGAGATCATCCCGTTTTATCCAAACGCTTTTCGCCCCGATCGCCCGGGCAAAGCGGGGGAGAGGCATCAGCGGCGTTTCTCCCCACAGAATCGGAAATCGCGGAAAATCAACCACGGCTATTCTCCTTTATCAGTCCAGAATATTTTCCAGTCCATAAACCAGCTTGTCCAGTTCGATCACTTTTTCTATCGCCAGCTTAACCCCCGGCATGAAGGATTCGCGGTTTAATGAATCATGGCGCAGGGTGAGCAATTGCCCGTTTCCTCCGAACAGCACTTCCTGGTGGGCGACCAAGCCGGGCAGGCGGACGCTGTGAATGCGGAATCCCTGATAATATGCACCGCGGGCTCCGTCAAGGATCTCTTTTTCCTCCGGATGTCCCTGCTTCATCTCTTCCCGCGTCTGCACAATCATCTCCGCCGTTTTCACGGCCGTTCCCGACGGGGCATCCAGTTTGCGGTCATGGTGCGATTCGATAATCTCCACATGCGGCATGTATTTGGCCGCCTGCTTGGCGAAAATCATCATCAAAACTGCACCAATCGCAAAGTTGGGAGCAATAATCGCACCGATCCCCTTGTTTTGGCACAGGGACGACAGGCGCTCTATTTCTTTTTCCGGCAGGCCGCTAGTGCCCACGACAGGACGGACACCCGCCTGAATGGCCAGCTCCATATTCTCCGCCACCACATGGGGAGTGGTGAAATCAACGAGCACATCCGCTTTCGTCTGATTCAGCACCTCAGCAACAGAAGAGGTAAACGAAAGGCCATAGCGGCCCAGCCCCAATGTTTCCCCCACATCTTTTCCCGCTTCGGAACGGGATACGGCACCAACCAGTTGCAAATGCTCATGCTGGGACAGCATTTTTACGACTTCCCGGCCCATCCGGCCATTTGCGCCCGCAACGATGACTCGAATTCCCATGATGTCTGAACCTCTCTTCATGCTGTTATTCTTCGATCCGCGTCCACCGATTGGCATCGCGAACCCGATATTTTTCCATCACTTCATTAAAAGCCTGTTCCAGATCAATTCCAAGCGAATTGGCAAAACAGGTCACAATAAAGATGATATCTCCCAATTCATTGGCAATCGTATTTTCCTCTTCCCCCGGTTTTTTTGGCTTTTCCCCGTAAAGGTGGTTTACCTCCCGGGCCAATTCCCCCACTTCTTCGGTCATACGTGCCAACATCGACAGAGGTTTGAAATATCCCTCTTTAAACTGACTGATATATTCATGTACTTCTTGCTGAACTTCTTTCAGCGTTTTACTCTCCATCGGCCATCACCCTCCCGATTCTATCATGTTACCGAAGTCCTCGGATAAACTCAATGCTTTCACCCGGGATCATGCCAAATCGTGCATTGATGAAGCATTTTTGGAAATGTATAATATAGCAGAATCATGATTCCAGTTAAGGGCGGGTCAACCATGAAACACAAGCTGACTTACCATTTCAGAAACGTTTTGCTCATTTTTCTCGGTTCGCTCATCTTTTCATTCGCCATCAATTACTTTACCATTCCCAGCCATTTATCCGAAGGTGGTTTTACGGGAATCGGCCTGCTCACCTATTATTTGTTCCGTTGGTCACCCGGAATCGTCATTTTCGTCCTCAATATTCCCCTCTTGCTCATCGGCTATAAAGTGTTTGGCAAACAGACCTTTATCTATACGATCATCGGCATTGCGGCTGTCTCCTTGATGTTGGAAGTGACGACGGATCTCCCGAAAATCTGGGGTCCCCCGCCGCATGATACACTTCTGTGCGCCCTTTATACCGGAGTTTTGTCGGGAATCGGGCTGGGGCTGATCTTCCGGATTGGCGGTACCACCGGCGGGGCGGATATCATCGCCCGGCTCGGCAACAAGTATCTGGGATGGAGTGTCGGCCGCACCATGTTCCTGTTTGACTTTACCGTCATTTTTATCTCCATCTTCATCATCGGTCGGGAAAAAGCGATGTACACCCTGGTCGCGGTGTTTATCAGCGCCCGTGTGATCGACTTTGTCATCGAAGGCTTGAGCGCCTCAAAAGCGGCCACCATCATCTCCAACAAACCCCAGGAATTGGCCGGGTTTATCACCAAAAAAATGAACCGCGGAGTTACGATCCTCGAAGGCCGCGGCGGTTATACCGGCAAAACCCGGGAGGTTTTGTATGTCGTCGTCGCCCCGAATGAACTTCCCAAATTAAAGCAGATTGTCGACAAAATCGATCCGCAAGCCTTTGTGGTTGTCCATGATGCCCGGGATGTTCTGGGGGAAGGATTTACCTTTGGCAACGGCGGCATAAAAAACAACAACGGTTAAGAAAAAACCCGATCCTTCTGTCCAGGAACGGGTTTTTTCAGCTGGATTATATTTTTGCCGGCTGCTCCAATATCTCCACTACCCCCTGTGTACCATCCACACGAACAAACTGGCCGTCTTTCAATCGCTCCGTCGCACGATCAATACCGACAACAGCCGGAATCCCGTACTCCCTGGCCACGACGGAACCATGAGTCATCAATCCCCCGGCCTCCATGATCAGCGCTCTGGCGGAGTGGAACAAAGGGGTCCAGCCCGGATCGGTATAGGGAGCAACGAGAATATCCCCTTTTTCCAGATTCCCTTCTTCCAGGTTACGCACCACCTTGACATAGCCTTCAGCAAGGCCGGGGGATACCGGAATTCCGGACAAAGCGCCGGGAGGAACCTGCACACCGCTTCTCCTGCCGGTGATCACTTCGCCTTCGCTGGTCATCACCCGCGGCGGTGTCATTTTTTCATATCGGGCAAACTCCTGTTTGCGCATGGCGATCAACCGGGCGACATCCTCCAACCGGTTTTCCAGCAGAGCGATGATTTCATCCAAGGTCAGATAAAAAAGAGCTTCTTCATGCTCGATTGTTCCCCTTTCACGCAAAAACCGCCCCTCTTCCAGAATCGCTTGCCGGTAATGATCAAAACATCGGATGATCATATACTTGGGAAGTTCACGAAGCCCCATCAGATTGCGATAGACCGCGATCAGGCAGGAAATCCACTTCCGTTTCAACCATCCGCCCCGTTTTTTCCTTAAGCAGGCCAGAATCTCCTGTGCCGCCTCCTCCGCTTCCTTTTTGCCACGGTTGAATTTCTTTCGATGTTCCCCCGGTTCATTGCTGCGCATATGGCTTAAAATAGAAGGAACGAGCATCGTCGGCGATTCGCGCCACCTCTTCCTCGTCAGATCGATTTCCCCCGGACAGCGCATACCGTACCGTTCCATAAACCGGTGCAACTCTTTCTTAAATTCGGAACCTCCCGGAAACAGATCCAGCCCTTCATAAAACGTGCGATCCTCCGCTCTGTCAAGATAAGCGGCCAGCTGGGGATACGGCCGCAGGAGATCAGCCAGATCACCGATCATCAATCCCATTTCGCTCGTCACATTGCCGGGCAGCGATTTGTTCAAAGCGGCGATCTTTTCTGCTTGATCCTCTCCCAGCCACTTTTTGCCGAGATGCAAAAGCATTCTTTGCGCAACGAACGCCGCCAGCAGTCCGGGAGCCAATTCACGTCCATAAAACGATATCCAGTTTGCGATCCTGGCTCGAATCCGCTTGATCCGTTCCGGTCCGTTGACGGAAAAAATCTCGTTTTGGCACCGGGCGACGGCTTTCTCGACTGCTGCTTCCGCCCTCCGTGCCACATCCTGCAGATTTTTGCTGAACATCGTTTTTATCAGCCTCGGATATCCTTTAAGCATGCTGAAATAAAAAATCCCGATCAGGGGAATCATCTTGCATTTGGAAGCACGGTACAATGCGGCCTCCTTTAAAAAATCTTCACGGGCAAGGAAACGGGAGAGCGCATCGCTCATCAATTCATCATTGCTCTTGAGCGACCGGGGCAAACCTTTCCGAAATACTTTCCAGTACATCAGTTCCGTTGGATCAAAATAAAGCCTGCCTCCTGCTTCCACCAACATCCTGCCACGCGAATCCCCGGATCTCCTGCCTAATGGTAGCAACGTCCGCCAAACCGAAAGCGCCAGCGGTTTCATCGCGTCCGTCATCATCTGGGTGTGGCCAAACGAGCAAAACACACGCAAGCGCCCGTCAAGATGGGGAGGAAGAGGAAAAAGAGTGGTGATCGGCCGGCTTTGCAGGACAAAAAAGCGGTCACCGGACAATCCCCATTCGATATCCTGGGCTGCCCCGCAGTGACATTCAATCTTTTTGCCCAGCTCGGCCAGTTTCAAAATTTGCTCATCGGAAAGAGCCTGTTTCCTGCCCAGCTCGGGAGAGAGTTCGACGACCTCCATCCCTCCATTTCGCGCGGGAAGAATCACCTTGTTCTTTTCACTGATTTGCTTTTTCACAATTTCTCCGTTTCGGACCTGATAAAGATCGGCTGAGACAATACCGGAGACCAACGCTTCACCGAGTCCAAAACCGGCATCGATGGAGATCGTCCCACGATGACCGGAAACCGGATCAGCAGTAAATAAAATGCCGGAGACCTCAGACATGACCATCTTTTGCACCATTACAGACAAAAAGACAGTGCGGTGAGCAAAACCGTTCTTAATCCGATAGAGGATGGCCCTGTCTGTAAACAGCGATGCCCAGCACCTTTTTACAGCTTCGAGCAGTCGGGCAGCGCCTTGCACATTTAATATCGTATCCTGTTGTCCGGCAAATGAGGCTGTCGGAAGATCTTCAGCCGTAGCACTGGAGCGAACCGCATAAGCATGCTCCTGTCCCGATTGTTCCCATGCCCCGATGATTTCTGCCTCAAGATAGGCAGGGATGGGAAGCGATTGCAAGTGATCACGAATCTGCCGGCCCATAATCCGCACATCTTCAAGCTGACCGGGCCGAAGTCGATCAAGCGAATCAAAAAACCGCTTCATATCCTCGCTAGTTTCAATAAAGCGGCGGTATGCTTCAGTCGTAATGCAAAATCCCTCAGGCACCGGAAACCCCGCTCTGAGCAACTCACCCAAGTTGGCAGCTTTGCCTCCGACTTCAGGGAGATTTCTACGATCAATCTCATGCAAGTGCATCACAACTCCGGCCATCTTGGATCACTCCCCCTCCATCCAAAGAAAATTAAGACTATTCCATCCGCCCGTCTTTTGTTTTTACCACTGCATCATCACTTCAAATCCGCTCCGACCAAAATCCTGCACCTTGTCTGGCCTGAAACAATACACTAAATAAATCCATCTCCCCCGCCACATAATAAGATCATCATATTTTTCAGGGATTGGAGGGAAGGAGAATGAAGCACAGCAAATCGGAAAAACAGATTGCCGGGGAAAAAGCGACGGATTACATAAAAGACGGAATGGTGGTCGGGCTCGGAACCGGCTCCACTGTGTATTACACCATTAAACGGCTGGGTACCCTGGTGAAGAAAGGACTGAAGATTGAAGCGGTCTCCACTTCTTCCGCCACAACAAAACTGGCCAAATCTCTGGGCATTCCCCTGGTTTCGGCCAATGATGTCTCCCGGATCGATGTCACGATAGACGGAGCCGACGAAATCGATCCCCGTTTTTACGCCATTAAAGGGGGTGGCGGAGCCCTTCTGTATGAAAAAATTGTCGCATCGATCTCCCGGAAAGTAATTTGCGTCGTCGATTCAACCAAGCTGACAAACCAGATCGGCCGCTTTCCCCTCCCGGTGGAAGTAGTACCTTTTGCCTATAAACACGTTCTTAAAAAATTGGCAAAGAATGGACTCGAAGCAACCCTCCGTCTGAACGAAGATAAAAAGCCGTATCTCACGGATGAAAAAAACATGATTCTCGACCTCCGTCTCGGGCGGATTGAGTCTCCGACGGAATTGGCGGATTGGCTAAACGGAATCCCCGGGATTGTCGAACACGGACTGTTTATCGATTTAATCAACGAAGTCATGGTGGGAGAAAAAAATCTGTGCAAAATACTCAAACGAAAACAAGACCGTTAAGAGAAGCGCAGTTCCATGCTCTTCTCACGCATACGGAGAAGCCTCCCTGTTTTCCCTGTACTTTCGCCAACTGACAAATCCGAGCACACTGGCGATCAACCCGCTCACCCACAAAATCACTTTGAAAAAATCACCTTCATTCCAGCGATATACGGTCGCCATCACATCCCGTTCCGATCCGAAAAAAAGGGGATTGAGCAAACTCTTAAGCTGTGTCACCCCGATTTTCAGTTTGTCCATTTCCGTTTGATTGCGCAAAAAAGTGACCAATGAATCGACTTTGCTGATCGTAAAAGGGCTTTTGGCCACGATCAACGCCGGCCGGATGATCTGATAATGTTCATAAAACTGGTCGACCCCCTCTTGCACGGCATGACGATCGTTCATCCTGATCGCTTCGTCAATCATATCCAGATCTTTTTTCAATGGCTGATAATATTGCTGCCACATCGGTTGATTGGGATGGGTGAGTGCATCAAAAGCCAGCTGTAGGCGGGCAGCCGCATCCGCGATTTCCTTGCTGTTTGGCTGTACCCGGTTTAACGCCCCCTCCATCTCCATGATCACTTCCGCCAAAGCATGAATTGACTCAATCCGCAAATTCAGTTTGGTAAAATCCGCTTTGGAAAAACGGCCCGACAACTTCAACAGTTGGTCTCTCGCCTTTATGTATTCACCGGCACCGGCCCATTTGGCCACTTGATTAGCAAGGCGCGACCACTCCTCAGTCTCCAAAGAACGCATGCCGGTTGCATGAACGGCAGGGACCATCATTTGAAACAGGCAGGCAAAGATCACTGTCAGCCAAAATGTTCGCAAAGGTCCCACTCCTTTCTGAATCACCGATCACCTTACCTCATCCTATTCAGCTTGTTCATTCCGTTATGCCCGCAAAAATAAAAAAGCCGGTTATTTCCCGGCTGAAGACAAAAGGGATTCGTTTTTACGGCGCCGGCTGCTTTCCAGCATCGACAACGCGGAAAACAGCAATATCGAGGTGAAACTGAGAAGTACGGTAAACAGACCGACCCAGTCATCATATACTTCGAGGGCTGCGGTCAACCACGGATGAAGATCCAAACCATAATCCATCAGGTCGTTGAGCAATGTCCAGGCTGCCACAATTTGAATTTCCCGCCTCCTATAGGTATAAAACGGAACAAACAGCAACCCTTCCATCGCCATTCCGAAGTGGGAGAACATCAACATCCAATGCTGCCAGGACAGCGCCTCTGTAAACGGCAGCGGATCGAGCCATCCTTCCCAGATGATCATCACAACCGCCCAAATTCCGTATTTAAACAACGTAATTGAAGCGAATGCCTCCAGCAGGGGACTTCGCCGCGAACATAAATATCCCAACAGCACCAGGGTAAAAAAACCGCTCGCTGTCGGACTGTCCGGCACAAATATATCCAAAATCCGGGGACTCGTATCCATCAGTTGATTTTTGTACCAATAAAAACCGTAAATCGTCCCCAGAAAGTTGACAATGAATAAACTCCACAACACCCATCTCTGTTCCAAAAGACGTATGATCCAGTTTTTCATCCTGCTGCCACCTTTCTGCTTCCGACCCATGTTGTAAGCTGAGAAGAAAAAACCTGGCCACAGGAAAGGAATAGGCCAGGTTTGCTCTCCACTATTTCTGTTTTTGCTGCAACAGCCAATTGATCAATACTTGTTTTTCTGCCGGAGATCCTTGGAACATCCCAGCAGGCATGGCACCGCGGCCATGATCGATAATGTGGTTAATCTGATCATGGGTAAGCCGATTGCCCACTCCGAGCAAGCTGGGACCGTTTAACCCCTGCAGATGATCCCCGTGACATTTGATACAAGCATTTTTCTGGTAAATCCTGTATCCCTGTTCATTTAAACCTATAACCGTGGTATCATTTGGTTTGCGACCCGGTACGGATTCCGACTGCAGTTCGTGCTGGTATTCGGCCGCCCAGGTAAGAGCACAAATAGCGATCAGGGTGACGATCATGATCCCTGTAGCCATTGGCCGTTTGAGTGGTCGCCGCTCTTTGCTGCGGTCAAGCCACGGTACCAGCATCAATGCCAAAAAAGCAATGCCAGGCAAGAGCACGGTACCGATGACGACAAACGGACCCGATGCCCATTTATACTTGAGCAACTGGTATAAAAACAAGAAGTACCAGTCAGGCACCGGCAAAAAGCTGGTATTGGTGGGATCGGCCAGTTCTCCGAGCGGAGGTTCTTCCGACATGACCAACGTCATAAACCCGACGAGGAAAACAGCCGCCACCATCCACTCTTTCAGAAGGAAGTCAGGAAAGAAGGCTTCCGTTTTACCTGGAAACTCAGCATAATCCTTTGGATACAATTTCTTGCGGTCTGCACGAACGCGCGAGTCTCCCACATAGTGGACTTGTTTATCATTTCCATTGGAATGGTGTGCCAAGTGGATCCCTCCTCACGCGTAGACCTTATAGTGGTCCGGATATGCCCTGACGACGAATCAGGATAAAGTGAACGCCCAACAGTGCGAGCAATGCGGCCGGCAGGAAAAACACGTGCAATGCGAAGAAACGTGCCAGCGTTTGCGCACCAACGATATCGCCCCCTTGCAGAAAAGAAGCGATATAGGGACCAAGCACCGGAACGGATGCGGCGATCTGCACCCCTACCTTGGTCGCAAAATAAGCTTTATTGTCCCAAGGCAGCAGGTAACCGGTGAAACCAAGCCCCAACATCACGCCAAAAATCAACATGCCCACAAGCCAGTTGAATTCGCGGGGATGTTTGTACGATCCGGTAAAAAACACGCGCAGGGTATGTAAGAAAAGCATGACGATCGCCACACTCGCTCCCCAGTGGTGCATTCCCCTTACAATCGCCCCCATCGCCACTTCACTTTGCAAATAAGCGACACTGGCGTGAGCGTTTACAATGTCAGGTACATAGTACATGGCCAAGAACATACCGGAAAGGATCTGGATGACGACGACAAAAAAAGTCAAACCCCCGAAGCAGTAGATAAATGCTGAAAAATGATGGGCAGGGTTGACGTGTTCCGGTACTTCGTGGTCAGCGACATCGCGCCATAGCGGCGTAATATCCAATCGTTCATCCACCCAGTCGTAAATGGCGCGCAGCATTCGCTACACCTCCGTTTCACAGAGCGATTAAGTTTTTTGCAGTGGTCCAATCAACACTCTTCCATTTTCCACTTTTACTTCATAGCGGTCTAACGGCTTTGGCGGAGGAGTACCGGGTACGTTCGTCCCATCCTTGTAGTACCGGCCAAAGTGGCATGGACAGAAAAATTCATTTTTGTACATCGGGTTGCTGTTCCAGTTGACGGTACAGCCCAAATGTTTGCAAATCGGTGACAGGGCGATGATCTCACCCTTGACCCGAACCACCCATGCCGTCAACGTTTCCCCTTTTGGCGGATTATACCAGCCATCTTTCCGATGCTCCGTAAACTTGACTTGTTTGGGTATGTCAGTCACTTCTGACTCTTTCAGGTTCACGTCATGAAAATTGCCTTTTTCCCCTTTTCTAAGAATTGGGTCAATGGCGAAGCGAACCATCGGAAAGAGCATTCCCGAAGCCAGAAACCCGGCTGTCCCACCCAGCGTGTAGGTCAAAAACTGACGGCGGGAAACTTTTTTGCTCACGTGTCCGACCTCCTTCTATACGGCTTTCGAACCGTCCACTCGGACCGGAATCTTATTATGCTAGAACACCTATCTTTTACTAGGACATATACCATGATAGCGAATTAATTCCTTAAAAGTCAAGAAACTGTCATGACTTTAAGCCGACAATATTAATACTTTTTTTTGAAAATTTATGAATGATTTTGCCACATATTTAGTACTTTTTCAAAGAGTTCCCCGTGTTCCGACTCCAATGCCTCTTCAGCGGGCTGTCCTTCGGAACGGTTTACGACATGACAGACGGTGGAAATGAAGCCGCCCGGCGGTTCATCTTCCAGCCAGTCGGTCAAAAAACCCTGATTCGGGCCGGCGATCAGCACCAGATAATAGAATCCTGATTGATTCATCTCTCTTATTATTTCACTGATGTAGGCTTTAAATACATCAGGATTTTGACCAATATATGAAATTGAAGGGAGCAGCAGAATCCGCCCCGTCAAACTTTTTTCCAGCTCTTCCGCCACCGCTTCGACCAGACGGCTGTCCCCCGCTTCGACCGCCTTCTCCCTTAGGGTCAGGGAATGAACCGGGATCAGGAGCGTATCAACAAAAGCTGCAACTTCTTTCCACTCGTTCTCATTCATTCGTTTCCATCTCATATTTTGCCCTCTTTTCCGGAAAAATAAAAATGCCCAGCAACTTCTGCTGAGCATTATATCGAATCTGACATCAGGACTCCAGTATTTTAATCCATTGTTCGCTGAGCTGTAAAAACGCTTGTTCGTCCCGTTCTTCAAGGGCATGATCAATCTTTTTATACAATTCACGCCGCTGGAAATCTTTTACCGCCTGGTCAAGAAGCATCTCCGCGAACAGACTTAGCAAGTGATCTTGCACCAAGTCATGTTTCTCCATGGGATTAACCTCCAATACCGCGGCATATTCGGGTGATTTCGCCCGATCTTTAAAATAGAGGCCGATATATAAATCTTCATGCGGATAGGTCCGAATATCGTAAAAGGCGGTTTCCACATCAGCGCCTACTCGCTTGTTCTTCGTAAACCGAAAAGAAACCATCTTGCTGCACTTGGTCGAAATCATCATCGATTTCGGCAGATGGCGAACATGGTCAACAAAATGAACGCGTTTGAGAAGTTCGTCGCTTGAGGACAGGTAGCTGAGAAGCCATGCTGCTTCTTTTTTTTGCAGTTCGTATTTCTGCAAAAACCAGTGGATGAATTCCTTTTTCTCAGCCACCGAGACCTTGCTCTTCATCCTTCCCAACCCCTTAAGACACAAGCAAAGTTGAAGTTGATTCACTGTATGTTCCCAGAAGGGTGAAGTTTCTGTTTCCGTAATAATTGATTCGACCCATTTTTACTGATTTCCTGCTTCGGAACCCTCTTTTATGAATCCGTCCTCGATCGCCTGTTCGCGAAACGCAACGATTCCCCTCAACCATTTGATTCCCGAAGCAGTCAAGGAAACATAGGAAGTTTCCTCATCCCATCCCAGCGCGAGAACACCGAGATGAACCAGCATCTGCACTATTTTCTGAAACAGGCTCTCTTTCGTCTCGTAGAAATAAGGGGATAACCAAGGCTCCACCGCCTGATAAACCGCTTCAGTGCGAATCCAGCCCGGGTAACCGAGCAGAGTGATCCAGCGGACCACCATGGGCAGATGCGGAATCGGTTTGCGATAGAGCCGAAGCCAAAAACGCAACATTTGTTTTCCTTGGTCTTCTTTGCTTCTTAATTTCCCGGAACCAGCATCTGTTAAACATAAATATCCTTCTTCACTTTCGATAAAATACCCCTGATAAAAGGCATAATCGTACAGAAAGGCGAAGCGATCAGGATAGAGGTGATAACATCTGCCGAAACCGAAGCGGGGGCCTTTATGTTCCAAAGGTTTTTCTTCAATATAAAAAGTTTTGAATAACTGTTTTTGCTGTTGTTTATACATTGAACCACTGGCAGTAACCCGCACGATCTCTTTCGCCAAAAAATCAAGAAAATGATACAGATCTGCAACGATTTGCCCGCTCTCGTCCCGGTAAAAGGAAGGAGGCGTTTTCCGCACATCCCTGCTGTTTCTGTAAGGTTCAGCCAAAATATCCAACACCCGGTCTCTCATGTCGGAAGGCACATGATAGAGATATTGCGTTTGGTGTGAATAACCGGGAAACAACCAACCTCGTTTCAATGCGCTTACGATGAGCTTCCGCGGTTCTCCCTCTTCTCCCCTCAGGGCCGCCCTCCCTTTGGCAAGCAATTCCTCCATTGTAAAACTGGGACTTTGATCCAGAACCACCTGTTCCAAAAAAAGCTTTTCCGCCGTCGTGAGCTTCAAAATCATTTCCTTTATGTAGTTCTTTTTTCCCATCATCTGCAGCAGCGAACAGATTAAATCCCGTTTGGAATGAGACCCACGGCTTTGGCAGCCGTAATAGCGGTTCATTTGTTTCAAATGTTCAATGTCGGTATATGTAAGCCAGTCCGCCATCCGCATAGTCTGATCTTCCCTTCTGTCGCTAGTTATCCTTATTGTGGACGAAACGAAAGGAAGATAGACTCAGGTGGAAGTCAAAAAGTCGATTGATGAAGCCGTTCCTCTTTCATTCCTGCTCTCTCCTCGTCCAAATCGGTAATTTTAATCACGCGGCCAAACAGAAAGAGGAGCAGGTAAACCATAAAAATCTCGAGAGAACTAAAAAAATGCCAAGGAAAAAATAATACGAGCAGGTCTCCGAGCAAATTTTTCCAATCGCGACAAAAGGATTGAACAAGCGGCGCATTTTCCAACAATAAGGGTAAATGGAAGATGACGAATCCCAAAATCGACTGTCGCATCGGCAAATGATGGACGTGTTTTGCGGAAGATCCAAGCCCCAGATAGATAAAAAAAGTAAACGCTCCGACGATCAGAACCGTCCATTCTGTGACCATATCAGCAATAAGGGAATCATGAAACCACAAGGATATCAGAAAAGGAAAAAACCATTGCTTTAAGCTGATCACCACCGCCACAGTCAAAAAAATTTCTGCCCCGATGCGCCGATAGCGCTTCATCATAGACAACCACCACCTCATCACACCATTATGACAAAACGCATAAAAAAAGAACCGCCCCTGATCAAGGGCGGTGTGCACAGGACGTACAATATTGGATAGGAGTGGAGAGAAACCATACTGTATTTCCCATTATACGAAGCAGGTCGGACAAGGTCAATATGTTTTTCCTAATTTTCTGATTTGATTTAATTCCATCTCATGGATTTTATTGACAAATCCGGGAAACGATACATCGATGGCCTCCGTATGCTCGACAATCACTTCCTGTTCTGCCGCCAGCCCGGCAATAGCCATCGCCATGCCAATCCGGTGGTCGCCGTGGCTGTCACATCTTCCCCCGGATAAAACGACCGGCCCTTCAATGATCATTCCGTCTTCTGTCTCCTCGATTTTGGCCCCCAATTTTCGGAGTTCGTTCACCGTCGTCGCAATCCGATTGGTTTCCTTCACTTTCAGTTCTTCAGCGTCCTTAATGACGGTGGTTCCCTTCGCCTGGGTGGCGACCACGGCCAAGATCGGGATTTCATCGATGAGCCGTGGAATCAGTTCGCCACCGATCGTCGCACCTTGTAACTCACCGGCGGTCACCGTCACGCGTCCCACCGGCTCATTGCACCAGCTGCCCGTTTCTTCAATTTGAATTTTAGCCCCCATCATGGCCAGGGCATCTAAAATTCCCGTCCGCGTCGGATTGAGTCCCACATCCTCAATCGTCACCTCCGCCCCGGGAACGACCAGCGCTGCAGCCAGCAGAAAAGCGGCTGAAGAAATATCACCGGGAACTTGTACCCTTGCTGCGGACAAATGCTGTCCGCCGGCGAGGGAGACTTCCCGGTCGCGCACCTCCACCTGGCAACCGAACGCCGGCAACATCCGTTCCGTATGGTCACGCGAACGGCTTGGCTCGATGACGGTTGTCATCCCTTCTGCTTTTAAACCGGCCAGCAACAGACACGATTTCACCTGTGCGCTGGCCACCGGACTTTCATAACGAATCCCCGTCAGTTTGCTTCCCCGGACTGCCAGCGGTGTATAGCTTCCATCTCTCCGTCCGTCAATCACGGCTCCCATCCGGCGCAATGGTTTTACCACTCGTCCCATCGGACGGCGGCCAATTGATTCGTCCCCGACCAGCGTGGCAAAAATCGAACTGCCGGCGAGAATGCCGAGCAGAAGCCGGATCGTGGTTCCTGAATTCCCGACATCCAGCGGCACACGAGGCTCGGCCAGACCTGCAAAACCTTTTCCTTTGACTCGTACGGAAGTGGGAGATGTCCGCTCAATCTCCACCCCCATCTGACGGAAACAGTGAATGGTACTCAAGCAATCCGCACCCGGTAAAAATCCTTCGATTTCCGTGACTCCTTCGGCGATCGAGCCAAACATGACGGAACGGTGGGAAATCGATTTATCGCCGGGAACCTTCGTCGTCAATCGAAACGGCCCAAGACGCGATGTACGAATCATACGCTGACTTCCTCCAATCGTTCTTCCTCTGCAAATACGACATAGTTTGCCTCGCGCAATGCCATGATCGCGTTTTGATAATGTTTTTCCTGTTTAAAGGTCAATTTCAGCACACCGGGGATCTCTTCGCGGTTTTCCATCACTTCCAGGTTGCTGATATTGATCTCTTTTTCACCGAGCAGGGTAGCCACCTTTCCGATGATCCCCGGCCGGTCGGGAACGTCGACATAGAGGGTGTAACGACGTTCCAGTATTCCTTTTTTCCGGTCGGGAAGCTTGCTGCGAATGGCCCGGGAACGGGTGAAAAAATGTTCGATGCACTCCGGATCCGTTTCCATGATCGCTGAACGCACCCTTGCCATTCTCTCGATCCAGTCATCCATCAATTTGATCAGTTCTTCACGGTTGGTGAGCAACACATCCCGCCACATGATCGGATGGCTGGCCCCAATCCGGGTCAAATCGCGAAACCCGCCCGCCGCCAGACGATGAAACCATTCGTTATCCTCATTGTAATCCCCCACCATATTGACCAGCCCGGCGGCGATAATATGAGGCAAATGGCTGATTGCACCGACAATGCGGTCATGGTGCACAGGATCCATAATCACCAGTTCCGCTTTCGTCGCAAGCGCGAGCAAACGGCTCAATTTCTGGACGGCGGCGAGGGATGTGTGCGGTTCCGGAGTCAAGACGTAATAGGCATTTTCAAACAATAAAGATCGGGCGGCCTTGATGCCCGATTGATGTGAACCCGCCATCGGATGGCCGCCGATAAAAGTGATTCCGCGGCCGCTCAGCTTCCGGCCGCTGCGCACTATTTCCGCTTTTGTACTGCCGACATCGGTCACGATGCAGTTTTCTTTCAAAGGCAACAAGTTCAGCTCTTCAATTGTCTGTTTGATTTTCCCGACAGGAAGGGCGATGATGACCACATCCGCATCCCGGACAGCTTCGTCCAACTTCGTGGTGCCTTCATCGATGGCCCCGATGGCTTTGGCAAACTGCAAATCCTGCTCGTTTCTGTCAAAGCCAATCACAGTGACATTTGTTCGCTCTTTCAGTCCCAACGCCAATGAACCGCCAATCAGCCCGATTCCGAGTACGGCTATTTTTTCAGGCATTGCTTGGAATCGTTCCTTTCTTTTTCAGAAATTCGGCCAAGCTGTGCAAAAAGCGTTCGTTCTCTTCCTGTGTTCCGATGCTTACCCGAATGTGTCTCGGGAAGTCAAGCGCTTCTCCCGACCGCACGATCACCCCTTGACGCAGGAGAGCCTCAAACACTTCGCCCGCCGGGAAACCGGTATCGATCAACAGGAAGTTCCCGTGTGCCGGGTAATAGCCCAGCCCCCATTCCTCCAGTTTCTCCGTTATTTTTTTCAGTCCGAGCCTGTTCTGGTTGCGGCAGTAAACGACAAACGACTGATCTTCCAGTGCGGCGATCGCTGCAGTTTGTGCCAGACGGCTGACATTAAACGGCTCGCGAACGCGGTTGAGCTCGGTAATCACATCGGGATGGCCCACACCGTAGCCGATGCGAAATGCCGCCAACCCATAAATTTTGGAGAACGTGCGCAAGACCACGATCTGCGGATTGTAATCAAGCAAGGATAAGGAATCAGGATAGGACGGATCAGTCACGTACTCATAATAAGCTTCATCAATGACAACCAGCACGTGCTCCGGGACCCGGTCTAGAAAATCGCTCAGATCATCACCGGAGACAATGGTCCCTGTCGGATTGTTGGGATTGCAAATCCAGACGACCCGCGTTTTCTCAGTGATCGCCTCCAACATTCCCTCCAGGTCATGCACCCCGTTTTTAAGCGGCACTTTCACCGGAGTCGCCCCTTCGATCCGCACCACCGTCTCATAGCGCGGGAATGTGCGGTCGGCCATCACCGACTCCGTTCCCGGTTCCAGATAAGCGCGGGCAATCATTTGCACTACTTCATCCGAACCATTCCCGAAGATAATCCTGCGGGGGTCCGTTTCCAGATGCTCGGCCAGCTTCTCCCGCAGTTCCGGAGCCAGGCCCTCGGGATAAAGGTGAAAGCGTCCTTGCTCCCCGGCCAGCGCAGGCCAAACTTTTGGTGAACAACCAAACGGGTTTTCATTGGAGGCCAGTTTGATCACTTCCTCCAATCCCAATTCTCTCTTTACTTCTTCCAGGGGCTTACCCGGTTGGTAAACAGGCAATCCCCGGACGGTCGCCTTCGGTTGCATCTCATGATCCCTCTCTTTTTTTCCCTCTATCTTACTCCGTTTTCAGCTGTCTGACAAATGCTTTCACTTCGCTTAGTGCCCGCTTTCGGCTGTTCTCGGAAACAAGTGACGATTGAAGCTCTCCAATCCGTTTAACCAAAGCGCTTCCCACGACAACGCCATCGGTCCGTTTCCGGAAATGAGCCACGTGCTTCGATTCCGAAATCCCAAACCCAATCGCGATCGGAACCGGGCTCAATGAGCGCACCGTCTGCAAAAATTCATCGACTTCCCCGGAAAATCCGTGTCGCATCCCGGTTGTGCCGAGCGACGACACACAATAAACAAACCCTTGTGCCGAAGCGACAATATCGGCAATCCGCTGTCTGGAAGTCGGAGCGACCAACGGGATGACAGCCAGTCCCGCTTTTTGCCCGTACTGCCTTAATTCCTCACTTTCCTCAAACGGAAGATCAGGTACGATGATCCCGTCAAATCCGGCAGCGACCGCATCGCGAACCAACGCTGCCAGCCCGTATTGAAAAACGGGATTTGCATAAGTAAAGAGAATAAGCGGAACTTCCACTCCGTCTTCTCTTACTTTTTTGCCCATTTCCAGGGCATCGACCAGCGTTACCCCATTTTCGAGCGCCCGTTCGGAAGCCGCTTGAATCACCGGGCCATCCGCTATCGGATCTGAGAAAGGAACCCCCAGTTCAATCGCCAGCACGCCTTCTTCAGCCAGGCAGTGAATCAGTTCACGGGTAACGTCCAAACTCGGATCCCCACAAGAGATAAATGGAATGAGGACTTCTTCTTTGCGCTGAAATGCTTCTGTCAGGCGATTCATTCTCCGCTCCTCCTTCCTGCGCTGCTGATGGTTTCCACATCTTTATCGCCGCGGCCGGATAAACAGATGACCACTATTTCATTTTTGCTCCGCTTACGGGCGATTTTGACCGCTTCCGCCACGGCATGCGCCGATTCGAGCGCAGGCAGGATTCCTTCCGTCCGGCAGAGAAGCCCCACGGCATCAAGCGCCTCTTCATCGGTGGCATAGGTATAGCGAACGCGGCCCGTTTCCTTCAAAAAAGCATGTTCAGGACCCACACCGGGATAATCGAGACCGGCGGATATCGAGTGGGCTGGTGTCACTTGTCCGTGCTGATCCTGGAGGAAATAGCTGTACATCCCGTGCAAAACTCCGGGGCGGCCTTTACTTAAAGAAGCAGCATGGAAGGAAGTATCAACACCTTTTCCCGCCGCTTCGACTCCGTGCAGGCGAACCGTCTCGTCCTCCACAAATGCGGTAAACATCCCAATCGCATTGCTTCCACCCCCGACACAAGCGACTACATCATCGGGCAGCCTTCCTTCGGCAGCCAAAAGTTGCGCCCGCGTCTCATCCCCGATCACCCGCTGAAACGTTTTGACCAGCAACGGATAAGGATGGGGTCCAACGGAAGAACCGATCAGATAGTAGGCGCGATCCACCTGGGCAACCCATTGCCTTAGCGCCTCATTGGTCGCATCCTTTAATGTCCGGGTACCGGAAGTTACCGGAACTACCCTGGCCCCCAGCAATTCCATGCGAAACACGTTTAACTGCTGCCTTTTCACATCTTCTTCGCCCATATAGATTTCGCAATCAAGTCCGAGCAGGGCAGCGACGGTCGCTGTAGCCACCCCGTGCTGCCCGGCACCGGTTTCCGCAATCAGTTTCTTTTTGCCCATCCGTTTGGCCAATAACGCCTGGCCCAGGGCATTATTAATCTTATGGGCGCCCGTATGGTTCAGGTCTTCGCGTTTCAGGTAGATGCGGGCTCCTCCGGCATAATCGGTCAGCCGCTCTGCAAATGTGAGCGGGGTGGGGCGGCCGGAATATTCCTCAAGCCTCTCTCTCCAATTGTTCATAAACTCGCGATCTGCCAAGGCTTCGCGAAATCCCTGCTCCAATTCGATCAGCGCATTCATCGTCGTTTCCGGCACAAAACGGCCGCCGAAAGGGCCAAATCTCCACGTCGTCGCCTTCCCCTGACCGCCCAGTTTTTCATCTGTCTTCATTCCGCTTCACCCTTTCCGCAAACTTTGCCATCAATTCGGCCTTTTTTCCTCCATCTGCTTCGATCCCGCTGGAAACATCAACGCCATCCAACGGATAACGCGTGATGAGCGACCTGACATTCCGAACATTCAAACCGCCTGCCACCCACAGCGGGACTCCCGCCCTCCGGCACTCCTCATAAAAAGGCGGAATCTGATTCCAGTCAAAAGCCTGACCGCTTCCTCCCGACGTTCCGGTATCAAGGAGCGCCGCATCGATCCACGGCGCATATTGGGCAATTCGCTCTTCGCCGGCAATGCGGCCGGTAACATGAAACGTTTTAATCACCCGCACGCCAAATGCTTTTTTCACCGTGCGGCAAAACTCCGGCGTTTCTTCACCGTGCAGTTGAATGGCGCTTAAGGGAGCCACGGAAAGCCATTCTTCCATCTCCCTGAGAGACGGGTTTTGCAGCACACCAACCGTCCAGATTCCGGCCGGAACCTTGCGCACCAGTTTCGGCAGCATTTCCCGTTCAACCGAACGCTTTCGGCCGCGGACAAGGATGAATCCGATCGCATCAATGTCAAATTGAACGGCCTTTTCCACATCCGGTTCAGCAAAAAAACCGCAAAATTTAAGAGAAATGTTTTTATTCATACCGTGTACCCTCGATCAATTCCTTAACTGCTGCCCCCGGATCAGTTTGCCGCATCAAATATTCACCGATGAGCAATCCGTCCACGCCGGCGGCCAGCATGCGCTTCGCGTCTCCGATGGAGAAAACGCCGCTTTCCCCGATCACCGGAACCGAAGCGGATATCAGCGGCCGCAAACGTTCAGTGGTGGCAAGGTCAGTGACAAACGTATGCAAATTGCGGTTATTAATGCCGATCACATCCGCCCCGCACCGGGTCGCAGCCGGGATCTCCTTTTCTGCGTGCACCTCGACCAGCACTTCCATCTCCAGACGGTGAGCAATCGAGCTTAATTCCTGCAACCGGTCTTCCTCCAGCAGAGCCACGATCAATAAAATCGCATCGGCTCCCAGCAATTTACTCTCCAGCACCTGAAGCGGATCGAGAATAAAATCTTTGCGAAGCACCGGAATTTGCACTGCTTCTTTTACCGCTCGGAGCGATTCCGGATTTCCGTAAAAAAAGGAAACGTCCGTCAACACGGAAACAGCGGCCGCTCCTCCATTTTCATACCCTTTGGCCACCTGAACCGGATTCACCTCCGACCGGATCACTCCTTTTGAAGGAGAAGCCGGTTTCACCTCGGCAATCAGGGAAAGTCCGGTTTGCTTGCTCAGGGCCGCCTGCAAAGAACGACCTGGCGGCATCCGCCGCGCACGATCCCAATCCTCTTTGCCGAATCGTTCCCGCAGTTTGGCGATTTCCGCCCTTTTACACTCTTCGATTTTTTCAAGAAACATAGCGTACCTCCCGTGACATCCGAATCACTTGTTGCAGTTTTTTTGCCGCCATACCTGAATCGATGGTTTCCCGGGCCATCTGAACCCCTTCTGTCAAAGTGGACACCTTGCCGCCCACGACCAGGGCCGCACCCGCATTCAAGAGGACGATATCGCGCGGAGCTCCCCGTCTCCCGCTGAAAATATCCGCAATCAGCGCCGCGTTCTGCTGTGCCGTCCCCCCCTTGACTGCGGTGATCGGCGACCTGGATATCCCGAAGTCTTCCGGAATTACTTCAAAAGTCACCACCTTGTCTCCGTCAAGAGCGCTGATTCGGGTGGGAGCCGAAACAGAAATTTCATCCAATCTGTCCAGTCCGGCCACGACAAGCGCCTTTTTCGTCCCCAGTTCCTGCAGGACACAGGCCACTTTCTCCGTTAATTCCGGATCGTACACACCGAGCAGCTGATATTGCACACCAGCCGGATTGGCAAGGGGACCGAGCAGATTAAAAATCGTGCGAAATCCCAGTTCCGTACGAGTGGGCATCACATTTTTCATCGCCTGATGGTACAGCGGGGCAAACAGGAAGCAAACTCCCGTTTCCTGCAACATCAACTCCGCTTCTTTAGCACTGTGATGAATCTCGATCCCCAGCGCTTCCAATACATCGGCACTTCCGCTCTTGCTGGAAACAGCGCGATTTCCGTGTTTCACGATCGGAACGCCGGCCGCAGCGGCAACAAAAGCGACTGCGGTGGAGATATTAAATGTCTGTCCTCCGTCCCCGCCGGTTCCGCACGTATCGACCGCATGGGAAATTTCCCCTTCAAATCCGGTCATCCGGGCCCTCAGTCCCTGGGCAAACCCGATGATTTCTTCTGCCGTTTCCCCTTTCATGCGCAGGGAGGTTAAAAAGCTGCCCATCTGAGCGGGAGTGGCCTCTCCGTTCATCATTTCCTCCATCGCCTGACGGGCTTCTTGTCTGCTTAAATGCTTTCCTTCCACCATCTTTCTGAGCAAATCCCTCAACACGACAGCCCCACCGTCCTTTTTGCGGCAAGTTCCAGTGCTTTGAGCATCCCCATCGCTTTATTTACCGATTCCTGCAATTCCAGCTCCGGATCGGAATCCGCCACGATGCCGCCTCCGGATTGCACCGTCGCCTGTCCCTTGTGAAAATAAATCGTACGAATGGCGATGCATGTGTCCAAATTTCCGGTAAAACTGAGATAACCGATGGCTCCGCCGTAAACCCCCCGCAAATCGGGTTCCAACTCGCTGATTATCTCCATAGCCCGGATCTTGGGAGCCCCGGATAAGGTTCCGGCCGGAAAGCAGGCGCGAAACGCGTCGGCAGGGACTTTCCCTTCCTTCAGCTTTGCCTCCACATGGGAGACCAAGTGCATAATGTGAGAATACTTTTCGATTGTCATAAAATCCGTTACCGTCACACTGCCGATGTCAGCAACCCGGCCCAAATCATTCCGTCCCAGGTCGACCAGCATCACGTGTTCCGCCCGTTCCTTCTCATCGGCCAGCAAATTTTCCAACAATCGATTCTCTTCCTCCGCCGTTTTGCCCCGGGGCCTTGAGCCGGCGATCGGTCGGGTCTCTGCGCGCCCGCCGGTTACCCGCACCAGCAATTCCGGAGAGGTCCCGACAATCGTTTCCTCGCCAAGCCGCAAATAATACATGTACGGAGAAGGATTGAGCACCCGCAATACACGGTATACTTCAAACGGGTCGGGAGCCGGCGCCCACGTCAGTTTCCGCGATAAAACCACTTGAAACAAATCCCCGGCGCGAATATATTCCTTCGCTTTTTCCACCATCTTCACATACGCTTCTTTACTGAGATTGGCCGTGACGCTGCTTAAATCCACCGGTTCACGGTCGATGGTGACACCGCTGAAGGTGGCGGAAACGGGCTTACTGAGAAGCTCGTTTGCCCAGCGTTCCAAGTCTTTGACCGTCTCTTCGTATCGCTCCCTTAATTCGGCCTGCGAGCCGTTCTTTGGCACCTGCAAGTGCTGGATAAAAATCACTTCTTGTTTGAGATGATCAAACACCAGCAAGCGATCCATCACCATAAAATGAAGATCATAAGCGGAATTCTCCAGACCGGCCTGCTTTGCCACTGGACGGGCCGGTTCAAAAAAGCGGACGATTTCATAGCCGAAATATCCGACCGCCCCTCCCAAAAACGGCGGATACCCGTCATATACCGGGGAACGATACGCGGCCAGTTGTTCGTTCAAGTCGGAAAGCGGATCGGAAGTGACCGCTGTTCGTTCCCCTTTCTGGTCGCGAATCGCCATTCGCCCTTCCCGGCTCTTAATCACCCGGCACGGGGATGAGCCGACAAACGAATAGCGCGACCATCTTTCTCCACCTTCAACACTTTCAAGCAAAAAAGAGTACGGCTGATCTTTTACACGATCATATAATCGAATCGGGGTTTCCGTATCGGCAAGAACCGTTTTGCAAACAGGGATGACCGAAAAATCTCTGGCAAGTTTCACGGCCTCCTGCAAATCGGGGTAAATCAATGAACTCCCTCCTCTTCTGTCGGCAAGAAGAGAGAAAGGATATAGGGGAAGAATGGAGGAAAAATAAAAACCAAAGCAGAGCTGCTTTGGTTCTGGCGAAAATATATGTGAACAGCCTCCACTCAGCTCAAACTACGCTATATCCATTCTCTGCTCAGCTAAACTAAACCCTCTGAAATGTACAAAACAAGGTAAAATAAAAACACTCTCTCACAAACTGAATGATTTTCTTTTTCTCGTCTCATCTAAAACTGTATCGAACTTGTGTTTTTCTGTCAATAACCCAATTTCACTGCCGTCCGGATAATCATCCTTATGCCCGGCGAAGCTCCTTCAACACCTCGCGAATCGGTTCTTCGGCGACTCCGCGCACCAATTCGACACGGCCGATCTGCGGGGAAAGCACAAATGTATATTCTCCGCTCTGCACTTTTTTATCGCGTTTCATCGCTTCAAGCAAATCTTCTGCCGGCCAGGTGGTTTCCATGCGCACCGGCAGGGAAAATGCCTGGAGCAGCGCTTCCGTGCGTTCCACCAGCGCGGGAGAGGCTCCGACGACCTTTACACTCAGGCGCGCCGCACCGGCTATTCCGATGGCGACCGCTTCTCCGTGCGTGAAGGTGCGATAACCGGATACCGCTTCGAGTGCATGGCCGATTGTATGCCCGTAATTTAAAATCGCCCGGATTCCTGCCTCCCGCTCATCCTGGGACACAACCGCCGTTTTCACCTGACAGCCGCGGTAAATCGCTTCGATCAACGGTTCGGTTTCCAAGCCAAGCAGTTCCCCGGCACGATCTTCCAGCCAGGAAACAAAAGATTCATCCCAGATCAGGCCGTGTTTTAGCACCTCCGCGAAGCCGGAAACGACCTCTTTTTGGGGCAGGGTTTTTAATGTATCCACATCAAAGACGACCATGAGCGGCTGATGAAAAGCACCGATATAATTTTTTCCCAATGGATGGTTTACCGCCACTTTTCCTCCGACACTGCTGTCATGAGCCAACAGCGAAGTGGGGAGCTGAACGAAGGGAATCCCGCGCATATAGCTGGCCGCGACGAATCCCGCCAAATCGCCGACCACACCGCCGCCCAAAGCCAAGATCACGCTTCGCCGGGTCAACCCGAATCGAAGGCAATCTCCAATCACCCGTTCAAATTCTTTCAGGTTTTTGTTCTCTTCTCCCGCGGGAATCAGACTGAGACCGACCCGGTAACCAGCCTGCTGCAATATTTCCTGGATTTTCCCGGCATAAAGCGGACCAACATGGGTGTCGCTGACCAGCATGATGGTGCGATCCCGGCTCACGCCATGTTTCTTGAGCAAAGCAGGCAATTGCTGGTACGTGCCCGAGCCAATGTAGATGGGATAAGATGTCCGTTCCAAGGAAACCGTCAACGTTTTCATCAGAATTGGGCCGTCCTTTCCCGATAGCGCTTCACCTGTTCTGTCAATTCCATCATCGTGTCAGCCGGGAACTTTTCCAAAAGGGCATTGGCGATTTCCCATGCGACCACATTTTCCATCACGACACAGGCTGCGGGAACGGCGCAGCTGTCAGAGCGCTCAATGCTGGCCTCAAATGGTTCTTTGGAATCGATATCCACACTTTTCAGCGGTTTGTACAGGGTGGGAATCGGCTTCATCACCCCGCGCACGATAATCGGTTCGCCGGTCGTCATCCCGCCTTCAAATCCGCCGAGGCGATTCGTTGCGCGGTAAAAACCTTTCCCCTCCTCCCACATAATTTCGTCATGAACTTCTGATCCCGGAAGGGAAGCCATGGAGAATCCGAGCCCAAATTCGACGCCTTTAAACGCATTAATGCTGACAACCGCCTGAGCGATGCGGGCATCGAGCTTGCGATCCCAGTGGACATGACTGCCCAAACCGACCGGAGCCCCCTCGACCACCACTTCAACGATCCCTCCCAGGGAATCTCCTTCTTTTTTGGCACGGTCAATCGCTTCCATCATCGCCTGCTCCCCTTTTTTATCAAGGCAACGCACCGGCGAATCCTCAGCCACCCGTCTCATTTCCTCCAGCGGCAGATCGACCGGTTCCGCCGCAACATCCCCGATCCGCAGAACATGACCGGCAAGTTTGATGCCGCATTCCTCCAAAATCAGGCGGGCAACCGCACCGACAGCCACACGCGCCGCCGTTTCCCTCGCGCTGGAACGCTCCAGAACATCCCGCAGATCGCGGTGGCCGTATTTGATCGCGCCATTGAGATCGGCATGCCCGGGACGAGGCCGCGAAATCCGCCTTTTTTCCGCTTCTTCCGGAATCGGATCAACCCCCATCACTTTTTGCCAATGCGTAAAATCGCGATTCTCAATCACCAGGGTAACCGGAGCGCCTGTCGTTTGCTGAAAACGCACGCCCGACATGATTTTCACCTGGTCTTTTTCAATCTGCATCCGCCGTCCCCGGCCATACCCCTTTTGTCTCCTGGCCAGTTCAAAATCGATTTTTTCCTTGGCAAAAGGCAAATGGCTCGGCAATCCCTCAATGATCACGGTCAGCTGTGGCCCGTGTGATTCTCCAGCGGTCAAATATCTCATCTCAAATCTTCCTCTCTGTCTCAACTCTTTTGACCTGAAATTTGATAGTTATCATAACACAGAAAAAAAGGGGATGGGAGATGAAATTGAAAAAAGTTCGCGGTCAATAATAAAAAAACCGGCAAAAAAGCCGGCTGAAGGAGATTACAGGTCTTACTGTTTGATATTTAAACTGCTGGTGACGGCGTGGTCCCAGCTGGGATAATAATACAGGGCGCTTTGCATCAATTCCGGGTCCATTTGTTTTACTTTTTTCTTGCTGAGGGAAACTCCCTGCTGTTTTAAATGTTTGATTCGCTTGGTCACTTCGTCGGGGCTCATCGGAATATCCATATTGCCTTCCGCCTGCTTGAACCGAAAAATCACCCGCACACTTGCAGGTTGACAGCAGGCAGAGGATGTCCACCTCCTTCTTAAGCAACGATCCTTTTTTCTGTTACCAATATGGTCAAAGAAATCAAAAAATAATCCTGCCAACCAAAAAAAGCACGATTCGTGTGAACCGTGCTTTTTATTTTCAAATCCAGCGGTTAATCGTTTTTTCGTAGGACAGGAGTTCTGCTTCGTCAAACCAAAGGGCGATTTCCCTTTCTGCACTCGCCTGGGAATCCGACCCATGGATAATATTCATGCCCACATTGACCCCGAAGTCGCCGCGAATCGTCCCAGGCAGTGCCTCAGACGGATTGGTTTTGCCCATCATTTGACGGGCGGTGGCGATCACATTCGGTCCTTGCCACACCATGGCAAAGACAGGACCCGAGGTAATAAAATCAACCAATTCTCCAAAAAACGGCTTTTCTTTGTGTTCAGCATAATGCTGTTCCGCCAATTCGCTTGATACGGACATCAACTTTGCTGCCACCAGCTGGAATCCTTTTTTTTCAAAACGGGCAACCACTTCCCCGATCAGCCCGCGTTGAACTCCATCCGGTTTAACCATGATAAACGTTTTTTCCATAAATGAATCCCCCATACTGCTATGTATCGATGCATGCACCTGAATCCAGGTAACCACACCAAATTGTAACAGAGATCGAAATGAAAACGCAACCAATTCCCTTATTTTTGTGAAAATATGTTGCAGGTGGTGTCTGATGCCCCTAAACCTCCCTGCTATTTCAAACGGATGGTCAGCGGGGCATCACCCCTCCCGGTTCTGCCAAAACTTTCACCCTCGGGCAGCACCCGAATATCACTTTTCAGTATGAGCGGCTGACGATAAATTCCCCGATCAGTCGCAATGATTCACGCTCATGCGATTCGGGCAAAAGCGACAGGCATTGCATCGCTTTCTTCATATACCGCCGGGACAAATCCAGCGTATACTCAATTCCGCCCAGCCGTTTGATCAGATCCAAAATCGCGGGCAAGTTGCCTTCTCCCCCGCCGGAACGGAGATAATCCGTGATTTTTTGCTTATCTGAAGTTCCTGCTTTGGCCAGCGCATAAATAACCGGGAGGGTCACATTGCCCTGGCGCAAATCGCTTCCGGCCGGTTTGCCCAGGACTTTTTCGTTTCCGACAAAATCGAGCACATCGTCGGTTAACTGAAACGCCATCCCCACGTAATAGCCATACGCCTGAAGGGAACGAATATAGCGCGGCTCCGCTCCGCTCACATACGCGCCCAAGTAACAGCTGGTGGCCATCAGGAGCGCCGTTTTTCTCTTGATCCGGCGCAGGTAACGCCTGAAAGAGAGCGACTCGCTGAACAAATCGGCCATTTGGTCAATCTCCCCCAGGCACATGCGGTTGATCGCCGTCGCCAAAATTGCCTGCACTTCATGCGGCCTGCACTCCGTAATTTTCTGCAAAGCGCGGGCGAAGATATAATCACCGGTATACATGGCGACGCGATTATCCCATTCCGCTTTGACCGTTCGTCTCCCCCTGCGGGTATCGGCATCATCGATCACATCATCATGTACCAGTGTGGCCATATGAATCAGTTCCAAGGCCACGGCCACTTTTGTCAATCTCTCAATGTCATATCGCCCGAAATGACCGGCCAGCAGAACAAAAACAGGGCGCATCCTCTTTCCGCCCGCTGTAAGCAAATGGCTTGACGAATCATATAACATTTGCTCGCTGGTCTGAATGGCCTCAGTCAGCGTTTTTTCGATCAGCTCTAAGTCATTCTTCAGATTGAGATAAATTTCTTGCAAGTTCATCCGTTTCACCCTGTTAACGCATGCTAAAGGACAATCACCATTCAAAAACTGACAAGACCAACCCCTGCATCCCTTAACATTACGGTAATCGCAATTGCTCAGCAACGTTCTTGAAATAACCGGCTCCAAACACCAGATGCCTTATCTGATTAACACATCGAGCATGGTAAAGACGAAAACAATCACGCTGAGAACCCCGTTCATCGTGAAAAAGGCAGTATTCAATCGGGACAAATCATCAGCGGAAACAATGGAATGCTCATAAAAGAGGATAATCAGGGCAATCACCACACCGATGCCATACCACAAGCCCAAATCACCCAGCAGCAAAAGGGCAATCAGTCCGGCAGCGGTACCGACATGCATCAATGCGGAAATAAAAAGCGACCGCTTGATTCCAAACCGGGCAGGAAGCGAGTAAAGCCGCTCCTGTCTGTCAAACTCCAAATCCTGGCAGGCATAGATCACATCAAAGCCACCGATCCATAATGCCACGGAGGCAAACAGAATGAGTGAGAGCATATCGATTTCTCCCGTGGTCGCCACCCATCCGCCGAGCGACCCCAACGCCGACGAAATTCCGCAGAAAAAATGGCATGTCCAGGTAAAACGCTTAGTGTAGGAGTAAAAAACCAGGAAAAAGACAGCAACCGGCAACAATTCCACCGCAAGCATATTCAACTGGAATGCAGCCAGAAACAAGAGTGCAAACGAAACGATGACAAACCCCCACACAAACGGAACCGAAACCAGTCCGGCCGGAATGGCCCGGTTTGCGGTGCGCGGATTTTTGGCATCAATATGGCGGTCGATCAAGCGGTTCAAAGCCATCGCCGCACTTCTTGCTCCTGCCATCGCCAATGTAACCCAGCCGATTTCCGCCCAGGTCGGAAGATGACCGCGCACTTCGAGACTGCCCAGAACCGCCCCCATGTAGGCAAACGGCAGTGCAAAAATGGTGTGTTCAAACTTAATCATTTCAAGTACGATCCTAATTTTTTTCAGCACCTTAACCACCTTGCTTTCCTTCTATTCCACCTCTGGTTTGCGCCCGATGTGAAGCGCCGCAATTCCGCCGGAGAGGGGATAGACCTGAACATCCTGCAATCCTACATCCTCAGCCATGATCCTGGCCAGCTCATGATATCCGGGAAATTGCATCAGCGATTCCGGCAGCCAGCGATACTGTTCATAGCTGCCCGCAAACCATTTTCCGAGCAGCGGCAAAATCCGCTCAAAATACAGGTAATATACGGCGCGAAAAGGAGGCCAGGACGGTTTGGAAAGCTCCAGGGAAACCACTTGCCCTCCCGGTTTTACCACCCGTTTCATCTCGTTCAATACCTGGACGATGTCGGGAACATTGCGAAGGGCAAACCCGATCGTGGCATGATCAAAGGTATGATCGGGAAAAGGAAGTTGCATCGCATCGCCCTGAATCAGTTCCACCTGTCCGTCCAATCCGGCCTTTTCCACTTTCCCTTTCCCGACCTTCAGCATGTTTGCGCTGAAGTCAAGGCCGACGATTCGTCCGGTTCCGGATGACTTCGCCAAGGAGATGGTCCAGTCGCAGGTGCCGCAACAAACATCCAATGCGGTATCCCCTGGCTTCACCGCCATTTTTTTCATCGCAAATCTTCGCCAAAGCTTATGCATGCGGAAGCTTAGCAATGTATTCATCCAGTCATAATTTTTGGCGATGCTTTCGAAAACCTCATGAACAAATTTCGTCTTTTCTTCCCCGCGAACATTCATGCTTGACCACTCTCTTTCAGACAGGCTCCCCTGTCGACGCTATCGTACACCTCTTTGGCCAGTTCTTCCAATTGGCCTTTGCTTTCCGAATCCGGCCAGCCGTTCAACAGGTTGGTCAAGGACGAACGGCTCTGTTCCAAGTAAAAAAGTTTTTCCGTTGAGCTGAGTCCGGGAAAGCGCAGGAGTTCTTCATACAGGAGCAGTTCTTCTGCAACCGGCCGCCATGAAAAGGCAAACCCTTTCCGAACATGAAAAAAATCGGCCAATGCCGCAATCAGTTCACTCGAAATCGATTTGATCCGCTTGACCATTTCCGCGGTAAGGGGAGCCCCTGCTTTTCGCATCTGATGCAATGACATTTTCCACTCATTGATGCGACAGATGGCCCCGGCCAAACAATGGATCACATCCGTTTCCTTCTCTTTGGCCAGCAAATAGTAAAACAAGCTGCTGTAATAATCCCCCGCCAATACCGTCACCTGCTGTTTTCGCTGTCCGGGCAGCGCTTCGGGAGCACTGGTCTCCACCGTTTCGTGCAAGTCGATTCCCATTTTAAGCAAAGTCGTCGCAATCGTGTACAGCGCAATTTTCTCTTTTTCCAGCTGGTACGCATGTAACATCAAATACAAAACGCGCACAAAAAAAACAGGGATATCTGGCCTCCCGATTTGTTGCCGAACATATGAATTTTCTGCATGTTTTTCAATTTGCTCTAATATTTCTCTCAGCTCTTTTTTATGTACGCATGCCATAAAAACGTTCCCCCATGAGGACTTAAGATCAAACACTGCGATTAGTATATCATACTTTTGGGGGAGATAGGCATTCTTCCGCTGTTTTCCATCACTCAGGGGATGTGATCACGTGAAACATCGATTTGAGATATTTCTCCGGCGGCTGTTTTTCAGCTCTTTTCTGTCCCGGATCTCTGTTAAATTCTTCCCTGGTGGCGGTTAGCAAAAAGTCCGCCCCGTCATTCCGATGCACGAACAAGCGGACTTGATCAATATTTTCTGTTTCTGTAAACGCCGCCTTCAGCAACGCCAAAATCTCCTGGTACATCAATGGTTCTTTCACTCTTTCCTGAGAAAGCTCCAAAAAGAGGAAATTCCTTTGCAAATCAACTTTCTTCACTGTTAATTGAAAATGCCTGTCCCTAATAAAATCAACCAGATTCTCGGCTCGCAGCTGCTTACTTGAGGATTTGAAAACAGGAATTTCCCTCTTTTTATTCTCTTTCTTCTGGTAGAAGAGCGGGAAAACGGACACGCTGGCGGCCAGAAAAGCGGCGGCAAAGACAGCCATCATCATCCGGATTGCGAACGTTTTCACGCATATCTCCCCTTACACCGATCTCTTGTCACCATTGTATCGGTGCGAGCCGGAAAACATGCACGACCGGCGGGGACATTTTTTCAGTTGTCTGTTTCCACTTGGCCAAAAGGAGTGATAATCACCGCTTTGCCCCGAATCTTGATGGCTGAGGTGTGCTCTGTAAACTGCGCGACCATGACCTCACCCTTGTCCAGTTTTTCGGAATGGTGGAAGCGCGTATCCTTCCCCCTGGTCAATCCGATTACATTGACGCCATTTTCCTTGGCTTTAATCACAATATAATCAGCATGAGATCCTTGCAAAGAAATCCCTCCCAAATTCAATTCAGACATAGTTTAACATAGAATAAATACACAGATGCATAGAAAAAGACCCTTCCATGAGGAAGAGTCTTTCCTTTGGTCGGGCTAGCCAGATTTGAACTGACGACCTCTTGCGCCCCATGCAAGCGCGCTACCAAGCTGCGCCATAGCCCGTCAAGTATCAACTTTTTGCCATCGCCTGATGACAATTATGAGTATATAACGGGTAAGGGAAAGTGTCAAGAGGTTTATTAAAAATTTTATTTTAATCCGATAAGGCTAAGCGCTTCCGCCCGAGCAGCCGCGTCTTCGGCAAATACACCTCTGACAGCGGAGGTGATTGTTTTGGAGCCCGGTTTTTTCACCCCGCGCATCGTCATGCACATATGTTCAGCTTCCACCACGACAATTACACCATGCGGATCCAACTTCTCCACGATGCAGTCAGCCACAGTCGAGGTGATGCGTTCTTGAAGTTGCGGACGCCTGGTGACGGTTTCAACGGCACGGGCCAGTTTGCTCAATCCGGTTACACGGCCTCCACGGGGAATGTATCCAACATGCGCCTTGCCAAAGAAAGGAACCAAATGGTGTTCGCAGGTGGAGAAGAACGGGATATCCTTCACCAGGACAAGCTCTTCATGATCTTCACTGAAAATGACAGAAAAATGTTTCTTCGGGTCCTCTTTCAGTCCGGAAAAAATTTCTTCATACATACGGGCTACACGTGCCGGTGTATCGATTAGACCTTCGCGGTTCGGATCTTCGCCAATCGCTTCCAAAATCATGCGCACTGCTTCTTCAATTTTTCGATGATCAACCATCATTGTTCCTCCATCCTCATCTGCAGTAAAGCAAGAAATCAATTTTTATCTCGAATCATTATACCACAAATAATCACGGCTCAATCGCAAAAACGAAAAAGACCCCTTCGTAAAGAGGCCTTTTTCTGCAGGTATTTATGTAGTCCCGAGATCCATTCAATCCTGCTTACTTGTTTACTTCTTCTTTAAGTTGTTTACCGGCTTTGAAAGAAGGTACTTTGGATGCAGGAATCGTGATTTCTTCACCCGTTTGCGGATTGCGGCCTTTACGCTCGGCACGCTCTTTCACTTCAAAATTGCCAAAGCCGATGAGTTGGACTTTGTCACCCTCACGAAGAGCTGCGGTAATCGCATCTAAAACTGCTTCAACGGATTTTGCAGCGTCTTTTTTGGTCATTTGAGTAGCTTCCGCTACTTTATTGATCAGTTCCGTTTTGTTCATCATCACACCTCCGTAAACAAATCCACGGCTCTTTCCCTATTATAAAAGGGGAGAAAGCAGGTTTCAATGCGTGGGACACTCCTATACTAATATAGACTTATGGGAAGTTCAAGTGAATCTTTGCGATTTTCCGCATTTCAAATAAAAAAAGCGCCGGGGACGCGCTTTTGCAAATCTTTACAATATAATCGCGATTAATCCTCCAGACCCCTCATTGATGATTCTCTCCAATGTTTCTTGCAGCTTATATCGCGCATTTTCCGGCATCATCGACAATTTGGCCTGAATTCCCTCACGCACGATTTGATTCAACGAACGGCCAAAAATATCGGATTCCCAAATTTTCAGCGGATTCACTTCAAAGTCACGCATCAGATAATTAACGAGTTCTTCGCTCTGTTTTTCAGAACCGATGATCGGTGCAAATTCGGAGGTCACATTTACTTTGATCATGTGAATGGAAGGGGCCGTCGCCTTCAAACGCACACCAAACCGGCTTCCCTGTTTGATCAATTCCGGTTCGTCCAACGACATTTCCTCCAATGCCGGAGCAGCAACACCGTAGCCGGTCGTACGCACCATTTTCAGCGCTTCGGACACTTTGTCATATTCCCGCTTCGCAATGCTGAACTCCTGCATCAACTCGAGCAAGTGATCTTTTCCCCGAATTTCGACCCCGACGACTTCTGTCAGCACCTGATCATACAGTTCATCCGGCGCATACAGGTCGATCTCCGCAATTCCCTGCCCCATATCCATCCCGGCCAAAGCTGCTTTTTCAATAAAATCATATTGATAAAATTGCCCGACAACCCGGTCAACATCGCGCAATCGCTTGATGTCTTTCACCGTTTCCCGGACGGAATTTTCAAATTCCTGACGCAGCCAGTGATCTTCGTTCAGCACCATTACCCAGCTCGGCAGATTCACATTCACCTCGTGAACCGGGAATTCATACAGGACTTCTTTCATAATGCCCAGGATTTCTTCTTCGGTCATGCTGGCGACGCTGACCGGAAGAACCGGGATATCGTATTTCTCGATCAGCTCACTTTGCAATTCCCGTACGGAATCACTGTAGGGCTGGGTAGTATTGAGCAGCAGAATAAACGGTTTTCCCACTTCTTTCAGCTCATTGACAACCCGCTCTTCAATCTCCTCATAAGATGCCCGCGGGATGTCGGTAATGCTTCCATCAGTGGTGATCACAATTCCGACGGTGGAATGCTCCTGAATCACTTTTCTCGTTCCCACTTCAGCCGCTTCCTGAAACGGGATCGGTTCTTCAAACCAGGGTGTGGTGATCATGCGCGGGCCGTTTTCATCTTCATATCCCTTTGCCCCCTCAATCGCGTAACCGACACAATCAACGAGGCGGATATTTACCTCCAGCCCTTCGTCCACATGGATTTTCACTGCCTGGTTGGGGACGAATTTCGGTTCGATGGTGGTAATCGTCTTCCCAGCACCACTGTGCGGAAGTTCATCGACAGCCCGGGTCCGATCCGCTTCATTTTCGATATTGGGTATCACAACCTGTTCCATGAAGCGCTTGATAAATGTTGATTTACCGGTGCGCACCGCACCGACCACACCCAGATAGATGTCTCCTCCTGTTCGCTCTGCAATATCTCGCAAGATATCTACTTTCTCCACGAAATTCCCTCCTTCAAGATCTCCCTCAGCTGGATCTGTCGCCGGTGCGAAGGCTACCCCTCCCTCCCGGACCTTACCTTGGACACTACTAATATATGAATGCACCTTCCCAATATGAGTCTTTATGAAAAAAAAACAGGGTGAAAACCACCCTACACAGTCTCTTTTTCGTTAGTTGTCACGTTTTTCATGCGGGAGGGCACCTTTTTCGCACGAAACCCGGCGATTTTCACAGTGGCAGACAATCTGCCCAGCAAAAAAATCCCGGGGATTACCACGAGATGAAACCAAATACTTTGCAGCATCGATTTCACCCCTTTTCCAGTTCGGGAGAGAGCAAACCGGGCTTCTTCTCCACGTGACCTGGATCATGAAGCCCGTTCCCGTCTCTTCATTTTATGTAAGTACTTTTCCTTGTATGCTAGGAGGATTGCCGAACAAATACCGGTTCATTATTTCTCATCTTCATCACTGGTGAAAAAGCAGGAACATAGAATGAATCCTCCGCGATCCACAGGCGCAGATCCTGGTTTGCATCCGGTTTATTTTTCGACATTTGCCATTTTTGCATCACATCTGTCCGGTAATCGACATAAACTTTGCCCTGATCATCCATGATGAGCGGCAGTGTCGTGCTGGAATAGGGACTGGGAACCATCACCGGGCTGATGCCCAACTTTTCATAATCAATCGTAAAAAAGTGAGGAGAAATCTTTTGTCCCAGCGGCCACTTTTTGTACTTGGAATGATAGCCGGTCACATAGGGCTGAACTTTTTCCACTTCATCATTGACGCGCAGATCAAACAGCCGAACCGTCGGTTTCTTTTCCACATCGATCAGTACATAGATAAAAGGTCCTCCCTCTTCAAATGCCGACGGGGGGATCGCCGCCAAATACCCGCCCTGCAACTCCTGAAAATTCACTTTATATTTTGTTGTCAGTTTGTATTCATCCTCTGTATAACGATAAGGCAACCAGCGATGCTCCCGTTGATACGCCAATACTGCCGACTGGACAGTGGCAATCTGCTCCCCCAGTTTATCGAGCTGCTGTTGGCGCTCTTGCGGATACATACACCCGGAAAGCAAAAAAGTCATCATCAGCAGACTGATCCATTTTAGCCTGCGCAACAAAACGTCCACATCCATCTCCTCCTGCTTCTTGGATCACAAAAACATGCGAAGAACAAACAAGAGAGATACAAACAGCAATACAAAGGACACGGAATTCAAACTGACCCTGAGCCATTTTTTTGACGATGTCCTGGCGATGGCAATCAACAGATTGATCAGGACGAGCAGAAACAAAATGATCATCAGATCCAACGGGCATCCCTCCTTCTCATCTCCATCAGTATAGCAAATCCACAATCGCCTACCCAAGAGCCGGGACACCTGACTCAGTTCGGGGGCGTTATTCATGCATAGGATAAATGGACTAATGCCTGAATGGAGGAAGCCAAGTGAGCACGAAAATACCAAAAACCGCTTCCCGGAAAAAACCGAGCAGCATAAAGAAAGGAACCGGCTCAAAATTACCGGCGAAATCCCCGGGCACTCCGGGCAAAACAAAATCCTCTGCCACAACATCACCCTCTCTTTTATCCCAGCTTTCGTCCATCAACATCGCCAAAATATTGAACGGGTTTATGACCTTTCGCTCCACCATCAAGGAGTTGAATACATCGTTACAAAAGATGGAGAATATGATGGATTCAGCTTATCAGATCTTAGCGATGACTTCCCGGATGATGGCCCCCGGAAGAAGGGGAGGAGGCCGCCTCCCCCTGTTGCCGCCCTTCGGCAGGAATCCGGGCGCACCGACCGGCCGGCGGGGAATGTTACCACCGTTTAGAAGAAATCCCGATCCCCCTCCTGGGTGGCAGACAAATCAAAGCAGTCCTTTCCCGGCCGACCCTGATGAAAACATTCCCGTCATCCAGCCGCCATTTGATGAGAACCGGCGGTCACAGGAAGCGCCGGGAATCCCGTTTGCCCCTTTATTGCAAAACATGAGTATCGGGCAGATCATGAATATCATTCGTTCGCCCCTTTTCCAAAAAATGATGTCCAACTTGTTTCGGTCAAAAAAATAAAGGTAATGCCTCGTTTTGGGCATTACCTTTATTTTTGGCAAATGGGAACCGCCGGAACGTTTGCTCAGGGACGTCCTGGCTGCTCCCGAAAATCCGTTAAGAAACCCCCGCCCTTTCAGGCGGAGGAAAGGCTGGGTCATTATCCTTTACTTAAGCCACAACTGATTCCCCTGTCCTTGTTTTCAGTGCTCAAGTTTATGGATAATGATTGAAGCTATTATAGAGTATGAAGCTGACAAACGGCTTGCAACAGGCAAAAAAGCCCAAACGCTACCAACCTTGCACGATCTCTTCCAACTCTTTTGTCCGTCCCCGCCCCATCAGCTCTTTCACCGCCAATGCCGGTTCCTTTCCGGCAAACAGAACCTCATATAACTGTGCCGCGATCGGCATCTCCACATCATAGCGCCGGGCCAGAGCATGAGCAGCCTTGGTGGTTTTGATGCCCTCAACGACCATCCCCATCTCGGCCAAAACTTCCGGCAATTTTTTTCCCTGGCTGATTTTATGGCCGGCCCGCCAGTTACGGCTGTGCCTGCTTGTACAAGTCACAACCAAATCGCCGACGCCTGCCAATCCGACAAACGTGATCGGCTTCGCTCCCATCGCGGACCCCAGGCGGGCGATTTCCGCCAATCCCCGGGTCATCAGCGCTGCTTTGGCATTATCCCCAAAACCCAAACCATCCACCAGACCCGAAGCCAGAGCAATAATATTTTTGAGCGCCCCGCCAACCTCAACCCCGATCACATCGGGATTGGTGTAGACGCGAAAATACCGGTTCATAAACATCATCTGCACTTGCTCCGCCGTTTCTTGGCCGGGAGAGGCGACCACAACGGTCGTCGGGCACTTTTTGATCACTTCCTCCGCATGACTGGGCCCGGACAAAACCGTGATCCGCTCCGCAAATGATTCCCCCAGCTCTTCCAGCAAAACCTCCGACATCCGTTTCCAAGTATCGATCTCAAATCCTTTGACGGCATGAACAACCAAGGCGCCGGGAGCGATCAATCCGCCAACCTCGCGGGCAATCTCCCTCATGGAATGGGAAGGAACAACAAAAACGACCACTTCTTTGCCGGAAAGCGCTTCTGCGAGCGAAGAAGTAGCCGTAAGCTCAGCAGGCAGCTTGATTCCGGGCAGATATTTTTCATTGGTATGCTTCAGGGTGATCTCCGCCGCCAGCTCTTCCCGCCGGGCCCACAGCTCCACCTGATGGCCGTTATCCGCCAACACTTTTGCCAAAACGGTTCCCCAACTGCCAGCTCCAAGTACCGCGATTTTCCGTTTCATTTGTTTCTCCCTCATTTTAAATCTTCCGTTCCTGCCCTTTGATCAAGTTGACAATATTTTGCCGGTGCCGCCAGACGGCCATGGCGGTAATCAGCAACGTGAGCAGCGTCAATGAATAAGGAAAGTGAAGCACAAGCATCACAAGCGGGATCATCACGGTAAAAATGAGCGATCCCAAAGATACATAACGGGTAATGACAATGAACAAAATGGCGAGAACACCTGCGATCAAAGCAGCATAGAAAACGAGCAATACGGTGACCCCCACCGTAGTGGCAATCCCTTTCCCGCCGCGAAACCGCAAGAACACGGGCCAGTTGTGTCCGATAATCGCGGCGATCCCGCATACCATCATCAAGATCTGATTCTGGTGGTCAGCCAAATAGCCCGTCCCAACCGCAGCCATTCCTTTTAAGGCATCGAGCAGAAACACCGCTGCTGCGGGCCCTTTCCCCAAAACCCTGAGCGTGTTGGTCGCCCCGGCGTTTCCGCTGCCGTACTCGCGAATATCGACTCCCTTCAACAATTTCGTCAGAATAAAGCTAAAGCTGATTGAACCGAGTAAGTAAGAGATAAGAACGGGAATCAACCATGACAATGAAAACACGAAAAACCTCTCCCCATTTCATTTTGCTTTCTGCTTACGATTTGTTTTTCTTTCTCATGATGATTCGAAGCGGTGTTCCCTGAAACGGAAATGCCTGGCGCAATTGGTTTTCCAAAAAACGCAAATAACTGAAATGCGACAGCTCCGGATCATTGACGAACAACACAAACGCCGGGGGTTTTACCGCCACTTGCGTCACATATTGCACACGAAAACGGCGCCCTTTTTCCGAAGGGGGCGGCGTGGTGACCATCGCATCCTGAATAACCTGATTCAAAACCGATGTCGGCACACGCATCGCATGCTGTTCCGCCACTTCGGAAACCATCGGCAAAATCTGATGTACCCGTTTTTTGGTCTTGGCGGAAACAAAGAGAATCGGGGCATAGTGCATAAACTGAAATTCATCGCGAATCTTGCGCTTAAAGCGATCCATTGTTTTTTCGTCCTTTTCCACCGCGTCCCATTTGTTTATCACAAAAACCGACGCTTTTCCAGCTTCATGCGCATAGCCGGCGATCCGTTTATCCTGTTCGGCAATCCCCCGCTCCCCGTCGATGACAATCAGGCAAACATCTGAGCGCTCAATCGCTTTCATCGCTCTTAAGACACTGTATTTTTCGACCGATTCATACACCTTTCCGCGTTTGCGGATGCCCGCCGTGTCAATCAAAACATAGGATTGGCCCTCAAATTCAAACGGTGTGTCCACCGCATCGCGCGTGGTGCCGGCAACCGGGCTGACGATCACCCGTTCTTCCCCGAGCAGGGCGTTGACCAAAGAAGATTTCCCGGCATTGGGCCGCCCGATCAGACAGACACGGATGGTATCCTCATCATACTCTATTTCACTTGGTTCCGGAAAATGCCGGACGACTTCATCCAACAGATCCCCTGTCCCCGTCCCGTGAATGGACGATACGGCAATCACATGCTCAAAGCCCAATTGGTAAAATTCATATACATTGTCGGCGTATTTGATGTCATCGATCTTGTTGGCCATCACGATTACCGGTTTGTTGGTGCGATGCAACATGCGGGCGACTTCTTCATCCGTCCCTGTAATCCCCTGCCGGCCGTCGACGACAAACACAATCACATCGGCTTCTTCAATTGCCAATTCCGCCTGGTTGCGAATGTGATCCATCATTTCATCCTGTTCGCCGAATTCCAATCCACCGGTATCAATCAGGTGAAACTCCCGGCCGTTCCATTCGCTCCGCGAATAAATGCGATCTCTGGTGATCCCCGGCTGATCCTCTACAATCGCGATCCGTTCACCTGCCAATCGATTGAAGATGGTTGATTTCCCCACATTGGGTCTTCCGACAATCGCTACAACTGGTAGACTCATACATAATCCTCGCTTTTTAACCAATATTTCAAGTAATAGAGTAAAGTCATACCTAATCTTATCCATAAATGTTCGCTGAGGCAACCGTCAACGCTTTCTGATCCCCGGAAAACCTCCTTCCCTGATCCACCGCACAAGGGAAGGAATTGGCTCGAGCAGCAGAACAAAGATCGTCAAAGCCAACCAAAACGCGCCCAAAAAAGCCTCTTCCCCGATGACAACGGGACTTAACGCTTCCCTGTGAAAATAGAGCACAATCAAATGCAAGGAAAGGAAGGTGAACGCCAGATAAAACATTTTCTCTCCCAGAACATTGGAAACGGCTAAGGCCCCCAATGGAATCACCGTTGATGTGACAGTGCGAAAGAGAGAATCAGACCAATCCCCGCTCATTCTGAACATTTCATGCCAAATAAACAGAATCGAGCTCGTGCAGATGGAGAAACTGACCAAGCTCAGTAGACGATTCGGGGAAATTTGTTTTAACAATATAAAAAAGAGAAGAAATAAAGAAAAGATTCCCGGATGAATAAAAAGGGCCGGATCCATGCTCAGGGGAAGTCGGATGGCAAACCAGAAAGAAAGCGCCAAAAAAATGAAAAGATCGCGCTTGCCGAGGGATAATTCCTGTTCCAAACCCGGCAACCAACCTGTACAAACGAGAATCGACAAGACGGCCAGGCATAAAAGTGCCAATATCCCGGCTTCCACTTTCTTCCCCCTTTCTGTCCGAATGATTTTTTATAGTTTCCCCTTGCCTTCAGCCGTTTTTGCAAATGGTGGAGGAGTAAAATATTGGGACAGAAACTTTCATGTTCCGTTCTCCCGATCTGGAGCGATGGATGTGAAGTCGTGCAGTCTACTGAAAATTGCGAAAGTCCTGGCGCCACACCCGAACAGCAACCAACTTCACTGCAAAAAAGGACAGAGAAAAGGCTCTTCTCCGCCTTATCCTCTGTCCGTTGCAAAGAATTTCCGATTATTTCAATTTGCGAAGCTCGGGATAAACATCGCCCAAGGTTACATTGAGACCGGAGGATTGAAGATTCTCGAATTGCTCAGCCTCTTCGCGTAACTCTTCCGGTTCAACTTCCTTCATGCTCAGGCTGATCCGTTTTTGTTCGGGCTGCATGTCGAGCACTTTCACTTGCACTTCTTGACCTTCTTCCAGCACTTCAGCCGGAGTGGCCACATGGCGCCGGGAGATTTGCGATACGTGAACCAGACCTTCCACACCCGGATATACCTCAACAAATGCGCCGAAAGATGCGAGGCGTTTCACTTTCCCGGTTACGACATCGCCGATTTGAATATGTTTTTGCACCTGCTCCCACGGACCTTCCTGCGTTTCTTTGATGCTCAGGCTGATCCGTTCCTGCTCGCGGTTTACTTTCAGTACTTTCACTTTTACCCGGTCGCCTTCTTTGAGCACATCCGCCGGATGTTCCACTCGATGCCAAGCCAGTTCGGAAACGTGAACCAGTCCGTCAACGCCGCCAATATCCACAAATGCACCAAAATCGGTCAAGCGCTGAACCGTTCCCTCCAGCACTTGCCCTTCTTCCAGCGAGGCAAGCGTTTCCTCTTTTTTACGGTTCAACTCATCTTCCAAAACCGCTTTGTGGGAGAGGATCAGCTTATTTTTCTCCGGATCGATTTCAATCACTTTCAGAGTGAGTTCCCTGCCTTTGTAATCCGTAAAATCTTCGACGAAATGGCGTTCAACATGGGAAGCCGGGATAAATCCGCGCACACCCACATCGACGACCAGACCGCCTTTGACGATGTCCGCCACGGTTGCTGTCAGTGTTTCGCCTGTTTCATATTTGCGTTGCAGTTCGCTCCAGGCAGCCTCAGCGTCGACCGCTTTTTTGGAGACGATCAGTTTGTCTTCGTCTTCGCGGATGCGCAGCACTTTCACTTCCACTTCGTCACCGACGCTTAAAACGTCAGACACCTGATCAACATGCAAGCTGGACAGTTCGGAAATGGGCAATACAGCTTCAAACTTGTATCCCACATCAACCAGAGCCTGATTGTTTTCCACTTGGACGACTTTCCCTTTCAATACATCGCCCACTTGCAAAGTGGTAACTTCCGTTAATTCAGATTTCATTTCTTCGGTCATAAACGAGCCCCTCCTCAATCTCCAAACAATCTAAAATCCTTTATGATATAAGATCAGAGTGAAAAAGGTTCATGATTGTTCCTTTTTCTGATGATCTAATTACCGATGTTGATCAATCATTTGTTTAATCTCATTCATGATGCGATCAGTAAGTGCAGCAGCTTCTTTCATCCCGATTTTCTCCCGGGCCGGGGAAGTCACTTCAATTGGCTGTCCAAATATGATCCTCACGGGTCGAAATAAGCGATAAGGCCCGATAATCGCTGCCGGAACGACAGGTGCTCCTGCTCTGAGGGCAATCAGGGCCGCACCGGTATGCGCTCTACCAAGCTTTCCGTCCCTTGATCTGGTTCCTTCAGGAAAAATCCCCAGCACCTTCTCTTCCTGCAAGAGACGAAGCGCCTGTTTAAGAGCTTGCAGGTCCCCGCTGCCCCGCTTGACCGGAAATGCGCCCAGCACTCGGATCAACATAGAGAAGAGGGGAATGCGAAACAATTCCTGTTTGGCCATGAAATGGATTCTCCGATCCATGGCAGCTCCCAACAGCGGTGGATCAAGATTGCTTATGTGGTTGGCACAAATAACCACAGGCCCTTCTTTGGGAATATGATGAACTCCTTCCACTTTCCAACGATAGAAAAAGGAAAAGAAGCTGCGAACCGCTATACGCAATGAAGCATATAACATTATCTTACTCCCTGTTGCTCAATTTGTTACGACAAAGTTGCAGAATGTTTTCAACAATTTCCGCAATACTGCGATGGGTCGTATCGAGGAGCAGCGCATCATCCGCCTGTTTCAAGGGGGCATGCTCCCGTGTACGGTCTTGGTCATCGCGCTCGCGTATCTCTTTTTTCAACTGCTCAAGATCTGCAGGCAATCCTTTGGCTTTCATCTCGTTATAGCGTCTCTTTGCCCGCTCTTCGATGGAAGCCGTAAGGAAAATTTTCAAGTCGGCGTGCGGCAACACGTTTGTGCCGATGTCACGTCCGTCCATCACTACATTTTGTTTTTCGGCAATCTCCCTCTGTTTATTCACCAGCACCCTTCGTACCCCTAACATGCGGGCAATGGTGGAGGCCGCAGCCGAAATTTCCGGTGTCCGGATTTCATGGGAAAGATACTGCCCATTTATGGAAATTCCTTTTGGATGAAGGGTAAACGTGAGCGATTCCGCCAACCGGGTGACGGATTCTTCATCCTGCAACGGGATATTATCCCGAAGCGCTTTCCATGCCAGTGCCCGGTACATCGCTCCAGTATCGATGTAGACGAGCCCCAAACGCTTGGCTACCTGACGAGCCACTGTGCTTTTTCCGGCGCCAGCCGGTCCGTCGATTGCTACCAAAAAACGTTTCATAAAGCCCGTAAGTCCTTCCTAAAACGGGATAAAAAATGGCGAGAGCAGGCCGTGCCTGCTCGATTGGGTTTACTTTATTCGATTCCATCGATCTCAAGTACAATCCCTATCGAAAAACTCGACCCTGTTTTTCAGCCAATCTCGCGCTATGTATTCCTTTTTTACACGGAGATATAGGAAATTAGAACTAGCCCTGTATCTCAAGAGCAAGGAAAACCTGTTTAAAGAATAACATAATTTTGTCACAGTTGCAATGAAAACAATTAAATGAGCCGATTTTATTATATCGGCCCACTTAAAAGTTTAAATTTGATCCGCGTCGGCCTTTTCAATGCGATCGACCATCTCTTCGCTTCCGTCCAACGCATTGATGAAGATGCGGTATTGAATTTGATCAATTTGCCCCAAAAATTCGTAGCACAAAACCTCTTGTCCCTTGTCATTGTAAATAAGAGCGAGATTGCTTTTTCTCACTTTCAAATGGGAGTTTAATTTTTTCTTCGCCTCCGCTTTGGTCAGTTTCGGCTTTATTTCAGGACGTTTGATCTTGTTGAAAACATATTGTTCAGCTTGCAATCCCATGATTTCCCCATTGTCCAACGCCACTTTTACCACCAGGGTTTCCGGATAAATGTAAACCCCGTTTTCCCGGTGAACAAAATTGAAGGACACAATATTCCCCGTTTCATCATGAGAAATCGGAACCATATGAACATAACCGATGCGGTTCAGGAAGTTTTGGGCATGGCGAAGTGCCTGCTCCATGCTTAGATTCTGCCGTTTTACCGGGCGGTCGTAGATCATCCAGACCATGTGGCCGCCTTTGGCTGTCAGTTCGGTATGAACATCTGTATTTTTTGCACCTCTGTAGAAAACGCTGTAACTCTCATAATCCCCGTTCTTGTTCAGGGTAACGGAAATCCCTTTGGTTGAGTGTTTTCCAAAGGCTCTGGCCACGATCTGTTTCGCCTGTTGCGGGGTAATTTTGGCACCGGAAATATTTTTGGCCCGTTGCCGCTCATGCGCCTCCATGTTGCTGACGCTCGGTCCCCAGTCGACCTCCGGAAATTCTTTCACTTTCTGGTTTACCAATTTAAAACCGTCGATAATGGTGTTATCCATTTTTTTGTCTTCTGTGGCAACCGCCAATTCGACATCCATCCAGCGCAGGTTTTTGTCAAGAACCTTTTCTTGAACCGTTGCCAAATCGTCCCGCACCTGTTTGGACTGATTATACAAGGTATGCAATGTTTTCCACTCTTTGTCGTTTAAGGGGTGTTTGTTCAGATCACGAATCCCGACACTGTACGCAAACCGGCCGACGCGGGACAAGAACTTTTCCGCCTGATCAAACGGCATCAGAGTAAGCGGCAATTGACCGATATCGCTCTGTGCGTCATATGCCAGACGCCAGACGTTGGTCATCGAATTGGAAACCTGTTTTTGGGTGTTGAGCGCCAATGATTTGCCCAACTCCCCCTGCAACTTGTCCATATGGTTGTTCAGGTCATGAAACGCTCTTTGATACGTATTTTCCGCTTTGATGAGGATGGAGTTTTTATCCTGATGTTCCTGATACCCCCATGCCGCTACGGCTACGAAGGCAATTAATGTAATAGGGAAAAGAATGGCCGCCACCCTGCGGTACATGGCAACACGCCTCCTTATTCACAAAAAATGTGTTTTCCAATCTTCAGTTTCTGCGGTCTGGACCAAATCCATTTCGATGTGGCCGTGGCCGGATTAAAATAGTAAATGCAACCACCGGTCGGATCCCATCCATTGATCGCGTCCATCACCGCTTTTCGTGCCGTTTCATTCGGCTCCAGCCAAACTTGCCCGTCGCTTACAGCGGTAAATGCCCCCGGTTGGTATACAACCCCCGCTACCGTATGGGGAAATTTTTCACTTTCCATCCGATTTAAAATAACAGCTGCGATTGCGACTTGACCGATATAAGGCTCTCCGCGCGCCTCACCGTAAACCGCGCGCGACAGCAAGTCAATTTCATTTTTGGAAAAGCCGCCGCTGCTATTTCCCGCATTTGCCGCTTTCACAAAATCGCCCCCGCTTCCGCTGACGAAAACAACCACCAGGAAAAGGGCCGTCATAACTCCTCTCTTTATCCAATTTCTCACTGTCATTTCCTCCGTCTTTCGTATTCTTTTGCTAGTTTGAGCGGGGAAAACACAGATTATGCAAAAAGAAAAGCCCGGGTCGGTTGACCCCGGCAGCCGAGACTGACTTTCCTCAAGGGAGATAAGGTTCTTTATGGATTTCAAAATCCCCGGTATTGTCGCACAGGCAACGCTTAAATCCCGTCTCAAGTTTTCCTTTGCGCATCCGTCCTTTTAAGATAAAATGCTCTCCACACTGGTTACAATGAATATTGACAACGTATTTTTCATTGTCATTCATCCGCTTTTCCCCCTTTCCCTCTTTTCGTATTATTGACAGCGAATGCCCTGTCCCATACGATAGAGGCGGGTTTACTATGAAGCAAGAAAGGTTGGCGCAACAGATGAAGAAAATCATCGTTCTCACAACGGGAGGAACGATTGCAATGTCGCAAAGTGACGAATCCGAAGGTGTCAAACCGCAGGATCCGAAAGCGCTGCAAAAAACGCTTCCCTTCCTTAACCAATTTGCCGATGTGGAAATGGAACACCTGTTCAACCTGCCCAGTCCGCATATCACCCCGCACGAAATGTATGTCCTCGCCAAACGGGTTCAATCGCTGCTCCAACACGATGCTGACGGAGTGGTCGTCACTCACGGCACCGATACCCTTGAAGAGACGGCATACTTTTTGAACCTGGTCATCTCAAACGATAAGCCTGTCGTCATTACGGGAGCCATGCGCAGCCAAAATGAACTGGGGGCCGACGGTCCCTATAACCTGGTAAATTCAGTCCGCGTCGCCGCAGAGGAAGAGGCGAAAGGCTTTGGCACCCTTGTCGTCTTCAATGATGAGATCCATTCGGCCAAGACGGTGACCAAAACTCATACTAGCAATGTCGCCACATTTCAATCTCCCGGGCTGGGGCCGGCAGGATTGATTACAAAAAGGAACATCCTCTTTCATCGCGAACTGACGCGCGAAAAAATCTTGCCCCTCTGCTCCCCAAAAGCGAAAGTGGCATTGATCAAGGCCGCAGCCGGAATGGATGACACCATGATCCGTTGGGCCGTGGACAGCGGCTATCAGGGGATCGTCATTGAAGCGCTTGGCCAAGGAAACCTGCCGCCCGCCATGCTTCCGGGAATAGAGCAGGCCTTGGAGAAACAGATTCCGATCGTCCTCGTCTCCCGCTGCTATCATGGCTATGTACAGGATACGTATGATTACATTGGCGGCGGCCGGCAATTAAAGCAGATGGGCCTGATCTTCGCCAACGGGCTGAACGGCCCGAAAGCCCGCATAAAACTGATGCTGGCACTTGAAGTAACCAATGATCGCACCGAATTGGAAACTTACTTCAAAATATGATTTATCCCTACAAAAAGAGAAACTGCACCTACCCGCGGCAGATGCAGTTTCTCCCGAGCCTTGATTCCGTGAAAATATGTTGGTGGTCGGTCATCAGCGTTTTCCGGCTTTTCTTGCAAGGTGCTTAAAGACACATCCCCGGATTGTCCCGGCCATTCAGGAACGCTTTCTGCGCAAGTCCCTAGCAATCATTCGCCCATGGTGTCGGCCGTTTTCGATAAAGATTTTGGTCGAGTCATGGCCGGTTGCCACCACGCCAGCCAGATACAGACCGGGAATCGTGGTCTCCATCGCTTCCGTTAAATAAGGAACACCGGTATCCTCATCAATTTTTCCGCCCAGGCGCCGAACCGGTTCAAGGTTGGGGCGATAACCGGTCATGGCAAACACGGTATCCGCGGGGATCTCAATTTGCTTTTCGTTCTGCTCGATGACCACGCTGTTCGGTTTGATCTCTTTCACTTCAGAACCCCAGTACATCTTGACCCTTCCTTTTTCAATCGCTGCTTCAATCACGGGTTTTACCCATGCTTTGACACTTGGGCTGAATTGTTCTCTTCGGTAAACCATGGTCACGTTTGCCCCGACATGATGAAGATCAAGCGCCACATCGATGGCCGAGTTGCGCCCGCCGATGACGACAACGTTCTGATCGGCATAGGGATGGGCATCATGGAAATAATGATGGACATGGTCTGATTCTTCCCCGGGTATATTCATAAGATGGGGATTGTCATAATATCCTGTTGCCAACACAACCGCCGGCACTTCATAAACCCGCTTTTCATCCCTTTTTGCCGTAACCACCCGGAACCCGGAGTCCGTCCGGTCCATTTGCACCACTTTTTCATAAGTATGGACGTTCAGCTCATGCACCCGGCAAACGGTGCGAAAATAGGCGAGCGCTTCCTGCCGGGTCGGTTTTTCATTGATCGTAATAAAAGGAATGCCACCGATCTCCAATTTATCAGCCGAACTGAAAAAAGTCATGGATAAAGGATAATGATAAATGGAATTCACCAAACAACCTTTTTCAATAATCAGTGGCTCGAAACCCTCTTTTTTTAGCTCAATCGCAGCAGAAATGCCACAAGGCCCTGCTCCTACAATAATCACATCTGTCAATCCAGCCACCTCCTGCGATACAAAAGAAGAACACCCGGAAAAAACAGGGTGTCCTTCTCACACTGCTTCTTATTATACTATACCCAGCCACGAAAGCGAGATGCTTCTGCCATTTTTCGCACGCCGACCATATACGCGGCCAGACGCATATCCACTTTCCGGTTGTTGGCTGTATTGTAGACGTTTTCGAAAGCCCTTACCATAATGTCTTCCAATTTTTGTTCAACTTCTTCTTCAGACCAATAATAACCCTGGTTGTTTTGTACCCACTCAAAGTAAGATACAGTCACACCGCCGGCACTTGCCAATACATCCGGAACAAGCAAAATGCCCCGTTCGTGCAAAATTTTGGTGGCTTCGAGAGTCGTCGGACCGTTGGCGGCTTCCACGACAATGTCCGCTTTGATACGATGGGCGTTTTTGGCTGTAATCTGGTTTTCCACAGCAGCAGGCACCAGAATATCACAGTCAAGTTCCAACAGCTCTTGGTTTGAAATCGTATCCTTAAACAATTTGGTTACCGTACCGAATGAATCGCGACGATCCAATAAATAATCGATATCAAGTCCGTCGGGATCGTGAAGGGCACCGTATGCATCGGAAATGCCGATCACCCTCGCCCCCGCATCATGCATAAATTTGGCCAGGAAACTTCCGGCATTGCCAAAACCCTGAATCACGACGCGGGCTCCTTTGATGTTTAAACCACGTTTTTTCGCAGCTTCGCGGATCATGAGCGTCACGCCCTTGGCAGTCGCCGTTTCACGCCCGCGGGATCCGCCCAGCACAAGCGGTTTGCCCGTAATAAACCCCGGAGAATCAAACTCGCGGATACGGCTGTATTCGTCCATCATCCACGCCATGATTTGCGAATTGGTAAAGACATCGGGTGCCGGGATATCTTTGGTCGGCCCTACGAGCTGGCTGATTGCACGGACATACCCGCGTGAAAGGCGCTCCAGTTCGCGAAAGGACATTTTGCGCGGGTCACAGATAATGCCTCCTTTTCCGCCGCCATAAGGCAGATCGACAATCCCCGCTTTTAAACTCATCCAGATTGATAACGCTTTCACTTCGGATTCTGTTACATCCGGGTGGAAACGCACTCCTCCCTTGGTCGGGCCAACAGCGTCATTGTGTTGAGCGCGATAACCTGTAAATACGGTAACCGTTCCATCATCCATCCGGACGGGAATTCGTACCGTTAACACACGCAATGGCTCTTTCAAAAGTTCGTAAACCGATTCAGGATATCCTAATTTTTCCAACGCCTCTTTAATCACCGTTTGAGTTGAAACAAGGACATCCAGATTTTCCTGTTCATCCGGTTGATGACCTGTTGCAACTGACTGTTGTTCCATCCTGACCACCTCAGAAAAATTACTACTAAGCCTGTTAAACATTTATCAGTATACAATAATCCTCAAAATATCTAAACTCTTTTCTGTAAAAGTTTGCTGGACGGATCGTGTATTCCACTTCCCTTCCCACGTTCCCCGTGGTCGGTCAGGCGGACACCACTCCCCTCCCGATTTTGCTTAAGTCCACACCGAAATTTCGCCGGACTAGTCACGAATGATACCTGCTACTTTCTCCACAGCGAGAAATATGAGAAAATAAGTCCGGGTTCCCAAACCGCTCGATCGTTTCCCAAGGAGGAAGTATGGAAATGTCAGAAAAAAACATTCTTTATTGTTTTGCTCACCCCGATGATGAAACCTTTACCTGCGGAGGAACGATTGCTCGTTTCCACTCCCTGGGGGCAAAGCAAACACTGTACTGCGCAACCCACGGCGACGCCGGAAAAACGGGAAATCCTCCTGTTTGCAGCAAAGAAGAACTGGGTCACGTGCGAACTCAGGAACTGCAAGAAGCGGCGCAAATCTTAGGAATCGACAACCTGATCCTGCGTGATTTCGGAGACGGTCGGCTGAAAGATCAGCCCTTTTCACGGTTGGTTGAGGATATACGATCGGTACTCGAACAGATTCGACCGGAACTCGTGATTACCTTTCCACCGTCCGGCATCTCCGGCCATCAAGATCACAAAGTGATTCAAAAAGCCACACTCGCCGCTGTTGAGCAAATATCATTCCCTACCAAACTTTACTATATTGTCATTCCGGAATCAATTGCTAAGTTGCATGCAAGAGCGGTTCATACAGTTCCGGATGCATATGTATCCAGGAAAATTGACGTTACTGCTTATCGCGACAAAATCGCCCAGGCGCTCAAAGCCCATAAAACACAACATCTTTCCGTCGAGCGCGCCTTTCCCGGCGTCCTGGAAGGTGACTGGACCCGGTTGCGCTCCGAAGAATATTATCAATTAGTTATACAAAAATAAATTTTTTTATTCACCTGCAAGCATGATGAATGAATAGGAAAACGCACCCTGTTTTGGGTGCGTTTTTTATCTCATCCAAAATATCGAATGATTTGGTTAATCGCATCTTGATCGCACACGGTTTTACCATACTCGATCAGCAGGGGTTCTGTTACGGTAGAAGGCTCGCCAAATTCGGAAAGGATCGCCACCAGGGTTTGGAGATCATCGATTTCCAAATCACGGCCAAACACCAAATAGTATCTGTTCTGATATGCGTACAGACGTCCGCCCTGCTTCACGAGAGAACTCATGCGCATCGCAGCCTGAATGACGTCTTCGAAGTCGGCAAAACGGAAGATGATATCTTCTGTCTCTTCCATGGTTACTTCGAGTTCATACAGTTCTTCATCATGTTCAAAATCATCCTCCGCTTTCGATGTACGCCCACGGGTGACTACCACTACCATTCCCTGTGCGGGTAAGGCAAATACTTCCACCGCGACCGGACCGGCCACTTCAAAGCCCAATTCCTGATAGGCATGTTCCATCATGTCATTGAACAACTCGTGAACTTTGGGGATATCACGCCACATATCTTCCCTCTCAATCCCACGGTCAGCGAGATCATCCAAGGTCAAGAAGAAGCGAATTTTATCTCCCCCAAGACGCTCGACACGCATGGCCTACCCTCCCTCGCTGGAGACCTCCCAATACTAAGATATGTGAAAAATAAACGCTCTGTTACGAGGTCAAGTCTCCTATTTTTCTTTATGAATATCATACACAAAGAAGCGGGTACTTGCATAGTCCAAGCATGGCAAACAGCATATCATGATGCCGGGGCCACGCACAAGATCCGTTTTCATTCAATTCATTTGCTTGAATGAAAATCTCCCCGCATTCCATGTCAATATTTTACTGATGCTTGGCCACTCCCGCAAGAGGCATCAACTTTCCGGGAAAGTCAAGCAGCACTCTGCTCCCGTGATCGCCGCATTGATCCTGATTTGCCTGGAAGAAAACGAAGGAAAAAATGATCATGCGTTCATGTCCTCAGGGTATGCATCCATTCTCTTGACTTTCGGTTCTGTGGATGGTTTGCTCCTTGCAATTCTAACCAAATCATTCTAAAATGGGGATGTTGGAAGTGGACTTAGCTCATTCGGAATATTCATGGGAGGAGAATTATTCTTATGCGCACTTGGGTAGACAAAGATACTTGCATTGCATGTGGAGCTTGCGGTGCAACTGCTCCGGATGTCTATGATTATGATGAAGATGGAATCGCATATGTAATTCTTGATGATAACACAGGAACGGCCGATGTCCCTGAAGACCTGTGGGACGATGTCCGCGATGCGCAAGAAGGTTGCCCGACTGACTCCATTAAAGTTGAAGAGTAAAAAGCACGGAAGAGTAACCATGGCCTAAAAGCTGCTCAGTTCCCTGAGTGGCTTTTTCGCTTTTGTCGCAAAAGAAAGCGAGCTTCCTCCCTCCCCGAGCCCGCCCTCCTTTGTCACAAAAGAAACCGCACTATCCTTGACGCAGATCCCCTTCTTCCAAATACAAACTCACTTCCGCCAATCCGCCATCCACATTGACGACATCGGCAAAGCCATGATCTGACAAAAAACGGACGACATGCAGGCTGCGAATCCCATGTGCGCACATCACGTATATTTTTTGCTCCGGATCCAGTTCATGAATGCGCTCGGAAATGGATCCCATTGGGATAAACTTGCAGTTCTCCAACCGGGCCATCCTCCATTCTTCCGGCTCGCGGACATCAATCACTTCATCGGGATGAAGGGCTCCGCTTTTGTACTTTCGGGCAAATTCTTCCGCAGAAATATGGGATGGATTTTGGTTAGCCATTGCTCATTCTCACCTTTTTTTCCTTCATTTTAACACAATCCGTCCCCCCGGCACTTTCCGGAGTCATTTTATTTGCGTCTTCGCCTAAAACCGACTACAATGGGGGTTAGGTAATTTTTATCCCTTAAAGGATACATAGTTAGGAGGATGTGGAATGGCAAACAACCTCGTAGTTGATGCATTCATCGAAATTCCCACAGGAAGCCAAAACAAATATGAATTTGACAAGGAAAAAGGGGTATTCCGCCTCGATCGCGTTCTTTATTCCCCGATGCATTATCCGACCGAATACGGTTATCTGGAAAACACCCTTGCCGAAGACGGAGATCCGTTGGACATTCTGGTACTCACCACGTTCCCCACTTTCCCGGGCTGCGTGATCTCCAGCCGTGTCATCGGGGTATTGCTCATGTCCGATGACAAAGGTCCGGACGAGAAATTGCTGGCCGTTCCGGAGGATGATCCACGCTTTAACGGAGTGAACAGCCTCGATGACGTGCCGCCCCACATTCTGAGCGAAATCGAGCATTTCTTTAAAGTGTACAAAGACCTGGAAAAAAAAGAAACCAACATCGTTGGTTGGAGAGATGCCGATTTTGCGGCCAAACTGTATGCCGAGTGCCAAAACCGCTATCAGCAAAACAAATAAAAAAACAAGAAAACCCTGGCTTCGCCTCCACGGAAGTCAGGGTTTTTTTGCATGCAGTTCAATGAGTCCCAGCTGTCTTGACAATTCATAATGAAGACTCTGCAATCCATCCGCAAACCGGACCATGATTTTTCGTCCGGGAGCAACTCCTTCCAATCTCGCCACCTCGGTGACGACTCCTTCACCGAATTTGATATGATTCACCCTCATTCCCTGTGCGACCTCTTCATGGCTGAAGCGAAGTTGCGGCTGCTCCCTGCTCCTTTGCCGCCATGCCGCCGCTTCCGGCAGCCGTTTGGGTTGCAGCACCGGATCGCGATCTGATTCCTCCCCGCCGGCAAAGCCCATTTCCTTTAGAAAAGGGGAGATTCCACTCCGTTTTCCCTGCCTCGTCTTGCTGGCGGACAGATACAATTCTTTCCGGGCCCTGGTGATGCCGACGTAAAAAAGGCGGCGTTCCTCCTCCCAGGCTGCGTTTTTCCGCTGTTCCGGAACCTGGAGACTCCGGTAATGAGGAAGAACCATGGCGTGCAAACCGATCAGAAAGACCCGGTCAAATTCCAACCCCTTGGAACGGTGAAACGTCATCAGCTTCACTTTGGCCTGCTCATCCGGTATTTTCAGGCGGGCTTCCACTTTTTTTGCATGCTCCATCAATGCTTGTCCGTCGGAAAACGGCTCGGCGGCGAGCAAGAGCTCATCTGCCGGCTCCATCAAACTGGTGAGATCCGAACCGGTCTCCTGCGCAAAAGCTTTTAAGTATCGATCATACCCGATCGTTTCACGGATGGCGCGAATCGCTGCCGCAGCGGACATGTTTTTCAGCGAAAACACATGTTCACGCATCTCCTTGAAATAACGGATCTGGTACGGCTCCAAACCCGGCAGATGCGGCAACGCCTCCAGCAACGACAAATTCCGCTTGCGCGCCAAATTCCACAGAGCATCCAGCCATTCTTCGCCGAACAGGTATCGCTTCGGTTTGTTGATGATTCGCGCCAATGCATCGAGATCATTCGGGTCGGAAGCCAATTTCAAATAGGCAAACATATCCTGCACCTGAAAGCGGCGGTAAAAAGAGTATGAACCATCATTCACAAAAAAAGGGATATTCCGGCGAACCAACTCATCGATAATCGCTCTTGCCTGTGTCAGGGTGCGGAACAGGATGGCCGATTCCTTTCCATCGCGCAAACAGAGAAGAATGCGCCGGGCTTCATCGTTTTCATCCTCCGGCTCCCACCAGTTGATGCGGGTTCCCGTTTTTCCCGTCCCGATTCGCGTTTTGGGTTGCCGCAAACGGTTTTTCCTGATCAGTCGCTCGCTGAGCCCAATAATCTCCTCTGTTGAACGATAATTGACCGTAAGGATAATTCGCCTCGCTTCCGGAAAATCCTCACTGATCTTCAACATAAACCGGGGATCGCTTCCCCGAAATCCGTAAATGGCCTGGTCATCATCCCCGACGGCAAAAAGGCAGCGGTGCCCGGCAGCCAGCTGGATGAGAACGTCGTATTGCACACGATTGATGTCTTGAAATTCATCCACCAGAAGATGGCGAAAGCGATTTTGCCAGTAGTCCCTGAAACCGGGGCGCTTCAACCGGCTGTAAACGGCGAGCAGAATATCGTCGTAATCCCATACCCCCTCTGCTTGCTTCCTCTCTTCATAAGCGGAAAAAACATCGCGAAATAAAACATTTTTCTGCTTTTGCACCTTTAATTGCCCCGGCAATATCGCGTTCCCTTTGCAAAGGCCGATCTGATTGAGATATGTACCAATGGTCTCTTCATCCGCAGGCTGCTCCTTCTGCCCCAAAATCTCCCGAATCCATCCCGCTTGTTCCTTCGCGCCAAGCAATGGCGGCGGAAACTCCCCGCTCTCCCGCAACATACGGAAAAAAAGCGAGTGAAAAGTCCCGATGTACATCTCTTTACTCTGTCCGGGCGCAATCTGCTCCAATCTCGCTTTCATCTCCCGCGCGGCTGCACGGGTAAATGTGACCACCATCAATTGGTTTGCTGAATTCCCCTGTTCCAGCAAATACAAAATCCTGCGCGTCAATACCGTGGTTTTTCCGCTCCCGGGCCCGGCAAAAACGGCAACCGGCCCTTCCGGAGCCGTAACCGCCCGGCATTGCTCTTCGTTAAGCCCGCTTAAAATCATCTCTTTCACTGTCGCATTCATCATTGCAACAAATCCCTCCTTTCCCTCAGGTGTTCCGTTCCGTTTTTTCAATTGAAGGCAACCTATATCTTAACACAAAATTTTCAACCGGTGGCCCCTCTGCAAGGAAGCGAATCTTGCCCTTCTTTTTCAAAATTTCAGGTTGACACAAATACATTACCGTGCTAAATTAATTATCAAATTTCAGAGTAGAAAAACGATGATGGAGCCAAACATCACGGAAAACTTCCCAGAGAGCCGATGGTTGCTGCGAATCGGCAAGTTTTCGGATGTGGAGCACTCCGGAGCGGCTGGTTGAATTTGAAGTAGGCTGGCACGGCAGACCCGTTATCCATGAGTCCTGATCCTGGACTTGCCAAGGTTGTCGGTGTGAACCGGCAACAAATGAGGGTGGCACCACGAACCTCTCGTCCCTCCGATCCATTGGGATTGGTATGGGCGTGAGGTTCTTTTTATTTTGATCTCATTGAAGGGGGTAAGAATCATGTCCTTTTCCGACAAATTCCATTTGCGCATTCCCGGCCCGACACCGGTTCCGGCGCGTGTGATGCAGGCGATGCAAAAACCGATGATCGGTCATCGAAGCGGTGAAGCTTCTTCACTCTATTTGGAATGCTCTGCCAAATTAAAACTGGTTTTCGGCACCAAGACTGATCCTCTTCTCCTCAGCAGCAGCGGAACCGGCGCTTTGGAAGCCGCCGTCGTGAATACCGTCTCACCGGGAGAAGAAGCGGTTGTCGTGGTGACCGGCGCTTTCGGAGACCGGTTTGCCAAAATCGTGCAAAAGTATGGAATTACCTTGCACCGCTTGGATCTGCCTTGGGGGAAAGCCTGCGATCCGGATCTGTTGGCCTCGTTCCTCCGGCAACATCCTGCGGCCAAAGCTGTCTTTTTCACCTATTGCGAAACATCTACCGGCGTCTTAAATCCGGTCCGGGAGTTGGCCCAATCCGTTCGTGAACACTCTGATGCGCTGGTGATTGCCGACGGTGTCAGCTGCCTCGGCGCCGTTCCCTGCAAGATGGACGAATGGGGCATCGATATCATGGTCACCGGTTCGCAAAAAGCACTGATGCTCCCGCCCGGCCTCGCCTTTGCGGCAGTCAGCCAACGCGCATGGAAACAGATTGAACAAAATCCGACCCCGCGCTTTTATTTGGATCTGCTCGCCTACCGTAAGAATTTGGAAAAAGAAACTACTCCCTATACGCCGGCGCTTTCCCTTCTCTACGGTTTGGCAGAGGCTCTTGCCATGCTGGAAGAAGAGGGATTGCCCCGGGTCTTTGCCCGCCACGAGCGATTGAAAACCATGACCCGGGCGGGAATCAAAGCCCTCGGTCTTGAACTGATGACCTCCGATGCCGACGCTTCTCCCACCGTCACATCCGTTTACGGCGGCCGTGAGAAGTGGGAAGCAGAAACGCTCCGAAAAGAATTGCGGGCACTCGGGGTCGGCGTCGCCGGCGGACAACAGCATCTTAAGGGAAAAATCTTTCGCATCGGCCACATGGGATATTGTGATGAACTGGATATCTTGACCGTGCTGTCAGCTCTGGAGATCGCCCTCATCAAAACAGGCGTCCCGGTTGAGCTCGGCAGCGGTGTAAAAGCGGCACAAGAGGTGATGCTTCATGTATAAAGTTTTGATAACGGATCCGCTCAGCGAACAGGGAATTTATCAACTGCTGGAAGCAGAAGATGTGGAAGTGAAAAGAAAACCGGGTCTGACCGGTGAAGAACTGTTTTCTGCCATCGAAACCGCTGATGCCTTATTGGTGCGAAGCCAAACCAAAGTGACGGCAGAGCTGATCGAAAAAGCAAGCAGGTTGAAAGTGATCGCCCGTGCAGGGGTCGGTGTCGATAATATCGACGTTCCGGCTGCCACCAAAAAGGGGATTATCGTCGTCAATGCCCCCGACGGCAACACCATCTCCACAGCCGAACACACCTTTGCCATGCTGATTGCCTTGGCGCGCAATATCCCGCAGGCTTATCGCTCTGTGATCAGCGGAGAATGGAACCGGAAAAATTTTGTCGGCGTGGAACTGAACCAAAAAACGTTAAGCATCATCGGACTGGGCCGGATCGGCACAGAACTGGCCAAACGGGCCAAAGCGTTCCGCATGAATGTCGTCGCCTTCGATCCTTATCTGTCAGACGAGCGCGCCGCCAAAATCGGGGTAAAAAAAGCTACATTTGAAGAAGCGATTGCAGCGGGGGATTTCATTACGGTGCACACCCCTCTGACCAAGGAAACCCGGCATTTGATCAATAAAGAAACCTTCTCTCTGATGAAGGACGGCGTTCGCATCCTTAACTGTGCACGCGGAGGAATCATCGACGAAGAAGCGCTTTACGACGCCATTCAATCGGGGAAAGTGGCCGGAGCGGCGCTGGATGTATTTGAAAACGAACCACCGGGTGAGCACCCTCTCTTTTCCCTTCCGCAAGTGATTGCGACTCCCCACCTGGGAGCATCCACTCTGGAAGCACAAGAAAACGTGGCGGTAGACGTGTGCGAGGAAGTTTTGCATATCCTGCGCGGCGAACCGTTTAAAAATGCGGTGAATCTTCCTTCCATCCCGGCCGAACTGCAACAAAAGCTGGCGCCGTACCAGGAATTGGCCGAAAAACTCGGCAAATTTATTTCCCAAGTGGCCAGCGGGGCATTGACGAAAATTACGGTTACATATTCCGGAGAAGTGGCCGAATTGGAAGTGGCCCCCCTTACCCGTACCATTTTAAAAGGGGTTCTGTCACACCACTTAACCGATGTAAACTACGTCAATGCACCTCACCTGGCCAAACAGCGCGGCATTCAAGTCGTCGAGCAAAAAACGGCAAACACCCACGGCTTTACCCAATTGATCAAAGTGGAAGTAGTGACGGCAACGGATATTCGCAGCGTTGCGGGTACCCTGCTGAACGGCTTCGGGTCGCGAATCACCAAGATCGACGACTATCCGGTTGATGTGACACCGCAGGGTCACCTGGTCTTTGTCCAGCATCGTGATCAGCCCGGGGCAATCGGCCGTGTCGGCACACTCCTCGGCAGCCATGATATCAACATTGCCACCATGCAGGTGGGACGTCAGGCGATCGGCGGCCAGGCAATCATGGTCTTGCGAATTGATAAACCACTGCCCCAATCGCTGATTGCATCTCTTCAGGAATTAAAAGAAATTCAGTCTCTGATCGAAATTGATCTATAATATAAGTGTAAAAGCAGGGGAACCCCGTTCCTCTGCTTCTTCCTGTGCGGAAAGCTTCCGTCTTTCCCGCACAACCTGTATGAAAAATCGAAAGCGCACCAGCAGGAACGCGAGAAAGCAGGGGGCATCACGCTCAACCTGCAAAGCACTTTCACAGATAAAAGGAGGGTATCCATTTGAGCAGTTTAAGTGGAAAAGTCGCAATTGTAACCGGAGCGAGCAAAGGGTTGGGCAGGGCGATTGCCACACGTCTGGCCCGAGGCGGAGCTCTGGTTGTCGCCGCTGCGCGCAGCAAGGAAAAACTGGAGCAACTTCAACAAGAAGAGTCGCAGAAAATCGTCTCCTTTCCATGTGACGTGACCCGGGCGACAGAGGTCAAAGCATTGATCGATTTTACCCGAGAACGCTTTGGACGCCTGGACATTTTGGTCAACAACGCCGGCATCGGCCGCTTCGGCAAAGTGGAAGATCTATCGGAAGACGATTGGGATCAAATGATGGCCGTCAATCTGAAGGGAGCCTTTCTGGCTTGTAAATATGCCATCCCCCATTTAAAGGAAACTGAAGGCCATATCGTTAATATTTCCAGTATTGCCGGAACGGAGAGCTTTGCGGGCGGGGCTGGATATTGCGCTTCCAAATTCGGGTTGATGGCACTGTCCGATGCACTCACCTTGGAACTAAAGCCGCACCAGGTAAAGGTATCCACAGTATGTCCCGGATCCATCAAAACGGAGTTCGGCCGCCACAAAGATTATGCGCTTGAAGCCGAACAAGTGGCTGAAACGGTTTGGACGATCGTTTCCGCTCCAAAAGGGGTGATCATCAATCAGGTGAGAATGAGACCCCTTGTTCCACGCGAATACCAGAAATAAAAAAATGCCTGGCGCTATGCCAGGCTTACTTCTTCCTCCACCTTCACCCGCACCGGCAATTCCACCATGAAGACCGTTCCTACGCCCAATTGGCTTTTAACGGAAACATTCCCTCCATGAGCATTGACCAAATGCTTGACAATCGACAAGCCCAATCCAGTGCCGCCCGATTGTCCGCGGGTGCGTGCTTTATCCGCTTTGTAAAAACGTTCAAAGACAAACGGCAAATCTTCCTCGGGAATTCCGGAACCCGTATCCTCCACATCCAAATGGATCATCCCGTCCTGCTCATAGACATGGACACAGACAGATCCTTCCGGCGGGGTATGGCGGATCGCATTGTCAATCAGGTTCGTCAACACCTGTTCAATTTTATCCCCATCCCAATAGATGCAAGGCAAATTCTCTTCAATCTTCGCGGAGAGATGAACCTGTTTCTCCCTGGCAAGTGCCTGGAATTTGCGAATGATCCGCTGCACAAAATCATACAGGGAACGTTCGGTTGGCACGATTTGAATATGGCCGGCCTCCATGCGCGCCAAATCAAGCAATTCCCGCACCAGCCGTCCCATCCGCTGGGACTCCTCGTTAATCACCTGAGCGATCTCGCGGCGCTCTTCCGGTGTTTCCGCGATGTCATCCATCAGTGCTTCGCTGTAGCCCTGCAACATCGCCAGCGGTGTGCGGAGTTCGTGCGACACATTTGCAACAAAATCCTTGCGCATTTTCTCCAGCCGGCGCTCTTCCGTCACATCGCGCAGCACTGCGACCACTCCGCGCACCTGATCCCGGTCATAGAGAGGGGACATGACCACGACCCAGGTTCTCCCCTGCTCGGTTATATCCCCTGTATGCTCTTTGTTGTCTTCGATCACCTTGTCAAAAAACACTTGCATGGGAGGAGGAAGTGTGTTCTCTTTAATCTGTCCCTTCCACGTGGACAGAAAACGTCCGGCAACCGGGTTGCTCAAAATAATTTTTCCATAACGGTTAATGGTCAAGACACCGTCCGTCATGCTGCGGAGAATACTGAACAATTGCTCTTTTTCCTGGGACAGCTGATGAATCGAATCTTCCAGTTGCGATGCCATGCGATTAAATGTCAAGGCCAGTTCCGCCACTTCATCCCGTTCGTGATACCGCACCGGCACCCTGATGGAGAATTCCCCGCGAGCCATTTTTTCCGCCGCTTTTTTAATCTGGATCAGCGGCTGGGAAATGCGCGTGGACAAGAAGAATGCAAAAACAGTGGTCAGGGCGATGCCGATCAGAGCCGAGTAAAAAATCCAGCGTTTGATATCCGTTTCGCTCAATTGCTCCTGCGTTTGATACAGGACAATCGCACCCGTCGTTTTGCCATCCTTGATATAGGGAACAGCGACCAGCAGGATATCATTTTTAAACAGACTGAAGTCCGTCGGATCTTTCTCTAGCGTGATTTTTCCCCTTTTGAAAACACGCTCGCCGTGAAGCACTTTTTGAATGTCCTCTTTTTTCAAAACCTCTTGCCATGGAACATCCGGCACCTTTGGCGAAACGCCAACCGGACTCACCGCTCCGCTCGGGTCCAGCAATACGATATATGTATGGAACAGTTCGGACACTTTTAAAACGTTATTCAAATACTGGGTATGGTCAGGAACCGTTTTTGTCAGATTGGACTGAATTTCCGTCGCCAGGTTTTCCAGGCTCTTTAACTGATCCTTCCCATACGTATTTTCCACCTGCTCGCTCAAAAACAAACTGAGAAGCACCAATACCATGGATACCAACACGATGATGGTCAGCCAAAGCTTTCCCACAACACTTCGTAAAATCACTCTTTTGGCACCTCTAACTTATACCCGACTCCCCAGACTGTTGTGATCATTTTCGCAGCCTTGGCGGAAGCCCGGTTGAGTTTTTCGCGCAGACGTTTCACATGGGTATCAACTGTGCGCAAATCGCCGAAAAACTCATAATGCCACACATCACGAAGAAGTTGTTCCCTGGTGAATACTTTATCCGGCGATTTGGCCAGATAGTACAGCAGCTCATATTCTTTGGGCGTCAATTGGATTTTCCGGCCGCCTGCTTTTACTTCATGGGCATCGTGGTCAATCGTGAGTTCAGGGAAAACAATCACATTATGGGTTTCCGTATCCGTCGTCAAAAACGCCGTAGCCGACGTCCGGCGCAACACCGCCTTGACCCGGTGCACCAATTCGCGCGGGCTGAACGGTTTCACCACATAATCATCGGTCCCTGCCTCAAACCCTTCGACCCGGTTGGTCTCCTCCCCTCTCGCCGTCAACATGATGATCGGGGTGGCTTTCTTCTTCCGAATTTCCGCACAAACCTCCAATCCATCCATCCCCGGAAGCATCAAATCGAGCAGAATGAGATCATAGTTGTTCTCAAAAGCCAGTTCCAGCGCCTTTTCCCCATTTTCCGCCTCTTCGATGTGGTATCCTTCCCTCTCCAGATACATTCTTAGCAGGCGGCGGATGCGATCTTCATCATCCACCACCAGAATGTGATATTGCTTTTCCATATTCCTTGTTCACCTCTGCTGTCACCAAAAATTTACGCATAAGAATGTAATCCCGAGATGACCAAATTAATTGCGATCAGGTTGATCATGATAATCACAAAACCGCCTACTGCAAGCCAGGCGGATTTCAGCCCGTGCCATCCTCTGGAGAGCCGCAAGTGCAGGTAGGCGCTGTAGAACAGCCATGTAATCAGAGCCCATACTTCTTTCGGATCCCAACTCCAAAAATGGCCCCAGGCCTCCTGTGCCCAGATCATGGCGAAAATGAGCGCTCCCAATGTAAAGATGGGAAACCCGATCGCAATTGAACGATAACTGATTTCGTCGACCAAATCGAGATTCAGGTTTTTTACAAGCGGATGCAGGATTTCCCGCAAGCTTTTACGCGCAAACAGGCGAATGAGCGCGTACAAAATCAAACCGCTGAGCACAGACCAAATCACGGAATTAAACTTACTCGCTGCCTTGTTTCCTTTCATCCAGACCGGCGCTTCAAACAAAGGTTTTTTCAGGCCCAGGAAAGAATCCATGTTCATCACTTTCCCGTCGTGCGGACCGACCAAAGGCGGTAACGTATATTCTTCCACCGTCGGCTGTCCGTCGACAATGTGACTCAGTTTGGCATCATAATGAACAGCAGCGAAAGCAAAGCTGGTCACACTAAACGAGACAAACATGAGCACAACGGTTAATGTGATTTCGAGCCAAAGCGCATTGGCCCCTTTTCTATTAAAACCTACTTTATTAATCAAGTAAATCAGTCCGGCCACAAAACCGACACCAAATGCCCCTTGCCCCAAGGCAGCTGTAGTAACGTGGATATAGAGCCAATAACTTTGGAGCGCGGGAATGAGAGGCTGTACATCGCGCGGATAAACGGAAGCATATGCGAGCAAAATCACCGCCAGCGGCATGACAAATGCTCCCAGCACTGCAGAACGGTAGATAAAATACAAAATGACAAAGGCGATAACTATGGTGTAACATAAAAAGGCCGTAAATTCAAACATGTTGCTGGTGGGAAAATGCCCGCCGATAATGATACGGGTAATGATGAACAGCGTTTGAAAAATCACGCCGACGATCGCCATCCCGACGGCCAGATTGCTAAAGCGGCGCAACTTTTTTTCATTTTGTTGATCTTTATCCTTAGCTATTCCCATGACAAACGTAACAGATGAAAGAAGATAAAGAAAAAATGTGCAAAGCAGGAGATATTCCATCAGCTTTTCCATGTGCCGCTTCCCCCTATTTCTTCACAGGCTGCAAGCTAAACTCCGAAAGTGACTCGATTTGCTTCAGTTCCCGAAACAGGCTGTACCAGTTTTTGTTGGTATGGGCGCCAACATACAGGATTCCGTCCTTCCAGCGAATCCAGACGCGGCGGTGTTGCCAGTAAAATCCCATCACCAACCCGATCATGGTAAAAAATCCGCCAACAAACAGGAATGGAAGGCACTTGTCCACACGGACCAACAGGCCGCTTTGGTTGACCATATTAAGTCCTGCCAGGTCTATCGCATATTTGTTTTGTTTGGTAAGGCTGTCCAGATTTTCCCCGGCGATCACCCATGATTTCTCTCCCTCTTGTTGCCCTTTCTCCTTCACTTCAAAAATAAAGGCAGGGCGGTTTGGATCCTGGGATTTCGTGATCGGCCGGTTATCCTTCATGGCGAAGTCAGGATAATATTCCAGCGCCCTTACATCCAGATTGCCGACATGGTAGACATGGTTGGGATCGAGATTGTATAAATCGACCGTAAACGTGCCCATCTGTTTCCCTGTTTTTTTCTCCGTCACCTTCAGCTTGATCGAGTCGAGAAGCCCCATCTGGAAATCAGCCTGATACAGCATCAGATCGTCGTACTTCAACGGATGGTTTACCAGAATCGGCGATTTTTTAACGGGAATCAATTTCCCGTTTTTTTCATTCTTCTTATAAAGGACGGCATCCGTTTCATATTTTTTTACAATCGGCCCCTCATTCTCTGACTGGGTACCATTGTAAAACTGAATGGAAAAACGCTCATTCTTTACATAGTAGGGAGTTTCGGGGACTCGTTTAATCTCGCCCTCACGCACCCACATGGTTTCATCGAGGTACCATCCCGGTATGTATCTCAGCAAAATCCCCAATAAAAAAAGGATTAACCCAATATGATTGATGTAGGGACCCCAACGGCTGATTCTGCCTTTTTCCGCCAGCAGGGAATCGCCATCCCGATGGACGCGATAAAATTTTTTCTCCAGAGCAGCACTGATTTGTTGCAATTTCTCCTCTTTTTCTTCAGCCGGAACGTTTTTTTGGTCCCTGATGCGCTGTTTGGAAATAAATTCGGTACTTTTTACCGTTTGTTGGTTGTTAAGCGCTTTAAAAAGAGGAACAACCCGGTCCAGGCTGCAGACGACAAGGGATATTCCGATCATTGCCACAAGAAGGAAAAACCACCATGTTTCATACACATGGGAAAAACCCGTTACATAAAACAGCTTGCCGGTAAATCCGTAATGCTGTTCATAATATCCCAACCTGTCTGTCTCCGGAATCAGATTTTCCTGCGGATAGATGGAACCGATTCCTGCCGTCACCAACGTGATCAAAATAAGAATCACCGCTACTTTTACGGAGGAGAAAAAATTCCAGACCATATCGAAAGGCGAAGCAGGGAGCGTCTGAGAACGGCGCGCTTTGCCTTCATAGCGCATCTCTTTGGCAATGGTCTGTTTCTCTTTTAACTCCTCATCCAGCGGTTTCCCGCAGTACTCACAGAGAATGGTACCAACGGGGTTATTGTGTCCACATTCACATTTGCTGTTCTCGATCATCTTTTATTTCTCCTCCCGGAACCCGTGAGCGCAATAACGGTTGTGGTTCTATCCCCCCATTCTTCATTATAACGCTGCCTCTTATTCTCTCAGGCCGTCAATTTGAAGATTGTTTGAAATATCGTCTCATATTTGTAACATTTTCTTCAAACGCTGAATCTCTGACGGCTTTAATTCCCGGTATTCTCCCCTTTTAAGGCCGTTGATCCCCAAAAATCCAATGCGCGTGCGAATCAGTTTTTCCACCGGGTGTCCGATGGCCGCGCACATCCGGCGCACCTGGCGATTTCGGCCTTCATGGATCACCAGCTCCAGCCTGGAACTTTTCTCATCCGATTCCAGCAAACGAACCTTGGCAGGTGCCGTCAACCCATCTTCCAATTCCACCCCATGGCGCAAAAGCTCGAGTTTGGAGTGACTCGGCTTCCCCTGAACGGTGGCAATATACACCTTTTCCACTTCATACCGGGGATGAAGCAAGTGATTGGCGAGAGTTCCGTCATTTGTGACCAAAAGCAATCCTTCTGTATCGTAGTCCAATCGGCCCACGGGATAAACCCGCTCCTTGATGTCCCGGAAAAAATCGGCAATCGTTTTCCTGCCCTGCGGATCATACATACTTGTAATCACCCGCAGCGGTTTGTAAAAAAGAAATGTCCTTTTTTGTTCCCTTCTGAGCGGCCGGCCGTCCACTTCGATTTGATCAGTTTCCGGGTCGACTTTCATCCCGAGTTCTTTCACAATCCGGCCGTTCACTTTCACCCGCCCCGCTGTGATCAGTTCTTCACAGCGACGCCTTGATGCCACGCCGGCATGGGCCATCACTTTTTGCAATCGTTCCATGCATCCAGTCACCTCTATGACATCTTAACCGTTTACCCATGTTTTCACAAGTTTTTCACATCATTCTCTGTTGCAAAGGCAAAAAAAAACGGCGGCATGGCCACCGAAGAAAAGCGGGAAAACGAATCGGTCAATGGGCGAAAACGATGGTGCAGATGATCCAGGAAGCCAAGAACCCGGCCAGGTCAGCCCACAGTCCCACTTTTAACGCATACAGCGTACGCTTAATGCCAACCGCTCCAAAATACACTGTCAGCACATAGAGGGTGGTATCCGTACTGCCCTGAATCGTCGAAGCCAGTTTTCCGAGAAAGGAATCAGGCCCGTAGATTCGCAAAATACTTTCGACAAAGGCAAGCGAACCGGTTCCGGAAATGGGGCGCAAAATGCCAATCGGCACCACTTCATGCGGAATGTGAAAGAAATCCAATAGAGGAGTGAGGAATTGCAAATAAAATTGCAACGCCCCCGTATCGCGAAAAACAGCCACAGCCACCATCATCCCCACCAGATGCGGGATAATGGAAATGGCTGTTGGAAATCCTTCCTTCGCCCCCTCGATGAAACTTTCATAAATGGGAACTTTGCGAAAAATGGCATACAGGGGGACAAAGACCAGAATTGCCGGCAACATCATTTTGGAAATAAAATTGATAAGATCCAGAAGCATGTTTGTCCCCCCCTCAAACCCTCATTGGTTGAATGTGCCGAAAAAATATGAACGTTTATTTCTTTAAATTTCCGTATTGATCAAAAGTGCGGCTACGATAATATCGATCCAGCAGAATGGCAATGGTGGTGGCAATGATGGTGGCCAATAACGTGGGCCCGATGATCTCTGTCGGATTAGCCGACCCGTATTTAAGCCGGATGCCGATCACCGTAGTCGGAATTAAGGTAAGTCCCGATGTATTCAGAGCGAGCAGCGTGCACATGGCCGGCGTTGCAGTCTTGGAATCAGGGTTCAACTTTTGCAGCTCCTCCATCGCTTTCAATCCCATCGGCGTCGCCGCGTTCCCAAGGCCGAACAAATTGGCGCTCATGTTGGACAAGATGTACCCCATTGCCGGATGGTTATGAGGAACGCCGGGAAACAAAAACGATGCCACCGGCTTTAACAGCTTGGCCAACTTCTCCAGCAGCCCGGCATCCTGGGCGATTCGCATCATGCCCATCCAGAAGACAAGGATACTGATCAAACCGATACAAACGGCCACCGCTTCTTCCGCCCCCTTTAATGCGGCAGTCGTAACCAGATTGAGTTTTCCTTGAACCGCAGCCGCAACCGCCCCGCTCAAAATCATGAAAAACCAGATATAATTGATCATCGGTCAAATCCACCTCTGAAAAAACACATATCCCATCATTTCCTTCCAGCGATTCCAGACTGACGGCTCGTTCATATACTGAACAACTAACGGAGCCGAACCAATCAGCTGATCATCGAGGAATATACGGGCAGTTCCCACCTGCATCCGATTTTGCTCCACCAGATGGAGCGGATACGTGATCACAGGTTCCACGGTAATCTTTTTCCGTTCATCCACGGTAAGCGGATATCGGTATGTAATTTCCGAGACGACGCGAAATTTCTGATCATCTTCTGTCATATATTCCTTCCGGAGCAAATCCTGTCCCTTGACAAGCACAGGCAGCAAATCGTAATGGTTAAAGCCGTATTCCAGCATGTTCATTGAATCTTTCCAATCATCCCCGTCATTCAGGGTGACGGTGATCAACTGATGTCCGTCCTTCGTTGCCGATGAAACGAGTGTCCTGCGCGCTTTCTTGGTATAACCGGTTTTCACTCCATCAGCCCATTTGTAAAAGCGGAGCATTTTGTTTTTGTTATAAAACTTGCGATGCCATTTTTCACCCGGCCAGGGAACCGTTTTGACCTCTGTCTTCACAATCTCCTGAAAAATGGGGTTTTTCAAAGCATAAGCGGTTAAAATTGCCAAGTCCCGGGCGGATGAGTAATGTCCCGGCATATCCAAACCGTGCGGATTGACGAAATGAGTGTGTACCATCCCCAAATAAGCAGCTTTCTCATTCATCATATAAACAAACCCTTCAAGAGAACCGCCAATATGTTCGGCGATTGCTACAGCGGCATCATTGCCCGATCGCAGCATGAGACCGTAAAGCAGGGTGCTTAATGGGATTTTTTCCCCCTGTTTCAGATAGATGGATGAGCCTTCCACTCCCGCCGCATCGGGGCCGACGGTCACGAGTTCATTCATTTTCCCGTTCTCGATGGCAATAATCGCTGTCATGATTTTGGTCAGACTGGCGATCAGCATCTCTTTATCCGCATTTTTTTGATAAAGAATCCTCCCTGAAGTGGCATCGTACAATATCGCTGCCTGGGCACCGGGGGCTAAATCCTGTTCAGCCCATGCTTGCTTGATCCCGGGTGATCCGTTTAAAAGCAACATAAAGAGGAGTATTCCGCATCCGACCCGTTTCAGCAACATGACTCACCCCGCTTTCAGTCTGGGTTTGTACCCATATATATGAAAAGGGGGACAAGAATATACAAATAAAAAACGACACTGCCTGAAAAGACTGTGTCGTTCTTCCAATCCTATTGCATCGGGGAATACCCGTTTTCTTGCCCCTGGTTCTTCTTGCGCCCGAGATTTTTAATCTGTTCAAACACGGATGGAGCCAAATCGATAATCCGGTCATATAAATGGGTGGTACCGTCCATGTTGAGCAGGCGGACTCCTTTTTCACCAACGACGATAAAAGCGACCGGAGTAATGGAAACGCCTCCACCGCTGCCGCCTCCAAAGGGGAATTTGACGCCGGCGTCATCCTCATTTTGGCCTTTTCCCTGTCCGCCTCCGTGCCCCCGGCCATCCCGGTCTTCTTCGACTCCTTTAAACTCGCTGCCTCCGGCGGCAAAACCAAAGCCCACTTTTGAAACGGGAATGATCACATGGCCGTCCTGCGTCTCCACCGGATCGCCGATAATCGTATTCACATCAACCATTTCCCGGATGTTTTCCATCGCTGTCTGCATTAAGCTTTGAATTGGATGTTCTGCCATGTTGTCCGTTCCCTCCCTGTCCGCATATGGAGTAATAAACGTTTGGCACCAAGGATAGCATGCCCAACCCGGAATCGGATTATACTGTGAAAATAGGTTTCCAAGACCTCACGATTAAATTCGGGGTGAATCGTTAACTGCGGGGCTTCCCTCCAACGGGTATACTGGCTGAAAAAACCGATCAACGTGGTTTTGATTCCCCATGCGACCCCCGTTAAAATGCCCGATTCCGCTGCATCACCCGTGCCGATTTTCGTCACCCATGTCAGCTTTTCAAAGGTGACTTTGCTTAAAAACCAGCGGATCGTTTTATGAAACTGGTCAAAACGCTCGACAAATTCGTGATAGTAAAAACGCAACCGTTGAAACGTCCGCCTGTTCAGCTTCACTTTTCCTTTTTCCTTCGCCATTTTGGCCGCGGTCGTCTGCCCTTTGACCGTTCCTTCCACCTGCATCCCTTCATCCATGCCTGTCCATTTCACTTCCGGAAGATTCACGCGGAAACGCACCAATCCCCCCAAGGCAGAAATCTTTATTTCACCTCTGTCATTTTTGTTTTCGCGCTTATATAAAATTTCGATTCGTACGCTGGTAAACCAGATAAGAACAACAAGAAGAACCAGAATTCCTGCCATGATGAGAAACAGAACCAACCCCATCACCTACCATATTCCGTATTTTTGGCAAGATGACCGGGATCTATACAAGAAATTTTAATCTTCTGCGGAATAGCGGCGAATGATCGTCAAAATCTCATCCGGATTCTCCGCATGAATGATTTTATCCACGTTTTCCTCTTCACGGAGCAGGCTGGCAAGCTCCGCCAAAGCTTTGAGATGGAGTTGGTTATCTTCAGCAGCCAGCACGATAACCAGATGAACCTCTTTCCCCATGCCAAAGAAAACGCTCTCTTTCAGACGCAACAAACTCATCGACAGTCGGTTCACACCCGCTTCCGGTCTCGCATGGGCAATTGCCACATGAGGAGTAAGTACAACATAAGGCCCCAGTTTTTCTATGATTTCAATCATCGCCGACACATATTCTTCGCGGATCAAACCTAGCTTCAGAAGCGGTTCCGCTGCCGATTTTATGGCTTCCTTCCAATTGCTCACAAAATCTTTCAATACAATCGTCTCTCGGGTGATCAAATGATGTAACAAGCGACGTTCTCCTCCTTAAAAAAGAACCCCCGGAAAACCCGGATGAACAAAAATTTCATATCTGCGCCCATCGTTTGCACCAAAAAACGGGCAACAACCAAAGGCTCTGTTTGACCTGATTCTCTTTTTTTGCCTTCAATCCTTCCCCATTTTCAATTAAAAAAGAAAACGGTTGCACGAAACCGAAAACCGAGCAAACCCCGGAAAGGAAGCGGGGTTCCCTGACTGGTTATCAGGAACTCAAAGAGGAAGAAGATGCCCTGCCAGCTATGCATTTTACAGAAAAAAGGGGCCGATGATGGCCCGCTAAAACAACTTTTTTAAATTTCGACCGAAGTCGGCTCTTCATCCCATTCATCCGGCCCGGCGGTCTCTTGGTCGACTTCCATTCCCAGACGCGCAAACAAATCGCGGCGGTCTTGTTCCCATTCCTGCCAATCGAAAATGGAATCGGCCGGCGGCAATTCATCGAGGCGATTAAGCCCGAAGTATTCCAGGAATTCTTTTGTAGTGCCATACAGGATGGGACGTCCCGCCCCTTCCGCCCTGCCGACATCTTTGATCAGCCCTTTGCGCTGCAACACCTGGATGACACGTTCGCTCTTGACGCCGCGAATTTCCTCAATCTCCATTCTCGTCAGCGGCTGACGGTAGGCCACAATCGCCAATGTTTCCAGAGCAGCCCGGGATAAACCGCTGCGGCTGGGCGCTTGAGCCAATTTCTCAAAGTACGGAGCGTGTTCGGGAAGCGTAGTCATCTGGTAGACTTGAGCCACTTTGACAATCTGGATGCCCCGTCCCGCTTCTTTCAGGTCAACACGCAGTTCATGAATCAGAAGTTCCGCCTCATGTTTAGACAATCCCGTTGCTTCGGACAGTTCTTTCAGGCTCAGTCCCTCGTCTCCTGCCGCAAAGAGCAAGCCTTCGATCACTGGTTTCATTTCCGGCTTCATCCTAGCTCACCCCGATCTCCAGTGGTTCTATCAATATTTCACCGAACAAGGTTTGTTGCCTGCAAACGATTTTCTTCAATTTCATCAGCTCAAGCAAAGCCAGAAACGTCGTTATCACCCGTTCTTTGCTGACCGTTCCCCAATGCAGAAGGTGGGTGAAAAACAGTTGCCCTTTTTGCAGCAATTCCTGATGAATCTCCTCCATCCGCTCGCTGACGGAAATCTCCTCCCGCGCGACTTTGGCCATCGGCTCCTGTGGCTGCCTGTTTTTCAGCGCCTCGACAAACGCTTGCAACAGATCATCGGGAGTCAGTCCTTCGACCGGGTTCACTTCAGGCGTATAGGGGGTGAGATCGAGCGGAGGTCGTGAAAATACTTTGCTCCGCTCCGCTTCCTTCTGCCTGAGCACTTCCCCCAAACGCTTGTAGCGCTTATATTCCAGCAGTCTTTCCACAAGCTCTGTCCGGGGATCGTCAAACCAATCCTCTTCTTCCGTCATCGAAAAATCTTCTTCGATCAGCTCCTGTTTGGGTAAAAGCATTTTGCTCTTGATGGCCAAAAGTGTGGCGGCCATCACCAAAAATTCGCTCGCTACTTCCAGCTCCCGCTCCTGGGCAGCCGTAATCACCTGCACATACTGATCCGTGATTCGTGCGATCGGAATCTGATAAATATCGACTTCCGCTTTTTCAATCAAGTGCAGCAGAAGGTCAAGCGGCCCTTCAAACATATCGAGTTTGATTTTTACATCCACCGCTCAATCCCGTCTTTCTTATCGGTTTAACTGATGCAGCAAATTTGCCATTTCGATTGCGCTTACTGCCGCTTCCCAGCCTTTGTTGCCCGCTTTTGTTCCTGCGCGCTCAATTGCCTGTTCGATGTTTTCCGTGGTTACAACCCCAAAAATGACAGGCAAATGGTGACGCAGGCTTGCCGCTGCCACCCCTTTGGAAACTTCGTTGCAAACATAATCGTAATGGCTGGTCGCCCCGCGAATGACGCAGCCCAAAGTGATGACGGCGTCATATTTCTTCGATGCGGCCATTCGATCGGCTGCCAACGGAATTTCAAAAGCCCCTGGAACCCAGGCGACATCGATGTTCCGCTCTTCTGCTCCATGGCGTTTTAAGGCATCCAATGCGCCTTCCAGCAGTTTCCCGGTAATAAATTCGTTGAATCGGCTCACCACAATCGCAAATCGTTTTCCTTCTGCAACCAGATTTCCTTCAAAAATGTTTGCCATAACAGTATCCTCCCACTTTACAGGTGCAACAGATGCCCCAGCTTTGTTTTTTTGGTTTCCATATATTTGCGGTTCACTTTGTTTGGCGGCAGTTCAATCGGGACAACCTCTACCACTTCGAGTCCATACCCTTTAAGTCCTGTAATCTTGCGCGGATTATTGGTCATCAGTCGTATTTTGCGAACCCCAAGATCACGCAGGATTTGAGCCCCGATTCCATATTCCCTGAGGTCATCGCGAAATCCGAGGCGCAAATTGGCTTCAACAGTATCCAGACCTTCTTCCTGCAATTTATACGCTCGCAGTTTGTTTAACAGGCCGATGCCGCGCCCTTCCTGCCGCATATATAAAAGAATGCCCGATCCCTCTTCTTCGATCTTCTGCAGAGCCGCGTGCAACTGGGGACCGCAGTCGCAGCGCATTGATCCGAAGACATCGCCCGTCAGACACTCCGAGTGAACGCGGACCAAAACCGGCCGGTCCGGATCGATCTCGCCTTTGACCAGGGCGACGTGCTCTTTGTAATCCACATCATTGGAATAGCCCACCATCGTGAATTCGCCGAATTCCGTCGGCATGCGAACCGACACTTCGCGATGGATCAATGTTTCTTTCTGACGTCTGTACTGAATCAGATCCTGAATCGTGATCAACTTCAGGTCAAACGTGCGCGCCAGCTCGATTAAATCGGGGACGCGGGCCATCGTGCCGTCCTCCTTGATCACTTCACAGATGACTCCGGCCGGATAAGCTCCGCAAAGCCGGGCCAAATCGACAGCGGCTTCCGTATGCCCCGCTCTTCTCAGCACGCCGCCTTCTCTGGCAATCAACGGAAAGATATGACCAGGACGGCGGAAATCATTCGGCCCTTTTTTCTCATCGATGAGTTGTCCAATGGTATCGGCCCGTTCAAATGCGGAAATACCCGTAGAGGTATTCATGGCGTCCACCGAAACCGTAAAGGCCGTACCGTGCCGGTCGGTATTGTGGCTTACCATCATCGGCAAGTCCAGTTCTTTCGCTCTTTTCTCTTCAAGTGGAACACAAACCAGTCCCCGCCCATGAGTGATCATGAAGTTAATCACTTCGGGCGTTGCTTTTTCCGCGAGTGCCACCAGGTCCCCTTCATTTTCCCGGTCCTCGTCATCGACAACAATAATGATTTTTCCTTGTTTCAAATCCGCAAGCGCTTCTTCAATCGTATGAAATGACATGTACTCTCCCCCCTTAACCGATAAACCCTGTCTCTTGTAATTTCTCCACACTCAAAGAAGTTGACGGGGAACCGGATCGTTTGTTCAGATGGTTAACAATGTACTTGCCGATCATATCCACTTCCACATTCACCTTGGTTCCAGGGTGGGCCTCACTCAGCATCGTCTCCTGAATCGTGTGGGGAATCACGGAAACGGTAAAGAAATCATCTCCCGTTTCAACGATGGTCAAACTGATGCCGTTCATGGCAACCGATCCCTTTTCAACCATATATTCCGTCAGATGCGGATCGACTTGAATGCGAAACAGAACCGCATTTTCATACGGTGTCCGGGCGACAATCGTCCCGACTCCGTCGACATGCCCCTGCACAAAATGGCCTCCCATGCGCTGTCCGGCGGCAACCGCCCGCTCCAGATTAACGGGAGATGAAAGGGTTAATTCATGCAGATTGGTCCGTTTCACGGTCTCCGGCATCACATCGGCGGTAAAATAATCCGCCCCCAACTCCGTAACCGTCAGACAAACGCCGTTTACGGCAATACTGTCTCCCAGTTTCGTCCCTTCCAACACTTTTTGACAAGTGATGGCGATCGTCATCGTGAGGGGCGTTTTCTTTATGTTTCGCACCCGGCCCACTTCTTCAACGATTCCAGTAAACATGTCACCCATCCCTTCCTGTCTCTTGGTCTACATATCCCATGATGAGAAAATCCTCGCCGATCCGTTCAATATCGAGGTCGCGCAACCGGACGGCATCGGCCATCCGCTGCGGATTGGATCCGGCGATGGCGGAACGGCTGTCTTTTCCCCCGAGCAACTTGGGAGCCAGAAAAGTAATCACTTTCTGCACATGTCCCCCGGAAAGAAAGGAGGCATTGATTTCACCCCCGCCCTCCACAAGCAAGGACAAGATTCCCTGTTCACCGAGAAAGGCCAGCATGGCATCCAAATCCACACGCGGACCGCGACCTGCCGTGATCACACGCACCCCCTTCTCGCTCAGACGCTTTTCAGCCTTGGGATCTTTGCGCTCGGTGGTAAAAATCCAGGTCGGTGCCTCGGCCACATCCGTCACCAGCGCATCGGGCGGAGTGCGAAGCGTGCTGTCCACAATGACACGCAAAGGATGATTGGCCGCTTCGCCACCCAGCCTTACAGTCAACCGGGGATTATCCGCCAGCACGGTTCCGCTCCCGACAAGAATGGCATCATACCTGCGGCGCAAATCGTGAACACGGGCTCGTGCTTTTTCTCCCGTGACCCATCGGCTGTCCCCGTTTTCGGTGGCAATCTTTCCATCCAGGGTGGTTGCCATTTTCAAGGCAACAAAAGGTTTGCCCGTGCGCCGATGGTGAAAATAAGCTTCATTCATGCGCAGGCACTCCTGTTCGAGAACGCCTGAAACCACCTCGATCCCGGCTTCGCGCAACCGGGCGATTCCTTGGCCTGAAACCCTGGGATCAGGATCAAGCGATCCGATCACAACCTTGCTGATCCCGTACTCAATTATTTTTTCCGTACATGGCGGGGTTCTCCCGAAATGGTTGCAGGGCTCCAGCGTAACATACAAAGTAGCCCCTTTCGCTTCCTCCCCTGCCATGTTCAGGGCGTGCACCTCGGCATGTGGCGTCCCAGCCCGCAAATGGGTCCCGACACCAACCATCCGGCCATTTTTTACCGCCACAGCTCCCACCATTGGATTTGGAGAGGTCTGCCCTTCCGCCGATCTTGCCAGATTGACGGCCAACTTCATCCAATGCTCATGTGTTTCCATGGGTCTCTCCTTACCTTGAGAAAATAAAAAACCTCGAATTCGCTTGAAATTCGAGGCAGAAATCGGAAGAAGCAGGCGGTGTACCGTTCAATATCAAGGCATGCAGAAATAAACCTTTAACCTCCGCTTTTAAAAAACAGCGATCAAAGGGTACACCAGTCCCATTCATCCTTCTCCCATCCAGACTATACTGTCGGCTTCGGAGTTTCACCGAATCCACCGCAAAAGCGGGTCACGGGCTGAGATCGCAACGAATCGCCATCATCACCGCCGGTCGGGAATTTCACCCTGCCCCGAAGGATGCAAGATACAATCATTCAATTGTTCACCTTCTATGAATGAGTATAGCCCAACAAGAAAAAAATGTCGAGCGCGTGTTCATGTTGCCATTAAAAAACGGGAAGGAATCATCCTTCCCGTCTATTATTCCATTCCATCTTTAATGGGTGATCCCCTCTTCAGGAATCAATACCGGCCGCTTTTTTCCCCAAGGGGTGCCAACTTGCATGCAGAGATAGGAGAGAACGCAGAAAAAGACCGAAATAATCGTGCTGTGAACCATTTCCGGCACCAGCTTCCCTCCTGTCAAAATGATGATGACACCACTCACCGCCTGCAAGGTAATCAAAATCAGCGCCATGATGCTTGCACGCACCAGGTCTGTTCGCGCCCGATAACTCCGCAGGACCAAGATCATGAACAGGAGAACGAGAATCCAGAGGGAAAACGCCCCAAATCGGTGCAACATCTGAATCCCCGCAAGTGAACTGAGATTGGGAAGATAAAGGCCACCGCAAAACGGGAATGAATACCCACAAGCCATGGTCGCATCGGTATGCCGAACCAATGCCCCGGTATAAACAATGACATACGTATAAGCGGAAAGTGCCCAAACGGCCGTTTTCATCCGCTGTGAAACCGGGGAGACTTTCTTCCCGACTGTTCCCTGCCTGTTCTGGAAGAAGTGGACGGTCAACAGAACCACACTGGCAAAAGTAATGAGAGAAAAACCGAAATGGAGCGCCAGCGCGAAGTTTTTGGAAAAGGTTTCCTCAAACACAACTGTCAACGCTCCCAAGGCACCTTGCAAAACGACAAAAAACAGGCTCATCCCGCTTAAGATTTTCGCCCGCTGATCCTTTTTAAACCGGAACCAGATCCACACCGTCAGCAGCAGGATAAAAAACCCATCAATTCCCGAAATAATCCGGTGACTATATTCAATCACAGTATCGACCGGCATCGACTGCGGGATGAGTTGTCCATGGCAAAAAGGCCAGGAACCGCCGCACCCCCGGCCCGATTCAGTCGCGCTCACGATCGCTCCCATCAATACCATCAAATATGCGCCCATTGACGTGAAAACCGCCAAAATGCGCAGCAAACGTTGTTCGTTCAAGATAACTCCCCCCTAATCAAGAGGCGATTCGCCTCTACCATCTTACCACAGTCTGAACCTGGTCGTTTAATTTTCAGGAAACAGGCACAAACTTCTCACAAATGGGGAGGATGATGCCTCAATGCCCTGGGAGGGATACCACGGAAAAAGCTGCTTCGCGTTCCATTGCCGCAGCATCATCGAACTTCCCTTCAACTCCTGATCATTTCAAGCTCCGCTGCCGGAGCGTTTTTTAAAAGACGCTTCGGAATCACATCATGGGAGATCAGATCTTCATACGTTTCCCTCTTCACAACCAATTCCGCCTGCCCGTTTTGCACAAACACGACAGCCGGCCGTGGGAAACGGTTATAGTTGCTCGACATGGAGTAGTTATAGGCACCCGTACAGGGAACCGCCAGCAAATCGCCTTGTCTCACCGCAGGAAGAGGCAGATCCCAAATCAACATATCTCCGCTTTCACAGCATTTTCCGGCAATCGAGACCACTTCTTCCGCCTCTTCCAGCGCCCGGTTGGCCAAAAACGCCTCATACTTCGCCTGATATAAAGCCGGACGAGGGTTGTCCGTCATCCCCCCGTCGACAGCCACGTATTTGCGCACCCCGGGAACTTCTTTCACCGTGCCCAGCGTATACAGCGTCGTTCCCGCCGTTCCTACAATCGCCCTGCCCGGTTCAATCCAGATCTCCGGCAGGAAGGGGAGACCGGCAAATTGCTTTTTCATCGCGTCCGCAATTATGTTTACATACCGTTCGACCGGTTGGGGATGGTCATTCTCATCATAGCGGATGCCAAACCCGCCGCCCATATTGAGCACTTTCGTTTCAAAGCCAAACTGTCCGTAGCTGTCCTTGCACAACCCGGCCATCTTTTCGGCTGCCAGTTCAAATGCTTCCGTCTCAAAGATTTGTGAACCGATATGGCAATGAAACCCTTCCAGACAGAGATGTCCAGCCTCTTCCGCCATCCGAACACCTTGGAGGGCCTGGCCGCTTTCCAGATCGAATCCGAACTTGGAATCGGCCTGACCCGTTTGGATATACGCATGTGTATGCGCCTCCACTCCCGGGCTCACCCGGAGAATGACGCGGGCCACTTTGCCCTTGTTCGCGGCAATGGCCTCCAGCATCTCCAATTCAGTGAAATTGTCTGCCACAAAGAGTCGAATCCCGGCGTCCAGCGCCAGTTCGATCTCTGCCGGGGATTTATTGTTTCCATGGAAATAGATTCTCTCTGCCGGCATTCCGGCCCGCAGTGCGGTAAACAATTCCCCTCCCGAGACGACGTCGAGCAGCAATCCCTCTTCATCGACCAGCCGGCACATGGCAAGTGTGTTGAAAGCTTTGCTCGCATATGCGACCCGAAAGGGAATCATCGTCTCTTTTGCCGCTTTGACGAAATTACGCATCCGGCTGCGAATCCAGGCCTCGTCCATCACGTAAAGCGGCGTGCCAAACCGTTTGGCCAGTTCCACCGCATCGCAGCCGCCGATTTCCAAATGCCCAGCTTCATTGATTCTGCTTGTTCCGTGCAGGTACATGCTACCGACTCCTTAATTTATGTTTATCCACTACTATACGACAAATTGAAGCAGAAATAAACAGAAACTTTTTGCCGCTTTAATTAATTAAAGAGCCGGTAAGAATGCCGATACAGACCGGTTCCTTCGCTTATGGACGGGACGGGGTCTTCGGAGCGCGCCGATAGTGATCCAGAATCAGTTGCACCGCCTTGGTGGTAACCGGAGCCCCCAGTTCCACGCCGTCCTTGCGTCCCATCTTCCCTATATCCCCGATTCCCACAACAAAGGGAACGGCAACTTCATTCAACACTTCAACCGTATCGCCGAAAATCCTGAGAGGGTGGCGGTATTGGGGCCGGCCGAATTTATCCACGCTGTTCGCTGTGAGTTGTCCCCAGCGGTTCACCGTGACATGGACAGGGGTTCCTTTGCTGTTTTTGCAGTTTGAAGCTACGGCGATCGCCCCCAGCACTTCAATGTCCGGATGTGTCGCCACATATTTCAGCGCCTGTTCGCCCACCCCTTCTCTTGCCAAACCGCAATCATCAAACATGACCAATACAGGATCATTCGCAGCCTGTTTAATCAATTCCACCAGTTCCGGGCCGCTCAAATGGCTCGGATTTCCCGCCGACAATGAAATGCAGCGGCCTCCGACCCGCCGTGCCGCCACCTCCAGGCTTGTCTTGGCTGCCTGATCTCCGTCCGTCACCAGGATTACTTGCCTTCTTTCCATAATATCAACCTTTGGGTTTAAAGATCACAGCCGTTAAAAAACCAAAGATAATCGCTGCGGAGATCCCGGCGCTGGTGATCTCAAAAATGCCTGACAATACCCCGATAAGTCCGTGCTTTTTTGCTTCCATCAATGCCCCGTGCACCAGCGCGTTGCCAAAACTTGTGATCGGGACAGTGGCCCCGGCCCCGGCAAATTGAATCAAAGGCTCATATAAACCCAAGCCATCCAATACCGCTCCTGCCACCACAAGCAAACTCAGAGCATGAGCCGGCGTCATATTTGTTCCGTCAATCAACAGCTGCCCGACGACACAGATCAATCCGCCGACGAGAAAAGCCGCCCAAAATGAACCCATTAGCAATTCACATCCTTTCATTTAAAACTCAAAAAACAGCCATTCAAACAAAGAACCAGCCACTTTCCCCATCGTCATGGCCATAATCAGGTAAACGAGGTGCACCTGCATCTTCAGCCGTTTGGCCATAATGGGAATCACATTGACCACCTCGGTCAAGGCGGCAGCCAGCATACCGATGAAGATCCCCATAAACACCCCCACCACACCTGCAATTACGCGTGGCAAGGAAAAAGAATAGTCGCGAAAATCCACCCAGGTAAAAAAAACGACGCCGAACACAATCGCATACTCGTACAGCATAATCTTACGGAACGTCCGCGTCATTTGAACGAGCCGCGGAACAATATCCAACACGGTGATAAAGGCGACGAAACCTCCGCCGACGGCAATTCCGCCGGACAGGCCAATCACCATCAGAATCAAATCAATCAGGATTTGCATGGGTCGTTCGCCCCATTTTTTGTTTTTCATCATGGATAATGTATTGTTCCATTGCTTCCTGATACAAAAACACTTCCAGTTCCATCGGACTGGGTTCTTCATTGAAACGGCGTTTGAACAAGCGGTTAAAAAACAGAATCATGCCTGCCCCGATGCCGATCGAATAGGGAATTTGCAAAAGCAACGGATGTTTGTCATGAATTCCTGTCAACATATAATAGATCCGGGCGTGCACCTCTTTCATGCTCACATCGGCATGGAAGTTCATGATCGCCAGTCCGGAACCGATAAACAGAATGAGCATCACAATTGCCACCGGCAACCGTTTCGGCATCGGATCCGGGGTTTTGATCTCGATCAGGGTTTGTGTCGGCCCTATGTGCCACACATCCAGCTCCGGTTGCCTCTCTTTGATCAAACGCATGATGTGAACAGCATCAACCAAAGCGTAATTTCCATTCTTCAATGAAGCCGTATGAACAGGCAGGTTTCCCAGATACCGGTATGGTTCATCCGCCACCAATTGACAGATATCCTTTAACCGGATGACTTGCTCCGGATCAACTTCGATCTTTTTCCTCAATCTCACATATACAGTCGGCTTCACGGGAAACCTCCTTTCCACCAAGGATGATCCTTTAATAGTATGCTTCTTTTTGACAAGAATATAAAAAAGCACCGTTCTCGGCGCTTTCATTGACTTCTGTGAAAATATGCGTTTCCCTGACCTTCCCGTGCATTTTCCACACGTTCTCATGTTTCTCTGCTCAGATCAAGTTCTTCCCGCATCCGGGCGATGATCTTCTTCTCCAGACGGGAAACCTGAACCTGGGAGATTCCAAGCCTCTCGGCCACCTCCGATTGGGTTTGGTCCTTGAAAAAGCGCAGGTAGACAATGAGCTGTTCCCTTTCGGACAAACGGTGAATGGCCTCTTTAATGGCCAGCTTGTCAAACCATGACGTAACCGGTTCATCGGCAATCTGATCCATCAGCGTAATCGGGTCGCCGTCATTTTCATAAACCGTTTCATGAATAGAGGCCGGAGCGCGATTCGCTTCCTGCGCGAAGACGATCTCTTCCGGCTCCACCCCGATTTCCGCGGCAATTTCCTGGATGGTCGGAAGCCGGTTCAGCTTCTTGGAAAGCTCATCTTTCGCCTTGCGCACTTTATTGGCCATCTCCTTGAGCGAACGGCTCACTTTCACCATCCCGTCATCGCGTAAAAAACGCTGAATCTCACCGATAATCATCGGGACGGCATACGTGGAAAATTTCACATCATAGCTCAGGTCAAATTTATCGACGGCTTTCAGCAAACCGATACAGCCGATTTGGAAGAGATCCTCGGCCTCGTAGCCGCGATTCAGAAAACGCTGGACAACGGACCACACCAGACGGATGTTGTGGCTGATCAGACGGTTTCTCGACTCCATGTCCCCTTTTTGACTGTCGAGGATCAGTTGTTTCACTTCATCGTCAGAGAGATGGCTCAACTTATGGTTGCGAATGTCTGCTTCCATGGACATCCCTCAATTCGCCAACGACTTTTGCCGGCTTTTCAGATATTTAACCATATGAACCGTCGTGCCGTGTCCCGGCTTGGAATGGATGATCACTTCATCCATAAAATTTTCCATGATGGTGAAACCCATCCCTGACCGCTCCAGCTCAGGCTTGGAAGTATAAAGGGGCTGCCTGGCCAAATTGACATCGGAAATCCCCACACCTTGATCGGAAATGGTAATGCTGACGCGCTCCCCATCGATTTCCGTGCGGATGCAGATGATTCCATCCCGCTCTTCATACCCGTGAATCACGGCATTTGTGACCGCTTCGGATACCACCGTCTTGATATCGGTCAATTCCTCCACCGTCGGGTCCAATTGCGAAACAAAGGATGCCACGGCCACGCGGGCAAATGCTTCATTTTCCGATCGACTGGAAAACTTGAGTTCCATCACGTTTTTTCCCGACTCTTTCATGACGCCACCCCACAAGCGAGAATCGCGCTATGTTCATCTTCGTATGTAGGTACAATCTTGAATAATCCCGACATTTCCATCAGGCGGTGCACGGACGGTTGAATCGAGCAGAGCAACATTTTCCCTCCCAGTTGCGATACTTTTTTATAACGGCCGAGAATCACCCCGAGACCGGAGCTGTCCATAAAATCGAGATCGGCCAAATTGAGCACCAGATGGGAAATCGACTCCTGTGCCAATTCGCGCTCGATGGTATTTCGCACTTTTTCCGCCGAATGATGGTCCAATTCTCCCTGAAGCCGGACAATCAACACACTTTTAAAATGCTTTACTTGAATATTCAGGCTCATAACCGTACTCCTCTCTCTGTTTTAATCCCCTATTTCTACACCCTTCTTTGCTCTTCCTCCCCGGCAGAAAATAACAAAAAAATCGAGGATCTCCGACATCAAACGGAACTCCCCGATCCGCGTTGTTAATCTTGTTCCCTGATATTGCCCGGCAGATAGAATACGTCTTTCAATACTTGTTTCAGCGAGGACCAAAGATTCGCCTTTTGTACATCGACCGCACTGACCAGTTCCAATTCCGCCTCTACCTTCCCGTCCTTGAGAAATTGGACTTTTCCCAGAACGTCTCCTTTGGAAATGGGAGCCTTTAATTTTCTCCATTCCCATTTTTGCTGATAGTCGCTGATCTTTTCTCCCTTTTCCATCAACAGGCTGAACGGCTGGTTGGCGCGGATGCGAACCACTCCCGGGTCTCCTTTTTCGATCGCTTTTTCGGCAATGACAGCTCCTTTTTTATACAACAAGTGACTTGTATAGCGGTTGAAAGCATAGTCCAGCATATCCGAGACTTCCTTGTTGCGCGTTTTTGCATCCGGTTCGCCCATCACCACAGCGATGACGCGAAGATGTTTCCGCTGGGCGGTTGCCGACAGGCAAAATCTCGCCTCGGAGGTAAATCCTGTTTTCAGCCCGTCGAGTCCGGGATAAAAACGAACCAATTTATTGGTGTTTACCAGCCAGAACGGTTTTTTGCTGTTTTGTCTGAGGTAATCCTGATAAACCCCGGTATACTGGGTAATGCGCGGATGTTTCAACAATTCGCGCGAGATGATCGCGATGTCATAAGCGGAGGAATAATGATTGTCTGCCGGCAGGCCGTTCGAGTTTTGAAAATGGGTATTTTTCAACCCCAATTCACTCGCTCTTTTATTCATCATCGCGACAAAATTTTCTTCCGTCCCGCCGATATATTCAGCCAAAGCGACTGAAGCATCATTTGCCGAAGCGATCGCCACTCCTTTTAACAGATCATGCACACTCATCTGTTCGCCCGGTTCCAGGAAGATTTGCGTTCCGCCCATGGAGGCGGCGTATTCACTCACCCGAACCTGGTCCTTCAGGGATATCTTTCCTTCATCCACCGCTTCCATCACCAACAACATCGTCATCAATTTCGTGATGCTGGCAGGGGGCAACGGTTTGTGGCTATTCTTCTCAAACAGCACCTTACCCGTGGATGCATCGATCAACACCGCAGATAAGCTGTTTGGCGCCAGATCCGTTTCCGCCCCTTCAGCAAAGGCGGTCGTATGCGCAAACATCAATGGCAATGTTACACTGATGGACAAGATGAACCTGCTGAACTTTTTCAGCATTCCACATTCCCTCCTATGCAGCAGTGTTCTTAGTGTGAGCAGGCGTTTGGAAAATTATTCCCAAAAAATATCCCAAGTCTTTTTGGATAACCCGGGGACGGAAAAAAGCCTTCCCCACTCAGCAGGGAAGGCCTTTTTCTGATTGAGATTATTTGACTTTCGACAGTTCGACCCATGCTTCTGAGTCATTTCGGTTTGCCTTTTTCACAACAAGTTTTACTCCGTTGTAAGGCAAAATTTTTCCTCCGTCGGGGTTGTACGGGCTGCTGTAATCATTCCCGTCAAAAAATACGGGCACACCCGGCAGGGAATCGTATTTCATGTATGAATCCGGATACGTAATATCAATTGGCACCGTCGGCTTCCAGCCAAATGCGGCATCCGCCAGCTGGTAGCGAGTCGAGCCGACCGTTCCGTCGTTCCAATAAAATCCGAACTGATGGGCGTCGACAAGTCCGAGGAAGCCTTCGCCCGGATGGAGTCCGGTCATGTTGTCATCTCCCCAACGCCCGTCGTAATACCAGACGAGCATTCCGGGATTATAGACCAGGAAGCTGTTGTTGCGGCGGATATGGGCCAATCCCTGATCCACACCGTTGTGGTTCCGCCATTCCACAAGATAATAGTTCGGGAATGGGATTTTGGAACCGTCAAACACTTTAAACCCGTCCAAGGTAAATTGCGGCGTGCCTTCGGCATCATCGTGGAACAGCGTTTGGCCGTTGTCCGACACGTCGATATTATCCACATAGAATCCTTCTTTGGCCAGACCGATGTCCGTCACATACTCAAACGTCAATTGAATCTTTTTGCCGGCAAAAGGGGTCAGATCAATTTGGTCATTCACCCATTTTCCATCGGTTGAATCGGTGTATTCCTTGACTGTGACTGGCTGGTCCGCACCATCTGCTTTCACCTTCAGATACAGGTAATCATAATTTGCCTCAATATCTCTCCAGGAATCAAAGGAAAGTTTGGGTGATTTGGCATTGGTCAGGTCAATCACCGGAGAAGTCATACTGGTATCAAGCGAATTTCCTTTGGTGGAGAAATACGATTTTTTGCCCAGCGGCTGGGTTGGCGGATCGACCAGACGATCAGGCAGGTCGATTTTCAGCATTTTTCCGCGCTTGGTATTCGCCACGGCTTCTTTCAGGGGGAATGTCCGGTGACCGTGGAAATTCTTAAAGTCAATCACGGTTGGAACCGGCCAGTTGCCACCGTAGGTTTCATGGAAGAACAGTTTGTCGTAAGGGCTGAACCCCGTCGGCTCCGTTCCGGGAACCTTGCCCGCCCAACTGCCGTAAGACATGATGGACCAGGCTTCCACAGGAGAGCCCGAACCGGTGTAACCCGTGTCGTATTCATCGGGCAAACCCAGGTTATGGCCGTATTCGTGGGCAAAAACACCTGCTGCCCCGTCTTCGGGTTGAATGATGTAATCATACGCTTTTAGTTTTGTTCCGGGGATTGGTACAGGTGCCTGTCCGATCACCGAACGGTGGGACCAGATCGCATCGGGGCCCAACTGACCGCCGCCCGCTTCTTCACCCATGCCGGAGTGGACGATCATGAGGTTGTCCAGCAAACCATCTGGTTCCATTACATTTCCGTCACCGTCGAGGTCGTAGGGATCACGTTGATCGTACTCTGACTCATGGCCGGCAATCAGCTTGCCCACTTCCGTCAGTGTTTCCTTGACCAGATCCCGCGGACGGGCGTCGTTATCTTCGTAATCCCCGACTTTTATGTGTTCCCCGTAGTATGCGGCATTGTGCTGCGCTTCAATCCACGGGGTGATCTTCCCGGAAATCGACCAGTAGCCTGCCGACTGTTGCTGGTAATACTGGGTGAAAGAAATCAGTTTCTTGCCATCGTCCGTGGTATAGCCGTCTTTGCTGAAGAGCAGTTTTTGATAATGCTCAGGGCTGAAATCCTTGGTCCAGAGGGATGTGCCGTCATCGTTCGGCGGAATCTGATTATGTTTGAGATCCGGAAACTCGATCAGAGCGACCACGGCATTATCGGAAAAATGATTCTTACCTGTCTTTTTCGTCGACTCCTCTTTGAATCCGGCAACTTTCTTGTCCATTTTCTTCTGGAAAGCTCTTCTGTTTTTGAACGCCCGCTTACCAAAAGAAGATGACGTATCGATTCCGTCTGTTTTGCTGAACGGGGTCTTTCCACGAGAAACATAGTTTTGAACCGCTTTTTCAATTTCCTCCGGCGAAGCGTCTTTGCTTAATTTCCCGCGATCCTTGAGCGACTTGATCAATGCTTCTTCATTGACAACGGCCCAATCCGTGTCAGCATTGCTCCGTTTCAGCCCGGACGAAGGTTCGGACGACTGGGCAAAACCCACCATCGGCGCTGTCGTCATCGTCCCGAGGATCAGGGATGAACAGAGCAGGGCGATGACTGACTTATTGAACTTCATACCGCTCCCCCTTCTCTAAACAAATAGAAAAGACAATACAATTATAAATGAATTTAGTATTTTTTCAATATATATTTTTTAGACCTGTTAATAAGCCCCATACTGTATGTATTCATGGAAGGATTTTGGGAAGCCGGCAGGGACTCAATCCCCGACAGGCTCCTGTAAACAAACTGATCCGTTTATATCCTGCTGCTTTTCTCCTTCCATTTCCGCTCTGCCTCTTTTCCCATCTTTTTCAACAGGTCAATCAGCTTTTCCTTTTCTGCCGGAGTAAGTCCGCTGACGGCTTCGTGCAGATTTTCCGCATGCTTTGGGGCGATTTCCTCTATGGTCCTTCTCCCTTTCTCCGTCAGTTTTGCATAGATGACGCGGCGGTCGGTCTGGCAAGGTTCCCGAATCACCAATCCAGCTGCCACCATTTTATCAACGACATAGGTGACTCCCCCGCTGACCAGAAGCAGGCGGCTCCCGATTTCATTCAGCTTCTGCGGCCCTTTATGGTATAAAAGTTCCAATACGGCGAATTCCGTCGGGTTAAAGCCAAACTTTTTGCAAGAACCGAAGGAATGGGTGGAAACACTTGAATAGGAACGCGCCAAAACACGCAATAAATGCATAGATTGTTCAATTTCTCCGTTCTTGATCAAGACCACATCCTTTAAAACGAGTTGTTGTAATTTGACAAAACATAGCCGCAAATTATATAATTATCACAAAATTTATTATATCAAATTTGAAATAATAGTCAATGAAGGAGCGAATCGCATGAAAATATTAATATTCAGCGGCAGTCCCCGCAAAAACTCCAATTCGCAGAAAGTGGCCGAGACCGCCTTCCATTTTTTTAAATCCAGAGGCATCGATGTGCTGTTGTATGATTTGAGCGCTCACGTATTGCCCATATTCAACGGAGAAGAAGAGACCTTTGCCCATCCGGAAGTAAAGCATCTGCAAAAAATCGCGGAGCAGGCGGACGGCTTTTTCTTTTGCACACCCGAATATCACAACGGGATCAGCGGCGCCTTAAAAAACGCGCTTGATTTTTTGAACCGAAGCCATTTTGATCAAAAGCCGGTCTCGCTCACGGCGATCAGCGGCGGGGGCAAAGGGGGGATTAACGCCCTCAATAATCTGCGCCTGGTGATTCGCGGCGTCGGGGGACTGGTGCTGCCAGGCCAATGCGTCGTGGATAAAACCGATCTTGACGACACGGGTGCTGTTCATGAAGCCGTCAAGGAACGCTTGGCATCAGTCACAGAAGAATTGATCCACTATACTGCCTTGTTGCAAAAAAAGCAATCGACTGCAACTGATTGAAAAGGCTTACATCATATACTGAAACCTCTTTTCGTCCAAATTCGGGGATGAAAAGAATCGGATGAGGATCAAGGTCCCTCTTCTTCCTTCGTTTCCAATGACCTGGCCTGGTGCCCTGCTTCCGGCAAACGTTAAGAAAAAGCCACAAGGAGCGATCTCCCCCCCTTGTGGCCGAAACCATTAAAATTAAAGCGCTTTCATTTTTATGGGAGATAAAATTTTTCAGTCATATTCGCAGTAAAAGCCGACCCGTCCGGCGCCGTATATACCTTCATGCTTTTGTTCACTTTTCGCATCAGGAGCGGCAGTTGATGATGCAGAATGCGAGTGGATAATTGCTTGGCAAGATAAAGGCCGAATGATTCCGTCGACGATCCGCGCAAACGCAGGGAGGTTCCCTGAAGCAGGGATGGTTCCCTTTTCAACAGTTCAATCGCCAGTTCATGGCCGTCCAGCGCAGCTTCTCCCCCCGATTGTCTTGCTGCCTCCAGGATCTTCAATACTTTTTCCTCCAGACCCAACTCTACCCAGTAATCCATGGAGATCCCTCCTTTGCCTCTGCTGCACGGGCTGAATTTTCAAAAAACGACTTCGAGTCAGGCAGGCAAATTTGTTCCCTTTATGTATATTTCGGCAAATCTTCCTTCTTCCCTCTTTTGCCTTTTTTAACGGGAAAAAAGCATAGTGATTGCTAAAAATAATTGCATTTTTTCTCATAAAAAAATCCAGCCCTCTTCAGAGGGCCGGATTTATCTTTATTTACAGCGGGATGACGCCATCTTCCGTTACAATCGAACGAATTAATTTCGGAGCCGAAACCGGAGTGGTACCGATCGGGATCGCCTGGCGCATCCGCTGCTTCACCTCCTCCAGCGCTTCGGTTCTGTTTACATAAAGGGAAGCCAGCGGTTCTCCCTTTTGCACGCTGTCTCCGACTTTTTTATGCAACAGGATGCCCACTGCATGGTCGATTTGATCTTCTTTTGTGGCCCGTCCTGCCCCCAATTTCATGGCACAAAGCCCTACTTCTTCAGCATGAATTGTCTGGACAATCCCATCCTGCTCCGCTTCGAGCGGAATGATTTTCCCGGGCTGCGGCAACGTCTCCGGTTGATCAATTTGTACCGGATCCCCGTGTTGGCCGACGATAAATTCTTTCAGTTTGGCCAGGGCTTTTCCGCTGCGGATCAGTTCTTCCAGCGTTTGCCGGGCGGCTTTGCTATCAGGGTATTCACCCGAGAGAACCAGCATCTGCGTTCCCAGCACCAAGCAAAGCTCGGTCAAGTCGGCCGGTCCGTTCCCTTTCAACGTATCAATCGCTTCTTTTACCTCGACGGCATTTCCGACGGCGTACCCAAGCGGCTGGCTCATGTCACTGACAACCGCGATCGTCTTGCGTCCTACATGTTTGCCGATCGCCACCATCGCCTGGGCCAGGCGGACAGCATCTGCTTCATCTTTCATGAAAGCGCCTTCCCCTGTTTTTACATCCAGCACGATCGCATCGGCACCGGCTGCGATCTTTTTGCTCATAATAGAGCTGGCGATCAGCGGAATTGAATCGACTGTTGCAGTGACATCGCGCAAAGCATACAGCTTCTTGTCAGCCGGTGTCAAATTGGCTGTCTGTCCCATCACCGCCACTTTGTTGCGATTGACGAGCTCGACGAACTCTGACGTGGCCAATTCGGTTGAAAAACCGCGAATCGATTCCAGTTTGTCAATGGTACCGCCTGTATGTCCCAGGCCCCGGCCGGAAAGTTTGGCCACCGGAACCCCGGCAGCAGCCACCAGCGGTGCCAATACCAATGTCGTCGTATCACCGACACCGCCCGTGCTGTGTTTATCCACCTTGATGCCTTGGATTGCGGAAAGATCGACCTGGTCGCCGGATTCCACCATCGCCATCGTCAGATCGGCGGTTTCTTTTTCAGTCATGCCTTGGTAAAACACGGCCATCGCCCAGGCCGACATCTGGTAGTCGGGAATCCTTCCGGAGGTATAACCTTGGATCAACTCCCGAATTTCATTGGTTTCCAACGTTTTTCCATCTCTTTTTTTGCGAATGATTTCCACGGTACTCATCTTTTGATCCCTCGTCCATCCTTCGTTAATCACGCCTGACGCGTTGCTGACAACTTCGGCGGGAAAGCATTCCCTTCCTTATTACAATCGATCGAGAATCCCTTTGACCAGGCCAATAAATTTTTCCTTGACCCGTTCGGCCGTTTCCATGACCTCCTCGTGGCTGAGAGGCTGGGGCAGAATTCCGGCGGCCATGTTGGAAATGCAGGAAATTCCCAGCACGCGAATCCCGGCATGCCGTGCAACAATCACTTCCGGCACGGTTGACATGCCTACCGCATCTCCACCAAGCGTCCGGATCATGCGAATCTCGGCCGGAGTTTCATAAGAAGGGCCCAAAACGGCGGCATAAACCCCTTCCCGCAGGGAAAAACCTTGTTCTCTTGCCACTTGCTTCGCCAAATCGCGCAATTCCGGATCATATGCGGTTGACATATCCGGGAAGCGCAGCCCCAGTTCCGGATCATTCGGGCCAACCAGCGGATTTTTAAACATGAGATTGATATGATCCTTAATCACCATTAAATCACCGGGATCATATGATTCGTTTACACCTCCGGCAGCGTTGGTAACCAGGATCGTTCCAACCCCCAATTCTTTCATAACCCGAATGGGGAACGACACCTTTTCCGGCTCATGCCCTTCATAGAGATGAAAGCGGCCGGCCATCACAACAACGGGCTTTTCATTCAAAACGCCGATAATCAGCTTGCCGGCATGTCCCTCCACGGTGGAAACCGGAAAGTGCGGAATGTTTTCATAATCGATGGAAACAGCGTTCTGAATCTCTTCCGCGATCACTCCCAAACCCGAACCAAGAATTAAACCGACAGCAGGTTGAATCGAGATTTTGCCTTGAATAAATTCGGCGGCCTCTTTGATATGTACACGAGAGTAACGCATGATCGTGTTCCTCCTCTTTTCTCTGTATCCGTTTATTGCAGCTTGGTGGTATTGCCCCCTGACCGCCCCTTATCTCATTTCCAATGGCCGGTCAGAAGGGCCTCACTCCGCTTACGAGTTTGTGAAGGCTTTCATCCTCAGGTTACGCGAGTTGACGTGACCGTCGTTATTCCAGTTCATTCAAAAAGCTCCGGCCGATCGGCGGTGCCTGGACGGCAAAATTGTGGGCAATGGTCGCCCCGACATCGGCGAAGGTTTCCCTCACTCCCAGGGATTTTCCGACATCAGCCAGTTTTTTTCCGTAAACCAGGAGCGGTGTGTATTCCCGTGTATGGTCCGTCCCATGATGAGTGGGGTCATTTCCGTGATCAGCTGTAATAATCAGCAAATCATCTTCGCGCAACGCAGCCAATATTTCCGGTAGACGCCCATCAAATTCTTCAAGTGCTGCCGCATACCCTTCCGGATCACGGCGATGTCCGTACTTGGCGTCAAAATCGACAAGATTGACAAAGGCCAGCCCGTCAAAATCTTTTTCCAACGTACGGAGCAATTGATCAACGCCATCCATATTCGATTTGGTATGTATGGCCTCGGTTACACCTTCCCCTGCATAGATATCGGAAATTTTTCCGATAGCAATCACATTTTTGCCGGCGTCCTTGAGATAGTTGAGAACCGTCGGAGCCGGCGGTTTTACCGAATAGTCACGCCGGTTTGCCGTCCGCGTAAAATTGCCCGGTTCCCCGACAAACGGACGGGCAATGACGCGGATCACCGAGTAGCGGTCATCCAGTGTCAGCTCCCGTGCAATCTCGCAAATCCGATACAATTCATCAAGCGGAACCACTTCTTCATGTGCGGCGATTTGGAAAACGCTGTCAGCCGACGTATAGACGATAAGCGCGCCGGTTTTCATATGTTCCTCGCCCAACTCCTTGATGATTTCAGTGCCGGAAGCGGGCTTATTTCCAAGTACTTTACGGCCTGTCCGCTCTTCAAAAGTCTTGATCAGCTCTTCGGGAAATCCGTTCGGGTAAGTTTTGAAAGGTTTGTCCGTATAAATGCCCATAAATTCCCAATGGCCTGTTGTCGTATCTTTCCCCTTTGAGATTTCAGCCATTTTGGCATAATAGGCGGCCGGCTTTTCCACCGGATTCACCCCTTGGATCGGAGCGATATTGCCAAGCCCCATTTTTGCCAGATTGGGCAGATGAAGACCTTTTTTGTAATCAGCTATATGTCCGAGCGTATTGGCCCCCTCATCGTCAAAGGCAGCTGCATCGGGCAAAGCGCCGATTCCGACACTGTCAAGAACGATCAGCGCGATTCGAGAAAAACGATTCATTCCATTCACTCCTTCATACCTGCACTGAAAAAAAAGAACCGACGACGCTTTTTGCTCACATCGTCTCGGCCTTATCAGTGAGTTGGGAGCAAAGCTCCCTTTCATAGTTTGTCACTGATCGACAAAAAGTGCAACATTTTCCGAACGTTTCATTCCCCGATCCAATAAAATTCTAGCAATCGCTCTTTCACTTCCTCCAGAAAGGATGAAGGACTGCTTCTGTCGGCATAAGCAAACACTTTGACTGCCCCGCCCGCCGGTTGTTTATACATAAAATCCGGCTTGAAGAGAGGAGTCAAAAAAGAAATCAACTGGTACAACAACAAAGTGAACAGGATGAACAACAGGATGAATTGACACCAATCTTTCAGCTTGCGAAGCGAGATTACCATAAAGATCGTCCTTTCCTCATATTGGTATAACCTATGGAAAAGGACGATCTTTTATGAGAAAATCTCCGGGGCATTTAAACCACTTGGCGCCCCATTATCTCATTCAGCGATACATACGGCAAGTTCAGACTCTCTGCAACGGCCTGGTATGTAACCTGCCCTTTGTACACATTGACTCCCCGGGCTAACGGGCGGTTTTCGGAAATAGCCTTTTCCAGGCCTTTGCTGGCGATTTGCACGGCATACGGAATCGTCACATTGGTCAAGGCAAAAGTAGATGTCCGGGGAACGGCGCCCGGCATGTTCGCAACAGCGTAGTGAACGACTCCGTATTTGACATAAGTCGGATCGCTGTGAGTGGTGACATGGTCAATCGTTTCGATCGAACCGCCCTGGTCGATTGCCACATCGACGATGACTGCCCCTTCCTGCATTTCTTTCACCATCTCCTCGGTGACCAGATGCGGGGCCCGGCGTCCGGGAATCAGTACCGCACCAATCAGCAGATCCGCCTGTTTCACCATTTCGGCAATATTATAGCGATTGGACATGAGTGTGTGCAATCGGCCGGCAAACAAATCATCCAGCTGGCGCAAACGGTCGGCATTAATGTCGAGGATGGTAACATTGGCTCCCATTCCCAAGGCGATTTTGGCAGCATTTGTTCCCACTGTTCCCCCGCCGATAATGACAACATTTCCCGGAACAACCCCCGGAACACCACCGAGAAGAACTCCACGCCCTCCTTGAGGCTTTTCCAGAAATCTGGCACCGATCTGCACCGACATCCGCCCGGCCACTTCGCTCATCGGGGTGAGCAGCGGAAGCGAACCGTTGTCCAATTGCACGGTTTCATAGGCGATAGCGGCCACATTTTTATCCATCAGCGCCCTCGTCAGTTCCGGTTCGGGAGCGAGATGGAGATAGGTGAACAAAATCAGATCCTCACGGAAGTATTCATACTCTTCGGGTTGCGGTTCCTTGACTTTTAAGATCATCTCCGCGTTGTTCCATGTGTCCGAAGCAGATGGTGCGATCTTGGCCCCGTGTTCTGCAAATTCCTCATCTTTGAAACCGCTTCCTTCTCCGGCGCCTTTTTCGATGATCACCTCATGACCAGCCTGTACCAGGGCATCAACGCCCCCCGGGGTGATGGCCACACGATATTCATTGTTCTTCACTTCTTTGGGCACACCAATTCTCATCAAACTTCCCCTCCTTCTGTTGCTGAATTATTTATTTCTAGGATGCAACAGCTCACCTTTTTTAAACAAAAACGTGAGATCTTTTTTTCCAAGATCTCACGTTACCTTTGAACCAACAAGCTTTTTTGGATCGGAAACCTTCCCTTTACAACGATGACAAATTCCGTGAAATGTTAACCGGTGATCAATGATCTGAAAATCATATTCTTTTTCAACCTGTACTTCAATCGGTTCCAACAAGTCTTCCATGATTTCATCAACTGACCCGCAATTGAGACAGATGAGGTGATGGTGATGGTGTTCCGCCCCTTCCGCCCGAAATTCATAGCGGGTTACGCCATCGCCAAAGTTCAGTTTATGAATGATTTGCAATTCACTGAGGAGCTCCAACGTCCTGTAAACCGTCGCTAATCCGATTTCCGGTGCTTTTTCTTTAACCAACAGGTAAACATCCTCCGCGCTTAAATGATCCTCCTCATTTTCCAGAAGGACGCGGACAGTCGCTTCCCGTTGGGGGGTTAATTTATAATTATGGGCGGATAATTGTTGTTTAATTTGATTTACCCGTTTTTCCACAGAGACACCCCCCCTGCCTATCTGACTCCATTATATTGGAGAGCAACAAGGGAAGTCAAACCAATCAAGAAAAAATATCAGATGAGAATCATTTTAAAAATATCACAAATCCATTTCAGTATTTAGTTAGTTAAGTGTAGGGATTAATTCTTTCATGATCTGCGGCGAAAGAAATGCTTCAAATAGCGAAGAAATCATCAGAACCGCTGCCATTCCGGTCACCAGAATGCAAAAGGAAACAAATTGCGGATAGATCCGGCCGCGATGGTGAATCAGGCGATTGCGCACCAAATCTTTCGAAAAGTTGATCCCGGCGACGGTTACGATGATCAATGCCGGAATAATCAGCAGATTTTGCGGCACGACGGAGACAAAGGCAAACCACAATCCCTGCCAGGACAGTTGATTTACCAAAAAACCGACGGTAAAGCCGATCACCAGTCCCTTGATGAAGATAAAAATCAACAAAAGCGGAATCCCGATTACCGAGAGGCCCAAAATCCACATCAATCCGATTGTTTTCAGATGATCACCCGCCGAATGTTGCAAAGCGATGGAGGAATCGGCAATCGAATCCTGTTTCAGGCCCTGAAAAAAATACCCCAGATAATGAAGCAAGCCTTCTTTTTGAGTTGGGTCAAGGGCGTTGACAATCAGGGAACCGAAAATGACTCCCATCATAAACAAAACAGTGACAAACAGATAGAGCGATTTTTGCTGTTTAACATGAAGCCCGATGGTAGACCCGAGTTGATTTTTCCTCTTCATTTCGCGATCCTCCTTATCCTGTCACTCTACTCTATGACAGCACAAGGAGAAATATACAGCCCGGCATTCCTAGATTTACAGATTCTTGCCGAAACGGGTTTTCGCCGGCTGATTTTCTTTTTTGGCTTCATTTTCGGAAACTTCCGCGACTCCTCCCTCTCCCAGCCAGCTGTCAATCACCCAGCCATCTTTGGAAACGATCTTTTCCGCCTTGGTTTCATCGGCCCGAATTGTCAATTTGCGCGCTTTTAATCCCAATATGCCGCGGGCGGGACCAATCCAAAAAAGGATAGCCAATCCCAAAATGATAATGGAGATGATCAGGTTACGCAAATTCCGCAAGTCTGAAAAGTTGAGAATTTGATAAATAAAAAATCCGATCAAGGAAAAATAGCAAACAAAAAATAAAACCCAACAGCTTTTATAAATCAAAAGAAAAGAAGCGATTCGCCGACGCCGCAGCATAAAAATGGCAAACTTGCAGAGGATGATCAGGCCGATACTAACCAGCACCGCGATCAATAGCCACTCGAGCACAAATTCCTGAGAGGAAAAAGGGAAGATCATGAAATCACTCCATTGCAAAAGTAAACTCCAACTCCGATGTGATCATGGTATTTTCGCTGCCTTTTTCTTGCATAGGCAGAATTCTGCTACTCTTATCATATCAAAATAAGCGGATCAATTTCGATTTATGTTAATCTATTTTCATCATGCTGGCAATTCCATGGTCTTGTGACAAAACGGCCCGCCAGCAAAAGACAATGAATCTGTAGTCAGCTTGTGTTGACAAAACACAGGAATCCGTCATGCCCTGGTTCTTCTCAAAATTATTAAAAGAATAGATCCATTATCCTGTTTTATTTCGATTCTCGTTATTTTTGATATACTAATATAAGATTTTCAGCTTGATATAACAGAGGTGTACCCATTGGCAAAAGAACGATTTCGAACAATTGGTTTCATCGCATTTCTTGTCATCGTATGGGGCCTGTGCTGGCCTATTTATAAAATGACCTTACAATATACCCCGCCGATTCTTTTTGCCGGAATGAGGACCCTTTTGGGCGGGATCGGTCTCTCCATCCTGGCTCTGTCCCGATACCGGCAAATTCAATTCCGCACCCATTGGAAAGTCTACCTGGTGTCCGCTCTGTTCAACGCGGTTCTTTTCTATGGAATCCAAACCGTCGGGTTAAAGTATTTACCCTCGGGCCTGTTTTCGGTCATTGTCTATCTGCAACCGGTGCTGGTCGGATTTCTCGCATGGTATTGGCTTCGCGAATCGCTTAACCTGTTCAAGGTAACCGGTTTGATTTTAGGCGTGATCGGAGTGGGGGTCGTAAGCTGGGACGGGATGGCCGGTCATTTGTCGGCAACCGGAATCATTCTGGCGTTGATCACTGCTATCAGCTGGGCGATCGGCACTGTATATATGAAAAAAGAAGGAACAAATGTGGACACCCTCTGGCTGGTCTCCCTCCAATGCGTCATCGGCGGCGCCGTCATGACAGTTGCCGGTCTGGCCGTTGAAGATGCAGGGCAAATTGTATGGAACCTGCCTTATGTCTCGGGGCTGTTATTTGGCGCTTTCCTCGGAATCGCGGCTGCCTGGGTTGTTTACTTCAAACTGGTGAGAACCGGAGAAGCCAGCCGCATTGCTTCCTATACTTTTTTCGTCCCTCTCCTCTCCGTCTGGTTTGGCGCCATCTTCCTGAAGGAGCCGCTGTCGTTCCATTTGGCGCTGGGCCTTCTCTTTATCATTTTGAGCATTCTCCTGGTAAACCGCAAAGAAAAAAGGAAAAAACCGCTTCCTTCCGCCTAGCCTTCAGGGGATAATCCTTAAGCCGTTTGAAAAGGGATTATCCCTTTTCATTCTCTGTCCATTGCCAAGCTTTTCCCAACACCAGCCCATATGCCCTTTCCGCCGCGCATGCCAACCCTCCGCAAGCACAATTGTCCACATTATTCCACATCCTTTACCGCTTAAGGGGAAGCCTTTTTTTCGTTTGCCAGATGAATAATTTCTCTGAATAAAACGACATTATATAGATGAAAAAGGAGGGATTCCCTGTTGGAGCAAAAATATCTTTTCGGTTACTTCCGAACCATGGAAGCGGCCAAACAAGCTGCACAGGCTTTGAAAGAAAATGGCTTCGAGGCTTATATCGACCGTTTTTCCCCTCTTGGCGGAGGAAATTTGCATGATCGGGACGATGATTTGAAAAATCCCTTTACTGACCCGACCATGTCGCTGCAGGCGAGCACGCTGGGCGGTGACCGCTCGGACCGGGATATTTTAAAAGCTGTCCATCCCGATGCCAGCGGCCTGTCCGGCGGGCAACCCTTTGATTCAATGGAAGATGTTTGCGTCACCGTTTTTACGGAGCCGGAACGATCGGCGCAAGCGCAACAAATCCTGGAACAGTTTGGCGCCCGTGACTAACAGAAAAGGACCTTGGCACAAAGCCAGGCCCTTTTTCTTTCATCTAGGTGATTTTCACTTTTCCGTATTTCCCGCCGCCGCCTTCTTCCAGCTCGAGCCTCTGCTCCCTGGCCAACCGGATCTGCCAGGCAATTTTCTCTCCGGCGACTGCGGCGATTTCCTCCATCCCGGCATGATGCAACACATTCATTTCCGTACCAAATACCGCCAACAATTTCTCCAGGGTTCGTTTGCCGAGTCCCGGGATAAATTCGAGAGGAACCTGATAAATATAAGGAGGGCGGTGATCAGGATGGACGCTTTCCTGGTCGGCGATTTCCATGATTCGGTCCCGTACGCCTCGTACCTTTTTCGCACTTCCGCATTCCGGGCACCGGTCTGCTTCCGGATAAGCCGGCCACAGTTCCTCACAATTGAGACAGCGGGTTCGGTAATATTTCCCCAGTCTCGGATCCAATCCGTAGTTGGCGCACACTTTTCGCCCTTCTCTTCTTGACAGCGCCAGCTTCAATTCGGCAAAACTCGGTTCCTTGATCAGAAATTCGTTATACTCCCGCCCGATTTTCGGCAATGAATGAGCGTCGGAATTGGTCACAAAAGTTAACGGGGAAAGTTCGGACAACTGATCGGCCAGGCTGGAATCCGAGCTGAGTCCGAGCTCCACTCCCGCGACAAGATCAGGATTGAGCAGCTTGCTCATGCGGTCAGTCGCGTTGCCGTACACGCTTTTGAACGGGGTAAAAACATGAGCGGGAACGATGATCCCGTCAAGTTCATACACCTTTTCCTGCAAAGCTTGGGCAGGCCTGTACAGTCGCTGGGTGCTCAACTGGACATTTTTCATGTAGTTGCGGCACCACTTCGTAAACTCACGCATGTGAGCTAGCGTCGGCAAGTAAGCGAGAATGTGTGCTGCACCCATGCCCGGATCTTTAACCTCAATCTCCGCCCCAAGGATACAGATCGTGTTATGGTACAAAATCCCTCCGTCAGGATGTTCCTTGTACAAACCGGAGGAAAGACCGGCTTCAATATCTTCCTGCACCGGCGGTGACTGGGCATCAATCACTCCGATCATGCGGATTCCTTTGCGGTGTTCCGCTTCCTTCACGATACTTTCAAATGTCAGATTTCGCGCCGCTGTGATTTTGACGGGAAGATTGCGGCTGGTCCGTCCGATGTGAATATGCAGATCAGCAAAAAAAGGTGTTAAACTCATTTTTCAGTCAGCACCCGATTTTGCCACAGATAAACGGCGGCCACCGTTTTGGCATCGCAAATCTCTCCTGATCTGATCCGTTCAAAACACTCCACCAGCGACAGCTCCATTCTCTCCACAAATTCGTCCTGATCCAGATTCACCCTGCCGGCAGCCAGATTTCTCGCCTCGTACAGGTGCAAATATTCATCGGCAAAACCCGGGGAAGTATAAAAAGAAACAACGTGTTTTACCTCGCCCGCTTTGTATCCCGTTTCTTCCTCCAATTCCCGCTTGGCACAATCCAGCGGATCCTCCCCCGGCTCCAGCTTTCCGGCCGGAATCTCCAAAATCGTCTTCTCCAGCGGTTTTCTGAACTGACGGACAAACACCATTTTGTTTTCATCCGTTACTGCCATTACCGCGACAGCCCCGGGATGTTTCACGATTTCGCGCTTGGAGGTATTGCCGTTTGGCAACCGTACCTCGTCCACTTGCAGACGGATGACCTTTCCCTCAAACACCGTCCGGCTCGAAATGGTCTTTTCTTCCAAATCCCGTTTCATCATAGTCACTCCTGTTCACATCCTCTTCATTATACATATCTTGCGGGCAGAATGCGTATCAGAAAGATAATCCTCAAAATGGAAGCGAGTGAAAAAACATGAAAAAAAGATGGGACGAACGTTCTGTCTGGATTAGCGGAAAAGCATGGCAAATCCGTCTTTATCTTCACCATCTGGCCCAAAGCAACCTCACCGTCAAACAATATATCCGAAAGCGATCAGCCGTTTTCCACTATAATAGAAACAGATAAAATTGACGAGCAGGGCACAGTTCTGACCATGCGGCTGCAAAAATCAGACAGAGAACAGGGAGATGATCCTTCTTGCTGGCAACTCTTCAGGCACTTTTGCAGGGAATTGAGAAGGAAGCTGAAATCATCCGTTACCGCCCCGTATCCGGCGGATGCATCAATCGGTCATTTTATGTACAAACCCGGACCCGTGCCTATTTTGTCAAGGTGAATGAACAAATGGATCACCGTTTTTTTCAAGCGGAAGCTCACGGATTGAAGTTGCTGAAAAAAACAAACACCATCGCCGTTCCTGACGTAATCGGCATCAGCCGGGAAGAAACGGGACAATCGCCGTTTCTCGTGTTGGAATGGATTGACGGGGAGGAGAGCTTCCGGACCGAGGAGGAGCTCGGGCGGGGGGTGGCCGGGCTGCACCGCCACAGGGGAACGCATTTCGGATTGGAAATGGACAATTATCTTGGCATGTTGCCGCAAAAAAACGGCTGGTCAGATGATTGGCCCGCTTTTTACCGTGACCGTCGCCTCGGAGTTCAATTGAAACTCGGACAGAAAAAAGGCGCCATCTCCCCTCTGCGCTCTCAAAAACTGGAGAGATTGATGGCCCGTCTCGATTCCTTCTTACCGGCTGATGTCACCCCATCCCTGATCCACGGAGATTTGTGGAGCGGCAACTGGATGGCTGGTCCCGGCGGACGTCCCTATTTGATCGACCCGGCTGTCCAGTATGCCCATTCCGAGATGGAGCTGGCATTTACCGAGCTGTTCGGCGGTTTTTCGCAGCGTTTTTACCGCGCATACACGGAGATGAATCCGCTTGATCCCGGATATGAAGAACGGAAGCCTTTATATCAGCTTTACTATCTGCTCGTGCACTTAAATATCTTTGGGGAAACCTATGGCCCGGCCGTGGACCGAATTTTGGATTATTATCTTTAAAAATCCCCAACGTGGTCTCAGGCCGGTTCGCGTTTCTTCACTCCCAATTTTGCTTAACTTTGATGCGGTTGTATATGACAAGACATGAATGATTTCTAACATTATAGTGAAAAAATTTCTGACTCACAAGACAGGAAATATTATTCAAGCTTATCCAAGGAGAGGATCAAACTTGCACACCTCCTTCCCGACTGACAGCAAAGAGCAATTGCTGAGGGAACTCAGCCTGATTCAAAAATGGGAAAAGGATCAAAAAGATTTATGGTTTTGGGAAAAACTCGGTCGTCTTCCCTTTGTGCTTTTGGACCGCATCACACCCAAAGCCGTTCAGGACTTCTTGGGAAAGGTGCTGGATGAGTTGGGAGGCTTTATCCAGACAGGCGGCAAATACTTAATTTCCGAAAAAGAGATCATCAACGATTTGGAAAAGCACGCAGGTCTCCCGTCCGGCGGGCTCACGCTCGATCAAGTGGCGTCACTTCCTCTCGGTACAATGAATAAAGCGGCAGAAAAACTGAAGGAATCCCGGAGCGAATGGGCCATGATCCAAGGAGCCACAACCGGAATCGGCGGCATTTTCACACTGGCGATCGACATCCCGGCTCTGCTCGGTCTCTCCTTGAAAGTGCTTCAGGAGATGGCTTTGGTTTATGGCTATAATCCCCTGGAAAAAAGGGAACGGATCTTTATCGTCAAGTGTCTCCAGTTCGCTTCAGCCGATTATGTGGGGAAACAGGCGGTCATTTCGTATTTAACCCGTTTTCAGAAGGGGGAAATCCAGCGGGAATCGATTTCGGAATTACAGGGATGGCGTGAAGTGGTCGCCACCTATGGCGAAAATTTCGGATGGAAGAAGCTGTTCCAAATGGTTCCCGTCATCGGAATCATCTTTGGCGCGTTTCTGAACCGTTCCACGGTAGAAGATGTTGCAGAGGCGGGAATGATGCTGTACCGCAAGCGTCGGATTCTGGAAAAACTTGAGAGTCTCAACGCTGAACGGCATCCGAACCGCTAGAGTAATAAAAAACGGGCCGCGATCCGCTGTTGCGGCGGATGGCCCGTTTTTTGATTTTGCATTTGAAACCGTTATCTGAGCAATCCAAATATCCAGCGATGCAGTGAAGGCCATTTAAATCTCCGCAACCAGAACCATACTTTCCTGAACCACCAAATCCGCCAAATCCACCGAATAATGGCCATTATACACCCCCGGCAAACAGGATTCGCTTCATCCTATTCCCATATGTGAAAGGTGGAAGTGCATTCTCCCCATTTCAGCCGATTTTAAACGAATGTTGACTCAAAACAAGCTCCTCCCCATCCGACCAGTTCCGGATTTGCCCTGTACAGTCAGCAAACATAAATGCTAGAATAGCTAACAACAAGCTGGAAAGGTGTGGGAGGCTTTAAACAAAATTGTCTTAAAATAACGAAATCACTCCTGCTGCTCCTTTTGTGAAAGTCCGCATATGATCCTGAACCCACCGGAGGTTATGAAATGAAGCGATTGAAAATGAAAGAACCTGTTAATACCTGGACCCATTTCGTCACATTCCTTGCAGCTATTGCCGGTTTGGTGTTTCTGATCAAACTCAGCTGGTTTCACCCCTCCGCACTCGTAACGATGACCGTCTACGGTGTGAGTGTCATTTTATTATATGGCGCCAGTTCCCTCTATCATTGGGTATCCACGACTCCGAAAAAAGAGCTTTTCCTGCGAAAGATGGATCACTGTGCGATTTATCTCTTAATTGCCGGATCCTATACCCCGGTCTTTTATTATGGCTTGGATGGCAATTGGAAATGGATCATGCTGTCCAGTGTCTGGAGCCTGGCGCTGATCGGGATCGTTTTAAAGGTGTTTTTTATCCACGTCCCCCGCTATATTTCCACGGCATTCTATGTGACACTGGGCTGGATTGCCTTGATTCCCTTCGTACAACTGATTCATAATTTGCCTGCGGGAGCGATTACCCTGATGGTCGCAGGCGGCGTTTTTTACACGATCGGCGCCATCATCTATGCGACCAAGTGTTTTAATTTTTTCCCGAACAAATTCGGTTTCCATGAGATTTTTCATCTGTTTATCATGGCGGGAACCGCTTTTCACTTTGCGATGATGGTTCTCTATATTCTGCCGATTGGCCTGGAAACCACGCATTGAACCTGTTTCACCGCGGATGGATGAATAGATGGCACGCTTTCAATGCACACTTAATCATGTCGTTTAAAACAGAGGAGCATCCTCACGATGAGGACGCTCCTCCCAATTTGGCTCCTTATTTTGATGTCGTACTGTGTACGGGAACTTTTGCGCATTCACCGACCAGCTCGACAACCAGTTCTGCCGCTTTTTCCAATTCGGCGATCGGCATTCTCTCTTTGGTTGTATGGATATTTTCATACCCGATCCCCAGATTGACCGTTGGAATGCCATGGCCGGCAATCACGTTGGCATCGCTGCCTCCGCCGCTTGCAGCAATTTTAGGCGTGCGGCCCACTTTTTCCACGGCAGCTTTCGCTTTTTTCACGACAACGTCTTCTTCCGTAAATTTAAAACCGGGATACAGCACCTTGGTTTCCACTTCGGCACGTGCGCCAAATTGCTCCGCCGCCTCTTCAAACGCTTGTACCATATGTTTAACCTGTGCGCGCAGCTTCACTTCATTGCGGCTGCGTGCTTCGGCTACGATCTCCACCCGGTCCGGAACGACATTGCTGGCGATGCCGCCCTGAAATTTTCCTATGTTGGCTGTCGTCTCGGCATCAATGCGCCCCAGACGCATTTTTGAGATCGCCCGGCTCGCCACCTGAATGGCGCTGATCCCATTTTCGGGATCGACACCGGCATGAGCGGACTTTCCATGAATGGTGGCCAAAATTTTCACCTGCGATGGGGCTGAGGTGATAATCGTTCCAACCGGCCCGTCCGAATCAAAGGCAAAACCAAAATCGGCATCAACCAGCTTCATCTCCAAATGACGCGAGCCAATCAACCCCGATTCTTCTCCGGCCGTAATGATCAATTGAATCTGACCGTGAGGCAGTTTTTGTTCCTGCATCACACGCAAGCCTTCCAAAAGAGCGGCAAGTCCGGCTTTATCATCGCTTCCGAGAATGGTCGTGCCATCGGAAACGATGTAATCTCCCTGAATCGACGGTTTGATCCCCTTACCGGGAGCAACCGTATCCATATGGCATGTAAAATAGATCTTCGGCGCGCCTTGTATCGTCCTCGGCATCGTGGCAATTAAGTTTCCGGCTCCGTGTCCCGTCAGCTTGGCCGAGTCATCCTCGATCACCTGCAACCCCAGCGAGGTCAATTTTTCTTTGAGAAGATCACAGATCGCTCTCTCATCACCAGTTTCACTATCCGTTGTCACTAGCTCAATAAATTCATCGATTAGGCGTTGTTTGTTTATCAACGGGGTGCGCCTCCAATCGCTATTTAAATTTCTTCCTATTTTACCACGTTCAAGCCGTTTGTCATGGGAATAATCAAGGCGATAAACGGCCAAAATACCGGGTATCCGCCAAAAATACCTAGTTTTAACCAAATAAACCCAACATTGCTGAGAAATTGACGAAAATCAGCACGCCCTTGGAAGAAATCGAATGAAATTTTGTGTCCCTGGCGCGGATCAAATTTCCGAAATCTTCTTTTTTATACATTTTCCCCGATCACCATCGTTTTATTCACCGATGACCCTCATCCGTGAATCTCCGCCGCAACCATCCTCCGTCCCGTCTGCCGGCGAAGTGCCTTGGCCAAACAGGGCTTGCCCCTGACGGCCAGTTTGGCCTTGACCGAATGGTATGCCCTGTATACAATCGCGCCACCCGGCCCATCGTTTTCCAACGTGAACGATCCACGGAACCCCGGATAAAGAAAATCTCCTTATTCACTTTATCCCTCCATTATAACGGAATATTGCCGTGCTTTTTCGGCGGGCGTGTCTCCCGTTTGTTTCGCAGGATCTCCAAGGCGGTTTTCAATTTTTGTCTCGTTTCCCGCGGATCAATGACATCGTCAACCATTCCATGGGCTGCTGCGATATACGGGTTGGAAAACTTCTCTTTGTATTCTTCGATTCTGCGTTTTCTCGTTTCCTCCGGATGCTCGCTCTCCTCAATCTCCCTGCTGAAAATGATATTGGCCGCGCCTTCCGCCCCCATGACGGCAATTTCCGCACTGGGCCACGCGTAGACAAGATCTGCGCCGATCGCTTTGCTGTTGAGCGCCACATACGCCCCGCCGAATGCTTTGCGCAAAATGATCGTAATTTTCGGCACGGTCGCTTCCGAATAAGCGTACAGGATTTTGGCGCCATGGCGGATGATCCCGTGATGTTCCTGGTTGACTCCCGGGAAAAAGCCGGTGACATCCACGAAAGTAATGATGGGAATGTTGAAACTGTCACAGAAGCGAATAAAGCGGCTCAATTTATCCGATGCATCAATATCCAGGCTTCCTGCCATCACTTTCGGCTGATTGGCGGCAATTCCCACCGTCCGTCCGCCGATTCTGGCAAATCCGACGACGATATTGCGGGCAAAATCGGGATGAACTTCCATGAAATCCCCTTGATCGACAATCAGTTGGATCACTTGTTTTACATCGTAGACCCGGCTGCCGTCAACGGGAACGGCCCCGGCCAGCTCTTCGATCCAGCCATCATCCTCTTTTTCATAGACTCGCGGCGGGTCTTCCATATTGTTTTGCGGCAAATAACTCATTAAACGGCGGACTTGTTCCAGCACCTCCGGTTCGGTGGCAGCCGTGAAATGGACGTTGCCGCTCAGGCTGGCATGGACTTCGGCTCCCCCCAGCTCTTCTGCGGAAATTTTCTCCTTGGTCACCGCTTCGATTACTTTTGGGCCGGTGATGAACATCTGGCTTGTATTTTGCACCATAAAGACAAAATCGGTAATCGCCGGAGAATAAACCGCTCCCCCGGCACACGGACCCATGATGACGGAAATCTGCGGAATCACCCCGGAGTAGATCGAATTCCGGTAAAAAATGTGGCCGTATCCGTCCAGAGAGACAACCCCCTCCTGAATGCGCGCTCCCCCCGAGTCATTGAGTCCGATGACCGGAGCTCCGTTTTTTGCGGCCAAATCCATCAGGCGGGCGATCTTTAAAGCATGCATCTCTCCCAGCGCACCGCCAAACACGGTAAAATCTTGGGCAAACACATACACATCCCGTCCGTGGATCTTTCCGTAACCGGTCACCACGCCTTCCCCCGGCGCTTCTGTTTGATCCATGCCAAAATGGGTGGCGCGATGCTCGATAAACGGATTGAGTTCCACAAAAGAGCCTTCATCCACCAACAGGTCAATGCGTTCCCTTGCGGTCAGCTTTCCGCGTTTGTGCTGGGAGCGGATCCGCAATTCCCCGCCGCCCTGCTCAACTTTGGCCCGTTTTTGATTCAGTTCCTCAATCTTTTGATACATATCCATCTCTCTGTCGCTCCCCATCAAGTTTTATCCTGGATATCCTTTCCACAAGATTGGCAAAAGCGTTCAATCTTCAACCGAATGATTCGGTTCGCACAGTTCCACCAGAACGCCGCCCGCCTGTTTGGGATGTAAGAAGGCGATATTCATCTGATGCGCGCCGGGCTTGGGCCTTTCATTGATGAGGCGAACCCCTTTTTCGCGCAGGGCTTTGAGGCGCTCCTCCAATTCCTCCACCTCGAGGGCAATATGGTGAATTCCTTCTCCAAACCTGGCAATATATTTGGCGATGGCACTGTTTTCCGAAAGCGGTTCCAGCAATTCAATCCGGCTCTCCCCCACTTTAAAAAAGGCCACCCGTACCTGCTCGCTCTCGACGGTTTCGATCCCCTCCAGCGGCAATTCCAGCACATCTTGATACCAGGAACAGGAAGTGTCGAGATTTTTCACGGCGATGCCGATGTGGCTGATCTTTTTAGCCATTTTTCATCCCCTCCCTGTCCAAAACGGCTTGGCGAATAAAATCCGCTGTCTCCTTGGTCGTAGTTCCGGAGGTGAAAATCTCCGCGATTCCCTGCTCTTTTAAAAAAGGGATGTCGGCTTGCGGAATCACACCGCCGCCCACAACAATGATATCCTCCGCTCCCTGTTCCCTGAGCAGGCGCACCACCTCCGGAAACAGCTCATTATGGGCTCCGGACAGGCAGGATAATCCGATCACATCCACATCCTCCTGAATGGCTGTAGCCACAATTTGTGCCGGAGACTGCCGCAAACCGGTATAAATCACTTCCATCCCTTCATCGCGCAGTGCTTGGGCAATGATTAACGCTCCGCGATCATGCCCGTCGAGCCCCGGCTTTGCCACCAAGACGCGAATTGGTCTGTTCATTTTGCTTCCTCCCTCTATACCGATTGATATTCGCCGAAAACACCACGGAGTGTATGGCAAATTTCACCAACCGTCGCATACGCTTTTACCGCTTCCAGAATTCGTGGCATCAAGTTTTCCGATGTCTGTGCCGCCTGTTTCAGCCGGTCCAGACATGCTTTCACCTTCCCGGCATCCCGCTGTGAACGGACGCGTTTCAATTTTTCAATCTGCTGTGTGGCGATTTGCGGATCTACCCGCATCAGTCCGGGCTGTTCCTCCTGCTCCAGCCGGAAACGATTGACGCCGACCACCACTTCTTCACCGGATTCAATCTTCCGCTGGGTATTAAGGGCGGTACGCCGGATCTCCCCTTGCATGAACCCTTGTTCAATCGCTTGGACAGCCCCGCCCATCGCATCGATCTTTTCAATATATTCAAGTGCCGCCTGTTCAATCTGATCTGTGAGCGCCTCAATGAAATACGATCCTCCCAACGGATCAACCGTGTCGGCGACTCCGCTTTCGTAAGCGATGATCTGTTGCGTCCTCAGGGCGATACGGGCTGATTCCTCCGTGGGCAAAGCCAGCGCCTCATCGCGCGAGTTCGTATGCAGGCTTTGCGTTCCCCCCAGCACCGCGGCCAATGCCTGCAGCGTAACCCGGACAATATTGTTATCCGGCTGTTGCGCGGTGAGGGTGGAACCCCCGGTCTGCGTGTGAAAACGCAATTGTAACGAGCGCTCGTTCGAGGCATGGAAACGCTCCCGCATGATTTTCGCCCATAACCGCCTCGCTGCCCGGAATTTGGCGATCTCCTCAAAAAAGTGATTGTGCGCGTTGAAGAAAAAAGATAAACGCGGAGCGAATTGATCTACTTCGAGGCCGGCCTTCAGCGCCGCTTCGACATAGGCGATCCCGTTTGCCAGCGTAAACGCGACTTCCTGAACCGCGGTGGAACCAGCTTCCCGAATGTGATAACCGCTGATGCTGATCGTATTCCATTTGGGCACTTCTTTCGCACAATACGCAAAAATATCCGTGATCAGCCGCATCGACGGTTTGGGTGGAAAAATATAAGTGCCGCGCGCCACATATTCCTTCAAAATATCGTTTTGAATCGTCCCGCGCAGCTGGTGTGGCTTCACTCCTTGTTTTTCTCCGACGGCAATGTACATTGCCAGCAAAATGGCGGCCGGCGCATTAATCGTCATCGATGTGCTCACTTTATCCAGGGGAATTCCGGCAAACAAGGCTTCCATGTCCTGCAAACTGTCAATCGCCACTCCGACCTTGCCCACTTCGCCCGTTGCCATCGGATCATCGGAGTCATAACCGATCTGCGTGGGTAAATCAAATGCGACGCTCAGCCCGGTTTGCCCCTGCTTCAACAGATAGTGAAAGCGCTGGTTTGTCTCCTCCGCAGTTCCGAAACCGGCATATTGACGCATGGTCCACAAGCGGCTTCGGTACATCGTCGGCCGAATTCCTCTGGTGTACGGAAATTCTCCCGGCAGTTCCTCATCTTCCCGTGCCCTGTCCTCTTTGGTATATAAACGCTTCACTTCGATGCCGGAAAGCGTAGTAAACGGGTTTTTGCGTTCAGGAGATTTGGCCAATAAAGTCTCCGTTTTCTCTTCCCACTTTTGGATCCGTTCGTTCCATCTCTCTTTCTCCACGCGGACAATCTCCTCTCCATCTGAAATAAAACGCTTTCACTTCTTAATATAACAAATATTTATCCTGTTTGGATTCTTAATTATTGGCCGATAGATAGACATCATCAGAACAGTCGATTAAAATAAATGATTGAGGCCGTCTATTTTCATGTTTTTTTCACTGGAAGTTGATTTATACTGATTAGTGAAAACGCTGTAGCAAAGCGCGGATGAAAGAGGAAAGCGGGTGTGAAACGTGCAATACTTTATGGTTCCATTACTGGTCTTGATCAGCATTTTCGCGATTCGCGGCACCTATTACAACAAAAAGACCGGCAACAAGCCGGGTTTCATCATCGGCGGAATCTTCACATTGGGTCTCGTCGGTGTCACTGTACTCGCTTTGTATGATTTCTTTGTCGGTCTGCAATAAGAGTGAGGAGACTCCACCAGGCACGGAGTCTCCTCATTTTTTTAACGCATCGGATCATAGCGAAGGGATCGCTGTGCGTTCCCGGCTTCACCAGTTTGTCACAGCGATTTAAACTGTTCCACCTGAGACCGGATTGCCTTTTCCGTAGGCAGTCTCTCTATGCTGGATGCTCCGAAGAATCCGGCCACCCCTTTGGTGGATGCGAGGATTTTTTGCACATCGGCCGGTTCGGCAATCGGTCCGCCATGGCACAAGACGATGATGTCCGGATTCACCTCTTTTGCCGCATCATGTATGGCTTGAATCCGTTCAGCTGATTCTTCCAGCGTGAGCGCTGTCTCCGCGCCGATTGATCCTTTGGTGGTCAGACCCATATGGGCAACCAGCACATCCGCTCCTGCTTCTGCCATCGCAATCGCTTCCCGTTGGTTAAATACATAGGGACAGGTAAGCAGATCCAATTCATGGGCGATTCGGATCATTTCCACTTCCAGGTTGAACCCCATTCCCGTTTCTTCGAGATTTTGGCGAAACACCCCGTCGATCAGGCCGACAGTGGGGAAATTTTGTACTCCGTCAAAGCCCATCTCTTTCAATTGTTTGAGAAACACGGGCATCTGACGGAAGGGATCTGTTCCGCACACTCCGGCCAAGACAGGAGTGTTTTTGACAATCGGCAATACCTCCGCTGCCATTTCCACCACAATCCCGTTCGCGTCTCCATAAGGCATCAGCCCGGCAAGTGAACCGCGGCCGGCCATGCGGTACCGACCCGAATTATAAATAATGATGAGATCTGCGCCACCCTGTTCGGCGAATTTGGCGGAAATGCCTGTCCCCGCACCGCAGCCGATAATCACCGATCCGTCTTCGATCGTCTGTTTCAAGCGCTTCAGTGCATCATCACGAGTGATAAAAGGCATAAAAAAACCCCCTCTTATTTTTCTTCATTTTGCAGAAATTCAAGCAGTTTATCCGTCACGGCCCGGGCGAATAAGGGATCGTTAATATTGCAGTCAAGTTCGATAATCGGGATTTCGCTCTTTGTATTCTTCTTGATCGCATCAAACAGAGCCTGATCAGCTTCCGGCCACCAAAAGTCTCTATCCGGGGCATCCAATTCGGATATGCCCTGAAGCGGAAGGAAAATGGCGACAGGCCCTTTGGACTGGTTTGCCTTCTCGGCCAGAATCCGGCCCAGTTCTTCATTCTCTTCCGGAGTGGTTCTCATCAGCGTGACATTCTCATTCCAGGCATAGAGTAACCGGTTTTTATACTTGTCGGGTACGGTGGACATCCCCCAAAAATTGACCATATCCAGACATCCCGGGGCAATCACCTGCGGCAATCCCCATTTCGCGGCTGCACTCATGCGATTGGGACCGGCTGACAAAACACCACCCGCCAGTTCATCGGCCAGCTCGGTTGGCGTTACTTCAAGCACCCCGGAAATATAGCCTCTTTCAATCAAGGATTCCATCGTTTTGCCCCCGGTGCCAGTGGCATGAAACACCAACACTTCATAATCTTTTTCATCCAAATATTTTTTGCATTGATTGACCAAGGTTGTCGTATTGCCAAACATGGAAGCCGTAATCAACGGTTTTGATTCTATAGGCGGGACTTGAGCTTCCAACATGCCGACAATGGCGCCGACAGCATTGGCGTAAATGCGCGCACTGATGCGATTCACACCCGATACATCCAAGATGGAAGGAATCATGACGATATCACTGATCCCCACATAAGGCTGGGTATCCCCTGACGCCACCGTACTCACCATGACTTTGGGAACTCCGATCGGCAATGCCCGCAGTCCAGACGTTCCGATCATCGTTCCATTGGAACCTCCCATGGAAAAACCGGCATCAACCAGTCCTTCCTGATAAAGCTCCTGCATCACGATGGCAATCCCTTTCGTCATAATCGTCATCGCGAGCGATTTATCGGCGATTCGGCGAAGCTCGCTCAAAGCGACACCGCCTGCTTTGGCCACTCTTTCCGCCGAAATGTCAGGTTCAAATAAAGGATCCCCAAGCACTCCGGTATTGACCATCAGCGCCCGGTGTCCCTTTTTTTCAATTTCCGCCTTGATAAAAGCATAGTCATCTCCCTTGGTATCAAACGCACCGATGACTGCAATCGTTTTACTCACACTCACTTTGCCCCTCCTCACATTTTTAAATTGATAAAAAAAGATTTATCTACTATATTTGCTTCCATTTCTACTAAATCATTTCCTTCTAAACAATTAAAAAATTGTTTTCGCGACAATCCGGCACCGGGGCATAATTGCCTCCGCTCATCCGTAGGTATATAGAAGCATATTCTTTCTCAGGAAAACATTCATATCCTTTTCGATACCATCCGACCCACCATGCACAATTTCGGGTCATGTTTGGCAAAAGAGGTGTCTTCGATGCGAGTAAAAGCCGATGTTCATATCAGTCCCGAAGAGGTAACCAGAATCATTGAAACCCGATACGGACTCAAAGTCCATTCGTTAACCAAAGTGCGTGCCGTGTACAAAGCCAAAACGTCCCATGGCGTCTACGGTTTTAAAAATGCCGAGGAATTGCCCGACCTCCCCTTTATTATTTCTTGTTTAAATTGCATCAGGAAAAATGGCTTTCGGCGCATGCCCAGCTTTCTTCCTTCCCTCGAAGGTGATTGGCTCGTCGATGATCACGGCGAAACTTATTTCATGGAGGAGTGGCACGATTTAACCGAAGTCCCCCCAGACAGTTATCCGTATTGGAAAAAAATCGCAGGCACACTGGCTGAATTTCATGAAGCATCGCGGGGAATCCCCCACGGTGACCACAACGAACGGGAATATCTAGGAAGAAGACATCAATACCTGCGAAAGATGCTCGAAAAATTGCGAAACTGGCGCCAGTCATGCCGCGATCACCGGCAGGCGGCCCTGCTCGATTTTGCTTTAACCCGCGCGAAACTGGCATACCATCTCATCCAAGATGTTCCGGAAAGGGTGATGCCGGAGCATGCCGTCTGGTGTCACGGCGGTCTGCAGCACCGCAACATCATGATCGACCGCAAGCGGCAGATCTGGCTGATTGATTTTGAAACGCTCACCTACATGGAACGGGTGGCTGACCTGGCCCAATTTGTCCAATACCACGGATATGCCTACAACTGGCCCCCTTCCGCCATTTGGCGTTTTCTTTCCGCCTATGAAAAAAGAGCTTCCAAACCGCTCGATCCTGATGAATGGAAAATGTTTTTTTCCTATCTCCTCTTCCCCAAACGCTTGGGCAGCAGGTTCCAGCGTTACTATGGAAAGCGCTCCCCGGATCAGAAGGACTGGGAAAAATGCACAAACACGGTCGCCAAAGAGTTCCTCAAGGAAACATTTCTCCAGCAGATCCGGCCGATGCTGGAAAGAAGGGGATTTTGAAAGCGAACCACCTTTGCCTCTCTGCAGGGGATGAGCATAATAATGGAAAACGGCACCAGTGAGAAACGGAGCCGAAGGAAGACTGAGCCAACCCCCGCTCAAGATCCCTGATCCGGAAAAGGCGAGGTAAAAGGTGGCCCCGCTCTCCTGCCAGCCATTCCATAAAACAAGTGGAGGGGATCATGAGAGATCCGCTCCACTCTTTTTTGATTAAACCGGCTGCCCCGCCTTCCATCCGAAGACTTCCTCCGTGCTTTTCACGATTTGCTCCATCACTTCTTCCATATCCACTTCTCTGCCTAACAGCTCTTTCATCGAAGTAACCCCGTATTCCTGGATTCCGCACGGAACGATCAGATTAAAATAGCGCAAATCGGTGTTCACATTCAGGGCAAAGCCGTGATTGGTGATATATCCCCGTTTTTGCCGTCCACGGTTAAACTTCACCCCGATCGCGGCAATTTTTACGTCTCCCACCCAGACACCTGTGTAGGGGGCTTTTCGTCCGCCCTGAATATCAAAGTGTTTCAGCGCACGAATGATAACCTCTTCCAAATCCCGCAAATAACCGTGGGAGTCGTTGCCGCGCTCTCCCAAGTGAAAAATGGGATAGCCGACCAATTGGCCGGGACCATGATAGGTTACGTCACCGCCGCGGTCAATCTCCACAACCTGAATCCCCTGTGCTTCATAATATTCTTTTGAAAAGAGCAGATTTTCCTGGTGAAAACCGCGTCCCAACGTAAATGTATGGGGATGCTCAAGCAACAAGAGCTGATTCTCCGCCTGCCCTTGATCGATTTTCCGAACCCATTCCTTTTGTTTGTCCCAGGTTTCCATATAAGGAACCAGACCGAGACGCTGTACTTGAAACATAGACATCCACCTTTCCAAGCGGAAAAGGCACCGCGTCGGGTGCCTCCATATGATTGTTGCAATCTTCTTCTATTCTACCAGAGCAGCGGCGTATTAAATTTCTGAATTGGGCCCGTAAGCTTCCAGACGCTCTTTGACCCGTTTCAGGAAGCGGCCGGCCATCAACCCGTCGAGAATACGATGGTCCAGCGACAGGCAGATATTCATCATATCGCGAACGGCAATCATTTGATTGGTGACAACCGGTCGTTTGACAATGGATTCAAAGGAAAGGATCGCCGCTTGCGGGTGATTGATGATCGGTGCGGATAATACCGAGCCGAATGAACCGGTGTTGTTTACGGTAAACGTTCCACCCTGCATATCTTTCAAATCCAGTTTACCCGCACGCGTTTTTTCCGCGAGCTGGCTGACGGCCCGTGCCAAGCCGAGGATGCTTTTCTCATCGGCATCATGAATGACGGGTACATACAAGGCATCATCAGTGGCCACGGCGATGGAGATATTGATCCGCTTCTTCAAGATAATTTTATCTCCGCCCCAAACTGAGTTGAGGTAAGGGAATTCCTTGAGCGAATCAACCACCGCCTTGATGAAGAACGGCATAAAGGTAAGGTTGACCCCTTCCCGTTTTTTGAAATCCTCTTTGAGGCGGTTACGCAATTCCACCAGGCCGGTTACGTCCACTTCCATCATCGTCCAGGCGTGCGGCGCTTCGTGTTTGCTCTGCACCATCCGCTGGGCGATGGTCCGCCTTACTGCGGTCACGGGGATTTCGATATCTCCGTTTTCCAGCGGAACGCCGGCGGCTTCAGCAACAGGTGCCGGCTGTTTGGGTTGTGCAGGTTCCGGTTTTGTCTCTTCTCTTGGAGCAGCCGATTTTTCGGCAGCAACCGGTTGCTCGGCAGCGGCGGGAACTCCCTGTTCGATCGCGCGCAGAATGTCTTTGCGGGTAATCCGTCCGCCCCGTCCGGTTCCCGAGATCCGGGTCAGATCGATGTTATGTTCGTTCGCCAGCTTCAAGACGGCAGGAGAATAGCGCTGTTTCATCGATGTTTCTTCCTGAGCCGGCACTTCTGCTTTGGCCGATGCTTTTTCTTCTTTTGCCGCTTCCGCTTTTGGCTCTTCCTCAGCGGCGGCGGTACCGGCTTCCTGAATGCGGCAAATCAGATCCCCGACGGAAACCGTCGTTCCTTCCTCAACCACGAGCTCCACGATCGTCCCTTCAATCGTGGACGGAACTTCTGCATTTACCTTGTCCGTGGAAACTTCACAAATCGGTTCATATTTGGACACCGGATCTCCCGGTTTTTTTAGCCATTTTGCGATGGTACCCTCTGTCACACTTTCTCCGAGCTGCGGCATCAAAATATCGGTTGCCATAAGGAACCTCCTCGTCTCATTCTAAAATTCCGCCAGTTCGCGAATCGCATTGGCGATTTTTTCAGGATTGAGCATAAATTCCTTTTCCATCGTCGGGCTGTAAGGCATCGCCGGCACATCGGGACCGCACAGACGCTGAACGGGTGCATCCAGTTCAAAGAAAGCTTCCTGAGCAATCAGTGCCGCCACTTCCCCACCGACGCCGCCGGTCAGATTGTCTTCATGCACGATCAGCACTTTGCCCGTTTTGGCTGCTGCTTCAATAATCGCTTCTTTGTCCAAAGGCAAAATGGTGCGCAAGTCAAGGACGTGAACACTGATTCCCTCTTTTTCCAGCATTTCTGCTGCCTGGAGCGCGAAATGGAGCGTCAGTCCATAGGAGATGACCGTGACATCATCCCCTTCGCGCTTCACATCTGCCTTGCCGATCGGCAGCGTATAATCCTCGACGGGAACCTCGCCCTTAATCAGTCGGTAACAGCGCTTATGTTCAAAAAAGAGGACCGGGTCTTCATCGCGAATCGCTGCTTTAAGCAGACCTTTTACATCATAGGGAGTCGACGGCATGACGATTTTCAGGCCGGGAACTCCGTTGAACATTTTTTCCACACTTTGCGAATGGTACAAGGCCCCGTGCACGCCGCCTCCGTATGGTGCGCGAATGACCAGCGGACAGGTCCAATCACCATTGGAACGGTAACGTATTTTCGCCGCTTCGCTGACAATCTGGTTAACTGCCGGCATAATAAAATCGGCAAACTGAATCTCCGCCACCGGACGTTTTCCGTAAGCTGCGGCACCGATAGAGACGCCGACAATGGCCGATTCAGTTAGAGGAGTATCCAGAACCCGCTCCGGACCAAACTCTTCATAAAGGCCGGCAGTCGCCCTGAATACGCCGCCGCGAACACCTACATCCTCACCCAGCACAAACACGCGGGAATCCCGTTTCATTTCTTCCTGCAACGCCTGGGTTACCGCATCGATATACGAAATGACTGGCATCTTGAACTCTCTCCTCCCGTCTTAAGCATACACATGCTTGTAAGTATCTTTCGGATCAGGGTAAGCCGCTTTTTCGGCATATTCGGTCGCCTCGTCCACTTCTTTGACAATCGACTTGGTGAGCTCTTGCTCACTTTCTTCGGTCAAAATTCCGTGTTCGGCCAAATAGTTTCTGAAAACGAGAATCGAGTCTTTCTTTTTCTCCTCTTCCACCTCTTCCCGCGTGCGATAACTGCGGTCATCATCATCGCTGGAGTGGGGAACAAGCCGGTAGGAAACCGCTTCGATCAGTGTCGGCCCTTCGCCTTTCCGTCCGCGCTCGACCGCTTCTTTTACCGCTTGGTATACAGCGAGCGGGTTGTTTCCGTCCACTTTGACTCCGGGGAACCCATAACCTTGGGCGCGCTTCCAGACTTCCCCGCCGGCAACTTGTTTGGCCAGAGGCACGGAAATCGCATATTTGTTGTTCTCCACCATAAAAATCACCGGAAGCTTGTGGACACCGGCAAAGTTGCATGCTTCATGCCAGTCACCCTGGTTGCTGGAACCTTCACCGCATGAGGTTAAGACCACGTGATCCGCTCCGTCCAGCCTTCCTGCATAGGCAATTCCGACCGCATGGAGAACTTGGGTCGTTACCGGACTGGAACCTGTCAAAATGCGATATCGTTTATCCCCGTAATGCCCGGGCATCTGGCGTCCGCCGCTGTTCGGGTCTCCCGCTTTGGCAAATGCGGACATCATCTGATCTTTTGCTGTTTGGCCAAATACCAGTACCATTCCCAAATCGCGATAGTACGGGCACAGCCAGTCTTTGTTCCGGTCCAGGGCAAAGGCCGCTCCCACCTGAATCGCTTCCTGCCCCTGACAGGAGATCACAAAGGGGATTTTTCCCGCGCGGTTCAAAAGCCACATCCGTTCGTCTATTTTGCGCGCCAACAACATATAGCGGTACATTTCCAAGACCTGTTCATCCGTCAAACCCAGTTCCCGATGGTTTAACTCGCTCATCCGTTTTTCGCTCCTTTCAGTTAACCGTGAATTGGTTTGCCATCCACCGCCAAAGCGGCCTCTCCGTACACTTCCGACAAAGTCGGGTGTGCATGGATCGCATGAGAGATTTCCCAGGCAGTGGCATCCAACACTTTGGCCAGTCCCGCTTCGGAGATGAGTTCTGTCGCATGGGGACCGATAATATGAACTCCCAACAAATCATCCGTCTCCCGGTCGGAAATGATTTTGATAAATCCATCCACTTCGCCCTGGACGAGGGATTTGCCGATTGCGCGGAAGGGGAATTTCCCCACTTTCAACTCATATCCTTTTTCCTTCGCCTGCGCTTCCGTCAAGCCGATGCTGCCGACTTCCGGACGGCTGTAGGTACACCGCGGCACCTGAGTGGGATCAATCGGATGCACGTCCAGTCCGGCCATGTGTTCCACGGCCAAAATCCCTTCATGGGAAGCCACATGGGCCAACTGATAACCACCCACCACATCCCCGATGGCATAAATATGTTTTTCCGCCGTCTGCATGAATTCGTTAACGGCAATGACGCCTTTTTCCACCTGGATCGATGTATTGGCAAGGCCGATATCGTCGATATTCGCCTGTCTGCCCACGGATACCAGGACGCGTTCGGCAGAAAGAGAAATCGTTTCCGATCCTTGTTCTGCCTGCAAGGTTACCCGGCCGTCAGCGATATCCGCGGTTTCACCGAGCACTTTGACCCCTGTTAGAACTTTGACTTTTCTCTTTTTCAAAATGCGTGTCATCTCTTTGCTGACATCTTCATCTTCAAAGGGCAAAATCCGGTCGGCGTATTCGACAACGGTCACTTCCACGCCGAAATCGCTCAGCATCGAGGCCCATTCAATGCCGATGACACCCCCGCCGATGATGAGAATCGATTGCGGAAGCTCTTCCATGGCCAAAGCATGGTCGGAATTCATGATCGCTTTTCCATCCACTTCGAGCCCGGGGAGCGAACGCGGCCGGGACCCGGTGGCAATCAGTACATATTGCGGCACAAGCATGTCCGGTTCGCTGCCGTCTTTTTTCTCCACGGAAATCGTCCCGGGCAGTGGCGAAAAGATCGACGGTCCCAAAATGCGCCCGGTTCCTTCATACACGTCCACTTTATTTTTCTTTAACAGACCCTGTACCCCTTTATGGAGCTGATCGATCACCTTTTGTTTCCGTTTCTGCACAAGCCCGAAGTCCAGTTCGACGCCGGCAACATGAATGCCGAACTCTTTGCTGTTGTTCATATTGTGGTACAATTCAGCGCTTCGCAAAAGAGTTTTGCTGGGTATGCATCCTTTATGTAAGCACACCCCGCCCACCTTTTCCTTTTCGACAACGGCCACTTTCATCCCCAATTGGGCAGCGCGAACTGCGGCGACATAACCGCCGGGCCCTGCTCCCAAGATCACCAGATCATAATTTTCCGCCATGGACCATCTCCGCTCCTTTTTCCACAAATGGGTAGATTTTGGCTTCTTCTTCTCCGCGTATAACTCGAAGCGCTCCTTCAACCAGTGCCTGCAATTCATTCTCACCAGGAACCACATAGACCGGCGCGATCCAATCAATCCGCTCTCTGATCAAATGGATAAAGTATTCGCTGTAGGCAAGTCCACCTGTCAAAATAATGCCATCCAGTTTTCCGTATAAGACGGTTGAACAGGAACCGATCTCTTTGGCAACCTGATAAGCCATTGCCTCATAAATGAGCTTTGCTTTCTCATCTCCCTCGGCGATCATTTTTTCAACCTCACGGGCGTCGGATGTACCCAGGTACCCCATCAATCCGCCGCGGCCCACGATCATCCGCATGATTTCACCGGAAAAATATTTGCCCGAAAAACTGAGCGCAACCAAGTCGCCCACCGGAATGGTTCCGGCCCGTTCCGGAGAAAAAGGTCCTTCTCCGTTCAATCCGTTATTCACATCAATCACACGACCGTGCCTGTGAGCGCCAACCGTAATCCCGCCTCCCATATGAACGACGATTACATTGACATCTTCGTAACGTTTGCCCATTTTTTTGGCGATCCGGCGAGCAACCGCTTTCTGATTCAGCGCATGGAAAATGCTTTTGCGCTCAATTTGCGGAATGCCGGAGATCCGGGCGATCGGTTCCATCTCGTCGACGACAACCGGATCGACGATAAAGGCGGGTATGCCCAACCGACCCGCGATTTCCTCGGCGATGATCGCACCGAGATTGGAGGCATGAACTCCATATTCCCCGGATCGAAGATCATCAATCATCGCTTGATTAACACGATAAGTCCCCCCTGGAATGGGTCGCAATAACCCACCCCGGGCGACAACGGCATCCAGACGGTTGAGGTTCATGCCTTCCCGATCAAGCGTATCCAAAATCACTTGCTTGCGAAAAGGGTATTGGTCAAATAACTCCTTAAATCCTGCTATTTGTTTCGGGTCATGTCTGAGCGTCTCTACGAGAATCGGTTTCTCGTCAACGAAAACACCGATTTTGGTTGATGTCGATCCCGGGTTGATTGCAAGAACCCGTTTCGGTTCCACCTTAAACACTCCGTTTCTGTTTACACCATTTTCTGTGAAAGTGTGTTGGTCGGGGGTGGCACCTCGCAACCTCCATGGCCGTAAGGCACCATCCCCTCTCAGTTTTGCTCAGGCTTTCACTCCGGATTAACGTCCGTTCAAGTTGAGGATGCTGTACTCGTTTTGCAAAAAGGTACTGCGTGTTTTGCGCATGGTTTCGATGCGCTCTTCCGCCATGCGGTCTGCCGCCTGATAGCTCGGAATTCCATCCCGGCGGGCAATCTCAAACACCTTCAGAATGTTGTCATAAATCGTTTCCACTTTTTTCATGGCCCGGTCACGATTGTACCCCAGAAGTTCATCGGCCACGTTGATGACACCGCCGGCATTGATCACATAATCCGGTGCATAGACAATGCCTTTTTGCTCCAGCATGTCGCCATGGCGCTCTTCCTTCAACTGGTTATTCGCCGAACCGGCCACCACTTTGCATTTCAGGCGTTCAATCGTTTCATCGTTGATGATCGCACCGAGCGCGCACGGGGCAAAGATATCGCATTCCACGTCGTAGATTTTGTCCGGGCTAACCGCTTCAGCGCCGAACTCCTGAACGGCACGGTCGACGTTCGCCTTGTTGATATCGGTTACAATTAATTTTGCACCTTCTTCGTGCAGATGTTTGCACAAGCTGTAAGCAACGTGGCCCACACCCTGAACAGCCACCACTTTGCCTTTGAGCGAATCGTCTCCGAAAGCCTCTTTTGAAGCCGCTTTCATTCCGCGATATACCCCATATGCCGTTACCGGAGACGGATTTCCGCTCGAGCCGAACGCAGGCGAAATACCTGTAACAAACCGGGTTTCCATCCGGATGGTATCCATATCCTCAACCGTCGTCCCCACATCTTCCGCCGTGATGTAACGTCCGTTCAGCCCTTGAATGTAACGTCCCAGGGCGCGGAACAACGCTTCGCTTTTATCTTTTTTCGGATCACCGATCACCACGGTTTTCCCGCCGCCGAGGTTGAGCCCGGCAGCCGCGTTTTTATAGGTCATTCCACGGGCAAGGCGCAGGGCGTCTTCAATCGCATCATCCTCAGAGTCGTAGGTCCACATCCGGGTCCCGCCCAGCGCAGGACCCAGAGTCGTGTCGTGGATGCAGATGATGGCTTTCAGTCCGGAAGCTTCATCATGACATAATACGAGTTGTTCATAATCGTATTTGCCCATGTACTCAAAAATTTTCATCGAGAGTTCCTCCTAACCTCACTTTTGGTTTGCCGCTTGCAACACCGCCAATGCGATGGAATACAGCTTTGCTTCAGGAGAATCCGCACGGGATGTCAAAACAACCGGTGCTGCGGCTCCAAGCACAAGCGCGCCGATTTTGGCTTTGGCAAAATAGACCATTGATTTGTAGAGGATGTTTCCAGCTTCAATATCCGGCACAAACAACACATCGGCCTTGCCGGCTACCGGGCTCACAATCCCTTTGTGCTCGGCTGCCTCCACGGAAACCGCGTTGTCCAGGGCGAAGGGGCCATCGATTACCGCACCTTTCAGCTGACCGCGCCGATTCATCTGCGCCAGCGCTGCTGCATCAAGCGTCGGCGGCATATTGGGGTTCACGACCTCAACCGCACCAAGGACAGCGATTTTGGGCTCCATATTTTCAAGCGAATGACAATAGGCGATGATGTTTTGCGCGATTTGTGCTTTCTCCGGCAATGCCGGTGCCACATTCAAGGCGGGATCGGTCACGTGGATGAGCCGGTCATACCCCGGTACTTCAAAAGTGGCAACATGGCTCAACACTCTTCCCGTCCGCAATCCTTTTTCCTTGTTGAGGATGGCACGCAAAAAGTCGGCCGTTTGAATCATCCCCTTCATCACCACATCCGCTTTCCCATCGCGGACTGCGGCCACGGCAAGCTGTGCCGCTTCCTGCACGGTATTAGCATGGCCGATTTTCGAAGAGTCAATGTTAAGGCCGATTTTTTTGCTCAGAGCCTCAATTTTTTCCTGATCCCCAAACAAGAGGAAATCGGCGATTCCATGTTCGATGGCATTCCGAACTGCTTCGAGAACGTCTTCATCCGCCGCTGCGGCCACGGCGACAGTGACAGGTGGCAAAGCTTCTGCTTTTTTTACTACTTCAGCAAATGTTCTAATCATCCTACACACCTCGTTATTCCGACCAAGTTATTTTTTTAACTAGCACTAGTTTTCGCAGACTGATCAGTCACGATACCCTATATGCAAAAGTAATGCCAAGCGATTAAAAAAACGGATAAGCCTTGAAAATCAGCATGTAACTGGCTGAATGAGATTTTTTTCGTTTTGCAGACAATTGCAGACTGTATGCAAAATATTGCAGGCAAAAGAATTCATTTCTACAATAAACCGTATCGCTCCAATTTGTAGTACAAACTTCGCACGGAAATACCCAATTTGCGCGCTGCTTCTGTTTTGTTTCGCCCGCAGGCGAGGTAAATGCTTCCGATATACTCCTTCTCCACCTCACTCAACCGCTCTTTCAAAGTTTGGATTCCTTCGCTCTCCTGATGTTTCTCCGGATGATCGGGGAATGTCAGCTTCGTCAGATTCAAGGGGGGGAGATGCCGTTTTTTCATCACTTTCTCATTAAAAGCCATATTAATCATGGCCCTTCCCAAAACATTTTCCAACTCCCGCACATTGCCCGGCCAGGAATAATCCGAAAGCGTCTGAATCGCCTCCTGGTCGATTGACTCAACATTCCGCCCGTACTCTTGGTTAAACTTTTTAATCAGATGAAGGGAAAGTTCATATAAATCTTCTTTCCGCATGCGCAATGGAGCGATATGAATGGGCAGCACATTTAACCGATAGTACAAATCTTCCCGAAAGCGTTTCTCCTGGATCGCCTTCTCCAGGGACATATTGGTAGCGGCAATCACCCGGACATCAATCGGAATGGATTTGGTTCCGCCGACGCGGGTCACTTCTTTTTCCTGAAGAACGCGAAGCAATTTCGCCTGGGTATTTGGCTTCAGCTCACCGATTTCATCCAAAAAAATGGTTCCCCCGCTCGCTTCTTCAAACAACCCTTTTTTTCCGCCCCGCTTCGCTCCGGTAAATGCTCCTTCTTCATAACCGAACAATTCGCTTTCCAACAAGCTTTCCGAAAGGGCAGCACAATTGACGCGCACAAACTGGCTGTATTTCCGGTCGCTCGCATTATGGATGGCATGGGCGAACAACTCTTTTCCCGTCCCCGATTCCCCGCGCAGCAAAACGGTTGCCCGCGTCTTGGCAGCCTGTTTTGCCTGGTCAAGGGAGACTTTCATCGCTTCACTGCTCCCGATAATATCCGCAAAAGTATACTTGGCCTCCAGCGTGCGGATAATGCGTCTGGCCCGTTCCAGATCCCGGTTCAATTGTTTGATCTCCGATACGTCGTGGAGAATTCCGACACTCCCTTTCAATTCCCCGCCAATAATGATCGGTGCCACATTGACGACCACCTCTTTATTATGAGGCCCCACTTTCATGTGTACTCCGCGCACCGGTTGCTTGGTGGTCAGCACCTTCATATGCATGCTCTCCCCTTCGGAGATATCGGTTTCAGCCGGTTTGCCGATCACCTGATCAGGTTCAAGACCGGTCAATCTCGTGTAGGCAGGATTGATCAAAATCCCCAATCCGTTGGCATCCACCACGGAAATGGCATCATCGGAGGAGTCGATGATCGCCTGGAGCAAACTCTTCATGCTTTTCAGGTCCGTCACTTGCTGGGTCAGATTTTTAAGCTCGCTGATATCGCGAAAAACTGAAACTGCCCCCATCACCCGGCCATCCGCTCCTTTGACCGGAACGCGATTGGTCACCACCTCCATACCGCTGGGCAAAATGTGCTTGCGATTCAGCTCGGGCACTCCTGTTTGCAGTACATGATCCAATCTCGAATTTGGAATGATCTCCTTAATATGCCGTCCCAAAGCATTCCCGGTTTTTACTCCGGTCATGCGTTCCGCGGAAGCATTCATAAGCGTAATCTCTCCCCGCTGGTTCAAAGCGATCATACCGTCATGAGTCGAATTCAAAATGGCTTCCAGCTCTTTTTGTCTGCGCCGCCATGCATCAAACCAACGGTCTTTCTCCTCAACGAGGCGAACCATCAGGTGGGCGACAGCCCCGGAGATGAGCGTGGTTCCCGGCAGATCGCGTTCCGCCAGCTCCCGGAACACGTCGGGGTCACCCGTTACTTCGAGAATCACGTCCGGCTTTTTATGTAAAAACGGTTCCAGCTCTGAGCCTGTGGGAATCCCGAGCTTCTTCGCTTCGATCATGGCCGGGGCGTCGGAACGATGATCGATCACTCCGATGACCCGGACGAACTCAACTGCGGAAAAGGTTCTTAAAATTGCTTGTCCTCCTTTTCCCCCGCCTACGATTAGAATCGATTGCAATGAAGCCCCCTCCTTTTTCCATCCATTATGTTAACATACCCCTTTACGCCTGGAAGGGTGGTAATATTGGTAAAAATGAGGTACTATAGCCTTGAGAAACAGAAAGGACGGTTACACAGCCATGAAACCAGTCTACCAGCGCATTATCGCCATCATGATCATGTGCCTGCCCGGGGTCTTGGCGATCTATGGCTGGACTTTGATGCGCGATATCCTGTTTGATTCCTTTGCCGGCAAACCTTTTGCATGGTTCCCCTTTCTCGGCGGATTGATTGCCTTTCTCGCAGGAATCTTTGTCCTCGGCAGTTTTATTTTTTATCGCGATAAAAAACGTAACAAGATTCAGGCCAAATTACTGGGTAAGGAGAAAGATCTCCACTACAAGAACAAACCCGGCTTTTAACCACTCGTCATCCATGGCGGGTGGTTTTTCTTTTTCCCGGAAATCTGTCATTCCCGATTTGGATTCCATTTTCACCCTTTGCCCATGGTTCACATATCCTGTGAAAAAAAGAGCCCATCACAGGGGAGGGAACAAAAACCATATGCACCATTTCGAGCAAACTTGGCTGATCAATTGGATCCAACGCCCTCTTTTGTCAAGCATTCGTTTCTGTAAAAAATGGCTGGAAAAACAATTGCAAACCACAAACGATCCTGAAATCTCCTCCGCCATGCGACGTCTGCTCAACCAGCTGGAGCACAGCGAAAAAAAGGCATATCACCTTCATCCCTTTGCCCTGGATGAATGGTTTGACCGCGTGGCAGCTGCACTGAAGCAATGCGCCCATTGGCTTGATCTTTTGCCGGCCCAGCATAAACTGAGCACCTCCTCACATGAAGAGATGCTGAACCTCGAACCCGCCCGTTCCACCCACCGTTTTGCCGAACCGCGCGTTCCGATCGGCAAACATAAATTGCCGCCTCTCCCTTATCCCTATGATGCCTTGGAACCCTACATCGACGAACAAACGATGCGTCTGCATCATGACGAACATCACCAAAGCTATGTCAACGGTTTGAACCAGGCGGAAAAAATGATGGAACTCGCCCGACAGTCAGGAAATTTTGAACTGATTAAACATTGGGAGCGGGAAGCGGCTTTTCACGGGGCCGGCCATTATCTGCACACGATCTTTTGGGAAACGATGAATCCCCATGGCGGCGGAAGCCCGAGCGGCCCCTTGCTCAAGCAGATCGAACAGGATTTTGGCAGTTTTGAAGCCTTTAAAAAACATTTTTCTTTGGCGGCGGAAAAGGTTGAAGGGGGCGGGTGGGCTCTCTTGGTTTGGAGTCCCCGCACCCATCGCCTGGAAATCCTGCAAGCGGAAAAACATCAAAACCTCTCTCAGCAGGACGTGATTCCGCTCTTGCCGCTGGATGTCTGGGAACACGCCTACTATTTGAAATATCCCAACCGACGCAAGGAGTACATCGAAGCCTGGTGGCACGTCGTTTACTGGCCACAGGTGCAGCAACGCTTCAAGGTGGCCCGCCAGGTTATCTGGCAGCCCTTTTAAACCACGGGAGGTGCGTGTACATGGGCAAAAAAAGAACCCGGGAAAAAGGTGTCAATCGCCCCGCAAAGCCGAGATACACCTGCATGTCCAATGTTTATCACCAAAAAGAGATCGCTCCGCTGGAAAAGAAGTACCGGCAGGCACTAAACGCCAAAAATTACGAAGTGGCGGATACATTGTTACGGGAACTGACCAAGGCGCAGGAAGAACACCGCCTCTGGCTTCACCGCAAAGAAAAAGTAAGAATCAAATAGATGCTCAGTCCATAAAAACCCCCTTTTTTCTGAATGCCAGACGATCCAGAAAAAAGGGGGTTTTGCAGCGATTTGCTTAACCTGCCCGGTGCTCAATCCGCAATTTATCAGCCACCATGGCGATAAACTCACTATTGGTCGGCTTCGCTTTGCTCACATTGATCGTGTATCCGAACAGGTTGCGAATCGATTCCATGTTTCCGCGACTCCAGGCCACCTCAATCGCATGGCGAATCGCCCGTTCCACCCGGCTCGGCGTCGTATTGTACTTTTCGGCGATCCGCGGATACAGCGATTTGGTGATCGCCCCTAACAAATCGACCTCGTTATAGACCATTGAGATCGCTTCTCTCAAGTACAAATAACCCTTAATATGAGCCGGGACACCGATCTCATGGATCACATTGGTGATATTGGCGTCAAGGTTATTCGCTTTTGGTGCGTTGGATTTCGCTCCGGCTGCGCTTTTGACAAACGCGGATTCTGTCCCACCGATCCCTTTCATCTGCCGGATGCGATGGGTCAGCACATCCAAATCGAACGGTTTCAGTATGTAGTAGGACGCTCCCAGCTCAACTGCCCGCTGGGTGATATTTTCTTGGCCGAAAGCCGTCAGCATAATGATTTTGGGAGACGGTTCGAGATGAAGCTGCTGGATTTTCTCCAACACACCCAAACCGTCCAGGTGAGGCATAATAATATCCAATACGAGAACATCGGGGGTACTTCGCTGAAGCAAGTCAACCACTTCCCCGCCATGGTGTGCAACCCCGATGACCTCAATATCTTCCTGATTTGTCAAATGTTCTTTTAACAGTTCAGCAAATTCCCGATTATCATCTGCCAATATGACACGGATCTTGCTCAATTGAGACCCTCCTAATCGCCGCTTATCCAATCTACTTTTTTCCTTTCGACAAACAATCGAAACTTCCTGCAACTGACAGCCGGGCGGTCATCGAAAAAATTCCAGTTATTGTTATAACCCCGCCCCTTTTGATCCATACTTTACTTAAAAGGGGGGACAAGCATGCCAAAAGAAAGCCGAAGTCTTGAGCAGGAAAAAAAGGCGAATGACAAACCCGCAAAAAAACAGCCATACCAAGAGGAAACGGCTGCGGGGTTTGGCGATAAAAAAATGGAAGGCCCGAATCGCCCTTCAACATAAAAAAGCGCGGACAGGCATACCCGTGCATCAGCTTGATGACAAAGCGCCCATAAAGGTGTTCCGAATCCACAATTTCCTCTCCAAATTTGAAAAAGAGTTTTGCCGACAGTGTGCGAACAGGCATACATGTCTCCTTTTTTTGCTTCAAAATGTAAAAATATTCCCATTTATATTATTGTTGTTATAAAGATTGATTCATTTAATCAAATGTTTTATTATGGTATATGCTGAGTTTATTTACTTAGTTAAATATTTATTATTAAAATTTTTACTAATATTATTCATATGTGAGGTGGTTAAATGAAGAGGAAAAAAATCGCCTTGGCATGGCAAATCTTAATCGGCCTTATCTTAGGGATTGTTGTCGGTGCAGTTTTTTACGGTAATCCTTCGGTCGCCACATGGCTTCAACCCATCGGTGACATTTTCCTTCATCTGATCAAAATGATCGTGATCCCGATTGTGATCTCCAGCCTGATTGTCGGGGTGGCCGGCGTCGGCGACATAAAAAAACTGGGGAAACTGGGCGGTAAAACGATCCTTTATTTTGAGATCATCACCACACTTGCCATTATCGTCGGGTTATTCGTCGCCAACGCATTTCATCCCGGAACGGGCGTTAATATAAATACCTTGCACAAAACCGATATCGAACAATATGTACAAACGACACAGGATGTTGAAAAGCACAGCTTTATCGATACTTTTGTCAACATTGTTCCGACCAACCTGTTTACCTCGCTGGCAAACGGGGATATGTTGGCCATCATTTTCTTCTCGGTCATGTTCGGCCTCAGCATTGCCGCTGTCGGCGAAAAAGGAAAACCGGTTCTGAAGTTTTTCCAGGGAACGGCGGATGCCATGTTCTATATGACCAATGTCATTATGCGTTTTGCCCCGTTTGGCGTGTTTGCCCTGATCGGGGTGACGGTTTCCAAATTCGGCATCCAATCGCTGATCCCGCTCAGCAAATTGGTCGTCCTTGTTTATCTGACGATGATTTTCTTTATTATCGTCATCCTTGGGTTGGTTGCCCGTCTCATGGGAGTGAATATTTTCCACATTCTCCGGATCCTGAAAGAAGAACTGATTTTGGCTTATTCCACTTCCAGCTCGGAAACGGTTCTGCCTAAAATCATGGAGAAAATGGAAAGATTCGGCTGTCCCAAAGCAATTACTTCTTTCGTCATTCCAACCGGCTATTCGTTCAATCTGGATGGTTCCACCTTATATCAGGCAATCGCCGCCATTTTTATCGCGCAGATGTACGGTATCCATCTTTCCTGGTCTCAGCAGATCACATTGCTGTTAACCTTGATGGTAACCTCCAAGGGAATTGCCGGCGTACCCGGAGTTTCCTTCGTCGTCCTTTTGGCAACGCTCGGTTCGGTTGGGATTCCGGTGGAAGGACTCGCCTTTATCGCCGGGGTTGACCGCTTGATGGATATGGCGCGCACAGTCGTCAACGTCATCGGCAACTCTCTTGCCGCCATTGTCATGTCCAAATGGGAAAAACAATACGACCAAAACCGGGCCAAAGAATACCTCGAAGAACTGAAACAAGCGGCTTAAGGTTATCCATTCCAACAGACTGCAACCACGCGCAGTCTGTTTTTCTTTAAAACGAGTTTTATTTTAAACTTTTCCGATGCACGATGCCATCTCAAAAGCAAAAAAAAATTAACACGTTTGTGAATGTCGATAATCATTCTCAATTAAAAAAAGCGGGCTGTTCATAGCGCCCGCTTGCGAGTGTAACACTCCTGCATCTTGCAACATCCATTCAATAAAAGTACCGTAGCCTGACGTCGGATCGTTGACAAAAACATGCGTGACCGCCCCTGCCAATTTTCCGTTTTGGATAATCGGGCTGCCGCTCATCCCCTGGACAATCCCTCCTGTTTTTTCCAGAAGCCGTGGATCGGTCACCTTAATGATCAATCCCTTTGTAGCGGGAAACTTCTGCCTCAGCACATGGACGATTTCAATGTCAAACTGCTCCACTTTTTGTCCGTCAACAACGGTCAGAATTTTAGCCGGCCCTTCCTTGACCTGTTCTGCCAAGGCCACTGGAATTTCCTGGTTGAGCAATCCCTTTTCCGGCAAGCGATCCATTTTTCCAAAAATACCGAAAGGCGTGTTTTTTTGGATATTCCCGATCACCTGGTCTTCCTGGAAGAATATCGCCCTTTTTTCGCCAGGTTCACCCGACTCCCCTTTTTGAATCGAAGTGACATTGGATTTAACGACTTTTCCATCCCCTACCCGGATCGGCTTTCCTGTATCCATATCCGTAATAACATGTCCGAGGGCACCATACACTTTATGTTCCGGATCATAGAACGTAAGTGTTCCCACACCGGCCGCCGAATCGCGTATATACATCCCCAACCGGTATACACGCTCTTTTTCGTCATACACTGGCTGGATCTCCACGGTCTTCTCTTTGCCATCGCGGAGCAGCGTAATATGCAGACTCTTTTTATCTTTTCCGGCCAGCTTTACCCATCTGGCGACATCGACCACTCTTTGCACCGGTTGTCCGTTAATCTTGAGGAGATAATCCCCAACCCGGATATCCGCTTTTTCCGCAGGCGACTTTGCGTCGGACTGCTTTGATTGTACAAGATGATGTCCAACCACCATGACCCCTTTTGAATGCAATTTGACCCCGATCGACTGACCACCCGGAATCACCTTGAGATTCGGATAGACATGGACAGCAAGGCTCCGAATCGGCACCGTTCCAAATAATTTCAGGGTGATCAGCGCGTGGCCGACGGCATGAGGCTTCAGTTGAAGCGGCCTGTGCAGATCAACGGGTACCCGCGCCCCGGTGGAACCATTCACCTCAATAATATCCGGATTGGAAATACTAGCAGTAGCAGAGACCGGCATCGTTAAATGCAATTTGCTCCATTGCCCCATAAAGAGCCTGAGCTCATGGGGAAATTCGGTGAATTGACGAAATGTCGGTGTAGTACTTCCCAACACGAGGAGAAGCACCAGGAGAAAACCCAGCCACTTTTGCTTACTCTGTTTGTGCAACCTCACCACTCTCCTGAGCTTCCCGCCTATCCCTTGCCGTCTCTAAAAATAAGTTAACCCAGGGCCTTCCCTTTTATGTTCTTCAAATGCTTCCACTATTGACAGCTTCCCACTGTCCCCTTCCTTCCGGTGCAAAACAAACGCGATCATGATTTGGTGACTGAAACGGTGATCCGACCAACCTGGCTTTCGCCAAGCACTTTCGCACTTATACAAAAAAAGGCCTTTGAACAATTTCAAAGGCACTGTCCGCGAGACATTTGCTTTTCTTCAGCCATGGCTTGCTTGACCTCTTCCGCTAAGCGGATCATTTCCTGCGCATGTTCTGTTGTCGTGTGGGTCACCTGAGCTCCGCCGAGCATGCGGGCCAGTTCCCGGATGCGACGATTGAGGTCAAGCCGCTCCACTTTCGTGCGCGTTTCATTATCCAAGGCTTCTTTGGCAATGCAAAAATGATGGTCGGCCATACATGCGACCTGGGGCAGGTGGGTTACGCTCAGCACCTGATGTTTCCGGCCCAATGCGGCCATTTTTTCCGCAATCGCCTGCGCCGCACGTCCACTGACCCCTGTATCAATCTCGTCGAAGATGAGCGTATGACTCTGGTCACTTGAGGCGAAAATAGTCTTAAGGGCGAGCATAATCCGTGACAGCTCCCCGCCCGACGCGATTTTTGCCAACGGTTTCAACGGTTCGCCCGGGTTGGGGGCAATCTGGAATTCGATCAGATCCTGCCCGTGCGGAAGGAGTTGCACTGCGCGCTCGCGATAAAAGGCCACATGAAAGACAGTCGAACCCATATTCAGATCAGCCAGCTCTTTCTCCACGCGTGTCTCCAAAAGAGTTGCCGCTTTTTTGCGTTTGGCGGTCAGTTCCTTCGCCAAGGCGAGCAACTCCTCTTGCAATTCATTCCGCCTTGCCGTCAATTCCGCTTCCGTTTCCTCCCGGTGGTTCAGGGAGGACAGTTCCTGTTTGATCTTTTCTCCGTAAGCCAGGATCTCGTCAATGCTTTCGCCGTACTTTCGCTTTAATTGCTTGATCAGATGAAGGCGTTCTTCCACCTCATACAAGCGTTCGGGATCAAACTCAAGCCCATCACCGTAGCGCGAAATCTCCCGGGCAGCCTCTTCCAGTTGGTAATAAGCCGATTGCATGTTATCCCAGGCGGGCTTCAAACTGTGATCCACCTCGGCCATTTCTTCGGCATGCGAAAGGGATTCCTGAAGCAGCTCCAAAGCCCCCCGCTCGCCAAAAAGCGCTTGATATGCCTTGGCGGTATGCTGCATTAACTTTTCCATATGGGCCAGCCGGTTCCGCTCTTGTTCCAGCTCTTCATCTTCTCCCGGAACCAATCCGGCCCCCTCTATTTCCTCTCGTTGAAACTCCAAGAGATCGATGCGATGGGCCAGCTCCTGTTGGTCGATTTTCAACCGGTTCAATTCTTGGTCAATTTCTTTAAATTCCCGGTAAAGCGACTGATATTGGCTGCGCAGGTGAATAATCTCAGCACCGCCGAATTGATCCAGCAAAGACAAATGCTCTTCGGCGGAAAGCAAGGATTGGTGTTCATGCTGCCCCGAAATGTCCAGCAGTTTTGAGCCAATCTGCTTTAACAGGGCCAGCGTCACCACCCGGCCGTTCACGCGGCAAGTGCTCTTCCCACCCGAGGTGATCTCCCGCCGAATGATGAGCACGTCCAATTCGTCGGACGCAAATCCCCATTCTTCCAGCAGCGGGCGCACCGGGTGGGATTCAGCCAACTCAAAAACGGCTTCAATTTCCGCTTTCTCTTTGCCATGCCGCACGAAATCAACCGAAGCCCTCCCGCCGGCAATCAACCCCAACGCATCAATCAAAATGGATTTGCCCGCGCCCGTTTCGCCTGTGAGAACATGAAAACCCCCGGAAAATTGGATATGCACTTCTTCAATGATGGCCAAATGGCGAATAACGAGTTCTTTGAGCATCCCATCGCCCCCTACAACAGTTCAAGGAAGCGTCCGACCACAACCGGTGCGTTTTCTTTGCCGCGGCAGATGAGAAGCACTGTGTCGTCACCGGCGATCGTTCCCAAAAGTTCATCCCAATCTAGATGATCCATCAGGGCTGCGACCGCATCGGCATTTCCCGGCAATGTTTTCAACACGATCAGATTTTCGCTGTAATCAATGCTGACAAACGACTCCTGTAGCGCTCTTTTTAATTTTTTCAGCGGATTAAACCGTTTTTCATCGGTTGGAAGCGAATATTTATAAGTTCCGTTATTGGTCGGCACCTTGATCAGTTGCAATTCTTTTATATCCCTGGAAACGGTGGCCTGTGTTACGTTATACCCTGCTTTTTTCAATTCTTCCACCAATTCATCCTGGGTCTCGATTTCCTGATTGGTAATGATTTCACGAATTTTTATGTGACGCTGTGCCTTCATCATCTTCCTCCTGCTCTGCTGTCATCCATCGCGCTTTCACCTTGCAATTTTTGGCGAACCACCTCAAAAAACGAGCGATCCTGCCATTTGATGAGCAAAGTGGGGAAAGGGGAACGCCTCACTCTTACCATATCCCCTTGTTGCAAACAATAACCCACCTGTCCGTCGATCGTCATTCCCATCTCCTGATGTACGGCGGAAACGACGATTTCCAGAACCCCCTCCGCCGGCAAAACCATCGGACGCGAGGTAAGGGTATGCGGACAGATCGGTGTCAACAGCAATACTTGTTGAATGCTGGGATGGACAATCGGCCCTCCGCACGAAAGCGAATAAGCGGTTGATCCCGTGGGAGTCGATATAATCAGCCCGTCTCCGGAATATGTTCCCAGTACCATGCCATCCATATAAGCGGTACAGGTAATCATCCGGCCAAACGAGCCTTTGGCGACACCCACATCGTTTAAAGCAATCCCTTTTTCAACGACACGGCCGTCGCGAACCACTTCTGCTTCCAACATCAGTCTTTCCTCAACGAAATAATCCCCCGCCAGCACCCGATCCACAGCCATTGACAGATCTTCCGGTTCCGCTTCCGACAAAAAACCCAACTGTCCCACATTAAAGCCGAGAATGGGCAATCGGTGTTGCGCAAACTGCCTGGCCACCCCCAGCAGGGTGCCATCTCCCCCGAGCACAAACACCAGTTCGACCTTTGTGCAAAACTGATTCAGCGGAAGCCCCCATTCGGGCCGTTTCAGTTCAACGGCCATCTCCGGTTCCAAATAGACGACCACTCCCTTTTGTTCCAGGAGAGAGATCAGTTCTTCCGCTACTTGGAGAGCCTTGGGCTTGCTTTTGTTTATGGTAATCCCGATGGTCTTCAAGCAATTCCACCTCATCAAACAATCATTTATTGAACCAGCCAGATAATGAATAAGAGCAAGACGACCGCTGTGGCATACAAGGGCCATTTCCTACGGCTTTTCTTGGAAAATGTCAATTCGGGGATCTCAAGATGAACCACTTTGACCGTCTTTTTCTCCTTGTCCACATAGAGAATGCCATCAGGCTGAACCAGCAGATAATACGGGAGAAAAAAATCGCGAAGTCCGGCGCCGGACATCCTCAGCGGCTTTCTGTCCCGTGCGACCACAACCACATACAGTTCATCTTCGCGCCGCGCGATGTAATCGATGAAAATCCGGCTTTCATAAACCGCATCATCCACCCCGAACACAAGCGGAACCCGCTCTTTGGAATGCATGACCTCAAATCCGTGAGCGCGTAAAAGATCCGGAACTTCTCCTTTGATCTGAACGGGTTCCTCCTCTTTCTTTCCCCACTTTGCGCCGGAAAGCGGAATCTGTCTGATGATAAAATAAAGGATGACTCCGATTAGCAGAAAAAGCACAAGGGTGTCACCTGGCTTAGCCACTTTTCCTCCCCCTTTCTCTACTAATTCGAAGTTCCTTCAGATGAAACCTGCCCTGATGCCAAACTTGAGGCAGGGAATCCGGACCGGTTACCCTTGAGCGGATGATAAGCGGCGGTGCGCCTCTTCGACCACTTCCGCAATTCGCTCATCCCACGGATCCGGAGTCTCCGCTTTTTCCAGACGCAGATAAGCCAAAAACTCAATATTCCCTTCCCCGCCCTTGATCGGAGAGAAGGTGAGTCCCATCACATGATAACCGAGCATGTGAGCCATTTCAACAAAGCGGCGCAGCACTTGCCGGTGAACTTTGGGGTCCTTGATCACCCCTTTTTTTCCCACTTGCTCTTTTCCAGCTTCAAACTGCGGCTTGACTAAAACAACTACTTCCCCACCGGGTGACAAAAGCCGCTTTAAGTTGGGCAAAATGTGGGAAAGAGAGATAAATGAGACATCGATGACGGCAAAATCCGGCTGTTCTCCCTTCAGGTCTTCCGGATTTAAATAACGGAAATTGGTGCGTTCCATCACGATGACACGCGGGTCTTGGCGCAATTTCCAGGCGAGCTGGCCGTATCCCACATCGATCGCATACACCTGTTTCGCATCGTGCTGCAGGGCACAGTCGGTAAACCCGCCGGTAGAAGCCCCGATATCCAGCATGACGCGATTTTGCAAGCGGATGGGAAAGACTCGGAGCGCTTCTTCCAATTTCAACCCGCCGCGGCTCACGTAGGAATGCAACCTGCCTTTCACCTCAATAATAGCATCTACGGGGACTTTCGTCCCCGCTTTTTCGACCCGTTCGTTATTCACATAGACCAGACCGGCCATAATGGAACGTCGCGCTTGTTCCCGGCTCGGATAATACCCTTTTTCCACCAATAAAAGATCGATCCGTTCTTTCTCCACTGGTAACCCTCAAGCTTTCTGTATTTTTTGCGATAAGAACGTATTAACAGTATCGGCAATTTGCTCCGGAGTTAATCCGACTTCCTCCAGCTGCTCGCGAATGCTTCCGTGCTCCACATAATAATCGGGAACACCGAGGATTTTTATCCGGATATCACTGATTTCCCGCGCCGCGAAATACTCGAGCACCGCGCTGCCGAAACCGCCTTCGATGCACGCTTCTTCCAGCGTGATGATCGGGATTTTCTCATCAGCCAGCCGGTCGAGCAATTCCCTGTCCAGCGGCTTGGCAAAACGGGCATTGATGACACGGGCATTGATCCCTTTTTCCTCAAGGAGCCCGGCCGCTTCCAGAGCGGTTTGCACCATGGTGCCAAAAGCCAGGAGCGCCACATCAGTACCCGGGCGGACTTCTTCCGATTTTCCGATGGGGATCAGCTTAAATTCTTCATCCATCGGAACCCCGACGCCCGCCGCTTTGGAATAACGCACGGCAACCGGCCCTTTATCATACTGAACTGCCGTATAGAGCATGTGTTGCAGCTCATTTTCATCTTTCGGCATCATGATCACCATGCCCGGCTGGTTGCGCAAATAGCTGATATCGTAGACGCCCTGGTGCGTTTCCCCGTCTTCCCCGACAAAACCGGCACGGTCGACGGCGAACACGACGGGCAACTTCTGCCGGCACACGTCGTGGATGAACTGGTCGTACCCCCGCTGCAAAAACGTGGAATATATCGCCAGCACCGGCTTCAATCCCTGTGTAGCCAATCCGGCTGCAAACGTGACCGCATGCTGTTCGGCAATACCCACGTCAAAACAGCGTTCCGGGAATTTTTCACAGAATTTCTCCAGTTTTGAACCCGTCAACATGGCGGGCGTAATGGCAACGATTCGCTCATCCTCTTCGGCCAGGCGAACCAAGGTGTCTCCGAAGACGGCGGGATAAGCCGGAGCACCGCCTGCTTTCTTTTGGAATGCACCCGATTCAATCTTGTAAGTCCCCACGCCGTGGTAAACGACCGAATCGTTTTCAGCCGGTTCATACCCGTAACCTTTGCGCGTTACGACATGAACCACCACCGGTCCTTTGGTTTGCCCGGCCATGCGCAGGCTTTCCATCAGTTCATCCAGCTTGTGGCCATCCACCGGCCCCAAATAAGTGAAGCCCAACGTTTCAAAAAAAACACCGGAAACCAGCAGATATTTGAAACTGTCCTTTATCCGTTCCAGGGTCTTGGCAAACGGAACGCCGACAGTCGGGATTTTTTTCAGGAGTTGTTCCACTTCTGCCTTCATTTTGTTGTAACTCTTATTGGTCCTAAGCCGCCCCAGGTGATTGTGAAGCGCGCCGACATTGGGACTGATCGACATCTCATTATCATTCAGGACGATCATCAGGTCTTTTTTCGTTTCACCGATATGATTGAGCGCTTCCAATGCCATCCCGCCGGTCAGGGCACCGTCGCCGATCACGGCGATCACCTTGTAATCTTCCCCTTTCAGATCACGTGCGGCCGCCATTCCCATCGCACCGGATAACGACGTGCTGCTGTGACCGGTCTCCCAGCAATCATGTGCGCTTTCTCTCATTTTCGGAAAGCCGCACAACCCTTTGTATTGCCTGAGTGTGGGAAACAACTCCCGGCGTCCGGTTAAAATTTTGTGAACGTAAGCTTGATGGCCCACATCCCACAACAGTTTGTCACGGGGACTGTCAAACAAATAGTGAAGAGCGATCGTCAGTTCGACCACCCCCAGATTGGACGCCAAATGTCCGCCTGTTTTCGATAAACTCTCGATCAGAAACCTGCGAATTTCCTCCGCCAGCTTCGGGAGTTCTTCCACAGGCAGTTGTTTCAGTTGATCCGGCGAATTAACTCGTTCGAGGAGCACGTAAAACGCCTCGCTTTCGCTTTCTTTTCTTGTTCGATTTCACATGAAACAAGGAGAGATGAAGTTTTCGGTTTACCCAGTAAAATACAATTCCCACTCGATAAATGATTTCGTTTGCATAATGAATGGCAACGGTTTTGGCCAACGCTTTCCCCCCTACTGTCAGGGCGGAAATAACCGAGACCAAAACCACATCAATCAGCCATTTCTGCTTCCCCCATTGGGGAAAGGTGGCAATAAGCGAAGCCGCCACGGCAAAACTGGCTGATCCGCTAATGACCCCGCTGATATCTCCAACCACATCGTTGCAAAAACTGGAAAATTGATCTGCCCGGCGAACAATGCCAATCGATTCCTTCGCTCCCGGAATCTTTTTGGCCGCCATCGCGTGAAATGGCTTTTCTTTAGCCGCCGCTGCTGCGATCCCCAACATATCGAACAAAATGCCGAGCACTACGATCGCGAATAGAACCACAATCCCTCCACCCCAGGTGAGCCCGGCCATCAAAGTGGTGGAGAACAGAGAGAAAAATACAGCTATAAGTGCAGTAATCAAACTGACAGTGATCGCAAAGCGCAACGATTTATGGAGTAATGAAGTCATAAAGCGCCGATTCTCCTTCTCCAAAGGCCAGTATCAGAAAAACGCCGGTCTTGAAATAGACCGGTTCCCCAATAGTTAGTATGTAATTTCCCCGGTTTCAAACCTTATATGTGGGAGCGAGTGGAAGCTATCCAGGTAAATTCTACGGCTTAGGTCCAGTAGGATTTCCCAAAGGGGTATCCCGATCGTCGCCGATCAGGCGGTTTCCCTTTACAACCCCTCTCGGCGCCGTCACCGGTCACCGGACTGGATTGCCACTTAGTCCGTACTTTAATCCCTGAACAGCCTTGCCATCACCGGCAAACAGTCTAGGAGTTTTCCTCAACAGCCCGAGCTCCCCTCCTAGCCTCTTTTGCAACAGAGCTTTCAATTCGGAACAACTCCGAATATCCCCACTTTGCCACTCAAGGCAGGCTACGCTGCACCCAGGGTTGACCCGAATGCAGGTTCATCCCCCAAGCCATCGCTGAAACGAAGTCTCAAAGCGACGAACTTGGGCCTCCGCGGGAGGAGGGTCAACGCCCGCATGCCCTTGCGGATCGCCCTTCTCCCTTAACTCCCAGCATCAGCCCGCAGCTGGGCGCCACAAGCCAACACCAAGAACTTCATCGCTGTGCCCTTTAGCGGATTTTTAGCCCCGCCTTCAGAGGGGGTGAGCTGACTAGAATACTGCACCACTCTTCCTTAAGTAAATTTTATTATAACATAAGCCGGATATGTTGGCATCATGCAGAACTTACCGATCGCGCTGTAACAGATAATCGGCGATTCCTATCAAACTGGCGGGATTCAATTCTTCATAACCTTCGACATGGCGTTTGGCCCGGTTTGTGATCTCTGTCAGTTTCCTTTTCGATTCCTCCAGTCCCAGGAGAGCGGGATAGGTAGCTTTATGCTTTTCTTCATCACTCCCCACCGGTTTGCCGATCACTTGCTGATCTCCGATCACGTCCAGAATATCATCCTGAATTTGAAAAGCAAGCCCCAAATCATAGGCAAATCGGGTCAAGGATTCAAGGACCTCCGGAGAAGCTCCTCCGAGATAAGCTCCCGTCCTGACCGAGTAGGCCATCAAATCACCCGTTTTGCGGCGATGAATGCTTTCCAGCTGCTCGAGGGAAACCGCACCGTTTTCCCCCAGCAAATCATCAACCTGGCCGCCGACCATCCCTCGTGCTCCGGCAAAACGAGCTCCTTCCTCAATAATGGTGAGCAGAATCTCCGGCGCGAGCGCAGCCTCTTTGCCCCCTTTTGCCATCAGACCAAACGCTTCGGTCAAAAGCGCATCCCCGGCCAAAATGGCATAAGCCTCGCCAAATACCTTGTGATTGGTCAATTTTCCCCGGCGGTAATCATCATCATCCATGCTCGGCAAATCGTCATGGATCAAAGAATACGTGTGGATCATCTCGATGGCGCAAGCAAAGGGAAGAGCAGCCGTTTCTTCTCCTCCCAGCGCTTCCACGGTCGCCAGCACCAGGACAGGGCGCAAGCGTTTCCCGCCTGCCAGGAGCGAGTACCGCATCGCTTCTTTTAAAAGAGGCGGAATCCCTTGCATCCGGGCCGTATACTCGTCGAGCGCCTCATGCACCCGCTCCGCTTTTTCCTCAATATAGGATTTGATCGTTTGCACCTACTCCGAATCCTCCTCAACCTTAAACGATTTTTTCACCCATTCCCCGTTCTCCTGCACCAGCATCTCCACCTGCTGTTCTGCCCACTCCAGCTTTTTGCCACAGATGTGGGCCAGCTTCATGCCTTCATCAAAAAGTTGAATCGCCTGTTCCAGCGGCGTATCTCCTTTTTCCAAAATCTCCACCACTTCCTCCAGCCGCTTCAGCGCCTCTTCAAAAGGCAGCGATTCCAAGGAAGAATTTTTTTGCGGTTCACTCATTCTCTGTCTCCTCCGATTTCCACACCTGGCATTTGAGTTGGCCTTCAGCCAGACGAACGCGAATCAGGTCCCCCGGGGCAGCCTGCCGATATGATTTTACCAGGGTTTTTCCATCATGGCGATAAACGAGCGAATATCCCCGGAGCATAACCTTCAGCGGGCTTAAGCTATCCAGTTTGGCAAGCAGATGCTGGTACTGTTTTGCCTTGTCTTTGAGCAAATTTCGCAAATGCCAGTTGGCATCCCGCTTGAGCAGTTCAAGACGCTCCGCTTCTTTCTCCACTCTTCTCTGCGGATGAAAGGCTGTTAACCGGTACACCCTTTGTTCCAACTGCCTGTCCTTTTTTTCAATCAGTTTGCCCATTGCATTTTGCAGACGGATCTCAAGCGAATCGACATGCTGGGCATATTGATACAGACGGGCATTGGGATTAGTGAAGATCGGACGATCCACATTTTTGTGCAAGCGCTCCTTTAAGCGGTTCATCAGGCTCGTTTGGGCGTAGAGCAACCTCTTGTAAAGATGGGTGAGGCGGTCATGAAGCTCGGCGATGTGCGGAACCACCATTTCTGCCGCCGCTGTCGGGGTGGCCGCGCGCGCATCGGCGACAAAATCGCTGATCGTCACATCGGTTTCATGTCCGACTGCGGATACAACGGGGATCACGGAGCGAAAAATGCTGCGGGCAACGATCTCCTCGTTAAATGCCCACAGCTCTTCCAATGAACCTCCGCCACGGCCGACGATCAGGACATCAACCTCCATCAACCTGTTCATATGATCGATCGCCTCAGCAATCTCCTTCGCCGCTTTTTCTCCCTGCACCGAGACGGGATAGAGCAAAATCGGCGTCATGGGGAGGCGGCGCCGCATCGTGACAATAATATCACGAACGGCTGCCCCGCTGGCTGAAGTGATCACGCCCACCCTCCTGGGGAAGGAAGGCAATTTCTTTTTGGGGACATCAAACAACCCCTCAGCCTGCAATTGTTCTTTCAAGCGTTGAAACGCAACATACAAATCGCCGATTCCGCTCAGGCGCATATCCTGCACATATAACTGCAAATGCCCGTCCTTCATGTAGATGGAGACGTAGCCGCGAACCAAAACCCGGTCGCCATTTTTGGGTGTAAAGCGCAAGCGGCGGTTATTCCCAGCAAACATGACCGCATCGATGGCGGTTTGTTCATCCTTTAACGTGAAATACATATGCCGGCTTTTGCTGTGCTGGGAGAAGTTGGTGATCTCACCTTCAACCCAGATTTTTTTCAGATTCTCATCCAAATCCAATATATCGTAAAGATACTGAACCAATTCGGTGACAGACCAGACCTCGCGTTCCGGTTCGCGAATCATGCGACTCCCCCTTTGAAGTGAAGGGATTAACTGATGCCGTGAATCTGTTTGGCTGCGATGACGGTGTTTTTCATCAGCATGGCCACCGTCATCGGCCCGACGCCGCCCGGCACGGGAGTGATGGCCGATGCGAGCGGAGCCACCCCGCCAAAATCGACATCGCCGACCAATTTCCCTTCGCGATTGCGGTTCATGCCCACATCGATCACGACAGCACCCGGTTTCACATGATCAGCGGTAATCATCTCCGCCATACCGACTGCGACCACAAGAATGTCAGCCTGCTTTGTAAAAGAAGGCAGATCACGCGTACGCGAATGACACATCGTAACCGTTGCATTCGCTTGCTGCAACAAGAGAGAAATCGGTTTGCCGACGATATTGCTGCGGCCCACCACCACGGCATGTTTGCCTTCTGTCTTGATGCCGGAACGCTTCAGGAGTTCCATGATTCCGTAAGGTGTGCAAGGGATGATTCCCTCCAACCCGACCAAAAGGTTCCCCATATTGATCGGGGTAAAGCCGTCGACATCCTTATTCGGTGAAATGGTCGCGATCACCTTGTTCGGATCCATGTGGGCCGGCAGCGGCAATTGCACCAAAATCCCGTGAACAGCCGGGTCCTCATTTAACTGTTTCACAACGGCAAGCAGCTCTTCTTCCGAAGCTTCTTCACTCATGCGCACCAGATTGGAACGGATTCCCACCTCTTCGGATGCGCGTATTTTTCCTCGTACATATGTTTCCGAGGCAGGATTGTTTCCTACCAAGATAACGGTAAGTCCAGGTTCAATCCCCTGTTCTTTTAACCGGATCACTTCTTGTTTTAACTCATTTCTTACCGTTTGTGCAACCTCTTTCCCATTGATCAACTTTGCAGTCATTATCCCAACTCCTTAACATTAATTGATGTAAACCTCGTTAATGTTCAGTTTATATCGTTATTTTTTGGCTGTAAAGTTTCAGGTAATGTTCGTGATTTAAAAAATATGAGAGGGTGTACTTCCCCTCTCTGCGTCAACTCTCTTGTATCTGCTTTTGTTCTTGCTTGATTTGTTCCAAATTGGCGACGACACTACCGAGCACTCCATTGATAAATCTTCCCGACTCGGGCCCGCCGAACGCCTTGCCAAGTTCAACCGCTTCGTTTAAGACAGCCGCTTTTGGCGTATCTTCAAAAAGCAATTCATAGACGGCCATACGCAGGATGGTACGGTCAACCGAAGAGAGCCGGCCAACTGACCAACCTTTTTTCAAAAACCGGGTGATAATCGCATCAGCGCCGGCGGCATGTTGCCTGATCCCGTGAGCCAGGCGCAAATAAAACGACCGATCCTCTTCGTTCAGCTTTCCGCCGCGGCTCGCGATTACCTCTTCTACATTGTCCGGGTGAAAATCGCACTCATAAAGTGCTTGAACCACTTTTTCTCTTACCGTTCTTCTGCTCATTCCAACTTTCCTCCAAAAAGAAGCCCGAGCCGTAAAGCCCGGTTCAAATATACGCCCCTGAAGGGCTGATCATTCTCTATCTTACCCTCCCGGAAGATTCCTGTTCGGTATTTTTTTCCTGAGGGAATTTGATGCCGTCAACCCGGACTACCACCTGATCGACAATCAATCCGGTCATGCTTTCCACAGCCGATTTTACCTGCTCCTGAATTTCCTGACCCACTTCGGGGATGTTATATCCGTACTGTACGACTACAGCCAGTTCAATCACCAATTGATCATCCAGCTCTACGCGAATCCCTTTTTTAACATTTTTTCTCCCCAACAGCTGGTTCAGGTTGCTGGCAACGCCACCGCTGAGACCGACCACACCTTCAACACGGGAAGCGGCAATGCCGGAAATGATCTGAATCACCTCGGGAGCAATCTCCACTTTCCCCAATTGGTTTTCGTCGTAGCGATATACTTCGTTCATTTGATCCTAACGCTCCTCATCTAAATTAGTCGTTTCCAAAAACTGGATATGGAAATCACCGGAGATGAATTTTGAATGGTTAATGACTTGTAAATGGAACGGGATGGTGGTGTAAACCCCATCGACAGCAAATTCCCGCAGGGCGCGATTCATGCGATCGATCGCTTCCTGGCGGTCTTTTCCCCATACGATCAGCTTGGCGATCATCGAATCGTAATACGGAGTAATCCGATATCCCTGATAGCAGGCGCTGTCCACGCGCACACCGTTTCCGCCGGGCGGCAGGTAAAATTCAACCGTTCCCGGAGAAGGCATAAAGTTTTTATCCGGCCGTTCCGCATTGATGCGGCACTCGATGGCCCAACCGTCAAACCGGACATCTTTCTGGCTGATTTCCAATTTCTTTCCGGCGGCGATGAGAATTTGCTCTTTCACGAGATCGACACCCGTAATCAGTTCCGTCACCGGATGCTCCACCTGAATGCGTGTGTTCATCTCCATAAAGTAAAAATTGCCTTCGCGGTCAAGCAAAAATTCGACTGTTCCCGCTCCGGAATAATTTACCGATTTCGCCGCCCGAACAGCCGCCTCCCCCATTCGCTCCCGCAGCTCGGGATTTAAGGCCGGCGAAGGGGCTTCTTCGATCAGCTTTTGATAACGGCGCTGAATGGAACAATCCCGTTCTCCCAAATGGATGCAATTCCCGTAGTTGTCGGCCAAAATCTGGATCTCGATATGTCTTGGTTGCACCAAAAATTTTTCCAGATAAACACCCGGATTGCCAAAATTGGCTTCCGCCTCTTTCTGTGCGAGATTGATGGCGCGTTTTAATTCTTCTTCGTTATGAACGATGCGCATTCCTTTGCCGCCACCGCCCGCAGTCGCTTTGACAATGACGGGGTAGCCGATTTCTTTCGCTGTTTTGGCGGCTTCATCCAGATCCTCGATAATGCCCTCCGTTCCTGGAACCGTCGGTACCCCGGCCTCCTTCATCGTTTCTTTTGCTGTGGTTTTATCGCCCATCCTCGTAATCGCTTCCGGCGATGGTCCGATAAAGGTAATATTACATTCGGCGCAGAGTTCGGCAAAATCCGCGTTTTCCGCTAAAAAACCATACCCCGGATGGATGGCATCCACTCCGACGAGCGTCGCAGTACTCAGCAGGTTGGTCATATTGAGATAACTCTCTTTTCCCGGTGCCGGACCGATGCAATAGGCTTCATCCGCCAATGTTACATGAAGCGCATCGCGATCGGCTTCGGAGAAAACCGCGACCGTGCTGATACCGAGTTCCCGGCAGGCCCGAATGATCCGGACCGCAATTTCGCCGCGGTTTGCGATCAATACTTTCTTAAACATTCAGTGTCTCCCCTTCCACAGCCTTACGAACGTTTTACCAGGAACAGCGGCTGACCGTATTCAACCAGTTGACCGTTTTCAACCAGCACTTTGACAACAGTGCCGCGCACTTCCGCCTCGATCTCGTTCATCAGCTTCATCGCTTCTACGATGCAGACAACCGTATTCTCCTGAATTTCATCCCCTTCTTTGACATAGGGGTCTGCATCCGGCGAAGGAGCGCGATAAAACGTTCCAACCATCGGGGATACAATTTTATGTAAGTTTGCGTCATCCAGTTCATCTGCCGGCTTTTTCGGTTCGGCCGGTGCTTCGGCAGCCACTGAGGCAGCTTGGGTTTCAACCGGTTTTACCGCAGCCGCCGGTACCGCTGCGGGCTTTGCCTCTCCGGCAATTCCCGGTTGCGGCAAAGTCGCTTCCGCACGTCCGGTCGCTTTTTTGATGATTACTTTTGCCCCTTCGTTGTCAAGTTCAAATTCCTCGATTTGCGATTCATCAATTAAACGAATGAGTTCGCGAATTTCATGCATTTTGAATGCCATTTCCAGCCCCTCCTGGTTTTCGGAAAAAATGTAGTTTCATAAGTCCTTATAACCATTTTGAGTGTTTCCGCACTCCATGGCCTATTATACTTGTGCCCTCAGCACACCCACAAGGGGGAGCTCGCTCCCCGGGGGAAAGTCAGAAACCTCCGCCCGCTTCTCATAAAAATCAGTTTTTTTACCGACACCGCTAATAGCATAACTTTTTTTTAAGGCTTTGACCACCCCCAGATTCGAGACAAACACAGGTCTTACTATTTTTTCCATGCCAGAGATGAAAAAACCGGTTTTGATAAAATAAAAACCAGTTCCTTTGCGGAAACTGGCCAACGCAAAATGCGTATATTACTGCCGGTAAGCGACAGAGACGTGTTGCGGAGAAACATTGAGATGCTGACGGACAAGGCTGATCAGCTTCACCACTTGCTGCGGGGTTAATTTGTCACTCTGCACAACGACATCGACATGCGGATTGTTTGTAACGACAACCGCGTCACTGTACCCTTGCTTGCGAATCAGATCTTCCAGAACGGTTTCCTGATTGTCCACTTTCATCAACTGCTGAATTTTGCTGTTTGCTTCCTTTAAATCCTGATCCGAAGCATCGGGATTGGTCAGTACTTTCATGTAATCTTCCACCATCTTTTGCCTCAGTGTACTGCGTTCCAACTGATAGCCGACAAAATAATCATCGTCGTTTTGCTGTTTGAGGATATCCTTTTCCGATGCTGCCGGCTGATCGACCGGTTTGATATCCACATTGATCCCTTTGGCCGCTTTTTCGGACCGGCTCGCTTCCTGCCCCACCGGCTCAACCGGACCGGTGACAATATAATAGGCTGACAAAACCACCATAATCGAAAGCATGGTAATTAACCAAACTGTTTGTTTGTTGATGGACATTTTTTACCCTCCTTTTATCCTCTTGGCAAAACTGAAATTCGATGCAGCGGAACATCGAGTGTACGCTGGATCGCTTCAATGACCAGCGCTTTTACTTTCAGATTTTCCACGCCCCTGGCAACGACGAGCACCCCTCTCACTTTTGGCTTCAACCGTTTGACAATCACGGGCACCTCCCCGTTCTCTCCGCGGTAATACGCGGTTTTGCGATCAATGGTGTTTTGGGTGATGGAACGGTTGCCGCCATTTTTATCGCGTTCGGTGGTCACCTGCTCGGATTCGCGCTCATCGGTCTGTACCACTTCTTCTTCAGTGGAATCCAAATTCACGATGACCGAAACATCATCAACCCCGACGATCTCGCTGAGCACTTCTTTCAATTCCGTTTCATACATCCGCTCATACTCCTGCATGCTTCCACTGTCACCCCGGCTTTGCAGGGGTTTTGCCCCGGTCTCCAGCGAAGGAGGATTGCCCGTGGAAAGTTCAGGCCCGTCATTTTCCCTGACGTTGAAAAATGAGGATAAAATCATGATCATCAGCCCGACTCCGCCCATAATGATGATCAGGCCAAAGCGGTTTTTTTGCTTTTCACTCCCCCCCATTTTCCCGATGATTTGATCCAGCCATTTCTTAAACATGCTTTCACCTCCTACCCATCCGGCTGTGTAAAGGTGACGATGATCTGATCGGGAGCCAGATCCCAGCTGTCGGCGATAAAACGGGAGATGTGCTCGCCGATCCGCTGTTGTTCGTCGTTTTTGGCCCGTTGCGGACTTTCATCCCCGACTTGGATGTGTACCGGTTCGATCGGCTTCATTGCCGGATTGGCCGGATTTTCATCCGCTTTCCCTTCTTCCAGCAGAATCCGAACCTGTCTGATTTCCCATTGATTCTCCTTTTGCGCCAACGTCACATCGGCATCGGCTACCGTGATGTGAAAGTGACGGTTTATCTGATCCTTGATTTCCTGAGCCATCGCCTGCTCCGACCGGTCGCGGATCTGCTCCGTCTGGGAATGTTTCACTTTTGCGCTGTCCTCCCGGATTTGCGAAATCGGCTCCATGCCTTTTCCCGTCGGATTCATTGTTCCAAAGGCGATCCGGGACAAATCCAGATCCTTGGAAAGCAGATGGAAAATCGGCGACAAGATCGCCATGATAATCAACAGCCCCATCACCAGCTTCACATACCGGTCCAATGAATGATTGGGCAGCAGCAAATCGATAAAAGCGGCGATGAGAATCAGCAGTATCACTTGTTTTAACCAATCGCCGAGCCACTCGATCAATGTAACCACCTACCTGACCATCGCCGCGATGTTCCCGGAAGCGACGATAATCGTAATTGCCAGAAAAAACATCAGCCCGACCGTCGCCAGCGCGGCAAAAATGTAGATCAAAGTCCGGCCGATGGTCTCAAGGCTTTCGATGATCGGGCTGTTGCCCAAAGGTTGCATCACCGCCGCAGAGAAGTTGTAAATCAGCGCGAGCGAAAGAATTTTAACCGCCGGAAAGGCGCAAATCATCAGTAAAATAATGACACCCGCCAGACCGATGGTGTTTTTCACCAACAGCGAAGCGCCCACCACCGTGTCAGCCGCTTCCGAGATCGTGCGGCCGATGACCGGAACGAAATTGCCGGTAATATACTTGGCCGTGCGCAAAGTAATGCCGTCCGTCACTGCCGAAGCCGTTCCCTGAATGGACAGGACGCCGAGAAATATGGTCAGCAATCCGCCAAGCAACGAGATGCTGATTTTCCGCATCAGCCCCGCCAGCTGATTTACCTTGTATTTATCCGACAAGCTGCTGACGATGCTGAGGATCGCCGAGAAAAAAAGGAGCGGAAAGACCAGGGTATAGATAAAGGTCCCAATCGTATGAATCATAAAGACGATAAACGGGTGAAACAACGTGGCCGATCCGATATTTCCCATCGTCATCATCAGTGTCAACATGAGCGGAACCAGGGCGAGCATGAAATCGATCATGCGTCCGATCGCGGTTCTCGCGGCTTCGACGGCCACATGAAAGCTGTTCACCATCAAAATAATCAAAACCAAAAACGCAATCGCATAAGCGACTTTGCTAACTTGATTTCGTTCAAAGGCCGTCTGCAGGGTCTGCAGAATCATGCTGAAAACAGTCAGGATGAGAATGCTGCCAAGCAATTTCCCGTTATAAAGAATTTCATGAAAAAAATAGCGCAGAAAAGCCAGGGCAACATCTTTGATGCTCCATTCCTTTTTGCCGGACAACAGCATGTCAAACAGGTTCGGAAAGTTTCCCCGGTCGAAAAACTTGCCGTAATCATCGCTGAGCTGGCTCCAAAACGACTCTACCTGCTTTGTCTGCAACTGGTTAAGCTGGGATCGTACGAGCTGATTGGTGATCGAAGCATCCTGTCCTTCCCCGCCTTCTTGCGCCCCGGCGATGAGCGGGGTGAACCAAAGGGCCAGGATCACCGGAAGCATCCAGAAAAATCGCCTTTTCCATCTCATACGGGTTCATCCTTACGAAGGTAAAATTTGCATAATCGTTTCGATGATCACAGTGATGATCGGAATTGCCATAACCATGATGAGAATCTTGCCGGCGAGTTCAATCTTGGATGCGATGGCTCCTTGTCCCGCATCGCGCGTCACCTGGGCGCCAAATTCAGCGATATAGGCAATGCCGATAATCTTGAGGATCGTCTCAAGGAACAAGTTGTTCACGTGCGCTTGATGGGCCAGATTTTCCAGTACGCCGATCACTTCGCTGATTTTTCCGACAAGGGAAATAAAAATGATAATCCCGACAAAGGTCGCCAGCAAAAAGGCGAAAACCGGTTTTTGCTCTTTAATGACCAAGATCAGAAACGTCGTGACGAGGCCCAGACCCACCACCTGGATAATTTCCAAGCGGATCGCCTCCCATCATGCGCGAAAAAGAAACACATTTTTGATTGTTTGAAACAAATCCTGAACCAACATCGCCACCATAAACAACACCACCACAAATCCGAACAATGTCACCCAATGGGCGAAATCTTCTTTTCCCATCTGCTTTAGCACCGTGTGAATCATCGCGACGATGATCCCGATCCCTGCGATCTGGAAGACTGAATCCAAATGGTACGGCATAGTCACCCTCCATCCGCCACGTTAAATCAACAAAATTACCAATAGCGCACCGGTCAAAATCCCCATCGTTTTATACATTTTTTCATACCGTTCCTGTTCGGATCTTGCTTTGCTCTCTTCCATTTCCAGCCGGGTGGCGGCCAGCTGCAAATGATGAAGTTGATCCGCGCGACTTGAATTGCCCAGCACATGGCACAATTTCAACAGAATTTCTTTCTCTGTTTTGGACAGGGCAGTATGACGCCACTCCTCCTCGATCGCCCGGTGCAAACACTGGTATGTAGATTCACCATCCATGCTGAGCAGATTTTTGCTGCCTTTTTCGAGAATTCGCGCAAGGGCGCCGCCGGCTGTTTCAGCGATCCGGGACAGAGCGTCGGCCAATGGCCGGACTCCATAATTGATTTCCGTCTGCAACAAGGCGAGACACGAGCGCAATTCCCTTATTTGCCGCGGCCTTTCCCGGAGATTTCCGGCGAGCAAAAACCCCGCCCATGTGGAAGCGATCAGAATGAAAATCGCGCCCGCCCATTTAATCACAGGGGATGCACCTTCCGCGAACGGGACACGGACAAGTCAAGCGGTTCAAACATGTGGTTATATATCGCTTCCACCGTACCCGGTCCTTTGGAACGGCTCAGGACGATCACGCGGGAAAAAACTTCCTCCTCCATCAGCTCGGACAAGATGGGCCGCCGCCGAATCTCATCCACCGATTGGCCGTGAACGGTAACAAAGAGGCGGATCCCGGCATAGACCGCTTCATGGACGGCCTGGCTGTCTTCCCTGCTGCCGATTTCATCCACAACCAGAATGTCGGGGGACATCGAGCGGATCATCATCATCATGCCTTCTGCTTTCGGACACGCATCCAAAACATCGGTTCGCGGCCCCAGATCGTGTTGCGGCACCCCGCCCACGCTGCCGGCGATTTCAGATCGCTCATCCACAATTCCCACTTTATGCGACCGGTGATGATCTCCGCCCAGGCTCGCCAACCGTGCCAGATCGCGAATCAGCGTGGTTTTGCCGCATTGTGGCGGTGAGACGATCAGGACATTTTCCGCACGCCCATGCGGGAAAACGAACGGAATCAGTGATTCCCCCACCCCCTTGATCTGCCTGGCAATCCGCACATTAAATCCGGTGACATCGCGCAGTAGCTTTACTTTTCCTTGCTCCATCACAACCCTGCCCACCAGTCCCACCCGATGGCCTCCTTCGATGGTCACAAAACCTTTTCTCAGTTCTTCATCCATGGCATATAATGAATGATTACTGATCAGGTTCAGTATTTTCAGGCAATCTTCTTTGCCGGGAAGAAACGAACCGCGCGGAGCATGTGTCAACTGGGCCAAATGATTGACAAACCAGGATTGCTCCGAAGTGATGATCTCCAACGGCCGATCTTGCCGAATTCTGATTTCCTCAAGAGACTCCAAAATCGTCCGGGGAAGGGATTGGATCAATTCCCGAAGAGCCAGGGGAAGAATGCGCAAAACGGGTTTGATCGACATGGAGCACCTCCTGTCCCAGAAAAATCTTTTATTCCCATTCTTATGTAAGCTTGTTCGTATTATGACAAGCATAAAAAAAGAGCGGCCTTTTCCGCTCCATCCAGATCAAAAAGGGATCCATCTATTCAGTGGCGGTAATTAAATCATCCACTTCCTCTTCGTTCACATCTTCCACTTCAAGCAGCGTATGGCATTTGGGGCAGAGGAGTTCGACGGAATCATCTTCCAAATCCTCTTCATCCAGCAGCACTTCTTCGCCGCATTCCGGGCAGACGACCTCAACCATCCCTTCATCATCCTCCTCACCATAAGTGAGAAGCTCCACATCATTCAAGTCCTCGTCAATTGCTTCCACATACTCTTCCAGTTCCGTCAGACGGCGGGCCATTTGCTCGTTGGTCTCGATCAACTGATCGATGATATCGAGCAAACGGTTTAATCCTTTATATTCAACATGGTGCTGATGGTCGGAATCACCTTCCAAAAGGCCCTGGATATAAGAAATTTCCCGTCTTAAGCTTTCATACATATCATTTCACCTCATCCACTTGAACGTTATCGTTATTGTTCCACGATTCCCGGCCAAAAATCATTCAATAACTGGCAGATAAAAAATGATTTGGCAGGGAAAGCTAAGATCAATCTGATTTGCACAAGAGGTGAACTTCATGGCTCAAGGCTCAATTGTTGAGAGCAAAGACCGTTCGCCGACGCTTTGGGCTCTCATCACTTTAAGTTTCATCCCGTTTATCATGGTTCTTGGCAACTCCATGCTCATACCCGTTTTGCCCACAGTCAGCAAAGTGCTGAACGTAACGTCTTTTCAGGTCAGCTTGTTGATTACGTTATTTTCCATTCCTGCTGCCATCGTCATCCCTTTAGCCGGCATTTTATCCGACAGGGTCGGGCGAAAAAAGGTGGTGATCCTTTGTCTCCTGCTGTACGGTCTCGGAGGCTTGCTGGCGGGATTTTCTTCCATATGGAAAGGCGGTTCTTTCACATTGCTGCTCGCATCGCGGATCATCCAGGGCATTGGTGCAGCCGGAACAGCCCCCATCGCGATGGTTTTGGTCGGTGACCTCTACAAAAAGCAAAACCGCAGCAAAGCCCTGGGCATCATCGAAGCTTCCAACGCGATGGGAAAGGTATTGAGTCCGATCCTCGGTTCCTTGATCGCCATGATCACCTGGTATGCCATGTTTTTCGCCTTTCCCCTGCTTTGTGTGCCGGCTGCGGTCGCCCTGTGGAAACTGGTTGACGAACCGGCAGCAAAAGAAAAACCGCAGCCTCTTTCCGAGTACAAACAACATGTCATAAAGATTTTTCGCCGCCAGGGGAAGTGGATGTCCGTCGCTTTCCTGGCCGGTGCAATCATCATGTTTACGATGTTCGGCGTTCTCTTTTATCTGTCCGATTTCCTGGAAAAAATTTATAAAATTGACGGTATGTTCAAAGGGGTCATATTGGCCATTCCGCTTCTTGCGTTATGTATGACCGCCTATCTAAGCGGTTCCCATGTGAAAGAAAAAACGAACAAAATGAAAAAATTTATCCTGATCGGCCTCGTTTTGGCCACTTTATCCGTCGCCGCAGTGCCCTGGTTTAAAAATGTGTATTGGCTGGTGGGCTGTTCCTTCTTCATCGGGATTGGCAGCGGGTTGATCCTCCCCTGTCTCAATACCCTGATCACATCGGCGATCGGACTTCAGGAACGCGGAATCATCACCGCCTTATACAACAGCGTCCGCTTTTTTGGTGTCGCATTGGGGCCACCCGTTTTCAGCAGTTTATCCAGCCGGCCTTTCCCCTTATTTATCGGGCTTGGGATCATGCTGATCATTACCTTTTTCCTGGCGCTCATCTTTATCCGGCGGCCCCAGCGCCTGAAAGGGAAAGATGGGCAATCACGCCTGTTGCTGCGAAAAAAACGCCTTTCCCCTGTTTAAGCAAATGAAAAGGCACAAGGTCATTCGCCTATGCATAAACTGGAATTGAAGCCCATTTAGAGGAGGCGAATGGCTTGAAGAAAAAACAATGTATTTGGCATGAGGAGCTCACCGATCTCAGCCTGCAACGAGCTGAAAAACCCCGGCAGACCGGCATTACCATGGTAATGGACAAAGGGCTGGGGTTAACGGCGTTTCGCGATCTGCTGGAACTTGCCGGCAGCCATCTTGATTTTATCAAGATCGGTTTTGGTACCGCCGCGGTCACTCCGGCAGACATTTTGCGGGAAAAAGCCGCACTGGCCAAGCAGCACGGCGTCTTCCTTTACCCCGGGGGAACCTTTTTTGAGATTGCTTACAGCAAAAATAAATGGGAGCTCTTCATCGAGACAGTCGCCGAACTGGGGATGGAGTGGATGGAGGTCTCGGCAGGGACGATCGATCTTCCCTCCCACGACCGGAAACAAATCATCAGGCGCTGCCGAGAGAGCGGACTCCATGTAGTAACGGAAATCGGAAAAAAGCAATCCGGTTACCTCTATCCTGTTTCTTCGTTTGTCAAAACCTATGAGGAAGATCTGGAGAGCGGAGCCTCCTACGTGATTGTGGAAGGAAGGGAAAATGGCAAGGAAATCGGCATCTTTGACCATGAGGGAAAAATCAGGTTACCCGTTCTCTACCAGCTGATTGAACAAACAAACCCCGACCGCCTGATCTGGGAGGCTCCCTGCAAAGATCAGCAAATCACGCTTTTAAAGATCCTTGGAAGCAATGCCAATTTCGGAAATATTCCGCATTACGATATTTTGGCGCTCGAATGCCTGCGGCGGGGACTCCGGGCGGATACGTTTACCGACTATTGCGGTATGATCGGTGAATTTCGTTAATAAAATAACCAAGCCCCTCATAAAGTGGTACAAACACCACAAAATAGGGGTAAATTTCATGAATCCCGATCTTTTGCTCGTCGGTCTCATTATTATTGGTATGTTAGGAAGATCGCCCATTATCTCAACTGCGGCAAGCCTTTTGCTTATGTTGAAATTTATTCACCTGGAACGTTACTTTCTTGCGCTGGAGCGCCGCGGCATGGAGTTTGGCCTTCTGTTTCTGACGATCGCCGTTCTTGTCCCTTTCGCCAGCGGACGCATTCAATCGAAGGATATCGCTCAGGTGTTTTTAACTCTCCCCGGGATCCTGGCGCTCCTCGGTGGGGCACTGGCGACATACATGAACGGGAAAGGGCTTGATCTCCTGAAAGTCGATCCACAGTTGATCGTCGGCATGGTACTCGGCTCCATCTTCGGCATTTTATTTTTAAGGGGCATTCCAGTCGGACCGCTGATGGCTGCAGGAATCACCGCCTTTTTATTGAAACTGTTTAAATGGTGGCTGAACTGAATCGATTGCAAGCCCTTCACTTTTCGGCGAAGGGCTTTTCTCTTTCACTGATCTTTGCGGTCTTCTTCCATTTTCCTCATCATCTGCTGCCACACGGTTCCGCTGGCTTCTTCTCCCCGCTCAATCCTCTCCAGCGCCATTCTGGCCTGTAAACGCACTTCAAATTCCCGATCGTTTGCCGCCTGACGAAGTGCCGGCAGAGCCGTTTCATCTCCGATTTCATATAAAAATCTCGCCGCGCGCCACCGCACCAATTTGTTCGGGTCCGTCAACACTTCGCACATCGCCGGAATGGCTTCTGCATACCCCAGATCCGACAACGTATCGCCTGCCGTCCGGCGCACGATCGGCGACGCATCTTTCAAGGCGCGATAAAGGAAGGGAAGCACCTCTTTGTTTTCCAAAAACCCCAGATAAACCACCGCCAGGCGGCGAATTGCAGCTTTGGAATCGGACAGGGCCAGATCCAAAATGTCGGTATCATCCAGGCTGGGTTCAAATTGTTCCAAAGCCGCATACCGCTTTTTCCAATCCTCCTCGCGAAAAGCGGCGAGCACTTCTTCCCTGCTGATGGCCGTTTTTTGCTTCTCTTTCTCCTGATCGGAAGCAAAGGCGAGTTCCACCAGGCGCTTGAGGCGCTCTTCATCATACGCGGCCGATATCTCTTCAACCACCTGGGCCCCCACTTCCTGAACATCGCCATAGCGCGGTTTCTGCTGCACCCATTTCCGCTCAAAAACGAGATTGGTCGTCGCCTTTTGCGCCTCCATCACGGCCTCTTTAAACCGCTCCGGCAGTCCAAACCGCGTTTCCTCCCCATTTTTTATGATTTTGACTTGCATAGGAATATCTTTAATCTGCTGAATCTGCACCTCCACTTCACCAAACGACGCATCCTCCGAAGTATCCGTCACAAGATTTCCCGTCTTCGTTTCTTTTGTCGGCTCAGTCTCTCCCAAAACGGCCCGGGCCGCCGCCAACACCGTTTCCCAGTCGGCTTTGGGATGGCGCTCAAGAGAAATAAAATCAAGAACCTGAAACACTCCGGTCACACCGTCGATGGCGACCAGTTTCCGCAGATAATCGGGGGCCCCTTCCTGCTTTTCTCTGCTCACATTATAGCTCTTGCCCGGTTCAAGCGATTCATCCAGATTCAGTTTCATCACATTCGGGCTGGGTGTCGGTTCAACTGAGACAATTTTCATTCTTCTCCTCCTCTTCACGGAAATAATACAAAACCTCCATAGCCTTTGAGCCACAGAGGTTTTTGAGGACAGACTTACGCGCGGGACACATATTCTCCGCTGCGGGTATCGACCACGAGGCGATCTCCCACGTTGATAAACAACGGAACCTGAACGACGAATCCGGTGGAAAGCTTTGCCGGTTTGCTGCCGCCGGTTGCTGTATCCCCACGGATGCCGGGATCGGTTTCCACCACTTCCAGTTCCACGGTGTTGGGCAATTGAATCCCGATTGTTTCACCCTTGTATGAGACGATGTTCACATTCATGTTTTCTTGCAGGAAATTGAGCTCATATTCCAGGCGTTCTGCCGGAAGGGTGATCTGATCGTAAGTTTCATTATCCATAAACGTGTACTCTCCGCCGCTTTCATACAGATATTGCATTTGGCGGGTTTCCACCATCGCGCGCTGCACTTTTTCACCGGCGCGGAATGTGCGTTCCTGAATATTTCCGTTGCGCAAGTTGCGCAGTTTGGAACGGACAAAGGCTGCCCCTTTCCCCGGTTTTACATGTTGAAACTCCAATACTTGCCAAACATCACCATCCAATTCGATGGTAAGGCCGGTACGAAAATCGTTTACACTGATCATGCTTGCATCCTCCAACTCTAATCGATGATAATCAATTCTTTATTGGCATGGGTGATCACTTCATTGCCGGATTCCGTAACAACGACATCGTCCTCAATGCGCACCCCGCCAAAATCAGGGAGATAAATTCCCGGTTCCACGGTAACAACCATTCCCGGGGTGAGCACCGTGTCACCCATGGTGGAAAGCCTCGGCGCTTCGTGAACTTCCAGGCCCAGCCCATGGCCGGTTCCATGGCCGAAATAATCGCCATACCCGTGTTTGCTGATGTAATCACGGGCGACGCGATCAGCCTCGCGCCCGGTCATTCCGGAACGAACCGCGGATACGGTTTGTTTGTTAGCCTCTAATACAATATCATAAATCTCTTTTTGTTTCCCGTCCGGTTTGCCGAGCACCACCGTGCGCGTGATATCGGAAGCGTATCCTTGATAATAGGCGCCAAAGTCGAGCGTTACCAGGTCACCTTTCTCCAGTTTTTTCTCACTTGCCGTTCCATGCGGCAGCGCCGAACGTTTTCCGGAAGCAACGATCGTCTCAAATGAGGATGAAGAGGCTCCCATTTCCCGCATCAGCACTTCAATGCGCAAAGCGACCTCCTTTTCTTTCATCCCCGGTTTCAGCTCCCCGATGAGGGTTTCAAAGGTGCGGTCGACGATTTTCGCGGCATCCCGGATGATCTTCAGTTCTTCCGCATCTTTGATCATGCGCATTTCTTCAACAATCCCGCTGACCGGTTCCGTTTCGATTCCGTCCAATGTGGCTTTGAGCTTCATCGCCTCGGCAAAAGTCAGATGATCCTGCTCAAAGGCCAGTTTTTTCACGCCAAGTTTCTGACATTCTTTGGCAACCGTCCCGAAAATCGACCCCGTGTGCTGAACCAATGTCATATGGGGGGCCTGCTCTTTCACCTGCGTCAAATAGCGAAAATCGGTGATCAAGATCGCTTCTGAAGCGGTGATCAACACCAGGCCCGCCGAACCCGTAAACCCGGATATGTAGCGACGGTTATACGGATTGCTGATCAAAAAGCTGTCCAAACCGGCTTCAGCCATTTTTGTGCGCAAGCGGTCAATCCTCTGTTCCATTGGTTTCACCCCGTTCTTTATCAGATTAGGTCTGGCTCCACTGCCGGACTGCCGACAGGGCCAATTCATAACTCAAGGGGCCAAAGCCGACAATTTGTCCACGGCAAACGGGCGCAGTGACAGAAGTATGCCGAAATGCCTCCCGGGCATGGATATTGGATAAGTGCACTTCAATTACGGGAACATCGACGGAAGCGATCGCATCGCGCAGAGCATAACTGTAATGGGTATAGGCACCCGGGTTGAAAATTATGTAGTCGAATCGGCTCTCTGCGCCGTGAATTTGATTGATCAGTTCCCCTTCGATGTTGCTTTGGAAACATTCGACATCCAGTCCCCACTCTCTCCCCATGGAGATCAATCGGCGATTAATCTCCGTCAAACTGGTCTGACCATAAACCTGCTTCTCCCTTTTACCCAGCAAGTTCAAGTTGGGACCGTGCAAAACAAGCACCTTCGCCACCCTATCACCTCCCCGCTTCCTCCCGTCATTGTACCACAAAATTACGGGAAAGGAGAGCAGGAGGAAGAATCTCTTCTTTTGACGGGAAACATTCATGCCTTCCGGAAGCGGCCAGTCGAGAGGTATTCCCGCTTTCACAGAAAAATTCCCCCGATCAACGAGGGAACAGGAAAAATAAAGGGGTATGAACCTTCGATTCAGATAATAGTTTAACCCCGCTATTGATTTCTATTCAACCGGCCGTTTACGCTAAGATTTCCACAAATCCTTGATTTCCGTCCACCCGAATCCTCTGCCCGTCCTTGATCTTTCCGGTCGCCCCGTCGACTCCGACCACAGCCGGGATTCCATATTCCCGGGCCACGACGGAACCGTGTGTCATCAACCCGCCCACTTCGGTGACCAGCGCTTTGGCTGACTGGAATAACGGAGTCCAGCCGGGATCAGTATGAGGGGCAACCAGAATCTCTCCTTCGTTCAGATGAGCTTCTTCCGGTTTGAGGACAACCCGGGCGATTCCTTCTGCCACTCCGGCAGAAGCGGGAGTTCCGATCAGCGCGCCGCCGGGAAACTCTCCTTTTCTCGGGGAAGGGGTAACCACCTCTCCTTCGCTCGTCATAACCTTTGGCGGCTTTAACGTCTGATGCCATTCGTATTTTTCTTTGCGATCGGCCAGACAAGCGAAGATATCCCGATAAAACTCTCCCTTTGTCAGTTGAATCAACTCGTCAAGAGTAAAGAAAAACGCATCTTCCTTCTCGTTGAGAATTCCTTTCTTCACCAGTTCTTCCGCTTCGGCCAGGATCGCTTTTTTGCATTCATCCAGAATGGAAACAAACAGATATTTGGGGTGCTCCCGCAGTTCGCCCATATAGCGGTACACCTCAATGAGACGCCGAACCCGTTTGGACTTAAAACCGCTTTGCTTTACCTGATCCATTATCCGCTGTGCCGCTTCCCGGGCTTCCTGTTCGCCACGGATAAATTTATGCCGATGTTCTCCCGGCTTCACGCTGCGCATGTGTCCCAGGATGGCGGGAACCAGCCGGGTCGGTGCTTCACGCCAGCGGGGCCTTGTCAAATCGATTTCCCCCGGGCATCTCATTCCGTATTTGGCGATAAAAGCTGCAAAGGCTGCCTTGAATCGCTCTCCTCCGCGAACTTGTAAAAGCCCTTCATAAAAAGTCGCGTCGTTTGCTTTTTGCAAATATGCTTCTACCTCAGGCAATTCCCGCACCAGATCAGCCAAATCGCCGATCTCCAGCCCCATTCTGCTCGTGATATTGCCAGGGAGGGATTTATTTAATTGATGCAATTCTTTGACATCCCCCAGCATTTTCTTCAACAGAAGAAAGGCGATCGGATAACAGGCGACGTATGGCAAGAGTTTCGGGGCAATCTCCTTCCCCAAAACGCCCAATTGATGTTGCACTGCTTCCAGCCGGCTTGCCCCGCTTTTCCCCTGCAACTCTGCACGGATTTCCGATTGCTTTTTCTCCATAAAGCTTTCAACTTTGCTTTTTGCCGATTTCGGATCGCGCTTCCACAAGTTTTTCCATATATCTTTCACGATGGGAACCATCATCCGGACCATGAGTCTGATCAATCCCGGCCTGGGAGAAACCCGTTCAAACTCGGGCCGCCGAATCACTTCATCAATCGCCCGGGCGAGTCCTTCATCGAATAACTGCTCATACGCTTTGGGCACTATTCTTCTTCCCGGCTTGGTGCGAAGCAATTCGGTCGGATCAATAAAAAGACGTCCTCCTGCTTCCAAAAGAACGGATTTCGGAAAAACCGTTCGCATTACGGAGATCCCAAGCGGTTTCATGGCATCGGTCATCATTTGCATATAGCCGAATGAGACCAGGACATGCAGAGGCTCTTGCGGAAGTTCCGGCAAGGGATACAGTGATGTGACCGGACGGCTCTGCACCACAAAAATCCGTCCGTCTTCCAGACAAAACTCGATATCCTGCGGGGAACCAAAATGAGCCTCGATTCTTTTTCCCAGGTCAGCCAGCTGCACGATCTGTTCGTCTGTCAGCGCTTGCTGTCTTTGTTGGTCAAGGGGCAACTCCTTTTTCACCGTTCCCCCTTCCGGCAGGGAAAAAATCGCGATTTTCTTTTCGGCGATTTTTTTGTCGATGATCCGTCCCGCTCTCACCCTGTATAAATCCGGTGAGACGATTCCCGATACAATCGCTTCCCCCAAGCCGAAACCGGCATCGATGGAAATGATTTGGCGGTTCCCGGAAGCCGGATCAGCCGTGAACATAATCCCCGATATTTCCGGATTCACCATTCGCTGCACCACGACCGAAAGATAAACCTGGCGGTGATCAAAGCCGTTTTTGGACCTATATGAAATTGCGCGGTCGGTAAACAGAGATGCCCAGCATTTCCGGACATGACGCAACAATTCATCCTGTCCCCTGATGTTCAGGAAAGTATCCTGCTGGCCGGCGAAGGAAGCGGCAGGCAGATCCTCCGCCGTCGCACTGGAACGAACCGCATAAGCATACTCTTTTCCGACCTTTTCCCAGGCTTGAACAATTTGCTCCGCCAACCGGACAGGGATGTCCAATTGCCGGATATGTGCGCGGATGCGCTCTCCCAACTTCCGCAGCCGTGGTAAATCATTCGGGTTTACGGCATTCAGTTCATCAAGCATTGCATCCATTTCCGGGCTTGTGGCCATAAAATCCTGATAAGCGAATGTTGTCACACAAAAACCGTCCGGCACCGGAAAACCGGCCTTGGTCAATTCACCCAGGTTTGCCCCTTTCCCTCCGACAACGGAAAGGCTGGATCGATCCACCTGATCGAAAAACAAAATATATGAATCCACCCGACATATCCCCTTCCAGCCCGAACTTTAATAAGGTAAGTACTTACTTTCCTCATGTTCAGCCTAACATAGTGATATCCCATTGTAAAGCGATATATCCCAAAGACGTGTACATGAAAAAAGAGTTGCTCTGTCTCGTCACAGAACAACTCTCGGCGAACCTGATTCCTTTATTATTTGGCCAATTCCTCCAGCGTTTCACTCCAACGGGTGAGAACCGCATCCGGATCTTTCAAATCGATTGTGACGCCTGAACGGATCTCCGCGTATTTCGCCACATCTTCGCGTGCGGAAACAACGGACGCCGCAAAACGTTCCCGCTTGTGTCTGGCCCCCGGCAATTCGGGCAATCTTTTCAAAGAGAGCCGGACATAGTGCGCTTTTCCTGCAAAGAAAACAACAAGCGTTGCTTTCCCTGTGCGGAGGATATTCGCTGTTGTAGTCGTTCCAGGCCAGAGCGCCAGGCGCAGATGCGTCCGGTCAAGCGCCAGAATTTCCCCCACACTCACCATGGCAATATGCGGCCACAGATCTTCCGTCACAGTCAGCAACATCATGGCCTCATGCTGCTTCTCCTCAAGCGACCGGCCATTGAAGAGCTGGCATAATTCTTCGGAAATCCTCTGATTTTCCATCTTTCTCACTCTTTCCTTGAACAGCATCGCTTTTGAAACAGCGAGCTTCCCGTTTCATTGCACCGGCTGTCACCTTCTTCGCAAAGGTGCTGTCACGCCAGTGGAGATCATTTGACGATCCGCTCCGGTACAGCCGGCACCTTGGTCGCACGCGGAACATCGGCAGGATCAACTTTAAACGCCTTGTTGTATTTTTTCGGATCCGTGATCGTTTCAGGTTCGGACGAACGCCAGGTAAACAGGCAAACCGGGCACTGATATACTTCCCAGGCCCCTTCAACCGGTGATTTGGTCACCACTTCCGCTTTCTCCGACTCACATCGCGGACACGTATGCATGGCTACACACTCCTTTTTACTTTCTAAGCATATCACCCAGGATCTTCTCCCATTTCTCCGTACCCAAAGGAGAATCGAGCGGCTGGGAATAATGCCCTCTCGTTTCCGGAGCCACCGGTGTTGTTGCATCAAGAATCATTTTATGCGTAATGCCGGCCGGATTGGAGCCGGGGTCAAGCGGAAGAACCGACAGATCCGGAATGATGACGGCATCGTGTTTCGGGTGCATCTTCGTCGATAAAGCCCACATCACCTGCGGAAGATTAAACGGATCGACATCTTCGTCGACGACGATGACAAGCTTGCAATATCCCAAACCGTGCGGTGTCGTCAACGCCCGCATCCCCACCGCTTTGGCAAAACCGCCGTAACGGCGTTTGGTGGAAATAATGGCAACGAGGCCATGGGTATACATGGCATTGACTGCGACAATTTCTTCCGGGAACGCTTCTTTCAGTTGTTGATAAAGGGGAACGCACGTGTTGATGCCGATCATATAATCGACTTCCGTCCAGGGCATACCTAAATACAGATGTTCAAAGATGGGATTTTTACGGTGGTACACGCGTTTGATCTGGATCACAGGCATGCTTCTCCCGCCGGAATAATGGCCGGTAAATTCTCCAAACGGACCTTCGAATTCACGCACTCCGGCCAGGATTTCCCCTTCCAATACCACTTCTGCACCCCAGGGGATATCGAGATCGGAAAGTTTCGCTTTGACGACCTTATACGGTTCTCCTTGAATGGCACCGGCCATTTCATATTCGGATTGATCGTATAAGAGCGGTGTGGCGGCAACAGTGGAAATCACCGGTTCACAACCGAGCGCAATCGCAACCGGCAAATTTTCGCCCCGCTCTTCCGCCTGCCGCAAATGAATGCCAATATCGTGTTGCGGAACCGGTTGAATTCCCAGACGGTCTTTTCCTTTTACCTGCATTCTGTAAATCCCCACGTTTTGCTTGCCGAAATGCTCAGGATCATTCACATCGCGCGAGATGACACAGGCTTTGTCAATATAAAAACCCCCGTCGCCCTGGTTTAGACGAAACACAGGAAGAATCTCGAACAGGTTGATGTTTTCCGTAATTTCAACTTCATGAAAAGGAGCGGTTTCTTCCCGCTGGACGGGAACCGGAAACTGGCTGTAGCGACGGGCGAACTCAAAAAACTGTTCTTTTAGCGGCGTATTTTTGGGCAGTCCCATCATCAGAGCATGATTCGGCCAAGAACCATGGAGATTCATGACCACGCGGGCATTTTTGTATCCGTATATATTATTGAACAAAAGTGCGGGGGTCTGATCTCCCAGATTGCTGATCGCACGGGCTGCCGCCCCGAGATCAGGCTCGGGTTTCACCTCATCACTGATCGTCAGCAGTTGCCCTTCTTTTTCCAATGTCGCCAGAAAGTCGCGCAAATCTTTATATGCCATCTTCATTCCCTCCCTTTGATTGCGAATGCATTCCTTCCCATCTCTTTGCTCCCGGCAGATGAATTCCAAACTGATCAAGCGCCCGAAAAGCGATATGGTCAACCAGGTCATCCAATTTTTTGGGAAGATTATAAAAAGCAGGCATCGGCGGGAAAATAACGGCTCCCATTCGCGACAGTTCCAACATATTTTCAAGATGAATGGTACTGAGAGGGGTTTCCCGCGTCATCAACAAAAGCTTTTTTCTTTCTTTCAGAATGACATCGGCGGCACGGGTCAGGAGATTATCTGCCAACCCGATGCGGATGGAAGCCAGGGTCTTCATGCTGCATGGAGCAACAATCATCCCGTCAACCTGAAAAGATCCGCTCGATATTTTGGCTGCCTGATCCTTGTAAGAATAAGTATAGTCCGCAAGTTTTTCCACATCTTTAACCGAGTAAGGTGTTTCCAACCGGATGGTCGCTGCGGCCCACGGAGAGAGAACCAAATGGGTTTCCACTCCAGCTTCTTTCAGCAACTGAAGGGTGCGCACCCCGAAAATCGCCCCCGTGGCACCGGACATCCCCAATATAATCCTCATCCCGCCCCTCCTTTCTATCAATCAACGCTTTTTTAAAGTAGCCTTTACAAATTTAAAGTATACTCCTCTTTTTGCCATATTTGAAATATCTAAAAAACATACATATAATACTTTTAAAGTATATACTAAGAGGTCTGTTGATTAATTAAATACAAGAATGGGATGGAGTGATTTTTGAACGTTGGCAACCTCCATCCTGACATCTGAACGGAGAGAAGGAGAACGAATGGATATTCGCCAGTTAAAATATTTTGTTGCCATCGCCGAAGAAAAAACGATTACAGGTGCGGCGAGACGGCTTCATATGGCACAGCCTCCGCTGAGCAGGCAGCTGAAGAGAATGGAAGAGGAGCTGGGGGTTACTCTGTTTGAACGGAATAAAAAGAAATGCTTGACGCTTACCCATGAGGGCGAACTGTTTCTGAAAAGAGCAAAAGAAACGCTCAATCATCTGGAAACGGCCATTGTGGAAGTCCGGGAGTTAAGGGAAAGGGTCAGCGGAACCCTGGCGGTCGGGTCCACCATATATTGCGCTTCCTTGATGCTGGAAAAAGTGATGCTCCTTCGGAAACGCAATCCCGCTCTCACCTTCAACATTTGGGAAGGGGAGTCTCCCCGTTTGCTTGAGCTATTGGAAAGCCGGCAGATTGAAATCGCGATTGCCACCAGTTCGGTTTCCGGGCGCAATATCGAAAAGCGCGTTTTGCCAGCGGATCCCTGTGTTCTTGTTTTGCCGGAAAAATGGACGGTTCCGTACGACACATATACGGAACTGGCCAATATCTCCGACTTGCCCCTGATTCTGCTTCGTCCCCTGCACGGCAAAGGGTTGTATGATCAGATCATCAATGAGTTTCAACGTTTGGAACGAGAACCGAATATTCTGTGCGAATGCCATGACTCCGCCATGCTGCTCAGTCTGGTCTCAGCCGGATTCGGTGCAACAATCCTCCCTTTGTCCATGCTTTCACTCAATCCTTTCGGCAATTTTAAAATTCTCCGTTTCAAGAATGATCCTTTGGTGATGGAACCGGCTGTCATTTGGAGAGCCAACAGCTATTTATCCAGATCAGCCAAGGAGTTTTTGCATTTGTTTTAGTTTCACCTTATGTTAGAATAAAACCACCAAATGTTTGTTCCTTCCAGATAAAATGAAGGTGGTGCAACCAGAAATTGGCTGACAAACCTGTAGCATATGGCGGGCAAGCGGTCGTTGAGGGCGTGATGTTTGGCGGCCGTTATGCACAAGTGACCGCCGTGAGGCGAAAAACTGGGGAAATCGAGTTTTTTGAGGTGAAAAAACAAGGACAACCCGGCTTGAAGTGGTTAAGCAAAATTCCGCTTGTGCGTGGAATTGTTGCTCTGGTATTGGCCAGTGCCTCCGGGGCAAAGCATTTGCAGTTTGCATCTGACATGTTCGAACGCGATCATGATGAGGAAGCGGAATCAGCCGATGAGAGCGTACAGGAGAATCAATCAAGTTCCAAATGGGGGATGATTCTCGGTGTCGCCATGGTCGGCATTTTGTCCCTGCTCATCGGAAAAATGGTCTTTACCGCCCTGCCCGCCTTTCTCGCCAGCATCCTGTTTGACCGTTTCGTGCATAGTATGTTTTTGCAGAGTTTAATTGAAGGAGCCATTAAAACCATCCTTCTGCTTGCCTACCTTTGGGGCATCTCATTTACCCCCTTGATCAAGCGCGTTTTTCAATACCACGGTGCCGAGCATAAAGTGATTACCGCCTTTGAACGAGGGGAAGAATTAACCGTAACGAATGTGCAAAAACATTCCACGCTTCATTACCGCTGCGGAAGCAGTTTTATCATTCTCTCGATCATCGTCGGTGTCATCCTCTACTCATTTTTCACTTACCATAGCGTATGGGATCGCATCCTGATTCGCCTGGCGCTGATTCCGCTCGTAATCGGCCTTTCCTACGAGCTTTTACGGATGACAAACGCCGTTAAAGATATCCCGATTCTAGCCTGGCTCGGATATCCGGGACTTTGGTTGCAAAAATTGACAACAAAAGAGCCGACCGACGATCAGGTGGAAGTGGCAATTGCTGCGTTTAACCGCATGCGGGAACTGGACGCCCAAGCAGAAGCACGCCTGGCCAACGGCGTTCAGCGCACCACGCCAGCATTTAATTAAAAAGGGGTGGGGTTGATAATGAAATCAGCCAAAGCTTGGCATTACCTCATTCTCGGCTTGGCAGGTCTCGGTTTTGTGGTTCAGCTGATCAGGGCACCCTTCTCGATTTTGCTGCCTGTGATCATTATTGCGCTGATCTATTTCCTGTTTAAGACACCCCCACAGTGGTTGCTCAGATTCACTTCTGCCCATCCACCGCTCGCGAAAAAAAACAAAGGCAAAAAAGCCCGCAAAAAGAAAAGGCCGTTTCAGGTGATTGACGGAAACAAAAAATATTAAACTCCCCAGCCCTTATACCGCCTAGGACTTGCGGATAAGGGCTGTTTTTTACCCGTTTCCGGCCTTGTCACCAGGGCGCAGATTGTAGGAAATCCCCTGTTTTTTCGCGCGGTCGGCCAAATGTTTGCGGTAATCCCATGTACTGAAGAAACTCTCTGCTGCCCGGGCCCCCGCCTGAAACAGCTCCCTCTTTTTTTCTGCCGATAATGAAAAATCAGTTAATTTAATCCCCAAAGTGGGCACTTGAATCGTCCGCACCCCATCGTGTTCCTTAATGTAGCGGTTATCATGCGCATCCATCATGGTCAAAAAAATGGAAATAAACATGCTGAACGGCCCCTCGATTTCGTGAAAAGCTTTTTCATCCGGTGAAAAAAGCCGAAAACCGAGAGTGGGCCAGCGTGGATTTTCCCGGTCAAAGATCCAGACAGGGAAATTGCTCAGGACTGCACCATCCACGATATAGCATGGTTTTCCACTCGGTTTGTGCAACAGTTTCACCGGATCAAAAAAATAAGGAATGCTGCAACTCATGCGAACCACTCTCGCCACGGAAAATGCTCCGGGATCATACCCATATTCCGTCAAATCATGTGGCAATACGAGCAAACGCCCGCGCGTGATATCCGATGCGATCAGGTGAACAGGCACCTCTTCCCCGAAATCATCGAAGGTGGCAATCCCCTTCTGCAAAAGGAGTTTCTCCACCCATTTTTCCAGGGCATCGCCGGAATAAAATCCTTTCTTAATCAATAAGCTGAGTGCCGGTCCCAGATAGGGAATACGCCCATACCAAGTCCGGATTAAAAATTCAGAAAAATCCTTTTGAAGCAAGATCTCATACAATTCCTTCGCCGTGTATCCGGCTGCCGATAACGTCGCAATCATGGCCCCTGCGGAAGTGCCGGCCACCTTTTTCCATCTGTATCCATGATCTTCGGCCACAGACAGGGCACCGACAAGCCCGATCCCCTTCACTCCCCCGCCTTCAAAGACAGCATCGGCCCAAACCTCATTTCCTTCCATCCCCATCCTCCTAGCAAAAAATGAATGAAAAAACCCAAGGACGAGTCCATGGGTTAGCGTGATTCATCATCAGCGTCTGCTTCTTTTATTGTATGCAAATGTTTTACCAAATCCGGATTATTTTCCAATAACCGAACCAAATTTTCGATACAGGTGATTGAATCCCAGCTCAAATGGTGTTCGATGCCTTCAACATCATGGTAAATCTGTTCCTCGCTGACGCCGATCAACCGCAAAAATTCCTCCAGCAAATGATGGCGGTCAACCAGCCGTTTTCCTATTTTTTTCCCTTTGGGGGTCAGAACCAAACCACGATATTTTTCGTAAACAAGATAATTACTCTGATCCAGTTTTTGCACCATTTTCGTGACAGATGAGGGGTGTACCTCCAACGCTTCGGCAATATCGGAGACTCTTGCGTATCCCTTTTGTTCAATTAACTTGTAAATGTTCTCCAAGTAATCTTCCATACTCGGTGTCGTCATTTAAGAGGTCCCCCTATCCGTCCAAAATTGATTCTCCATGCCATGCCTCCCGTCTCAAGCGGTTTATCGCGTCAAAACGCCATGGCGTGTGATTGTGGCCACCAGATTTTGCCCCAGTTCTTCCAATCGCTTTTGCAATTTTTCATCCTTGAGGGTTCCGTCCGGATTAAAGGCCATATAAGATTGGGGAACCGACGGCATCGAGGGCAGAGGCCAGGCATGCAGTGTACGGCAGATGATATTTAAAGTGTTGACTGTGTTGGTTGCCCCCATTGCCCCGCCGGCAGTGCCCACCAAAGCGACAAATTTCCCTTCAAGTTCGCGTGCACCGATAAAATCAAGGGCATTTTTCAAAACCCCGGAGATGCTGCCGTGGTATTCGGGCGAACCTAGGATAAATCCATCTGCTTCCAACATTTTTTTCTTAAACAAGTGAACATTGTCGGGATAAGTGGATTCATCCGAACGAGCGTCATAAATCGGCAACGGGTTTTTCCGCAGATCAAATACCTCGACCTCGGCTCCGGCCTTACGTGCCGCTTCCGCCACGATGCCTACAGCCAGATGGGTTGTCGAATTGGTGCTCAAACTCCCCGGAACAGCTAATATTTTCATTCCGTCCACACTCCTCTTTTCAGGAAATATGTATTTATCGTCTTTTTTATAAAATACCCATAAACATCAATATGGTTTTGCACGTTACAGTATATCGAATTTGTCTCCTCATTTCTACAAAAAAACAAAAACGATCAATCACTTCCCCGCGCAGTCCGGGGATGAAAAGAGAAGTCATACAGAAAAAGCCACCCGCCAGGCAGCTTTTAAAATGAAAAAAATCATGAAATGGAATGAGAAGCGAAACGGATATAATCAACCAGCAATTCTCCCTTCGCAAGCAAAAAGACCACAGTGGCGAATCGCGTTTTCGCAGGAGGAGGCGGAACGATCGAAAAATAAGAATACCAGCTGGAAGAGCCGGCCGGCGGTTCTATCAACAGCGGTGTTGTGCGAATCAGATTTTTTCTCCCGTCCAAATAGGATACCGCGGCATACAATATGGCTTCGCCACCACCGGACGTGACATTGAGAACGCGGAAATTCAAATAATAGGAACATTCTTCTTCAAACTCACCCGGGATGGTCTGTTTTAACACTGCGTGGTTGGTCGCACTGCCTTTCATCAGAACGGAAACGTCCCCTTCTTGAAACGGGTTCTTGACCCACTTGATTCCCGTTCCCGTCCAAGGGAAAATTCCGCTCCGAAAGTTGCCGTTTTTAAGAAGATTGCGGTTGGTGCAAGGCATGCTTTCCTACACCTCCCAACTAAACCCGTTTTCTTAACTTATGCATCTTTTTCTGTTGCGGTGAAAAGTGATCCAGCAAGATAGACGTGCCCCCGTTTGATTGCCTATAATAATAGGCAAACAAGTTTATAGAGGATGCTCTGAAGAAAGGAGGGTCGGGCCAACGCCTAACCCTCCTTTCTCTTGTATTCTCTAATTAAATAAAAAGGGAAAGTGATAATATGACGAAGAAACCGGCCATTTTCATTTACGGGGACCGCTTAACTTTCCAGCAATTTGCAGAAGTTGTTTTCAACAAAGCACCAGTGGAACTCTCCGACTGCGCGATTGAACGGATGGAGGCATCGCAGAAATATGTGGCGAAATTACTTTCCGACGAAAGGGCAGTTTACGGAATCTCCACCGGATTCGGAAAGTTGTGTGACGTTTTGATCGCCCCGGAAGAAGTGCACAATTTGCAGCACAATCTGCTGAAAAGCCATGCCTGCGGTGTCGGTGAACCTTTGCCGGAAGAAGTGGTGCGCGGGACGATGTTGCTCCGCATCAACGCGCTGGCCAAAGGTTTCTCCGGAATCCGTCCGTCCGTTGTGCAAATGCTCATCTCGCTTTTAAATCACGAAGTTCATCCGGTGATCCCGTCCCAGGGTTCTCTCGGTGCAAGTGGTGACCTGGCGCCTCTTTCCCATATGTGTCTTCCTCTCATCGGCCTGGGTGATGTGATTCACGACGGGCATCGAATCCCTGCCAAAGAAGCGCTGGCCCGGCTGGGGATGAAACCGATCCGTCTGGAAGCGAAAGAAGGACTGGCGCTGATCAATGGTACGCAAATGATGTGCAGCATCGGTGCCCTGGCTGTACTCTATGCGGAAAACTTACTGAAAGCAGCCGATATCATCGCCGCGATGACCGTGGAAGCGCTGGAAGGAATCCCCGATGCTTTTCACCCGCTCATTCAGCAGGTTCGGGGTCATTACGGACAAATCGTCACAGCGAAAAACATGCTGGCCTTGCTCGCGGAAAGCGGACGAACCACCCGGCCGGGAGAGAAAAGAGTGCAGGATGCCTACAGTTTACGTTGCATCCCTCAAGTGCATGGAGCTTCCAAAGATGCCTATCACTATGCAGCGAAGACAATTGTACAGGAAATGAATGCGGCAACGGACAATCCGCTCATTTTTGCCAGTGAAGGAGAAGTGATCTCCGGCGGAAATTTTCACGGACAACCATTGGCCCTCACCACCGATTTTCTCGCCATCGCCCTTGCGGAGATCGCCAATATCTCCGAACGGCGGACGGAACGCCTCGTCAACCCGCAGTTGAGCGGACTGCCCCCCTTCTTATCGGCCAGGAGCGGGCTTCATTCCGGTTATATGATCATGCAGTATGTGGCGGCATCACTTGTCTCGGAAAACAAAACTTTGGCCCATCCGGCTTCAGTTGATTCAATTCCGTCATCGGCCAACCAGGAAGATCATGTCAGCATGGGTTCGATCAGTGCGCGAAAGTGCCTGAAAATCATAGAAAATGTAACCAACGTCTTGGCGATCGAATACCTGTGTGCCGCACAGGCACTGGAATTTTCCAGCAAATCATGCGGAAGGGGAACACTGATTGCACGGGAGCTTTTGCGCCGACACGTTCCTCCGCTTGACGATGACCGTGAAGGACATGCAGAGATCAACATCGCCGCTCACCTGATCAAAAGCGGTTCTCTGGTTAAAGCGGTTGCGGAAAGACTGGATCTCCAGATCTAACAGGGCCGAATAGAATATTTACCGTTTTGAATATAAATACTATAATGAATTTAATAGAATGTTTAAGGAGGTTCCCGTATGCCCCGCTTGACGGCCGAAGAGATTCACGGAAAAGAATTCAAACGAGCGAAACGCGGTTATGATATCGATGATGTAAACGAATTTCTCGACGAAATTATCAAAGATTATTTGGAATTTGAACAAAATGAGGAGTCGGTTCATCACCAGGAATTTTTCCTCCGGATGGAAGAATGGATGGAACAATTGCTGTATGAAGTGCAGCAGTTAAAAGAAGAAAACCGCCTTTTGCGTGAGCAGCTCTCAGCTCTTGCTATCAACCCGGATTACCCGGCCCCTCCCTATTATCGCTGATGGAATCGGATCGGCCACAAGCGAAAAAGAACGGATTTCTTAGAGGAAATCCGTTCTTCATCGCGGTTTTCGATTTAATCCGGCAGAGCAATAAAGGTTCAAAGGAACAGCTGATCCGCTTTCACCAAAATGGAGCGGTTGAGATCCGCCAGAGAGGAAAAGCCTGCCAACGCCATGGTCAGATCAAAATCAGCCAACAAATTGCGGACCACATGCCGCACTCCGTCCTGTCCGCCCAACGCCAGGCCGAACACATAAGGACGTCCGACCAGAACTGCACTCGCCCCCAGAGCCAGCGCTTTGATCATATCCGCGCCACGACGGATCCCGCTGTCCATGAGAACCGGAATTCTCCCTTTTACCGCATCGACAACCGGCCCCAGCGCATCCAGGGCGGCGATCGCCCCGTCCACTTGCCGTCCCCCGTGATTGGAGACGATAATGCCATCGATTCCGTGTTTGAGCGCGAGTTCCGCGTCCCCGGGATGCAAAATTCCTTTTAACAAGATCGGCAATCGCGTATGTTTGCGCAAAAAAGGGAGATCATCCCACGTTAAGCTCTCATTTCCGAAAATCTGTGCCCAATAAAGGATCGCCTCTTCAAGGTCTGTTTCGGGCGGCTTGGAAAGCTTCGCCCGAAAAGCGGGGTCGGACAAATAATTGCCGATTCCTTCTCCCAGCAAAAAAGGCAAATAACCCTGATTGATGTCATTTTCGCGCCATGCCATCATCGGTGTGTCCAATGTCACGACAATAGCCGCATACCCCGCCCTTTCCGCCCGTTCCAGAAGACTCGCGGCCACATCCTGATCCCTGCTCCAATATAACTGAAACCATCTGGGGGCATCGCCCATCACCCGGGCAATCTTTTCCAGCGAATGAGTGGAAGCAGTGCTGGCGACAAATGGAACGCACAGTTCAGCTGCCGCCTTGGCCGCACCCAGCTCTCCTTCGGGATGGATGATCGACTGCACCCCGACCGGCGCCAAGAGCAAAGGATAATCATAAGTTTGTCCAAACAGCTGTACGCGAAAATCGCGTTTGGATACATCCCGAAGCATTCGCGGCACGATTTGCCACTTTTGAAAAGCACGGCGATTGGCACGTGCCGTATCCTCTGCCCCGGCTCCTCCCTCCACGTAATAAAACGGCCCCTCCTCCAGCACGTCTCTCGCTTTATCCACAAGTTCTTCATAACGGACAGGATATTTTGCTTTTTTAAACCGGCGATACACCTCAAACTGCACCCGATTGCCAAAGTGCATCAAACCTTCCTCCTCTGCCTGTGACAAGTAGCTTTCAAAACAGGAAAGATCTCTGCCCAAACAAAATTTTATACTAATTCTGAATTCATAGGCAAAAAATAAAGGAGAGCATTTCACCCTCCCTTATACACAGATCAATCCCGGATTTTGACGGGACAGAAATCGACCGCATCGCAGGCGACCAGCCGCAGGGTAATGCCATCCACTTCTCCCTGAATCGCATCTTCCCCCGCTTTGCCGTGAAGATGCCCATAGATGCACATCCGAACACCAAATTCCTTCATCACATCCAAAAACCCCGATTCCGTCGATGTTTTGGTAATCGGAGGAAAATGCAGCATCACGATCTTTTCTTTGTCCGGATGATCTTTTTGCGCTGCTTCCAGAGCAATTCTCAGCCGTCCCACCTGCCGCTCATAAATCTTTCTGTCTTCGTCTTCCTTAAAAAAGCGGTCCCCCGGCAATGTCCAGCCGCGTGTTCCTGCCACCACCTTGCCCTCGACCAGGGTATAGTCGGCATCGATCCATTCCATTCTCTCCGGCAAGGCAGCGCGCACTTTCTTTTTGCTGCTCACATAATAACAATGATTGCCCGGGGACAACACTTTTTTTCCCGGCAACTGGCTGATCCAGCCGAAATCAAAGCGGGCCACTTCCAATTTCATCGCCCAGCTGATATCTCCGGGAATGAGGACGGTATCATCCTGGCTGACCACCCTTAGCCAATGATCACGGATCTTCTCATAATGTCGGTCCCAACCGAAGAGATCCATCGGTTTTTCAATGTCCTGCACCGGATCTATATCATACAGCGTGACCGCCCTTTTAAATGATAAATGAAGATCGCTTAGCGCATAAATAGCCAAAATGCTTCACACCCTTATGTATTCGTCTCGGACCGCATCCATTGTGATCGTTACCATCAATCTTTGCAAACAGCCCTTATTCAATCATGAAGGGAAAGGATTGGCAAAGTCAATAGACCGGGACGAAAACCGAAAAAAAGCACCCCGGCAAAAGGGTGCTTTTCATGGGAATCAAGAGCAGCCGGTGGTGGAGCCGCAATCGAGACACACATAACAGGAACCGTTTCGCTTTGTCATCCCGCCGCACTCGATGCAAAGTGGTGCCCCGCTGCTGGCACGGATCGCATCGAGATTGCCGGTGGATAAAGCAGCCTCATGGCTGTGGCTGTTATTCTCCCGGCTGGTGTGCTGTCCGCCGCCATCCGGCTCCTTCTCTGCATTCTTTTTCTTATCCTTGTTCGCATAATATCGAAGCTCTTCTTTTGCCGGCGGTACCTGAACGAAATCGGTTCTCCCCAGATATTCCATTCCGAGCAACCGGAACACATAATCAATGACAGACGTCGCCATTTTGATATTTGGATGCTCCACGATCCCCGCCGGTTCAAAACGGGTGAAAGTAAGGGAATTCACATATTTCTCCAGCGGAACGCCATGCTGCAGACCAAGCGATACGGCCACGGCAAAAGCATCCAGCATTCCGCGCATCGTGCTCCCCGCCTTGTGCATATCGATGAAGATTTCACCCAGCGATCCGTCTTCATATTCACCGGTGCGGACAAAGATTTTTTGTCCGGAAATTCTCGCTTCCTGGGTAAATCCTTCCCGTTTGCGCGGAAGGCGGCGGCGGATGCTGGGCACATGCCCGGTGGCAACCACTTCTTTCAGCGTTTGCCCCGTTTCTGCCGCGGACGGTTTCACCTCATTTTTTTCATCCTCTTCCTTTTTATCTCCGCGACTGTTTAGCGGCTGCGAACTCTTGGAACCGTCCCGGTACAGGGCAACGGCTTTAAGGCCCAGCTTCCATCCTTGTTCATAAGCATGCAAAATATCTTCAACCGTCGCTTCATGGGGCATGTTGATCGTTTTGGAAATCGCCCCGCTCAAAAACGGCTGGGCGGCTGCCATCATCCGCAGATGCCCCATGTAGTGGATAAAGCGGGTGCCGTGTTTTCCGCATGGATTTGCCGTATCGAAGACCGGATAATGTTCTTCCCGTAGATGAGGTGCCCCTTCAATCGTCATCATCCCGCAAATGACATCGTTCGCTTCATCAATCTGCTTTTGGCTGAATCCGAGACTGCGAAGCACATCGAAATCGGCTTTGGCATACTGCTCCTCGGTAAACCCGAGCCGTTTCAGACATTCATCTCCGAGCGTGTGGCGGTTGAAAGCAAAAGGCAACTCAAATACAGTCGGTAGCACAGCTTCGATTTTTGCGAGGTCTTCATCGTTAAACCCTTTTTCTTTCAGGCTGTCCCGGTTGATATGCGGAGCACCGGAAAGCGACAGTGTACCGGTCACATATCGCAAAATGGCATCCTGCTCTTCTTTGCTGTAACCGAGATTTTGCAAAGCCGGACGGATCGACTGGTTGGCGATCTTGAAATATCCCCCGCCAGCCAGCTTTTTAAATTTGACCAGGGCGAAATCGGGTTCGATCCCCGTTGTATCGCAATCCATCAGCAAACCGATCGTTCCCGTCGGGGCGAGCAATGTTGTCTGCGCATTGCGGTAACCGTATTTCTCTCCCAGCTCCAGCGCTTCATCCCAGGCCGCGCGCGCAGCTTTCAACAGAAAATCGGGGCAATGATCCGGATTGATGCCCATGGGCTTGATTTGCAAACCTTCATATTCCTCTTCCGGCGCCCCATATGCCGCCCGGCGATGATTGCGGATCACGCGCAGCATATGTTCGCGATTGATGGGAAAAGCCTTGAACGGGCCCAGTTCTTTCGCCATTTCTGCCGATGTGGCATAGGCGGTTCCGGTCATGATCGCCGTAATCGCCCCCGTGATGGCCAGCGCTTCATCAGAGTCATAAGGGATGCCCGACAGCATCAGCAACGTTCCGATGTTGGCATACCCCAATCCCAGTGTCCGGTACTGATAGGACAACTCGGCAATCTCTTTTGAAGGATATTGCGCCATCAATACCGAGATTTCCAGAACCATTGTCCACAGACGGCAGGCATGGCGGAAAGCTGCGATATCAAAATGGCAAGTTTCCGCATCGAAAAACTTCACCAGGTTGAGGGAGGCCAAGTTGCAAGCCGTATTATCTAGAAACATGTATTCAGAACACGGATTGGAGGCGTTAATCCGGTTATGCCGTGCTCCCAGTTTCCCGTCCATTCCTGCGGGAACAGTATGCCATTCATTGATGGTTCCGTCATATTGCACACCGGGATCAGCACATTCCCATGCAGCTTCTCCGATCTGCCGCCACAGCTCCTTTGCGGGCAGCCGTTTGCAGACTTCGCCGGTCGTGCGGTATTTCAGTTCCCAGTCTCCGCCTTCCTGCAATTTTTTAAAGAAAGAATGCGGAACCCGCACAGAGTTGTTGGAATTCTGACCCGATACGGTTTCATATGCTTCGCCGTTAAATGACGGATCATAACCGGCAGCAATCAGCGCCCTCACTTTTTTCTCTTCAACCGATTTCCAATTGATAAATTCCTCGATGTCCGGGTGATCCAGATCAAGGCAGACCATTTTGGCCGCCCGGCGGGTCGTTCCTCCTGATTTGATTGCTCCTGCCGCCCGATCACCGATCTTGAGGAAGGAAAGGAGCCCCGACGAAGTTCCACCGCCGGAAAGCGATTCCCCCTTCCCGCGGATCAGGGAAAAGTTGCTGCCCGTTCCGCTCCCGTATTTGAACAGACGGGCTTCTCTCACCCACAAATCCATAATGCCGTTTTCATTTACCAGATCGTCTTCCACTGACAAAATAAAACAAGCGTGGGGCTGCGGCCGTTCATAAGCGCTGTTTGATTTTTTCACTTCTTCCGTTTTCGGATCGACGTAATAGTGCCCCTGCGATTTGCCTGTAATCCCATAGGCAAAATGAAGTCCGGTGTTAAACCATTGCGGAGAGTTCGGAGCCGCCATCTGATGAAGGAGCATGTACACCAATTCATCATAAAACGCCTCGGCGTCCTCTTTACTATCAAAGTATCCGTTTTCTTCTCCCCATGCTTTCCAGCAACCGGCCAGACGGTGGATCACCTGTTTGACGCTCGTTTCCGCCCCCGTCACGGGCTGTCCGTTATCATCCATAAGCGGGTTCCCGGCTTCATCGTATTGTGGAACCCCCGCTTTACGGAAGTATTTGGAGATTAAAATATCCGACGCCACTTGAGACCAATCTTCGGGAACCTCTGCCCCTGTCATCTCAAAGACGACGGAACCGTCCGGATTGGTAATGCGGCAATCCCTTTTTGTATAGCGGACTGTTTCAAACGGGTCTTGTCCAGGTTGGGTAAAAAAGCGCTGTATCTTCATGAAGCCATTCCTCCGGTGCATAAGTATGTGTCAGAAATACTATATATAGAGATAATAACAGTATAACACTACTATATGTTGATACAAGTGTTATTTTTGGGAAGATCCATTGGCGATCGGAGAAGAAGCATCCTTTTTCCTGAAGGCATCTCATGTCTTTTTCGGCGCACCAGGGGATGAAAGTGAAGCAAAATCGGGCAAAAATGTTGCACCACTGACCCGCTCTGCAACACTTTCACAGAAAAAAAACAAGACTTGTTGTTTTCATTCACTTCAGGCAAACTATATTTAATATAGGAAGAAAGGATGAATCAAATGATCATTCTCTATGATGACCGCCTGATCAAACGTGAAGAAGCGAATATCGACATCGAAGACCGTGCATATCAGTTTGGAGACGGAATTTACGAAGTGATTCGCGTCTACCACGGAATACCTTTCTACTTAAATGAGCATCTTGAACGTTTCCAAAAAAGCGCCGATGCGATTCGTCTCTCCCTTCCCTATCCGGTGGAAACCCTCGCGCAGAAACTGCTGGATCTGGCACGCGAAAATCAACTGGAGGAAGGAAACCTCTATCTGCAACTCAGCCGCGGAACCTCTCCACGCTCCCACGCCTTTCCCTCAGATGCCAAACCTCTGATCATCGGGTACACACAACCGGACAGCCGCCCGCTCACCGCTTTGCAAAACGGTGTCACTGCCATTACCGATGAAGACATCCGCTGGTTGCGCTGTGACATTAAAAGCCTCAACCTGCTGGGAGCCGTATTGGCTAAGCAAAAAGCGGTTGATCATGGCGCAAAAGAAGCGATTCTCGTCCGTAATGGCACGGTCACGGAGGGCAGTTCCACCAACATCTTTATGGTAAAAGGGCAAACCTTGTGGACGCATCCCGCCAACCACTTTATTTTACATGGTATCACCCGGAAGATCACTTTACAATTAGCGGAGGATTTGGGTATATCTGTAAAGCTTGAACCATTCTCCCCGTCACATCTGGCCGAAGCGGATGAAGTATTTTTGACCAGTACGACCATGGAAGTTTGCCCGATTGTGCAAATTGACGGAAAAGCAGTCGGAAATGGCAAACCCGGACCAATCACCCGCCAGTTGCAGAAAGCATTTGAAAAAGAGATTGAACGCGTTTGCCAATGAAAAAGGAGACCGTTAACTTTCACGGTCTCCTTTTTCGTCTTGCTGCTCTGTTTTATTTTCGACCAACCGGAATCCTTCAGCATCCCGCAAAGTAATATCCTTGATCATGACGGGTGTATCATTCGTATAGGTCAACGCAACCGAATTAGAATCATAAGTCAAGTTTACCGACAATTGATTAAAGTTGGACGTGATTGAAACTTGGAGTGGTTCTCCATCCTCAATGGACTTCCAGGGCACTTCCTGCTCTGCAACCTTTTGCGGCTGATCACCGATTTTATAGAGAGCGAATTTGTTCGTCTTCTTGTCCCAGACGAGACGGAAGTGACTGTTATCCACGGCTTCGATTTCCACACTGTACGAACCTTTCTCCTGCGGCGGAACAAACAGGAACGAAGAAGAAGCGGATGCATCCAACCGTACTTGCGACAGCGGATAAACCCCCAGCTGGTTGCGGCCTTGCGAATCCACATCCAGAAGTGCCTGGCCAAAATCGATTCGCCAGGGCTGTTGGTTCATCCACATCTGTTCAAACATGTTCTGATTTGTCACTTGGTTCACATCCGGATAAAAGAACTTGACCCCGTTGCCACCGCGGAAGTGAAGCGTATAATCCCCGCTCAGCCGGGTCACGCCAACAGCCATCCATTTTTTCGATTTTCCTTCTTCTTCAATCGAAAGGCGAATCGGTTCATTAGGGAAATAATAAAGTTCAAAATTATATTTTTTGCCAGCCTCAACGCGGTACTGGTCACCGGAATCGCCGATCGGAATATACTGTCCTTTCATGATGTCATATAACTTGATTTTCCCTTCTTTATCTACGGCGAGCCCCAAAATATCGGATTTGTCGGGGGTTTCCAAATAACCTGTAAACCCGTTGAGCTGATTGAGAATAAATGAACCCTGAATGGCACTGTTCGGTTTGATCGGATACGGGTACTTAAAAGAGTTATTTTGATCATTGAAAGTAATCGACTGGAACAGTTGGCCATTCCCCGCTCCATTTTGTTTATCGTCCTGGGTGATCGGAGCAAACATATTCGCCAGCGTGCTGTCCTTCGCATCGCTGTAGCCGGCGTACCACTTCGTCACCGTCAGTGAGACCAGCACCAGCGCTGCTGCAGCAACTACAACCGTCGTCACCACTTTTTTCTTTCGGCTTCTTCTTGCCCTTCGGCTCAAATGGCTGCCTTCAGCCGAATTTACATGGCGCTCAACCTGAACCGAAAAATCTTCCAGCCCATTCTTTCGATCCAGGGCAAACATGGCAAGCTTGACAATTTTCGGCGGAATTTTTTTCGCTTCCAGTTGACGTTCAGATTGCTTCAGCCCCCCCATTGGTGCATGTCCCGTCAGGAGGTAAAAGAGCAATTCGCGCCATTTTTCATCATGACCGCTTTTTCCCGGCTCTTTCATATAATAAAACAAGATCAGCGGTTTCTGACCATTCAACAAAATATTCTTCGGATCAAGGGTAGCGCTGAGCGAAACCGGTAAACGATCCAAATCGCGCAATGTTTTCAAGCATTTGCTAACGACGCGAACAGCTGCTTCCGGATCCATTGCCCGTTCTTTGTTCACAATTAAAGGCAAGGGGTCTCCTGAAAAAGGAGGATGGACTAAAATGAGTTGTTCATCTTCTTCCATCACGTCTAAAATCGGGGCCAGATGGGGGTGCTGCATCCTGCGAAAAACATCCTTGTACCCGGAAGGCAAAGGACGGCGGGTTACTTTGATCGACTGAAGAAAGACTTGCGCCCCATCGGGAGATTTCGCCTGCAGAAGCTGTCCGGAAAAGAAATTGATTACATCTTCTACCTGAAACCTCTCATAATAACGACGCCTCGTGTGTAGTTCTTGTTTCAACGGCGTTTCCCCTAACCTTATATGGAATAAGTATAAAATAAAAAGAAAATAATATCATCACAACAAATTATGCTATCATAAGCGCTTGAAAAATCAAGTGCGATTTAAATAAATCAATTATAATTAGATATTTATATAATATTTAACACCTAAAGACGATTTGTTGATAAAATACCCCTTCCCAATAAAATAGGACTCTTAAAAATTCAGAAAATACCCTACGTTCCCTATATTAAACGCTAAGTCTGTATAAATCAATCCATATTTAATAAAACACAGTCAAGCCAAACCCGCAACCGGCCCGGTCTCCTGTCGTTCCCCCATCAGCGGCGCAAATTCCACGCTTCTGTGCCATACCGCTCCCTGACGAGAGAATGTACCAATTCGATCTCTTCATCGATGAGACTCCCTTGCTCCAACTTTACGTTCATCCCTTCCTGAAATCCTTCATAAAAGGCGGTGATCACTTCATCGATTGTGACCGGTTGTGTCCGCAGCCGGTTAATGGCAACCGCTTTTTCACAAAATGCCGCTTTCAGCCGTTCCCTGACCCGCTCAGAAGGAAATTCCAAAACAGCAAATAAGGTTTCTTCATCAAAATCCAACAAGATGGAGCCATGTTGCAAAATAACACCGCGTTGACGGATCTGTGCACTCCCTGCCGCTTTTTTCCCCTCGATTACCAGCTCATAATCAGAAGGCGAATCAAAACATGCCGCCGACAAGTGGTCTTTGTGCGTGCGCACCGGCGGGGACAGACGGGCGTTTAATCCCAATCGGCGAAATCCTTGCAACAATCCCTGACTGATCACCCGATACGACTCACTCACCGTTTTCGGCATGAGCGGATGGTCTTCGGAAATGATGACACTGTATGTTAATTCCTGATCATGCAGCACCGCTCTGCCACCGGTCATGCGCCGGACAAACCCGAGTCCGCGTCTTTCCAATTCATCCAGCCGGATTTCTTTTCTCCCTTTTTGAAAATACCCGATTGACAGCGTGGCAGGATTCCAACCATAAAAACGGACAGTGGGAGGCACTTTTCCTTCTCTGTGCAGATGCATGACCGCTTCATCGATGGCCATGTTTTCGGCACCGGAATATCGCTGATAAGGCAGAAAGCGCCATGTTTCCATTTTCACCCACTCCTTTTTCCCAAAACTCCCTTTCTCCCTGTATTATCATTGAAAATCCCGCCGGTTGCAAAACAAAAATATCAATGCCCCATCTGACTCTGCATTCCCTCATGGGTCAGCGGATACAGTTTTCCATCTAGGGCAAAAGAGATTCGCCCCGTCTCCTCGGACACGACAAGGACAAATGCATCCGTTTTTTCCGTCAGTCCCAATGCAGCACGATGACGGGTGCCGATCTTCATCTTATGACCGGAGGTCTTTTGGGAAAGAGGCAAAACATTGGCAGCAGACAAGATAAAATCTTCTTTTACCACAACTGCACCATCATGCAGCGGATTCCCCGGATAGAAAATCGTTTCCAGCAAGGGAGCCGATAATTGTGCACGAATCGGAATCCCTTCCTGTATCCAGCTCTCAATCGGATCTTCCCTTTCCACCACAATCAAAGCTCCGTGCCGCTTCTTGGACAAGCGTTGGGCAGCGATCGCCAGCGCCGGGTAACGGCAGGTGTATGGAGCCAAATAGGTTTCAAAATAATAGGACGAAGCCACCTTTTGGATATTCGCAAACTGCTCGCTTACTCTGGAAAAATCACTCAGGATACAACAGCGGTTGTGTTCCAGTTCGTCCAGCAGGCGACCGATCTCCTGCTTCATCTGCTCCAAGATGGTCTGCAATTTCTCCCTTGTAACCGTTGACAATTCTTGCAAATAGGAATCCATGTTCTCAACCCCAACCTTCACATTCTGTCTCATCTTTAATGTGTGACGGGAGAAATTTTTTATCCTGCCGGAAATAATGGCAGAGAAGACAAGCCGGCTCATCAACCAGCCCACTTGATTAAACCGCATCGAAAGGTAACCGCATGATCGCACAGGTCCGGAAAAGGAGTCCCATCAGCCCGATATCCGTATTGGTCAAATGAAGTTCTTGCATCTCAGCGGAGCGGCAATCGGCAAGATCGCAACAACTCAGAACAAAAAAGCCGCACCTGTCAAGGCACGGCTTTTAATCAACCATTATTTTTCAAAACGAATGATGTTCGAATCTCCGGCTTTAACCTCTTCTGACTCCAGTTTTACCGTCGTTCCCGCCGGCAAATTGGTAAAGACTACAGGCGTAATCGTGGAAGTTGCTTTTTCCTTGATGAAGCTCAGATCAAATTCGAGCAGTTTTTGCCCTTTTTTCACTTGATCTCCTTCGCTGACAAACGTTTCAAATCCGTTTCCTTCCAGGTTGACTGTATCGATGCCCACATGGATCAGCAGTTCCTGCCCCGTCGTGGAACGAATGCCGATTGCGTGCTTCGTCGGGAAGAGGTTCACAATCTCTCCGTCAACAGGAGCGACAACAATTCCTTCTGACGGTTCAATGGCAAATCCGTCTCCCATCATTTTTTGCGAGAACACTTGATCAGGCACTTCGGAAATCGGAAGCAACTTCCCGGTCAAAGGAGCGGAGAACGCTTTGCCGTCCGACACCGCGTCACCTGTTTCCACCGTTTTCGGCGCCTCTTTTTCCGGCTCCTGTTTTGCAGCAGTCACCTTTTTGCCCATCATGATCTGTTTCATTTGTTCTTTGATCAGATCGGATTTCGGCCCAAAGATCACTTGCAAGTTATTGCCCATTTCCAATACGCCGGATGCGCCGAGCTGTTTCAAACGATCTTTGTTCACTTGGTCGACATCTTTGACCGACAGGCGCAAGCGGGTAATGCATGCATCCAAATGAGTCAGGTTTTCTTTGCCGCCAAGGGCTTCCAACACGTTTGCCGCCAGATCGTCCGAAGTGGTTTCGACGGCATTCTCCTCTTCCGTTTCGTCTTCGCGGCCCGGTGTTTTCAGGTTAAACTTACGAATCGCGAAGCGGAAACCGAAATAATAGATGACGGAGAAGACCAATCCAACCGGAATAATCAGCCACGGCTTGGTGTCTTGATCCCAGAACATCGCCAGGTCGATAATTCCACCGGAGAATGTCATGCCCGCTTTCACTCCGAGAATCGCCATGACCATAAACGACAAACCGGCAAAAACACAGTGAATCGCATAAAGAACCGGTGCGACAAACAGGAACGAAAACTCGATCGGTTCGGTAATACCGGTCAGGAACGAGGTAAGCGCAGCTGACAGCATAATACCGCCGACCACTTTCTTTTTCTCCGGCCGCGCCTCCTGATACATCGCCAAGGCTGCTGCCGGCAGACCGAAAATCATGAACGGGAATTTCCCGGTCATAAACGTACCGGCCGTCGGGTCACCAGCAAAGAAGCGATTGAGGTCCCCATGAACAATATGTCCATGCGCATTGTATGATCCGAATTCAAACCAGAATGGTGAATACCAGATATGATGGAGACCGAACGGAATCAAGGAACGCTCGACCAAACCGAAAATAAAGGCGGACAAGGCAACATTTTTCGTCGTAATGATATGGGAAAAGGCATCAATCCCGTGTTGGATCGGCGGCCAGATGTAGAAAAAGATCAGTCCCAACAGGAAAGAAGTAACCGCCATCACAATCGGAACAAACCGTTTCCCGCCAAAGAAGCCGAGAAAAGAAGGAAGTTCGATATTATAAAAGCGCTTATACAGCAGGGCGGCAACAATACCGATGATGATTCCCCCGAAAACGCCCATTTCCAAAGTGGGAATCCCCAATACCTCAATCGTTTGCACATGGTAATGTATAGCCATTTGTCCGAGGGCGGTATTCATCACGAGATACCCGATGACAGCAGCCAATCCGGCTGTTCCCTCTCCTTCTGCCAGACCAATGGCAACACCGATCGCAAAGATTAAGGCCAGGTTGGAGAAAACAATTTGTCCCGATTGTTCGAGGATCGGGATATGCAACTTGTTACCAAATGCGAGCAACAAACCGGCTGCCGGCAAGATCGCAACCGGGAGCATCAACGCTCTTCCGATTCGTTGCAAGACGCCAAAGATATTTTTGAACATTGCTGAACCTCCTGTGCTGTCTTATCATGCCCAACAGGATCCAAAACCTTTCACTCATGCTTCTTCTTCGAACAAAAAGGCATGAGCAAAAAAAGACAAATGGAACCGTTTGCAAAAGGAAAATCCCTTTTGAATCAAACGTCCACTTCGCCTTTTTTCACTCATGCCTGATCGAATCAGTAACACGTGAAAGGTAAAGGACCTGTTCAGTTGGGAATAATGCGTTGCAAATGCAATGTCAGATAACTGACTTCGGCAGGATGAACCGGTTTCTGCAGTGTCCGTTCCATCACTTTTGCCATTTTCCAAGCGATATTGTAACATATCGGGAATTGTTTGCGCAACATGTCTGCAAAACCATCCGGCTCAGAAATTTCTTCCTGGCGGATTGTGCGTTCAATCGCATACCGAAGATGCGTAATCAGCCGCATGTATGAAATGCTTTTGCGATCGATTTTCAAACCGGTGACCGCCTCGACGAGCTGGATCAATTTCATGATGAGTTCGGAATGTTGACGAATCTCCGTCAGATGGCGCTGTGTCAGCGCACTGTGGATATGCATGGCGATAAATCCGGCTTCGCTTTCGGGCAACTGGATCCCCTTTTTTTCATTAATCATTGCCACAATTTCTTCTGCCACTGCATACTCTCTTTCATAAAGCGCTCTCGTTTCGATCAGGAAAGGATTATTAAACTCCAGCCCTTGCTCCAAGCGTTTGATCGCAAAGCTGATATGATCGGTCAAAGCTACATGAATATGTTCATTCAGCGGAACATCAAACCGCTTTTGAATATGGTAAATAATATCATTCATCAGTTCCACGAGCGATTCGTCCACTTGCGAGAGCAACTGCCGATACTGCTCCTGCTCCTTTTTATTCTCCAATACAAAAAACTTTTCGACCGCGGGCTCGGAAATCAGTTCTCCTGCTTTCTTCTTGAAACCGATTCCTTTTCCGATCAAAACAACTTCCCCATAGGATGGATGCTCAGCGATGACTACATTGTTATTCAGTATTTTTTTTATGGTAAATGTCCGGTTCATCTCAAATATCAACCTCCTTGCCCCCGTTCGTTTTACAGAAACAGCAAAACCGATCACAGTATACAAAATTCCACTCGTTTTTTCTACATCGTCCCCTGCAAATCGATTCCAAAAAATGAACAGCCCCATCCCTGATCGGAACGGGGCGACTTATCAGAGAAACCGAAAATTCGCCATCCATAAACCGCCATCCATGGTAACGCACTCGCCATTGATATATTCCGCTTCCGCTGACAGCAGAAACTTCGCCAATGCCGCGATCTCCTCCGGGCGGCCATAACGCTTCAGCGGAACCATATTGGCGACCTTTTTCGCCATTTTTTCATTGGCGACCAGTTTTGCCGCCCCGCCTGTTTCTTCAATCGGTCCGGGTGCAATGCAATTGACTCGGATGCCGTATTTGTCCCCCCATTCAACGGCCAGTGTCCGGCTCATCGCCAGTACACCAGCTTTGGCCGCAGCGGAATGAACCACACCCGGCGCCCCTGTCCAGGCATAGGTGGCCACGATATTGAGGATCGATCCTTTCCGTTTTTTCTCAATCCATTCTTTGGCCACGGCCTGTGAGCAATACCAGGTTCCGTTTAAAACGATGTTAATCACCGAATGCCAACCATTATACGTTAAATCTTCCGCCGGCACAACAAAATTGCCTGCCGCATTGTTGACGAGATGATCGATTCCGCCAAACTGTTCCACCGTCTTTTGAACCATCGCCTTGACCTGATCAACTTCGCGGACATCCATTTGAAAAGGAAATACTTTGCCCGGCAATTCCTCCAATTCCACTTTGGCCGCTTCAAGCCGATCTGCATTGCGTCCGGTGATGACCACATTGGCCCCTTCCTGGCACAACCGCCTGGCAATCGCTTTTCCAATGCCGCTCGACCCGCCTGTCACAATCACTGTTTGTCCTTGCAATGATATGCTCCCTCTCTTTTTTTGATTTTAGTGTTTCCTCAAAAAATTATCTCTTAAAATAGGATTCTGTCAATAAATATATAAAAACTTCGCAACAAAAAATCCTTTACTTCTTTTCGGCTGAAAGATGGGGGTTCAACGCTAAAACCAGATACCAATCACACCGGACAAAAAAATGACCAGAGCCGGACGCCAATAAACTGACCGCATGGAGATGGAACTCCCCTTCAAAGTCCGTCGTACAGCATCTGACCGGTCGTGATCCGACGTATTCCATCGTAAGCCAATCCAGGGAACGGAAATCATCCCCAGCGCCGCCACGCAAACGTGAAACAGATCAAAAAAGCGGACAAGGATGCATCCCTTGCCCGCCATTCCTATTCTGGGAAAGTTGTTGCTGGCCGGGTTTCCAGTCAGTAACTCACGATGGTTTTTACTCGCTTTTTTCCCAGCGCAAGATCGGTTTGCGCGCCGCCGTCACTTCGTCCAAACGTTTGATTACGGTATGATGGGGCGCATCCTGCACGATTTCCGGATTTTCTTCCGCTTCTTTGGCAATTTGAATCATCGCGTCGATAAAGCTGTCGAGCGTCTCCTTGCTTTCCGTTTCCGTCGGCTCAATCATCAGGCATTCATCGACGATGAGCGGGAAATAGATGGTCGGCGGATGGAAACCGAAGTCGAGCAGGCGTTTGGCGATGTCCAGCGTACGCACGCCCTGTTGTTTCTGACGTTTGCCGGACAGGACAAATTCGTGTTTGCAATGCTGTTTGTACGGCAGTTCATAATACGGCTCCAACCGGCGCATCATGTAGTTGGCATTTAACACCGCATTTTCGGAAACCAGGCGCAGACCTTCCGGTCCCATCGTCCGAATATAAGCATAGGCGCGAACCAAAATGCCGAAGTTTCCGTAAAACCCTTTGACCCGGCCGATGGAATTGGGAATGTCATGATCGAGATAATAACGGCCGGATGCATCTTTTGCCACCATCGGCGCAGGCAGGAACGGCACAAGCTCCTTTTTCACTCCAACCGGTCCGGCTCCGGGTCCGCCGCCGCCATGGGGAGTAGTAAAGGTTTTGTGCAGATTCAGATGAACCACATCAAAGCCCATGTCTCCCGGACGGGCAATTCCCAGAATGGCGTTGGCATTGGCTCCGTCATAATAGAGAAGACCGCCCGCTTCGTGCACGAGATCGGCAATCACTCTGATCTCTTCTTCAAACAGCCCCAGCGTGTTCGGGTTGGTCAGCATCAGGGCGGCGGTATCGTCTCCGAGCATCTGCTTCAAGGCCTCCACATCGACCAATCCCTTCTCATTGGAGGGAATGGTGATCGTCTTGAATCCGGCAACGGTGGCGCTGGCCGGGTTTGTCCCGTGTGCGGAATCCGGCACAATCACTTTGTCCCGCCCGGTTTGCCCTTTGGCTTCATGATAAGCGCGGATCATCATCAATCCGGTCCACTCGCCTTGCGCGCCGGCCGCTGATTGAAGCGTCACCTGATCCATTCCGGTGATTTCTGCCAAATACTGCTGCAATTCATATAAAAGCTCCAAAGCCCCTTGTACGGTTTCTTCGGGCTGATAGGGATGGATTTTGGCAAATCCGGGCAATCGAGCCACATCTTCATGCACTTTGGGGTTGTATTTCATGGTGCAGGAACCCAGCGGATAAAAACCGTTGTCCACCCCGTGGTTACGACGGGACAATTCCGTGTAGTGCCGCATGAGATCCAGCTCGGATACCTCAGGGAGTTCGGCCGGTTTTTCGCGAAGATATTCCTCCGGCAAAACGTCCGTTTCCGGCACATCGGATTCGGGCAAGCTGTAAGCGGTGCGACCTGGTTTGCTCATCTCAAAAATGAGTTCTTTTTCCTTGTTATTCATGACAACAGCCCCTCCAAACTCTCAGCCAACTGATCGATTTCTTCTTTGGTCCGAACTTCGGTGACGGCAACGAGCATGTGATTGTCCAGTTCAGGATAGAAGCGGCCGAGATCAAAACCGCCGATGATTCCTTTCTTCAATAATTCCTGATTGATTTCTCCGACCGGACGCCGCAGCCGGATGACAAATTCATTGAAGAAATGCCCGGAGAAAGCAAGCTCAATCCCGTTAATTTCGCTCAGGCGTTTGCTGGCATAATGCGCTTTTTGGAGATTGAGGCGGGCCACATCCTGAATTCCCTGCTTGCCGAGCGCGGACATGTATACAGATGCCGCCAGGGCCAGAAGTGCCTGGTTGGAGCAAATGTTTGAAGTCGCTTTGTCGCGGCGGATATGCTGTTCACGCGCCTGCAATGTGAGCACAAATCCGCGTGTGCCGTTTTCGTCAACGGTCTGGCCGACGATTCTTCCCGGCACGCGGCGCATCAATGCTTTTTTGGTGGCCAGATAACCGCAATGCGGACCGCCATAAGAGGCGGGAATTCCAAACGGCTGCGCATCCCCGACCACGATATCGGCACCGTATTCGCCCGGCGGTTTCAACAGCCCCAGCGACAGCGGATTGCTGCTGACCACCAGCAGCCCTTTATGGGCATGGGCAATTTTCTCGATTTCCGCCAAATTTTCAAGATTGCCCAAAAAGTTGGGGGACATGACAATCACTGCTGCTGTCTCTTCATCTGCCAGCTCTTTTAACTGATTCAGATCCGTCACCCCGTCGGCCAGGGGAACTTCCACGATTTGATACCCCTGCCCTTTTGCGCTTGTTTTCAAAATTTGCCGCGCTTCGGGATGAACGGCACGGGAGATGACAATCTTCTGCTTGCGTGTCACGCCGGCGGCCATCGCAGCGGCTTCCGCCAGTGCTGTCGGCCCGTCATACATGGACGAGTTGGCCACATCCATCCCTGTCAATTCGCAAATCATCGTTTGGAACTCGAAAATCGCCTGCAATTCACCCTGGCTGATTTCCGGCTGATAAGGGGTATAAGCCGTATAAAACTCCGAACGGGAAATCACGTGATTGACGACACTGGGAATATAATGTTCATAGACACCGGCACCCAAAAAGGAAACATAGTGATCAAAGGATGCATTTTTCTCGGCGAGGCGGCTCATATGCTTGACAAGCGTCATCTCTGACATCGGTTCGGGCAACTTGAGCTTCCCCCGGTAACGAACACTTTCCGGTATTTCCGCAAACAGTTCCTCGACCGATTCCACGCCGATGGTACGAAGCATTTCCTGTTTATCCTGTTCAGTTGCGGGCAAGTAACGAAATTTCATGCAAGTTCATCCTCCTACCACCACTTCGGTTATTTGGCGCGCTTATAGAAAGGGGTTTTCACCACGATTGCTTTCAGGCGTTTGCCGCGGATTTCCACCTCAACCTCTTCACCGGGATTGGCATATTCCGCATTGATCAACGCAAGTCCCACGTTTTTCTTTAAGGTCGGTGATTGTGTTCCCGTCGTCACTTCGCCGATTTTTTCCTCACCGTGATAGACGGGATAATGGGTTCGCGGAATGCCGCGGTCGATCATTTCCAAACCGACCAGCTTGCGCGGAGCTCCTTCCGCTTTTTGCACGGCCAGCACCTCACGGCCGATAAAATCTCCTTTTTCCGGTTTTACGGCAAAACCGAGTCCCGCTTCGATCGGGGTAATCGTTTCGCTCAATTCCTGTCCGTACAGGGGGAGCCGCGCTTCAAACCGCAGTGTATCGCGCGCACCCAGGCCACACGGCAGAACTCCCGCTTCCTTTCCTGCTTCGAGAATAGCCTGCCACAGTTTAGGGGCGTCGCTTGCCGGCAAATAGATTTCAAATCCATCTTCCCCGGTGTATCCGGTACGGGATACAAGCCCTTTTACCCCGGCCAGTGCGACGTCATTTTTAAATTTAAAAAACTTGATCTCCGACAAATCCGTATCGGTCAGCTTTTGCAATACGGTCTCTGCCGACGGCCCCTGCAAAGCCAATTGGGCAATCTGATCCGAAATGTTTTCCACCGTTACATCGCCCTGACGGTGTTTCAAAATCCACTTGACATCTTTTTCGATATTGGCCGCATTGATGACCAGCCAGTACTCCTGCTCTCCGATACGGTAAACCAGCAAATCGTCCACCGTTCCCCCGTTTTCGTAACACATGATCGAGTACTGGGCATCGCCCACGTTCAATTTCGCCGCATCGTTCGTCGTCAGACGCTGGATCAGCTCGAGCGCGTCCGGTCCCTTCACCAGTACTTCCCCCATATGGGACACGTCGAACAAACCGGCGCGCGTGCGGACGGTTTCGTGTTCCTGCTTGATTCCCGAAAATTGAACCGGCATTTCCCATCCGCCAAAAGGTACCATTTTGGCTTCTTCGCAGTAAACCGAATGAAGCGGTGTCTTTTTCAGTTCTGCCATACCATGCACCTCACTTGTTTCCATATATAAAAAAGACAGAGAGATTCACCACCGCTGTTGGTTGGTGATTCCTCTGTCCTTATTACCAGAGAGTTTCCCTGCTGCATTAAGCAGAGTTGCCCCGTAGGTGGCTCGGCATCAAAGCGAGCGCTCTCCAGAGATGCGTCCAGCGGGCCTCCTTTTGCCTGAGAGATTCACCTCATCGGTTTGCTCCTTCGGCGCCACAAGATGTGGTCTCTCCTCCCGCCTTCAACCGCTGAACAATATCCCATTATGATATTTGTATTGTACCAGAAAATACGATCAAATACGAGAAAAAATGATGATATTGTTCGTTTTTGTTCCGTATGCATTTTTTTAAACTGAGACATACTATTACGGAACTTCCATTGATCGTAAAAGAAAGGTGGAGAATCTCATGTATACACTCCCGATACGGATGGATCGAGAGTGGCTTCACCAATTCCTGAAAAGAATCGAGACAGACAGTGACTGGGCAACTTGGGAACGTTTTCAATTGGCGCTGGAAGCGGCCGAAACTGAAATGATTCCCTCGTTTGAATCTATCCAAAGTTTAAAACAAATACAAGGGTTTCGTCCACTCCCTCATCAAATCGATGTGGTGGAACGCGTGATCAATGAGATGCGCGGACGCGCGATCCTCGCAGATGAAGTGGGACTGGGCAAAACAATCGAGGCCGGTCTCATCCTGAAAGAATATCTGCTGCGCGGCCTGGTGAAACGGGCATTAATCCTTGTTCCCTCTTCGCTTGTCCTGCAGTGGACGAGGGAATTAAATCAAAAATTTCAAATTCCCGCCGTCGCCCAGAAAAAAGCCTGGATGTGGGACAAATACGAGATTATCGTCGCTTCCCTCGATACGGCCAAGAGAGAACCTCACCGCGACTATGTGCTGAATCAGCACTATGATATGGTGATCGTTGACGAAGCCCACAAATTAAAAAATCGCCGCACGAAAAACTGGCAATTCATCAATGACCTGAAAAAAAAATATTGCCTGCTTCTCACCGCCACCCCGGTGCAAAACGAAATAGAAGAGCTTTATAATCTCGTCACCCTGCTAAAACCGGGACAACTGGGGAAACAGTCCCAATTCCAAAGTGATTACGTCGCCGGCAAACGGAAAGCGAAAAATGAAGCACAGTTGCGTGAAGAAATCAGGCGCGTTCTGATTCGCAACCGCCGCCGCGACAGCAACCTTCACCTGACGCGGCGTCTGGTGCAGACGATCCCCATCGAACTCTCAGAAGAAGAACGCCTTCTTTATGAAGGCATCACCGAGTTCGTGCGCGATCGCTACCGTCGCGGAACCGACTTGAAAAGCATGCTGGCGCTGTTCGTTCTGCAAAAAGAGGTCTGCTCAAGCCGGGACGCTGTTTTTCATACTTTATTCAAGCTATTTCAAAAAGGGGAGCAGGGAAAAGAGAATCTGTCCCCGGAAGTGGCCCATCTCATTGAACTGTTACGAAAAGTGACCCGTTCCTCCAAAGTGAATGCCGCAGTGGAACTGATCAAACAGATCGCTCCGGAAAAAGTGATTTTATTTACCGAGTATCGCGCCACCCAAGAGATGCTGATCCGCGAACTGGCCAAAGCGGGAATTCATGCCGTTCCGTTTCGCGGCGGTTTTAATCGCAACAAAAAAGACTGGATGATGGAGATTTTTCAAAAACGGGCTCAGGTCATGATTGCCACGGAAGCAGGCGGGGAAGGGATTAACCTGCAATTTTGCCATCACATGATCAATTTTGACATGCCCTGGAACCCAATGCGCGTCGAACAGCGAATCGGGAGGATCCACCGCCTGGGGCAAACGAAAGATGTACACATTTACAATTTCTCCACCATCAATACGATCGAAGAACATATTATCTGGCTGTTGCATGAAAAAATCCGGCTGTTTGAATCGGTGATCGGAGAGTTGGAAACCATTCTGGAAAAAGTGGACGGAGCGTCAACCATTGAACAAAATCTGATGAAGCTGGTGTTGGAATCTGCCGACGATGACCGCATCAGGCAGGAATTGAGCAAATGGGGAGATCAATTCCATCAGAAGAAACAAGAGGTGGAAAAGCAGAAAGAAGAGGAGGAACTGCTTCTCTATGGATCAGAAGAAGGTTAGGGAATTTACGGAACGGTATCTGAAATTGAATGATTGCCACATCCTTGAATCCGGCCCAACCTATCTGCTCACGCAGCTGTCCATTCATGCCGACAAGGATTTGCTCAATCGCCCCTTTTACTGGATGTATGTGGAACGGATGAACCTGCCGCCACAGCCAGTTCGGCTCTCGTTCGTCTTTGATCCCGAGAACCATCCTGAAGAAATTCGCGGTGAACATCTTTTTTACGGCACTCCGCGCTTTGCGAAGATTCTCCAATCCGCGCAAAAGCACGGCAAATTTGTGCGGTTGTATGAGGAACCGCGATATGAACCGGCTTATACCGATTTGACCAAACCCTACAGCCCATGGCTCGCCGTCAACTATAAGGTTTCTTATGTTTGTGATCAAAAACGGGACCGGCTCTGCTCTCTGGGAATCAATTTGAATGACGGAACCATCCGGGAAGGCTTTTATGAGGTGATCAAAGACCGGCGCTGGTCGAACAGACTCCCCGCCAAACGCTATACGGTTGAACCGCGACTGCAGGTGGTTGAGGCGGTCGGTGAACTGGAATATTATCTGGAGGAAACGATCCGGTGCGAAGACCTGACCTGGGCGGAAGAAGCTGAAAAACGGCTGCAATCCGAGCTTGAGCGGCTGGACGTTTTTTACCCTGATGAACCTTCCATGCCGGATGAAATCCAGAAAGAGAAGAAACGACGTCGGGAAGAAATCGTCTGGCAGTTTCATCCCCGGGTTGAAATCAGCGTAATCAATGCGGGACTCTTTTATGTCGACACCCCGCAGCAAAACCTCACGAATCAAAAAATCTGGTTATAACGAATAAAAAAACGGCTTGCCAGAGCCGCTCAGATTGTTGACAACATTCCCGAACAGGTTTCGTCCGGTTCGGGTGCTTCCCCCTTGAGAATTGCACCCTCCACGCCGATAGAAAAACAACCCAAACAGCTTGCCTGCAGCCGCGTTTTCTTTATTCATATTTACCCCAGAGCGCGTTCATAATTGTTTGGCACAATCAAAACATCCATCTCCAAGGCCTTCAACACCTGCTTGATCTTTTCCATGCTGGCTCCGCCATACTCATTCCGCTCATCCCGCGAAACCTGCGGCGGCGTGACCCCCAGGCGCTTGGCCAGTTCCGCCTGTGACAATCCCTTGTAGATCCGAAAAGCGATCAGCTTGCGCCCGATATTGTCAAAGGTGCAAGTCATATCGAAATCGCCCGCCTTATGCCGTTCGTATTCCCTGATCTCCTGTTTCAGCCGTTCGCCAAAAAAGCGGGACGGGGCCAACCCTCTTTCGATCTGTTCCTCGCTCAACCCCATCTGTTCCAATTCCCGCCTCTGTTCTTCCAACAGCCGCTCCTGTTCGCGAATCCTCTCCAAACTACGCTTGTATTCCATTTCCGTCTTAATCACAGTCTTCATCCTTTCATCAATTTTACAATGCCCTTTTCAATTCCAAAATCCCTGTCCTTGCGAAAAAACTCGTCAAACTTCATGTTTTTCCCCTCTTCATTGGTAATCCCGGAATATACCCCCGTACAGTGCGGAAACAGTTCCACCCGGTAGCGATACCACATCTCCAGTTGCAAGTTGCCGTATTCATCAAACCGGTGGCGATTCCATCCCCAGCATTTGTAAGGATCAAGCTGGTTTAACTTTGCGAGCAGCGTTCCGTCAAAAATTTCCTGTTCATTTCGCGGGACAAAATAACCGTCAATGTCTTCCGGCTGATACTTATCCGTGACAAAGGAACCGTCAATGTAAATCTCTTCAATTCCGCATGCCCACAGCTGACGGACACAAAACTCCAAATTATCAACCAGCCGGTTTCGCCAATATGCATCCCATGGCAAAAGCGAATTTTCTTCCCCTTTCACCAGAATCGATTGCCGGAGCTTGTCGAATGTCATAACATAATCCCCTGGATCCAATAACCCGTATTCATTAAACCTCATCCGTAAGGGTATCCTCCTGTTGTCTATCTTATTCATGAATCAAGGAAAACTCTCCTGCACACCTTTACTTATATGTTAACATACCGGACAAATAAAAGGGACTTTTTGCTGAAAACGCCGCCAGTTTCTCAAGCCGGAATGAAAGCGATATTCGGACGGGAGAGGGCTCACCGCTCTCTCAAATCCGAAATAAAAAACGATTGGCAAGCACCCCCTTTTTTAACCTTTTCCTGAATCGCTCTCGGAAAAGTAATCTCCACTTGGGCTGTGCAAACCAATCGTTATCTTCAACGTTCCAGGAGTTTGGCCAGAAATTGCCGGGTCCGCTGTTCCCGCGGAGAGGTAAACACTTCTTCCGGCCTGCCCATCTCCACAATTTTCCCGTGATCCATAAAGACGACAAGATCGGCGACATCACGTGCAAAGGACATCTCATGCGTCACAATCACCATCGTCTGTTTCTCCTTGGCCAGTTCTTTCATCGTCTTCAACACTTCGCCCACCAATTCGGGATCAAGCGCAGAGGTAGGCTCATCAAAAAGCAACACTTCCGGCTCCATCGCCAGAGCGCGGGCAATGGCCACACGTTGCTGCTGGCCGCCGGAAAGCTGTCCCGGAAATACATCTTTTTTCTCTGCCAATCCCACTTTTTCCAAAAGTCGTTCCGCCTTTTTGCGGGCTTCGGCCTTGTCCTCCCCTTTTACAACAACCGGGCCTTCCACCACGTTTTCCAAAACGGTACGGTGTGGAAAGAGGTTAAAACTTTGAAACACCATTCCCGTTTTGGCGCGCAGTTTTTTAATCTCTTTCGGCGATACTTTTCCGCCGGCAATCGAGATCGTTTCCCCGCCGATGGAGAGTTCACCCTGATCGGGAATCTCAAGCAGATTGAGGCAGCGCAAGAAGGTCGACTTCCCCGAACCGCTGGGCCCGATGATGCAGACCACTGAACCTTTTTCGATCTCCAGGTCAATCCCGGTCAAAACTTGAAGGTTGCCAAATGATTTTTGCAGATTCTTCACTTGAATCATCGCCGTACCTCCCTTCTATCCCGCATATCGGCCATAACGTTTTTCCAATTTTTGCTGTGCATAATTTAACACCGTGCAGACGATCCAATAATAGACGGCGACGAGAATATAAGGCGTCATATAATCAAATTCCCGTCCACCCACGATTTTGGCGCGATAAAACATCTCGTTCACTGTAATCATCGCCAACAGCGAGGTATCTTTCACCAGGCTCAAAAAACTGTTCATCAACGAGGGCAAGGCGACGCGTGCCGCTTGCGGAATAATGACGCGGCGCATCGTCTGCCAATAGGTCATGTTCAGCGAAGCAGCCGCTTCCCACTGCCCTTTGGGAATGGAAGCAAGCGAACCGCGAATCGTTTCAGCCGCATAAGCCCCCACGTTCACAGAAAGGCCAATCAGCCCCGCTGCTGTCGGTGTCAGGGTAACTCCGATGACCGGAAGGCCAAAATAAAGAATAAAGAGTTGAACCAACAACGGTGTTCCGCGGATGATCGAAATATAAATACGGGCAATTCCTTGCAAAATCCATCGTTTTGACATCCTGGCCATGGCGGTGAAGAGACCGATCAACAAGCCGATTGCCATCGCAGTGATGCTGATCCAAACCGTTGCCACGATGCCATTTAAAATAAACGAAGCATTTCGCTCAGCCAAATCAATATCAAACAAATTCTGCCACTGTATCGTTCCCAAAAAGTCCATGTTGGTTTCACCTAATTCAATCTTTTTTAATCGGTTTTCTTCTATTTAATAATGTTATCATCTTAAATTCAAAACATGTTCTTGTCAATAAAAATGACGGCCACTATGGTGAATAGGGCCGCCAACATTCTTATGCACCGATTCCTTCAAAAAGCAAAACGCGTGCCGGTGCTGCTTCTGTATGAACCAACTTGATCGGGGCAGCAACCATAAAATAGGTTCCGGCTGGAACCTCTTTCAACCGAAGCCCTTCCATGATTAAAATATCTGCACGGAACAGGCTTTTATGCGTCGGATGACCAGGCTGGGCCCGTTCGATACCCAGCGCATCGGTTCCAACCCCTCTGACCCCTTTTTCAATTAAGTACTTGGCTCCGTCTTCGGCTAAAAACACAAATTCAAAATCAAATACATCTTCCCAGGAATTCCGCGTTTTAAAGAGAAGAAACTCGCCTTCTTTGATTTCATGTTTTTCCAAATCAGCACGAGTAATGCTTTCTTTGACATCCGTCAAGTCAAGCACCCGGCATTGCCCAACCAATCGCTCAATTGGAATGGTTGACATGGTCCCGCCTTCCGGAAGCATATGGAGCGGGGAATCGACGTGAGTTCCACAGTGCACATCCATTTCGATGCGGGATTCGCGCGCGGTGGCCGTATCAAAGTCCTGAACAACGCGAATGCTTGGTTTCTTTGTTTCCTTATTTTTATATACGGGCATCTCCTCTGTGATCGGCATGGAAACGTCATAAATTTTCATGGTCAACTCAACTCTCCCTTTTTATCTGGTTACAACCTCATTGGCTTTGACAATCCGGGAAATATCTTTGGCGATGGCAGGCCGCCAGACATGTCCATTCGCCGCCAACAGATCATGTGCTTCTTGCGGTCCCCACGAACCGCTCCGGTAGAAAGTCAGCGGATGCCTATTTTCATCCCAGGCTCTGCGAATCGGATCGATAAACTTCCAGGCGAGCGAGACCTCCTCCCAATGCGTGAAGAATGTTTGATCACCAACAATCGCATCATAGATTAACGATTCATACGCTTCCGGCGAACCTTGCTCACAGTTGTTGCAGAATTCCATCGAAATCGGCATCACCTGGTTGTCGGAACCCGGTTTTTTGGCGTTGAGGATCAGATTGACGCCTTCCTGCGGCTGAATGCTGATGACCAACAGATTGGGGCCGAGATTGTTATCTTTGTTGAAATAGAGATTTTTAGGCATTTCCTTGAATTCAATGATGATCTGTGTCATTTTTTCCGGCATGCGTTTTCCTGTGCGGATATAAAACGGTACTCCGGCCCATCGCAAATTGTCTACGAACAACTTGCCGGCGACAAAGGTTTCCGTCATGGACCCGGGATCGACATTTTTCTCATTCCGATATGCCGGAACCGGTTTTCCATTGATTTCCCCGTCAACGTATTGGCCCCGTATCATATATTTTCCCGCCTCTTCCTCCGTATACCTGCGAAGCGAACGAAGAACCTTGATTTTTTCGTCATGAATCGCTTCGGTTTTCAGGCGGCTCGGCGGTTCCATGCAAACCATCATCAGCATTTGCAACATATGGTTTTGCACCATGTCCCGCAATGCTCCCGCATGATCATAATAACTGGCCCGATCTTCGACACCGACCGTTTCACTGGCCGTAATCTGTACGCTTTCGATGTAATGATTGTTCCAAATCGGCTCGAACAGCGAGTTGGCAAAGCGCATAACCTCAATATTTTGCACCATTTCTTTGCCGAGATAATGGTCGATCCGGTAAATCTCTTGCTCCGTAAACGTCTGCTTGATTTGTTCATTCAGTTTTTTGGCCGAGTCATAATCATGGCCAATCGGCTTCTCGATGATCAGGCGTTTCCAGCCTCCCGTTTCCGTTAAACCGGACAATCTCAGGTTGGTGGAAACAGTCGCAAACAAATCCGGGGCAAGTGATAAATAAAACAGGCGGTTCGGCGGCACTTGATATTTGTTTTCATATTCCTCGACAAGGTCCTTGATCCCCTTATATCCTTCCGGATTCGTCACATCCGCCACGGCGTAATAGAAATGCTGGATAAATTGCTGCCATTCATTTTCATCCGCCACTTTCAGGCGTCCGAACGAATCAATCGATTCCCTGACTGACTGGCGAAAGGCTTCATGATCTCGTGTGGAGCGGCCAACCCCGATCAAACGAAAGTGTTCGGGAAGGAATTTATTTTTGTATAAGCTGAACAGGGCAGGGAACAATTTCCGTTTCGCCAAATCCCCCGTCGCGCCAAATAAAACCATCGTAAACGGTTTTGCCATTGCAGACTGAGTCATTAGTTACACTCCTTCAATCATACCGACATTTCTTTGCTTAATATGCATCCAGATGCACTAGCTCATTCCAGCCATGCTCATACAATATAGTAACAAAAGGAAAGAGAAAATAGTTTATTATGGAAGAAAAATAAGATCTTGTTCTTCCTTTCCATAAGAGAGGACAACAACAAGATCTTAGTGCAATTCTATTGAGTTACGTCCACACCAAACCATTTTTCTGAAATCTTCTTCAACGTACCATCTTTTTTCATACTGTCTAACGCTTGGTTAATCGCTTTCACAAGCTCAGGATTTCCTTTCGGCACCGGGAAGGCACTTTCAGAGCGTTCCATCTGTTCGCCGACCGTTTTCAAGGGCAAATTCGTCGTTTTCATCATTTCGGCCACTGCCAGGCGATCGTTCATGCTGAAATCGATGCGTCCGGCAGCCACATCTTTCATCGCGCTCATCATGTCTTCATAAGCGACGATGGTCGCCCCGGCATCTTTCGCCATTTTCCCGTAGTTACTGGTAGGCGTTTGCCCTGCTTTTTTTCCTTTGAGATCTTTTACGCTCTTGATCGAATCATTATCCTTGCGGACGACGATCTGGGCGTAAGAAACGGTATACGGCTCGGAGAAATCGAATTTTGTTTTGCGCTCCGGCTTAATGCCGACCTGGTTGGCAACCATATCGATTTTCCCCGTTTTTAAGCTGGTCAGCATACCATCCCAGGGGATTTCGACAAACTGGGCCTTCACCCCCATGCGCTTGGCCACTTCCGTGGCGACATCTACATCAAACCCCGTCAGTTTTTCCGTTTTTTCATCGTGAAAACTGAAAGGTTTATATGTCCCCTCCGTACCGATTCGGATCGTCCCGCGCTTTTTAATTTGTGTGAGCAGGTCACCATTTTGCACACTGCAACCTGTCGCAAATGAGAAAACGAGAACCAAACCGATCAGTATGGATAGCAGCGCTTTTGCTCTCTTCATCTATTTCACCCCGATTCAATCCCTAGTTAATAGGGTTATTTTTATGTTTTTGCAGTATTATTTATGGTACAGTTTGCCGGTTAATCTTGTCAATATCAAATGAATTGATTTTCATTAATCTGGAAATTTTTTCATTATCCGGCTTAAAAACCTGTCTCTGACTCACTTAGGACATGGTGTCCAACGTAGGCCCTTTTTTCCTTGATCGCTGTCATTCATCTTCTAGCATGCTCATTTTTACATTGACCATTCCCCAGTCTCAGAGGAGGGAAAACCTTTCTTCATCTCCTGCAACCGGGAAACCAAGTCAAACCGCGAGCTCCACGGCGATCAGTCTTAACTTTCCTCGCAGAATGTTTTTGGGCGATGCTGATGTCCCGATTGTGCTGCTCCAACATGACGGCAAGCTCAAATCAGGGCGCATCCGCGATGAATCTTTCCATCTTGTGGTTCTTCACCATGTACCTGACATGCAAGTCTATGGCGGAAACACACCATTCACACAGCAGGGAAACAAAGGTTTCCTCCATCCTTTTGGTGCAAAAGAAGAGAGCAAAAGGTGGTCAAGCATGCGAAAGAGGTGAAAGTCAACTCACACCCTCACCTGACGCCGGCTCTCATCTCCACAGCCGAAGCCAGGTGAATATCTCGCTCGCAAAAATATAAAAAAACTACATCCAATAAGAGAATGCAGTTTAAGCAATCACATCATTGAATTGGTTCGACACCGTTCCATCCGGTGCTGGTAAAGCTCGTAGAGTGAACGCAACAATGAACTGTACCGCTGATTTACTTCCTGCAAATAGACAGGAAAAGATTCACCACGCATGTTCAACAGGCTGAAACAGGTCAAATCCAGGTAGTAAATCAGTTCACGCAACTCGGAGTGGATTTCGACCCATTCACGGCCAATCACTTTTTCCAGGGTCCACTCCACTTTTTGCCTTACCGCCCGCGCCATGGCCAGTTCATTTTCTTTGGAGACATGATTCAACAGTTGCACACTCTCATCCAGCACGTTTAAAATCTCCCCCAACTCGTTGGAACAATTGTTCATTCCCCAAATCATGAACACACCACCCCGGAAGAAAACTTGCAAACGTTGCCGTAATAAACGAAAGATTAAGACTATGAAAGCCTGGGGACTTTCCGGGACGAAATCCCGGTTGATGCCAAGTCCCTGATCAGCTTTTGCTGCTGTTCAAAAAAACACAATATTTCTATATATTTACAATTACTATATCACCCCAGGGTCTGCCGAGCAAGAATTTAATAATCAAAGAAGTTTCGGCTTTGTCCGTACAGGCGCGCAAACATTTTCATGGCGAAAGAATCCGTCATTCCGGCGATATAGTCACAGACTATTCGCGCTCTTTCAACCTCTGTCTCCACCTGTTTCCACATGTGACGGTCGTGTTCGGTCAGGAGCCGGTCATCGTTCATAAAGGCGGAAAACAGTTTTTCAATCACATAAGCCCCGCGCCAGGCAATCGTTTGCACCCGTTGTGATTCGATCACTTCATCGGATACCCAGCGTTTGAGGCTGTCCAGAAGATCGCGCAGCTCCTTCGGCAGTTCGACACGGTATAAGAGGCGTGGCGAAGAAAAAGTATCATACGTCTTCTCTGCCCGGATCTGGGTGATGAAAGTGGAAATGACAGCAGCGATCACTTTTTTCAGCCGATACTTCAGCTGATCATGCTCCGGGTCAAGCCCGTCCAATTCGCACCATGCCTCCATCAGTTCGGGGTATTCCAGCCGTTTTTTGAATGGATAGAGCAATTCTTTGAGGTGGTTTAAGCGAATCAGCCGCAAATTGAGCGCATCTTCGACATCATGGGTACCGTAGGCGATGTCGTCGGCCAATTCGATAATCGAACACTCCAGTGTTTTGTGCAGTGTTTGCGTGTGACGTTCCGGGTCAGGCGCAACTTTTGTCAGGTACGCTTTTTCCTCATCGGTAAATGAAGCGAGAACCCAGGCAAATGCTTCCTGATCACAGCTGAAAACACTCGCTTTTGGGGGAATGGCCTTCTTTTCGCGGTCATACTGCTTTTCGTTCACTGCTTCGTCCAACAGGATCGGGTACTTGAGGATGGAGAGCAGCAACCCGCGCGTCAAATTGAGGCCGTACTCCCCTTTCTCCCCCTCCAGCCGGGTCAAAATCCGGAAAGTATGGGCGTTTCCTTCAAATCCGCCAAAAGCGCGCATGCATTGATTCAACGCCACCTCTCCCCGATGCCCGAAGGGTGGATGCCCCAGATCATGGGCCAGAGCAGCCGCTTCCACCAATGAGCCGTCAAGAAGCGCATGCTCATGAAAAAAGGGATGGTTGGTGTTAAGATGAATGGCAATCCCCCTTGCAATCTGGGCCACTTCCATTGAATGGGTAAGTCTCGTGCGGTGAATATCGCCCGCATAGCCGCCGATCACTTGTGTCTTTGACTGCAACCGGCGAAAAGCGGCACTGTGAATAATCCGCCCATAATCCTTTTCAAACGGATCACGGGCGTCGCTAGCGGATCGTCCGGCAGACGGTTTTCTTCGTTCCGTGTCAGCCGGGCCATATAAACGATTTTGCTTGGGACGATATATGATCATTTTGCTCCACCTCTAACCCCATTGTACCGGAATTTGGATACGACAACAAAAACGTTCACACCTTGCGTCAAGGTAAGTGATGTCCCCGCCGGCAATACAAAAACGCCGAACGCGCTTATTTCGGGTCAAGCAGTTCGGCGTTTTGGTTTAACAAAGCAGCCTTTCGATTTTTATTCCCTTCATACAGACCGAAATCAGTCACTAAACAGCAGATTTCATCTTTCTCATCATAACCCCAATACGATACATAATATCCATCACCTAATCCGCTTGAAAAAATTACAATGTTACCTAACGGGTCTATTTTTAGATTGGCCCAATCTCTGGTATCCACGTAATTTTTCTCCATTTCCTCTATTATGAAATCATCGTATTCAGGATTTTCATCCAATATACTTTTGTATTTTTTGTAAATTTCATCATCCATAAAACAGCCAACACCACAGTCAACAGAGTAGCCAAAAGCCTCACCCTCTTCCAATTCACTTAAATCCTGACCTTCCTTCAAAGCCATTTCCCAGCGTACTGCCTGACTTTCTTTAAACCTGATCATCGCCGCACCAATGCGTTCGTCGTCATCATCGAGATAATGAACAACGTTTAATACTACTGGATACTCTCCCGGATTTACTTTATTTATAAACGGTTCGGTACTTTCGTAAACGAAAGGATCACATGCGACAATTTGGCCAGAAGGTAAACTTATATTACCAGCATAAATATTTCTTGTAACCGCTTCTCCATTATATGTCTTGAACTTTACATTTCCCCGGTAAAAATGGTGAAAATCAGGAACTTTGATGTTCATCAAACTGAACCCTTTCCAATTAGAATAATTTACTTTGATACATTGGGATCACCTTAAAATACTTCACTGTTCCGATACTGTAAAAAGCGGCCGTTTTGCAAAATCATTTTTACCTTGCTTCATTTAGCGTTAATTCATCTTATGACGGGAAGACCCCAACTCATCATTCAATTGAAAAGTTACTCTAAAATCAATATCCAGCTTTTCACGCACTCATCAGGCAGAACCGTACCTAACTTCATCCCGATTTCTTGCAAAATCTTTTTATCAAACTCCCATTCATCGTTCAGAAAATGACCTCCGTATTTTAAATGACAAATCTCACCAAGCACAGTCAAAGTTTCAATAAAACCTTCAAGATCAGGCGCAATTTTTCTTAAATTTACACTCCTTTGTCCATGCCACGTATGGTAAATCTTTTCCGTTTTCTGCTCAAAAATGAAAGGGTCTGACCCTTTATCGGCGATTACAATCCAATCCGCTTTCCAATCCGGGTCCTTTTGCATATTCCGCAAATTGTGGCTGAAATTCATCTGTAAATCGACCAACTCTTCCGGTTCATACAATTGGATAGGATTCCCGCCAAAATCCAATTCCCCCATTCTCGGAGCAAACTTTCTATACCAAGTTACGAGTTTCTCACTAAGATGCAAGGATTTTTTAATCTCACTAATCACATGCTCATCTGTTGAACCGACTGTAAAACCACACTTTGTCATGACTTTGTGCCATTTACGCAAAACCGGTTCCATTCCTCATCCCCGCTCGACGATCATATTTTTAATTATTGCATTCAGCCCGCTTCGTCAATCAGATGCAAAAGTAACATCTGGCCTTTTAACCTTTTTTCAGTAGCTCAAGAAACTCCCCAAAGGAATCACAAATCGGGAAAAGTCCTTTCTCTTTGTCAATGGCCGCTTCTTCATGATCCCATAAAACAATTTTCGGCTCTTCTTTTTCATTGCGGTAGTCAAAGCAAAGACAATCTCCAGATGCTTCGTATACAAAAGGATAAACATGATCGACTAATCGATCTTTTATATATTCATAAATCAGTAGGATATAAAGATCGTGTTCCGCATCGGGATTGAACGAAGCAAAGTCGGTCAATACAATATCTCGAACACCTGGTAGGTAAAGAACATCGGGAGATACTGTAATAGGATGATACTTTAAAATAATATCATTATATTCGCTAGGAAATCGGATTCCTAATTGTTTCTCAACTTTTCTAATGTCATCTAACTGAATCTCTCCATGAGAATATTCCCATTCCAATTGCTTACTCAATTTTTTCACCTACTTAATCTATAAAATCAGGATAACGATCGTCTCCAACTCTTCCACTTGTCCGTGCGACGTTGCCTCCTCCCATATATCTCTTCCCCCACATGCCCGATTTGGCGATGTAAGGAAGTTGAAACTACATTTAAACTGCATTAGATTTTGTCCTTGATGTATTTCAACAAGATCCCTGAGCCTTGCTTTATAAGTCAGGACCACCCGCAAGGTACTCCCAAGAATGATCTTGACACCGTGATCCATTCTCATAAAAATACCTGATTGCTTCGACTGCCTTATCTTGTGTAACACACCATTTGGCAGGATACAGTTCACTGGTTTGTATCGTCAACTCATAATATTCTTCTTCACTTTCAGCGGGATCAATCAGACTGCAATTCACTTCTCCGTCTTCTGAAACATAATTCACAATATATCTTTTTTCCCCTTTAATTAAATTACCGCCTCCACAATACAGCGTCCCTGCATCAACCAATTCCAACGTGAAATTTGTCGCTTCTTTTCCATCCAAACTACAAATGCATTGACAGATCCTTTTCCAACTCGGGTTTTCTTCCTCAGGAATTTCATGATCTTCAGTAAGTAAAATCCATTCCATTCTCATTTCACCTTATTCATTTCTTACTGCTGGGGGATTCCGCGTGAATGGGGGAAATTCTCGCAAAACCAAAGTGGTAAAATGCTCGTAAAGATGATTGCATCAACGCGGAGAAGGGCACCGGCCGGCGCGTAAAATCTTCGATCCGACCGATGCCCCATCATGTGCAATCGCCTCCTGTTTCAATCATAACAGGCTGAAAAAACAAAAACAAGAACATTCGTTCCCGAATCTTCCTTTCAATTGCTCCGCCAGTGTTCCGCCCGGTTCCGGACAAGCTCAATCCATTCTTTTACGGCCGGAGAAAGCCATTTCTTCTTGTGATAGGCCATTTTCGTAAACACACCGCAAGTTTCATCCCGCCAGTTCAGTCTCGACAATCGTCCTTCCTGCAACTCTTTCCTCACTGTGATCATCGGCAAAAAAGCCAAACCCAGACCGACCTGTACGCAATTTTTGATCGCTTCGATACTCCAGAATTCTTCCCCCTGGGTTGTGTTAATCCCGTTGCGCATCAAATATTGCTCAAACAAAGTTCGGTAGCTGCACCCTTTTTCTGTTTGCAGAATAATTTCATTCTGAATATCCTTCGGCTTCACTTCTTCTGCCCTTGCCAACGGATGATCCGGGGCCGCCACAAGTGCCATCTCTTCAAATACCAGCGTCTCGACCGCAAGATCTTCCTCTTCCTCATGTTCCGCTTCCAGCAAAAATGCGAGATCCAGTTCGCCCCGTCGCAAAAGGTTTCGCATCTCCGTGCACAATCCGGGATTGATGATTAACTTCACCTTCGGAAATCTCTGTTTGTATTCCTGGAGCAACGCCGGCAGCCGAAAAGCGGCTAACGATTCCGGTGTCCCAATTGTCAGCGTTCCCGCCGGTTCCGTCTGGGCACGGATCTCCGCCAAAGCTTCATCATGGATGTTCAATAACCGGACGGCATAATGCAAAAGTTTTTCGCCCGCCGCCGTCAAAACGAGCTTTTTGCCCAGGCGGTCAAATAAAGGGATTCCCAGCTCTTCTTCCAACGCATGGATCTGCATCGTCACACTGGATTGCGCATAGCCGAGCTGTTCGGCGGCCCGGGTGATGCCCCCTGCCTCCACCACCGTTTTCAATGTTTTTAAATGACGGAACTCCAAACAATCTTCCTCCCCTTTTATATCGTTTTGATCGATCATCTCTATAGAATTTATCTATTTTACTGATAGTAACATCCTTTTTAAAATAAAAGCAACCGAACACAGGAGAGTGAAGAAATTTGAAACAACTGAAGAAAACAATCAGTTTGCCACAGATCATCGCCTTATACACGGCAGCTGTTTTGGGCTCCGGAATTCTTATCGTCCCCGGGTTATCCGCCCAGATCGCCGGCCCTTCCTGCCTGATCGCCTGGGCAGTCATGGCCGTCTTTACTTTGCCCATGGCCATTACCATGGGATGGTTATCCGCCAAATACCCTCATGCCGGCGGGGTCTCTCATTTTGTCACCCTTGCTTACGGAAAACAAGCCGGCATTTACATCGGATGGTTTTTTATCATGTCTGTCATGATCGGGGCTCCGGTTGCCGCCCTCACCGGGGCAGGCTATCTGAGTTCCGCGATGGGATGGGGGGAAAGCGGACGAATCCTGGCAGGAGTGGCAATGGTTTTGGGAGCTTTAATTCTCAACTGCCATGGGATGGAATTGGGAGGAAAAATACAGGTGGCGATCGTCAGCAGTATTTTAATCGTCCTGCTTCTTGCCATCTTCGGGGCAGTCCCTTTTGTGCAGGCATCGAATTTTAGCCCGTTTTTGCCACACGGATGGATTCCCGTCGGAGTGGCGACCACCATCCTGTTCTGGTGTTTTATCGGATGGGAAGCCGTCTCGCATTTATCGGAGGAGTTTGCCAATCCGCAGCGCGATTCGATCATCGGGGTGATCTGCGCGGCAATCATTGTTGGCACCATCTACTTTTTCACCGCTTTTGTCACCGTCGGAACCGGGAGTTACACCCATGCGGATACCGCCATCTCTTTTCTCATGCGCTTTACGTTTGGGAAAAGCGGACAATTGCTGACGGCCATCTTGTGTTTTCTCATCTGCAGCGCCACCGTCATCGCCTATACGGGTGCGGCGTCGCGCTTGGCTTTTGCTTTGGCACGGGCGGGTAATGCACCTGTTTTTTTAAGCCGGTTATCCAAACGGCAGACACCGACAGGCGGACTGGCACTGATGGCTGTCGGCTTTACGCTTTCTTTCACTTTTTACTCCACGGGAGTAATCTCCTTGGCCCATCTGCTCCTGCTCCCAAATGCTTCGTTTATTCTGACTTATGCCGGGGGATGCGCTGCGGCCATCAAATTATTGAAGGATTCCAAGTGGCGGCAGCTGATCAGCTTGCTCTCCTTTCTGCTGACAGTATGCATCCTTCCTTTTGTCGGTTGGGCACTGCTCTATCCGCTCTTCATCGCCTTTCTGGTCACTTTTTACCTCCTGTGGCGGAAAAAACATACCGCCCCGGTCAAACATGGGATTTTTCCGGGTGATTCTGATTCCATCCTCTAGCGCTCCCCCATCTCGGTATGGTACGATTCGATTTGGAATCAGATTACGAAAAGGGAGGTTGGGGGTCAAAGACCTCCTCACCAGAGATGTACACACCAGAAAACATACGAAATATCGCGATTATCGCTCACGTAGACCACGGTAAAACAACATTAGTCGATGCGATGTTAAAACAGAGCCGGATCTTCCGCGAAAACCAGCAAGTGGAGGAACGGATCCTGGATTCCAATGATTTGGAGCGCGAGCGGGGAATCACGATCCTGTCCAAAAACACGGCGATTCAATATAAAGGGGTCAAAATCAATATTGTTGACACTCCGGGACACGCGGACTTTGGCGGCGAAGTGGAACGGGTGATGAACATGGTGGACGGTGTCCTGCTCCTGGTTGACGCAGTGGAAGGGCCGATGCCGCAAACGAAATTCGTCCTCCGCCAAGCGCTGGAGCGCGGACATAAGGCGATCGTCGTCGTAAACAAGATCGACCGCGAAAATGCCCGCCCGGAAGAAGTGGTGAATAAAACGTTCGATCTCTTCGTCGATTTGGGCGCCACGGATGAGCAGTGCGATTTTCCGATTTTATATGCGAGCGGCTTGACCGGTGCCTCCGGCTTTGAACCGGATCAGTTGACACCGACGATGGAGCCTTTGTTTGAAACGATTCTCTCTTACCTTCCTTCGCCGGATGTGGACGATCAGGGGTATACCCAGATGCAAGCCACATTGCTGGGATACGACGAGTACAAAGGTCAGATCGTCATCGGCCGCCTGAACCGCGGCACAATCCGTCGCAATCAATCCCTGCTCCTCATCCCTGCCGAGGGTGAACCAAAAGCAGTCAAAGCCGGGCAGGTCTTCACCCACGAAGGCTTAAAAAGGGTGGAAGTCGAAGAGGCGCATGCCGGGGATATCATCGCGTTGACCGGGCTTGGCAAAGTGGGCATCGGCGACACGATCACCGATCCCGCGCACCCGGAAAGCCTGCCGCCGATCAAGGTGGAAGAACCTACGTTGCGGATGATGATCGGAATCAATACCAGCCCCTTCGCAGGGCAGGACGGAAAATTTCTCACCTCCCGTAAAATCCGGGAACGGCTGATGCGTGAATCTGAAAAAGATGTCGCCCTTCGGGTCGAAGATACGGATTCAGCCGACAATTTCCTGGTTTCCGGGCGCGGTGAGCTGCACCTTGGCATCCTGATTGAAAACATGCGGCGCGAAGGATATGAATTTCAGGTGAGCAAACCTGAAGTAATCTTTAAGGAAGTCGACGGCCAACTGATGGAGCCGGTGGAGCAGGTGGAAATTGAAGTGAGCAGCGAGCAGCAGGGAACCGTAGTTGAACTCTTGGGGAAACGGAAAGGCCGGTTGCTGGACATGACCGTTCTGGACAGCGGCAATATCCGTTTCACCTATCAGGTGCCGTCGCGCGGATTACTCGGATTTCGACTGCAACTGCTTACCGCGACCCGGGGAGAAGCGATCATGAACACGTTATTTGCCGGATATGAACCCTATGCCGGAGAGATTGAAACACATGAATTCGGCTCGCTGATCGCCTGGGAATCAGGCACGGCCACCACTTACGCCCTGCATTCGGCCCAGGAACGCGGACAGCTGTATATCACGCCTGGAACCGAAGTATATGAAGGAATGGTCGTCGGCCAGCATATCCGGGAAAATGACCTTGAGGTAAATGTCTGCAAGAAAAAACATTTGACCAGCATTCGCAGGGCGACCGCGGAAGAAGCGCTGCGCCTCGATGCTCCGCGCCGCCTCTCCATTGATGATGCCCTTGAATTGATGAAAGACGATGAACTTTTGGAAGTAACGCCGAAAACATTCCGTCTGCGCAAAAAATATCTTTCCAAAAATGAACGAGCCCGCCACGCGAAACAAAAGAAATAAAACCTTCGCGTCCTGACCGGCACAACCCGGGTGGATAAAAGCTTTCACATAAAAAATTTCGGAGGCAAGCATCAACACTTGCCTCTTTTTTTGCATTGCTTTATGTGTTCCGCGCCCGCCATTCTTCATAAGTGAGACGCGGCAGCGAAAACGTTTCGCCGATCTTTCCGTACTCCGTTCCCGCCATCCGTCCCACCGGCCTCAGGCGATCGGTATCAATCTTGCCTTCGAAATAAAGCGAATCATCCACGTGAAACTGGACGATTTCCCCGATGATAAAATCCGCGTTCGGAGTATCTCTTCCACCCAGTTCCAATATTTGCTGCAAACGGCATTCCATTTGAATTTTCCCCTCTGCCAGACGCGGTACCTGCACAATCTTCCCCGGCAGGACATGAAAACCGATCTTTTCCGCTTCACTCACATCGGGCGGAAAATCGACTGACGTCTCATTGACCATCGATACATTATCCTCATCAACCACATGGACGACAAATTCTTTTTTCCAAGCGATATTACGGGCAGTATCTTTCCGGTCGCCGTTCGGTTTTCTCGACACACTGAACCCGATCAGAGGAGGGTCGGTGGCGATCACATTAAAAAAACTGAACGGAGCAGCATTGACGATTCCTTCCGGGGATAATGAAGTGACAAACGCGATCGGCCGGGGTAAAATGCTTCCAATCAACAGCTTGTAATTCTCTTTCTTGCTTTGTTTGCCAGGATCAATTGTACGCATAAGGCATCACCTTTTTTCATTTTCCAACCAGCTGTACATATAAGCTGAATCTTCAATATTCAATGCCGCCTTGGCCACCTTCAGGGGGCGGAATGTATCCACCATCACCGCCAGTTCCTCCGTCCTCTTTTTCCCGATGCTCCCCTCTGCTTTTCCCGGATGGGGGCCATGGGGCAAACCGCTGGGGTGCAGCGTGATTGAACCTTCTTTTACCCCTTTGCGGCTCATGAAGTTCCCCCTCACATAATAAAGAACCTCATCGCTGTTGACATTGCTGTGATAGTAAGGGGCAGGGATCGCCAGTGGATGGTAATCGTACATCCGCGGAACGAACGAACACACGACGAAATTGGGGCCGGCAAAAGTTTGGTGAACGGGCGGGGGCTGATGGATCGAACCCGTTATCGGTTCAAAATCATGGATGTTAAACGCCCATGGATAAAGGTACCCGTCCCAGCCGACGACATCGAATGGATGGAAGGCATACGTATAGCGATGGAGTCGGTTGCGCGCCTTTACCCGCACCTCGAACTCCCCTGTCTCCCGATGCGGATGAAGGGTTTGCGGCACACGGATATCCCGCTCGCAAAACGGGCTGTGCTCCATCAATTGACCGTATTCATTTCGGTATTTTCGCGGAACGGTAATTTCACCGCTTGATTCAATCACAAAAAATCTCGTATTCTTCGTCTTCAATGAAATCCGGTAAGTGGTTCCGACCGGAATGACCAGATAATCGCCCGCCCGGTACGGAAGATCGCCAAAAATGGTCTCCAGCACGCCTTCTCCTTCATGGACAAAAATAATTTCATCGCCATCGCTGTTGCGGAAAAAATAAGACATCTCTTCGGTCGGACACACGGTGGCCAAGGCGACATCCTCATTGGCCAGCCAATGGATCCGCCCGTCAATCGGATCACCGCCCTTTCCGGCGGCAAATGTGAGGAGGTGCCGATGGCGGTTGGCTCCTTCCTCTTCCAAAGGGATTTCCCAATCACGAATCCACTCTGCTTTGCTTACGGCGGTCGGGGGGTTCATATGGTATAAAATCGACTGGATGCCGGAGAATCCTTTTGTTCCCATCACTTGTTCCCGATAGAGCGTCCCGTCTTCCTGATAAAACTGAATATGCCTTTTAGCGGGGATCTGTCCCAAGCGATGATAAAAAGGCATGCCCTTCCCCTCCATTCTAAATAACCAAAACAGATTCTCTTTGTATTTTAGCAAAATAATCATTTTTCGCGCCAATAGCTGCTTTAACGCGGAAATGCACAACTACATGACCATAAGGCCCAGTTGACAGGAAAAAGGAGAAAAAAGTCTAATTAATAGGTATCTGTCCAACCATTTTCCAAATCCTACAAAGGAGATCGAGTTTTCAATGAGGTTATTAAAAGAAGGAGTGGCTTGGTTCAGTTCTTTGTTTACCGGGATGGCAATCGCGCTCATCATCAGTATTTTTATTCTGCAACCGACCAAAGTTCTCGGCCATTCCATGGAACCGACACTCATGCCGGATCATCATATTTTTGTGTCCAAACTCCCCTGTGTCCTGCAATACCACCCTCATCACGGGGATATTGTCATCATAGATAGCCGGATTCACCATCAGCGCACCTGGGTCGACGATTTGATGGACAGTCCCCTCTACGTCTGGATCACCGGGACTTCACCCCATAATATTTGGGTGAAACGCGTGATCGGAGTCCCGCGGGATGTCATTGAAATCAAAAATAACCGGGTCTATCGCAACAACCAGTTGCTGAAGGAAAGCTATATCAAGGAAGAGATGAACAATACGCCTGACATGAAGATCACGGTTCCCGATAATTGCATCTTCGTCATGGGCGACAATCGCAATTACAGCATGGACAGCCGGGAAATCGGCTGCGTTCCGATCGATCACGTGCTCGGGGTAAAAATATTCTGATTCATGCCGGAGAATTTTTTTTCTTTTTATGCAACCTGGACAACCGAAGATGAGTCTAATATAGCAAACAACTTTTCAGGCAAAAGGATGGGTCATGATTGGATAAGGATCTCGTCGTTTCCGGTTTGTCACTCTTTTTTCTCTTTTTTATCACGTGCTGCGTGATCTGGTTTACGGATCAACCGGCAATCCATTAAAGATGATGTTGAAACGACCTGCCAATTTTCAATCCAGGAGAATGCGCCATAAAAAAAGCGCCGACCTTTGGGAATCGGCGCCTTTTGTCCATGGGAGAGAGAATGTCTTGCTCTTTTATTTTGCGAAGGAAGCAGCAACGTCCTGGCCGTGTGCAATCGCTTTTTCCAAAATGGCATCGGCCTGCTCCGGAAATGCTGCCATTCCTTCAGCAATAACCGATTCAACGTCCGTAATGCCGATGAATTGCAAAACGGTGCGCAGGTAGCGGTCACTGAATTCCACTTCCCGGGCGGGACCTTCCGAGTAAACGCCGCCGCGCGCCTGAATGTGAACCGCTTTTTTTCCTTTGAGAAGCCCCACCGGGCCGTTTTCGGTGTATTTAAAGGTTTTACCGGCAATACAAATCGTGTCGATATAGGCTTTCAGCTTTGGCGGAAATAAAAAGTTCCAAAACGGAGTCACAAATACATATTTATCCGCGGACACAAATTGTTCGGTCAATTCATTGATGCGATCCACTTTTTTCTTTTCTTCGGGGGTCAAATCCGCCCCTTTTGCCAATTTTCCCCATCCACTGAAAACTTCTTCATCAATGTAAGGAATTTCTGTTTTGTACAGATCCAATTCCACAATTTCATCTTCCGGGCGAATCTCTTTATAACGCTCCAAAAAAGCCTTGCCCACCCGCAAACTGAAAGATTCATCAACCGGTTTGGGATTCGCCGTAATATACAGGACTTTGGCCATGAAATGATCCTCCTCTGCTCAAGTTTAGTAACTAACTTTAAATACGTAAGTATAATATGATAAAGAACTGCGAAAGTCAAGAAAAACCATTGAGCCGGAGCCATTGCACCGGTTTGGAAATTCATGACACCCCAGTGTCCTGGAAAAACTATTCTGCCAATCATCCCTAGTTTGTACTGCTTCTTTCCCGATTATCCACCATTAATTTTTCGCAAACTCCACTGCGGTTCGCTTCGCCAGATGAATCGCCTGCTGCAAAATCTGGTCGTACTGTTCTTCGTTGGACGTTCCTTCGGCAATAATTGATTTCACATCCGTAATTCCCATGAAACCAAGAATCATTTTGACATAACTGTCAGCAAACTCCATCGCCTGACCCTGTCCTTGTGAAAAAATACCGCCACGGGCCTGAATATGTATCGCTTTTTTGTTGATCAACAGTCCCACCGGCCCCCGGCTTGTGTATCGAAACGTTTTTCCCGCCATGCAGACGAGATCGATATAAGCTTTAAACATCGGCGGCAGACCGAAATTCCACATCGGGGTGACAAATACATATTTATCGGCTGAAACAAACTGCTCAACCACTTCATTGATGCGGTTCAATTTTTTTCTTTCCTCCATCGTCAGCGGCACGTGCTCCACCATTTTGTTCCATCCGTTAAAAACATCATAATCCAATAAGGGGATTGATTCGCGATATAAATTTAATTCAATGATTTCATCAAGCGGATTGGTTAATTCGTATGCATTTAAAAAAGCCCGGCCTACTTGCAAACTAACAGATTCATGCTCCGGTTTGGGGTTGGCGGTTACATAGAGGACAGCTGCCATGTTTACACCTCCAGTTTTCGTCATTGTCTCAATCCAAAGCCACAACCCTGGGTTGCGGAGACCTCCTGTCATAAGAACGGCTGCCACCGCATGAAACAGAGATCGCTCATCACCTGGCTCAACCCGGGGATGAAAGCAGATCTCTCACAGGAAAAAAGCAACACCCCGATTATATCCATCTTTATAGACTGACTGCATCATATGATGATATTTTTATATTTGTCAAGAATAAAATAATTTTTATTAATAAGCATTACCACGCCACAAAAAATCCGACCCCAAGGCCGGATCACTTCAAATGTCAATTTGTCTTCCCTTCCCTTGACCGATGGCTTTGTTTCTCCTCCTTCATCAAAGTCTCAATCCACTCCGGATCATGAGGCAAAACTTCTTCTTCCTTCTTCACGGCGAGATCTTCGGGCAGCAAGAGGGTCAGCAGTTCCCTGGTGCGCTCTTCTTTCGCGATTTTTGCACATCGCTGACCGTGACGGTATTTCACCATTTGAAAAAAATGGCGAACCCGTTCCGCCCGGCCTGCTTCCGCATTTTCCCGGCAAATCCGGTTCATCTCCTGCCACAGCCGACGCCGGGCCGACTCATCAATCCTGTAATTTTCTTCTTCCGCCATCCGCTCAAACAATTGAACCAGTTCTTCCGGAGTATAATCGCGAAATTCAAACCAATGCTGAAACTTTCGAGCCAACTCGGGAACATGATTCAACCACTTCTTCAGTGGGTGCTCAGGCCCTGACAAAATCACAATCCGGTCGGCGTCTTCTTCATTGACCAATCGAATCAACCAATCAACCCATGATTGCCATTTGCCGGCAGAAACGGCATCCGCTGCCCAGGATTGCGGGTTGCGCAAATACAACACCCCTCCCTCGGTCCGGGCTGTCACTTCCCGCCTTCTCTCCTCCGCTTCCTCCGGCGGACTTTCCAGCAATTCCGCCGCATCGACGGACACCAGATGGCCTTTGCTCAAAAAATGAAGATGATTCATGGCCAACCCGTAAAACTCTGCCCATTTCCGCTTACCGATGCCCGGCGGACCGCAAAAGACGGCATGTGGCGGAGCGGGTTCCAGTTTTTCGATTCCCAGGCGCTTTCGATCGGACAAATAATCATAATATCGGATGAGATCCAGCAGCTTCCGCTTCATTTCCGTTTGTCCGATCATCCCCGCGCTCCAATTTTGCCAGAGGAGCGATAACGGATCAGGCCGACGGTCGGGGTCAGCGGAAGTCCCGTGTTCGATATCAAGAATCACCGGCCGGCTCTCCACCACATTCCAGTTGCTTTCCCTGATCTTGTCAAAACGGCACCTGTCAAAGGAACCGCGACCGTTTTCCACCACTTCGACCCCGTTGAGGCTGTCATGAATCGAACACTGAATAAACTCCGGATCCGCTGCTTTTGAAACATGTACTGCGGCGGCATTCATAAAGTCGTAAATCTCTGTATCCCGGATGGTTCCCGTCGCCTTTAACGACAGTGAAACTCCATGTCGTTGCCCGCGATAAATCCGACAACGTAGCAGATCGAGATTGGCTTCCGAGCGAATGGAAACGAGATCCCCGTTAAACCCGAACAACTCGCAATTCTCCATGATTCCCCTGCCGCCCTTTTCGCAGAAGACCGCTTCTTTGTTTCCATCATGAATTCGCGTCTGCAAGATGTGTGGGGCAGCTTCGTTCAGAATCCAAATGGCCGGTTGACGGCTGAAACCGTATAAGTCACACTGGTCTATCATGCCACCAGCACCATTGGTAAAGAAAAAGGCACCTTGCGGACAATTTTTGATCGTACAGGCAAAAAAGCGGGGTTCGGCCTGAGCCAGCACCCGGATGGCCGGCTCGATTTCGCCTACCGAAAAGATTTTGCATTCCTCAAATTTCGCCTTTCCCCCCGACATCACCATCCCGCTTGTTTTTCCGTCATGAATCAGGGTGCGGATAAACGCCGGACTGCCTCCATCAATCCCGATCGCCGGACTGTGATCAAAACCAAACAAATTGCATTCCTCAAAAAGCCCTTTTCCATTTTCTTCCACAAACACACCGTAACCCTTCGTGCCGGTTATCGTACACTGACGAAATACAGGGTCTCCTGAGGATACCAGAATGGTCGTCATCTCGCTTTCGCTGTGCAGACTGCATTCCTCAAATAATACCTTGCCGCGGCTCCGGCTTAATATGGCGGCGTTTTTTTGACTGCTGATCCGACAGCGGCGCAAGATCGGTTCCGCTTCATCCACGGCAATGGAAATTCCCGGCCCCTTTTCGGCCCGCACATCGCACCCGTCCAGCACCAGCGCTCCCCTGTGAACGGCCACAACCGGTGAATCATTGGTGCGCGCCTGGCTTAAAGTGAGATTTTTAAGTACCGCATAACCTGCGCTCATTTCGATGGTGGCATATTTTTTTCCCACGATGACCACTTCTTCTTTGGCTCCTGTCCCAATGATTTCGATCATCCGGTCGATCCACAAATCTTCATGGTAGACTCCAGGTTCAACCTCAATCACGCTGCCGGAAGGCGCCTGATCAAGAGCGGATTGTATGGTTCGATACCTGCTAAACCATCTGCGTGATACCCGAATTGTCGACACTTCCGTTCAACCAACCTTTCCTGTTTTCCCCCTTCTTATTTTTCAATATGTCACGATCTGTCCCTTTCCACTCATAAAAAAAAAGACCGGCGATAAAACCGGCCCGATTTGGTCCCCGCACATGCAGCGCTCTTTATTCATAATATTTCAATATGCACGCGCGTACTTCATTCATTTCCTGGTTTTCCTCCACTTCGGACAACTTTTTCCCTACTTCGGCACCGCAAATTTCACAATATTTCGGTTCATGTTCCTTTACCTGCCCATCCATCGCTCTCCACCCCATCCTCTTTATTATAATACCATTATATTATAACAACACCTGTTATGCAACAGTTTGTATTAGTACAACTCTTGCTTTTCATATAAAAGGCGGGAGCCGGATTGCACAAGCTGGAAAAGGGAGGGATTTCACCTTTTGATCGCATAAATATGAACCAGGGTCATACGAAACACCGTCTCCTTTTCTTTCTCCATTCCTATTTTACGTGCCACCTTGATTGACGCTTTATTCCCGGGCTGAATAATGGATATCAGCCTCTGCAATTTCAATGTTTCAAATGCGTAGTCGCGAAAAGCTGCCGCCATCTCTGTGCCCAATCCCTTGCCCCAATATTTCGGCAACAGCCAATAACCGATTTCCGCTTCGATCCGTCCGTCAACAATCTGTTCTATTACACCGGAATGCCCCACCTTTTCCCCGCTTTTCCGGTCAATGGCCAGGCAAATGCCCATTCCGCCTTTTTGCGCATTCAGCCACTTCTGAAGCATCTCTTCCGTTTCCTCCGGCGTCTTTACTTTTCCGATATAACGCATCACCTGCGGATCACTGCACAACGAGATCAAAAACGGCAAATCCTTTTCCTTATACGGCCGGAACCGCAATCTTTCTGTCTCGATCAAAAGACTCATACCATCCTCCAAATCGAAATTGAATGAATATTCAATCACAAAATGGTTTAAGAATACCACCCGCCTCCCGGGAGGTAACGGGTGGACATTCAGCCTGCATTATTCGTATTTCACCAGGGACACAACTTCAAGTCCATTCAGCTTCTCCCTGCCTTGAAGATAAGCCAGTTCAATCAGGAATGCCGCACCGACCGGCTCCCCTCCCAACTGTTTGACAAGGTCAAGTGTCGCGGAAATCGTGCCGCCGGTTGCCAGCAGGTCATCGGCAATCAACACTTTTTGTCCGGGCTTAATGGCATCCTTATGCATGGCCAATGAATCTTTTCCATACTCGAGGCTGTAATTGGCCTGAACGGTTTCGGCCGGAAGTTTTCCCGCTTTGCGAACGGGAACAAACCCCACACCAAGCGCATAGGCCAGCGGGGCTCCAACCACAAACCCGCGCGCCTCCGGGCCGACGACCAAATCGATCGATTTGCCGTTTAACCTGGCAGCGAGCTCATCGATTGCTGCTTTGAAGGCTTTTCCCTCTTTGAGCAAGGTGGTAATATCTTTAAATCGAATCCCCGGTTGCGGAAAATCGTTGATCACTCGAATTTTCTCTTTGAAGTTCATGTTCATGTCCTCCTAAATGTTTGAAAGCGATCGTTGAAAACAAATACCTGCACAATTCCGTGTATGAAGAGTAGACCAATGTTTGCAGAACTTGTTGTCCGGCGAGCTGCCTTTGGTATAATTTGGAATCTGTTAACGGTTTTTTAGCCGGGTTTGGATGAATGCGTATTTCTCCATGCTCAACCCTTAAAAAGCCCAATTCCTCAAACACTTGAATGATAAAGGAAAGCGATCGTTTTTGCAATCCCGTATGGCGCATAAGTGCGGAAAAATGTTTGGACAGGGAGATTTTCTCCCGGCCGGCAAGCATGCGGTACAAACGTTTAAAATCATCCCGGGTGGGAACTTTGGCCAGCAAATCGTCAAATTCTTTATCGCCAAACAAAAAATAGAGCCGCTCTGCTTCTTTTACCTGATTCAATCCTTTTGTGAACACTTCCAAATCAGGCGGCGCATCCACCAAAACTACAAATTTGGCAGCACGAACCTCCGCGGGCCAATCCCTTTCCGCAAGCTGATCCCAATAGACAACGGTCCCTTTCAAATCCACCGCCAGCAAGGGCTGTTTGATCATACCGGAACAAACATAACAGACACCGTCATGATCCAATCCCTTCAGCCTTTCCCAATCGCGACGGTTGCTGCGCCAGTCAAAAACCTGCAAATGGGGAATCATTAAATCCCGGATAATAAATTGGGGCGAACGTTGTCCGTTCCATTCATTCATCTGCAATTCTCCGAGCAGGCGAATCCGGGACAAGGGTGCGATTTCCCTGGCTGCCTCACCAATCCGAAAACCGACCGCTTCCACGGTTCCCCCGTCCGTTTGCAAATAAATCTTCATATGTTCTTTATCTTTCCCCATCAATTGAACCCGGGCGACAGGAGCATCTTTGAGAATAAACAGCGGTGTGGGATTTCCCACTCCATAGGGAGCCAATGCTTCCATCTGTTCGATCAGGGCCGGCTCGATCCGCTCCAGTTCAAGCTCTCCCTCAGCGTGCAAAAGCGGGATGTAATCTTCCGGAGTCAGCCATTCCTGTGCCAGCTCCGACAGCCGCTCGTGAAGCAAATCCAAATCTTTAACGGCCAAGGTCATCCCGGCCGCCATCTCATGTCCGCCAAAATGGGGCAGCAAATCCCGGCAAGCGCTCAGGGCCTGAAACAGGTGAAAACCTTTGATGCTGCGCGCGGAGCCCTTTGCCGTCTGCTTTTCCTCATCGATGCCCAGCACGAGCACCGGCCGGTAATATTTCTCCACCAAACGGGAGGCCACGATTCCCACAACGCCCACATTCCAGCCCGGTTTCGCAACCACAATCACATGGCGATGGCGTTCCGGATTTTTTTCGACTTCGCTGATCGCTTCGAGCGTCATCTCTTCCACCAGCTGTTGCCGCTCCCGGTTCATCGCATCCAATTCCCTTGCCAGGCTTTCCGCTTCCCGCACATCCCCGGAAATGAGCAAACGAACGGCTGTATCCGCCGAATCCAGCCGGCCGCTGGCATTGATACGCGGGCCCAGAGCAAATCCGACATGCCCGGCTGTCACTTCGCGCCCGATATCTGCCGCTTCGATTAAAGCGCGAAGGCCCACCGATGTCTCTTCATTCATTTTCCGCAAACCATGATAAGCAAGGATGCGATTTTCTTCGATCAGCGGGACGAGATCGGCAATTGTCCCCAGGGCGACAAGATCGAGCCATTCCACCGGTACCCGGTTCAGCAAAGCAGTAGCCAGTTTAAAAGCAACACCGACACCGGCCAGCATTTTAAACGGGTAGGAACATCCCGGTTTTTTGGGATTGATCACGGCCAGGGCATCCGGCAATATTTCCGGCGGTTCATGATGATCGGTAATGATTAAACCAAGGCCGAGTTCTTTGGCATAATCTGCCTCTTCAACGGCACTGATGCCCGTATCCACCGAAACCACCAGTTCAAACCCCTGTTCTTTAGCCGATTGTAACGCTTCTTTGTTTAATCCATATCCTTCTCGAAAGCGATTGGGAATATAATAATCGACATTGGCCCCCAGTTTTCGAAAAACATGCATCATCAAACTGGTGCTGCTCACTCCGTCGGCATCATAATCACCATAGATCAAAATTTTTTGTTTCCGTTCCAGCGCATGCCTGATTTCCTCCACTGCGGTTTTCATCCCGTCAAGAGCAAAAGGATCGTGCAAATCTTCCAGCCGGGGCTGCAAAAATCGTTTTGCCTGATCATGATCCCGGATTCCCCGTCGAAGCAAAATCCGGGCCAGCAGGGGATGAATTTGGCAATCACGGGCCATTTTATCAGCCAGGGCATCATCCACCTGTTCTGCCTTCCAACGCCCCTTTGCATACAGCACGGTTCCGTTCACCTCACTTTGCGTACTCAATTATAGCACAAAGAAGTTTTCTCCCATCACAAAAAAAACCGTGGTTTCCCACGGCCTGACATTTTTATTCGGTTGCCAAACGCTTCTGTTTCTGCTTTTGCAGCGAATGCCATTTCCACACGATCCAGATCGGGCTAGCGACAAAAATCGAAGAATAAGCGCCGGAGATCAATCCAAACAAGAGAGCGAGCGAGAAATTGCTGATGCTTTCCCCACCGAGGAGCCAGAGTGCAAATGCGGCGAAGACGACAGTCAAAACGGTGTTGATCGAGCGCACCAGTGTCTGATTGATACTGGTATTGACCACTTCCGCCAGCTCGTCCCACGTTTTGGGTTTGTGTAAATCCATGTTTTCGCGGATACGGTCGAAAATTACGATGGTATCGTTAATCGAATAACCGACGATGGTCAACACGGCCGCCACGAAGACGAGATCCACTTCGATGCGGAACAGTGAAAACATCCCAATGATAAAGAGTGCATCGTATAACAGGGACAATACGGCCGCCACGGCAAAGCGATATTCAAATCGTAAAGAAACATAAATGATGATGCAAACCGCAGCGATCAAAACGGCAATCATCGCATTGCGGGCCGTCTCCAATCCGATGATCGGATCGACTTTTTGCTCCTGGACGCTGACATTTTTGTTAAAGGCCTTACTGAAATTATCGCGGATTTTTTTCACTTCATCCGGTGACAAAACCTTATCCGTGCGGAAGATCAAAATCTCTTTTTGCGGTCCGCCCACGCGGATATTGGGCTTTTGATACCCTAAATCTTCAAGAACGGTCCGCGATTTTTCCAAACTGACATTTGGTGCGATGGTAATATCAATCCGCGTACCGCTCTTAAAATCAACCCCGAGGTTTAACCCTTGCACGAGAAGAGATAGCACCGACACCAGCACGATCGCAATCGTAACGATGAAATACTTGTTCCGGTGTTTCACGATATCCAACTTATAGGTCACTGATCTCATCCTCTCTTACCCTGAACAGGCCCGGGCTTTTCAGCACATTGGAACGGACGAGCAGGTTAATCAAGATCCGGGACAAGGCAACGGCCGTGATAAAGCTGACCACAATGCCGGTGATGAGCGAAACGGAAAAACCTTTGACCCCTGCCGTACCGTAGATAAACAAAACGGCGCCGGCAATCACCGTCGTGATGTTGGAGTCGAAAATGGTGAGGAACGAACGCTTTGATCCGGAGCGAACCGAAGCCGCGATGCTCTTGCCCGCACGGAGTTCTTCGCGAATCCGTTCATTCATGATGATGTTGGCATCGACGGCCATCCCGATTCCCAGGATAAACGCGGCAATTCCCGGCAGTGTCAATGTAACATGGAGCAGCATGAATGCCAGCAGAACGAGGTAGCTGTAAGCGATGAGCGTAATAACCGCGATGAACCCCGGTAAACGGTAAAAACCGATTACGAAGATGAAGATCGCCAGCACAGCCAACAATCCGGCAATTAAACTCTGCTTCAGCGAATCGGCACCCAGACTGGCGTCGACCGCATAACTGGAAATTTCCTTCAGTTTGAGCGGAATCGCACCGGCATTCAAAAGGTCGGCCAGTGTTTGCGCCTCTTTCACCGTCTTCTGGCCGGTAATCTGCGCTTCTCCGGCGGTGATCACCTGTTGCACGACCGGATCGCTGATCTTCTGGTCATCCAGATAGATCCCGACCGGTTGCCCAAGGTAAGTGCGCGTCACATTCTCAAACTTGCTCGGATTTTTGAATCGAATGGAGACGACGGGGGCACCCGCCTGGTCATACTCCAATTTGGCGCTGCCCGGCTTGATATCGGTGCCGGACAAGAGCACTTTCCCATCGGGAGAACGGAATGTCAGTTTGGCTTGTCTGCCCAGAAGCTCCCGCGCTTTGGCCTGGTCTTTCACCCCGGCCAGTTGCACCCGAATCCGGTTCGGAGGTTCAACCGTGATATCCGGCTCGGACACACCCAGGACGTTTACCCGATTGTTAAGCGCAGCGGCAGTATCTTTAAGCGCTTCCGTGCCCGGGTTTTTCTGTTCAGTTTGATAAAGCACCTCAAACCCGCCTTGCAGATCCAGCCCTTTGGTAATATGGTTCCATATGTAGCTAGTGGTTGTTGCGACCAGAGCGAGAATCGCAACCACTAGGAGGATGAAAATGGTCAATTTTCCCTTTCGCACACTCATTTAAAGCTCCTCCTTTATGTAAAACACCATAATTCTAATTATCCTTTCTAGCCTGGGCAATGTCAATTTAGAAGACCGAGATGACTTAATTCCATTTCAAATCAAAAGAAGCGGCTCCCCTAACGAACCATAGGGCGCCGCTTTATTCAAGTCGGATCAGTCTTTATATACGGAGAGCATTAACCAGTTCATAAACCGATTTGCTTTCAATGACATGATATCGTTAACCAAACGGTTTAAGCGCGGCCAACCCCTGCGGTAGTTTTCCGACACACAGGCCCAGATTTGCTCACCCGTCACATTTTCATACCCGTACATTCGAAACTCTTCCGCTTTGATGTTACAAAGATCTTCAATACATCTCATCAGTTCCTTTTCGCTCAGAAGCTCGACCGAGTGGGTTTTTTGGTGGCTTACCGGTTTTAGTGCACCATATTTGGCCATAGCGTTCCTCCTCACCTGTTATGACTTCTCTTTCTTACATCGTTTTCGTTTTGGACTATTAAAAATCCTACTTTCCATTCTACCTGATTTTTTAGGTATGAGCGGCCCGGACAAGTCATAGATTTTAGTAACCTTTTGTGAAGGAGGGGCCAGAAGGGTGAACAAGGGTTTCCTACGCGGTACACTCATTCTCGTCGGAGCAGGTCTGATAACCAAAGTTCTCGGGTTCGTCTACCGGATCGCTCTTTCCCGGATCATCGGTGACGAAGGAATGGGACTGTTTCAAATGGCCTTTCCGATTCTGGTCTTTACCATCGTCGTCACCACCGCAGGATTGCCCGTGGCCATTTCTAAACTGGTTTCCGAAGCGGAAGCCAAAGGGGAAGAAGAACGGATTCGCTCCATTTTAATCGTATCGGTCTTTATTGTGATCATCACCAGTACCGTGATCACCGCTTCTGTCCTGCTGGGCGCCCCATGGATCGCCAAAACATTGCTCACGGATGAGCGGGCCATCTATGCGCTCCTGGGCATCGCGCCGATTATCCCGATCATCGCCGTCTCGTCCATATTTCGCGGGTATTTTCAGGGCAGGCAAAATATGAGCCCTTATGCTTTTTCCACCATCGTGGAGCAATCGGTTCGGATTTTCACTGTGCTCCTGCTGGCAAAATATCTGCTTCCCTACGGAATCGAATTCGCCGCAGCCGGTGCGATGATCGGGATGGTGATCGGAGAGTTTACCGGTATGGTTTATCTTCTTTACTCGTTTAAGAAAGATCCGACGCGCCCCCGGTTGCGCCTGATCTTTTCCAGACAGCCTTCGGTCAGCACACGCGGGAAAAAGGGCTCTTATCTCAGTGCTTTTGGCCGGACTGTTCGCGCTCTCTTGCGCTTGGCCATTCCCGTCACGGCCAGCCGCCTGGTTGGTTCGTTTTCTTATGCCATTGAGCCGATTGTCGTCTCCCAGAGTTTGGCTTTGGCCGGATATGTAACCGCCACGGCGACTGCTCTCTATGGACAACTGGAAGGAATGGCCATTCCGATTACCTTTTTTCCGGCGTTTATCACTTATGCCTTGTCCGTTTCACTCGTTCCGGCGATCAGTGAAGCAGAGGCGCAAAACAATCAACGTCTGGTGGAACACCGGCTGCAACAGGCGATCCGGCTCTCCTTAATTGTGACGGCTCCCTGCGCCCTTCTCTTGTTTCTCTTGGCCGAACCCTTATCTGTTTTACTCTTTCGTCAAGCCGATGTCGCCCGTCTGATTCAAATCATGGCCCCCTTTACCATCATTCACGCCTTGCAAGGCCCGTTCGCCTCCGTTCTGCAAGGATTGGACCGGGCGAACTTACCCATGCGAAACTCGATTATCGGGGCCTTGATCAAAACCGTTCTCATCTTATTGCTGGCTTCCAGACCTGAACTCGGGATCGACGGAGTGGCACTGGCGATCAACTGCGGCATCGTGATTGTGACTTCTCTTCATTTTATTGATATCGTCCGGCTCATCCCTTTCAGCATCCGCGTCAAAGAGTACGGAAAACTCATTCTGGCCGTCGTGGTGACGGGTTTCGCCGCCTATCAGGGAATGGCATTAACCAAGCAAATGTCCTTGCTTTCAAGCACTTTGCTCATCATGGCTATGAGCATGGGAGTTTACCTCTGCTGCTTAATCTTTTTATCCCTCATTCGCAAAGAAGATGTGCTTCGGATTCCCGTCATCGGAAAATGGATGGCGTTCCTGCTGCCACAATAAGCAAAACGGGCCGGTTTTTCATGACCGCCCGTTTTTTATCTGGTTTGATTATCTTTTCCATCAATGAATAATTTCCCTTCATAGTTGATGCTGGCATAATAGATTTCTTTAAAATCCCTGTACCCTTGTTTTTGAATCTCGTTTTTCAGCCAAAACCGCGTTTTCCCGATCTGTCTGAGCCCCTGTTCCTGCACTTTTCCGTCCAAAATCAATGTGATCGGCATTTGAAACGGCCGCAGTAACGGAAGAACATCTTCCTTCATCACCGGCCGCTTTTCCTCCCGGGGGAAAACGCTTAATCTTCCTGTAGTTTCCAATATTGCAAACTCTACATCTGAAACATCCGCGATATTCTTTTCACGCAACTGCAATAACAAATCATCAATGTTATAACGGGCTTTGGCCATCTCGGCATCCAGGATTTTCCCGTTTTTCACCAGGACGAGCGGCTTCCCGTCAACGAGCTGTCTCACTTTCCTGCTCTTGAGCGACAAATAGGAAAGAACGATTTGCAAAGCGGCCAAGGTGACGATGGCAATCATGCCATTGATCAGCGGTTCATGGGATCGCTCAATCGCCATGGCTGAAATATCGGCAATCATGAAGGAAACAATCAAATCGATAATGGTTAATTTTCCGATTTCCCGTTTCCCCATTAAACGCATGATAATGAGAAGAAACAGATAGATAAAAACCGTTCTCAGCAATATAGAACCAATCACCCCGGCACCTCCTTTCCCCCATAGGTTTCACCAACGAAAACCGTTTTATGAATGACGCAAAAGGTGATATTTTAATCCAAGCCTTCATAACATGTACCAGTGCGGAAGATCTTTTCGCGGAAAAGGAGGTGCAGCCTGCTGCGTGGAATTCTCGGCACAAAAGGGCCGGACCCACAGTGACGGCAGGTGAACTTGTATGAAAGAAGCCTGGTTCGATTCCGCCAAAAAAGGGTGGCAATCCCCGTGGATTATCGGACAATTGTTCATTTGGGGCATCATCTTTATCGGTTCCTTTATCGTCGCCATCTTTTTGCGCTACTCTTCGCTCGAATCCGCTGACATCCCCATACTCTCTTACATATTAAACGGGCTGGCCTTATTTGCCGGAGGTTTTGTCGCCGGCAAAAAGTCGGGAAAAAGAGGGCTGTACTATGGCGCTGCCCAAGGCATCATCTATGTAGCCATCCTTTTGTTGATCGGATTTCTCGCCTTTGATTCCCTGACAACGTTTCATCCTTTTATGTTCAGCGCCTTCGCAATCGGCCTCAGTTCGCTCGGGGGAATTTTGGGGGTAAATAACAGCAAAAGCTCCTGACCCAGTTTTGGGCCGGAGCTTTTTCTTTCACGCTTAACTTTCTTTCACTTCTTGCGGTTTTGCCTCCGCTTTCTTTGTTTCCTGCTTCTCCTCGACATTGGTGACACGGTCGATCGCGTGACGTTCAAAGGTAATGCGTGTATTGTCGCTCACTTTCAATGTGACTTTCTCTTCGTTCAGATCCACGACGGTGCCGTGAATGCCGCCTGCCGTGATCACCTTGTCCCCTTTGCGCAAATTGTTCAGCATTTCCATCTTCGCTTTTCGCTGGCGGTTGTTGGGACGGATGATCAGGAAATAGAAAATGAGCAGAAACAAAACGAGCGGGGCCAATTGAGTGAGCATATTCATTTACAAAACTCCTTCCATCAAATCATTTGCTGGAATCAAAAGGCTCTCTCCGGAGTGAGTGAACCATAATATTTCATCATAAACGAATCACGGAAATCGAGAAGCCGGTCTTCCCTGATGGCCTGTCGCACTTTCTCCATCAGCCTCAGGAGGAAATACAAGTTGTGATAGGTGGTAAGCCTCAGTCCAAACGTCTCATCCGCTTTAATCAAATGCCGTAGATACGCGCGCGAGTAGTTGCGGCAGGTATAGCAATCGCATTCGGGATCAAGCGGGGTAAAATCGCGAGCATATTTGGCATTGCGCACAACGACTCGTCCCTGACTGGTCATCGCCGTCCCGTTGCGGGCAATTCGCGTTGGCAAAACGCAGTCGAACATGTCAATTCCATAAACAGCTCCCTGAATCAGCGCGTCAGGAGAACCGACTCCCATCAGGTAACGCGGTTTATCCTTTGGCATGAGCGGCGTGGTATAAGACAGCACTTCATACATTAATTCCTTGGACTCCCCTACGCTAAGGCCACCGACCGCGTAACCGGGCAAATCGAGTTCGGCCAGCTGCTGTGCGCTCTCTTCGCGCAAATCCTGATGCATTCCCCCTTGGATGATCCCGAACAGCGCTTGCTCCTCCGGTCGGCGATGGGCCTTGATGCAGCGTTTCAACCAGCGGTAAGTCCGCTCGGTCGAAGCTTTCACGTACTCCCTGTCGGCCGGATAAGGCGGACACTCGTCAAATGCCATAATGATATCGGCACCCAATGCATTTTGAATCTCCATTGCTTTTTCCGGCCCGATAAACAGTTTCTCGCCGTTTAAGTGTGATCGGAACGTGACGCCTTCTTCGGTGATATCGCGCAATTTGCTCAGGCTGAACACTTGGAAACCGCCGCTGTCGGTCAAAATGGCACGATCCCAGTTCATAAACGAGTGCAGCCCGCCTGCTTCTTTCACGATCTCGTGCCCCGGCCGCAAAAAGAGATGATAGGTATTGCTCAAAATAATGCCCGCTCCCATCTCTTTCAATTCTTCCGGGCTCATTGTCTTCACCGTCGCCAACGTTCCCACCGGCATAAAAATCGGGGTATCAATCACCCCGTGCGGAGTATGTAAACGTCCCAGCCGGGCACCGGACTGCTTACATTCTTTGATTAATTCATATCGAACGGCCAAGATGCTTCCTCCTGTTACAAATCCCATTCTAACTTAATTCACATTCTCCTGCTACCCATTATAGAAAAGACTGATCCCAAATAACAAGTTCGCTTCTTTAAAAATTGCTTCAACCCGGAATGCAGGCTAAATGATCAACATGGCATCCCCAAAACTGAAGAAACGATAACGCTCCTTCACGGCCTCCTCGTAAGCGGCCAGAATCAGTTCGCGTGAAGCAAAAGCGCTGACAAGCATCAACAAAGTGGACTGGGGCAGGTGAAAGTTGGTCAACAGCGCATCCACAACTTTGTATGTAAATCCCGGATAAATAAAAATATCCGTCCAGCCGCTGTCAGCACGCACTTCTCCGTCAAATCGTCGCGCCACCGTTTCGAGCGTGCGGACGGAAGTGGTTCCGACCGCCACCACTTTGTTTCCCCGCTGCTTCGCTTCCCGGATCACCCCGGCTGCTTCCTCGCTGATCTCATAATACTCGGCGTGCATGTGGTGATCCTCGATGCGCTCCACCGTAACCGGGCGGAATGTTCCCAGGCCGACGTGCAGGGTGATAAAGACCACCTTGACCCCCATGGCACGAATTTCATCCAACAAGCTTTCGGTAAAATGAAGCCCGGCTGTCGGCGCGGCGGCTGAACCGACCACTTTTGAAAACACCGTTTGGTAGCGTTCCGGGTCATCCAACTGCTCGTGGATATAGGGAGGCAACGGCATTTGCCCCAATTCCTCAAACAATTTTTCCACATCTTCCGCCTCATATTGCAACCGGAAAATGCGGCCGCCTGCCACTTCCGTCTGTTCTTCGGCGATGGCCTGCAACCGGCCGTTTCCAAAACGGATCCGGGTCCCTTCTTTCACCCGTTTGCTCGGCCGAACCAATGCTTCCCACCGGTCATTCCCCAACGGTTTTAAAAGAAGCAATTCGATTTTGGCTCCGGTCTCCTCTTTTTCCCCGATCAGGCGGGAGGGACGCACCCGGCTGTCGTTTAACACCAAAACATCGCCAGGATGCAAATAGTTGATGATATCGGGAAAACGGGCATGCGTCCATGTTCCCGTCGCCCGGTTGACTACCATCAGGCGGGAGCCGGTGCGTTCGGGAGCAGGCTTTTGGGCAATCATTTCTTTCGGCAGTTTAAAGTCATACATTGATACATCCATGTCAAATCCCCATCCTTCCGAGCCTCAAAAAGAAATCGCCCGTTTGCTTAGCGAAACAGGCGAAAAAAATAGCTGATCAACGTTAAGATCACACTGATGACGATACAAGTGACAATCGGAAAGTAAAATTTCACATTTTCCTTTTCAATCACAATATCGCCTGGCAAGCGGCCCAACGGAAAAAATTTGCCTCCGGTCTGCCAGAGAAGACCGAGCAAAAACAAAATAACGCCGGCCAGCATCAACATTTTTGCCACCGAATTCATTTTGGCCACTCCATTCCAAAATGCTTCAGGCAACGCTCTGTTACCATCCGCCCGCGCGGCGTTCGCTGCAAAAAGCCGATCTGCATCAGATAAGGCTCGTATACATCTTCAATCGTGTGCGCTTCTTCTCCGATGGTCGCCGCCAACGTATCCAGACCGACAGGGCCGCCGCGAAACTTTTCAATGATGGACATCAACAGGCGATGGTCCACATGGTCAAGCCCCATCCGGTCAACCTGAATCCGGTCAAGAGCATCACGGGCGCTGTCACCGGTAATGACTCCGTCACCGGCCACCTGCACAAAATCGCGCACCCGCTTGAGCAGCCGGTTGGCAATGCGCGGTGTCCCCCTGGCCCGGGAAGCGATTTCCACCGCTCCGTCTTCCATGATCTTTACTTGTAACAGATCTGCTGCCCGTTCCACAATCAGCGTCAGCTCATCTATCGTATAGTATTCCAATCGGGCGACGACTCCAAACCGGTCTCGCAACGGAGAAGATAGCGAACCGGCGCGCGTGGTCGCCCCGACGAGCGTAAACGGCGGCAAATCCAGACGGACGGAGCGTGCACTCGGTCCCTTGCCGATCATGATATCCAGGGCAAAATCCTCCATGGCCGCATATAACACTTCCTCCACGGACCGGTTTAACCGGTGGATTTCATCGATAAACAACAGATCATGGGGACCCAAATTGGTCAGGATCGCCGCCAAATCCCCCGGCCGTTCAATTGCGGGCCCCGAGGTGATGCGAATGGACACGCCCAATTCATTGGCGATAATATTGGACAACGTGGTCTTCCCCAGTCCGGGCGGGCCGTATAAAAGCACATGATCGAGGGCTTCCCCGCGCATTTTCGCTGCTTCAATATAGATCTTCAAATTTTCCTTCACCCGGGACTGTCCTATGTATTCGCTGAAATAACGAGGGCGCAGGCTGTATTCGACCATCTCATCTTCACCCGTCATCTTCGCGGAGATGATCCGTTCCTCCATGTCTCACCCTCCTCATTTTTTCATCATCAACTGCAGTGCTTTTTTAATCCACTCTTCGGTGCTCAGGCTTGACTCCGCTGATTTTTCTGCTTCTTGCGCTGCCCAATCCGCTTCTTCCTCATTATAGCCGAGAGCCAACAAGGCGGCAATCACATCGAGACGGGCGCTGAAGTCACTTGGTGGTTCACTGTTTTCTTGCAGGGGCAGTGTGCTTTCGGAATACCCCCATGCCAGCTTTTTCAGTTTATCCTTCAGGTCCAATATCAGGCGTTGCGCCGTTTTTTTGCCGACACCGGGCAGCTTCGTCAATGTTTTAAGATCCTCCAGTTGAATGGCGCTGATCAATTGTTTCGGTGTCATCCCCGATAACATCGCCAGCGCAGCCTTGGGGCCCACGCCTGACACTTCCAGCAACAGCCGGAACAAATCCCGCTCGCTTCGCGTTGGAAAACCGTACAGCAACTGGGCATCTTCACGCACGACAAAATGCGTCGACAAATAAACCTCCTCCCCTTCCTCAAACCGGAAAGGGTTGGGCACAAACACCTGATAACCCAGGCCGTTCACGTTGATAGCGACATAATCCGATTCCCGGTATTCGACCGTTCCTTTGACAAACTCAATCATCGTTTCGCTCCCCATTTGCTCCATTTATGTATAACAGACGACGAATGGGCTTCGCAGATGGCAATGGCCAATGCATCCGCCACATCATCCGGTTTCGGCACTCTTGGAAGTCCAAGCAGCACCTTCACCATTTCCTGCACTTGCTTTTTCTCGGCCTGGCCGTAGCCAACGACAGCCATTTTCACCTGAAGCGGCGTGTACTCGGTAATCGGGATGTTCGCTTCTTCCGCGGCCAGCATCATCACCCCGCGCGCCTGGCCGACTGTAAAAGCGGTGGTGACATTCCGGTTAAAAAACAGCTTTTCAATGGCCACCACGTCAGGACGATGCTCCGCAAACAACTTCGTACAGGCGTCGTAAATCTGCTTCAGCCGTGTGGCAGTGCTTAAACCCGCCTCTGTTTGAATGCTTCCGTATTCGACCGGTTTTAACTGATTTCCCTTCTGATCGAGAATACCGAAGCCGACGATGGCAATCCCCGGGTCGATCCCCATTATACGCATGTTTCTCCCCTCTCCTGAAGCGAACACTCATTCTCTTCGGACGATTATACCATAAAACAGGGAGCGCCGGGGGATGAAATGGAATAAAGCCGGGCAAAGCATCGGCCGGACTGAAGATCGGACCCGATCGTTTATTGATTTCGACCGGCCACCACTGGCCGACTTAAGAACCTTGGCAGATCAAAAGCCGGCCAGCAACGCGCTTTGACGGAAAAAAAGCGGACGGCAGAAGATCACTCTCCTGCCGTCCGCATCTGCCCGGTATGTTCCGATCATTCGCTTCGAAATGGCAGGCGCTCTTTTGGCGAACCAAACCATTTCTCTTATGTTCACTTGTCGTTCTCATTGACTCACCTTGTTCGTATACTCTTCATAAGCAGGGATATTCAACAATTTGTCCACTGTCACAAATTCATATCCCTGCCCCCGAAAGTAATCGATCAAACCGGGAAGCACCTGAACCGTGGATTGCAGCTGCTTGCCCCCGGCGCAATGCTGCAGGATGATTCCGCCAGGGTCCGCTTCCCGTTTCACGGTGGCCATGATTTGCTCCGGAGACTGTCCGGCCCAATCGCGCGTATCAACACTCCACTGGATAATTTTAAAGTTTTTCTGCCCGAAGTGCTGTTCCAGCTGATCATTAATGGCTCCGTAAGGCGGGCGCAACAATAATGGCGATTTATGGATCGTTTGATAAATCAACTGATTGGTTTGGCCGATTTGCCTGTCGGTTTCCGGGTGTTTTAACTTCGTCAATTGAGGATGATTAAAAGAATGATTCCCGATCGTGTGCCCGTCGCGATCGATTTCCCTCAACATATCCGGATATTTCTTCACCATATTCCCGACGACAAAAAATGTGGCCGGAACCTGCTTCTGTTTAAGAATCTTCAAGATTTGCGGTGTAAATTCCCGATCCGGTCCGTCATCAAAAGTCAGGGCAATCTGTTTTTTGAATTTCGGGCCTTTAAAAACCATGGTCTTTTCTTTGATCCGATCCAATTCCGCCATCTGATCTTTGGTCATCGCCTCCTCGGGTTTGGCGACGGCCGGTTGCGCCTCACTTACCTGATGTTCGGGCGGCGGAAATCCCTTCGCTTGATTTTGCCAGCTTTCCTCTGCCATCTGACCCGCCTCTTGCGAAGACTTCCGCGAAACTTCAGATGGTCCGCGGTCTTTCGGCAGGGAACTCTCCTTCTTGGCACAAGCCGACACAAACAAAACCATGGCGAGCATAGCCCCCGTTACCCCTGCCACTCTCTTAAAACCGGTCATGTTGTAAACCACTCCCAAAGAAAAAGAAAGTGCGGCCAGTCACGCACTTTAAAAGAGACAAAATCCCTTCTATGATAACAAATTCCTTTCATATACGGGTTTATTCTAACACATCCGTTTCTTTTCGACAGCACTATTTTTATTTCCTAATGATCCAGTCTGTTGCAGCATTCTTTTAACAACAAATAAAAAAGGCTTTCTTTTTGGTCGAAAGCCTCAGGATAAACCTGTTGTCAACCCTTTTTCCGGCAATGGTAGACAAAGGCTGGCGGAAGATTGAAGGGGACAAAGGACAGATCCACCGTATGGAAACGATCCAGCAATTGTTTTCTCATCTGCAACGAATATTGGAATGTGATAAAGATGCCATCCGGTTTTAAGGCCCGGTACACACCCGTCAAAATCTGGTCCCGCAATGGCTGCGGCAAAACAGCAAAAGGCAATCCCGACAGAATTACGTCCACCTGCCCGGGTTCAATCCCGTTATCCGCCAACGACGGAATCAGTTCACAGGCGTTGTCACCAATGATAAAATCCGGAAAACGACGGATTAATCGTTCACGCAAATGGAGATCTTTTTCAAAAATCATCTTTTTGGCGCCTGATCGTGCCAATTTTTTTATGCCTTCAGTAAAAACCCCTGTTCCCGCTCCCAATTCCACCACTATCTCCGTGCGGGCCCAATCGACTTCCTTTAACATCGCCCGGGCCAAAAATCGGGAACTGGGAGTGACGCTTCCAACTGTTCTTGGAGAACGGAGAAATGAATAGAAAAAACGAAGGCGATCTGCAATCGCATGATCCATGAGCTGCAACATGAAAAACACCTTTCCGGCCACTATAAATCATAGTATTTTTATTGGATTTATGAGTATATAATAACACGAATAATTGTTAAAAAATATCCTTAAAACCCTTAAATCTGTCCAAAAAAGCCTTTTTTTAAATATTTTCCTCAAAAAGGAAATTCCATTCATCCCCAACACTGGGCAAAATCCCGGAAAAAGTTTCTTGAATGAAGCGGATCTTTCCGGGAAAATGGAATCGAAAGGAGAGAAAACCATGCAAAAACGCTGGGTTGCCGATTTAACGTTGACAGGGATTGCCTTTGTCTGGGGAATTACCTTTGTGCTGGTGCAAGATGCAATTGCCACCCTTCCTCCGTTTCATTTCTTGATGATCCGCTTTGCCTTGGCGGCCTTTTTTCTTTTCATCTACCTGCTTTGTCGAAAACCGGAAAATTTATCAAAAAGCGACCGTAAACGAAATTGGACTGCCGGAGCCCTGTTGGGCTTGTTTCTGTTTTTGGGCTACGCCTTGCAAACCTTCAGCCTGCTCTATACCACTTCAGGCAAATCGGGATTTCTCACTGGCACTTCCGTGGCTCTGGTTCCGGTTTTTGCCCTTTTTATTCTGAGAGAAAAAATGAAATTTTCGTCCGCCATTGGAGCATTGCTTGCTCTTTGCGGCTTGTATCTCCTCGCCTTTACTGATTTCAGTTCTGTTAACTACGGAGATGTGCTCGCCTTTCTCTGTGCTATTTTTTTCGCTTTGCAAATTATTTATACCGGGAAATATACAAATTCCACTTCGATGATGCACCTGGTCACGATCCAACTGGCCACGGTGGCCGTGCTAAGCGGAATTTGCGCACTGTTCACTGAGCGGCGGATCATTTTCGCAGGGCTCGGGCACCTGTTCACGCCAGGGGTGATCATTGCGCTTGTGGTTACCTCTTTGTTTTGCACTTCACTCGCCTTTATCGCCCAAACTCATGTACAAAAACAAACGAGTCCGACAAGAGTAGCGCTCATCTTCTCCCTGGAACCCGTCTTTGCGGCGTTGGGAGATTACTTCTGGAACGGAATCGCATTGACCGGACGCTCCTTCCTCGGGTGTCTGTTTATTTTGGCCGGGATGATTTTGTCCGAACTTCCTGCCTCGTCATTCAGTTTTTTAAAAAGAAAAGCGGGGAAGAATCTCAAAAAAAACGGGTGACCTCCAAATGTAAGGTCACCCGCTTCACAAGTGAAGACCCAGGATCAGCGTTTTAACCAACCGAGCAGGGCAAAGATTTTCATCTCTTTTTCCGCTTTCTCTCTAACCTCATCGGACCATCGTTTCTCCCACTCTTCCCAGTCCCCTTTTCCTTCCTGGATCTCCAATACCTCCTGCAGGGCTTTTTCCAACTGAAAGTTTTTGATCAACCTGCCCATAACCCGTCTCTCCTGTTCCTGTTACACCTATTCAGGATCATATGCGCCAGCGCATGGGAACATGACGGGATTAAAAAAGCAGGAGAAGGACATTCTTCCCCTCCCGCCGCCTTATTTTTGCTCCAACTGTTTTTGGAAGAACGTAGTCAATCGGGCTCCGTTATCCTGCAAATCCTCTTCATCCACGGTGAAGTTAACCCTTCTACGATCATCGACCGCATGATTTTCTTCATCTTTTTGCTTATGTAATTCCAAGGCCATTATGCCTCCTCCAAAGTTGACCAGCCGCACATCGGACAGGTAATCATATTGCGACGACAGCGAAAAGACAAACTCCTGATGGAAGGGACAGCCGCGCACTTTGTCGCCGGCAAATTCAGTCGTATGTCCGACATAGCTCAGATCCAGATCGAGGCGCTTCAGCGATTCGATGGCCAAATTCAAAAAGGGATGCGCTTCCACTGCGATAACATCGCGATCTTTCGGGTCGATGGCATAATCGATGGCCAATTCGGTACGCAATAAAATTTTGTAGTTTGGCGTAGTGATTGGCACATTTTCGGCCAGTGCAAAAGCAAACGGGATGGATCTTTTTTCATATGGGGCAATCACGCCGATCGGATTGATTTTTTGCTCCTGCCAGATGAAAGGAAAATGCTGGTCACCCACAATATCGACCAACAGCTGCAGATTGATCTCCTTGATCTCTTGTTCGACATCGCCCCCTTCGATCTCGATCAGGCCTTCAATCTCCTCCTCCTGGCGAAAGGTGGTTTTGTCCAGAACGGCATTTACTTTGGCCGAGCCGATTTTCATGCTGGCTAATATCTCTTTAAACATTGGTTCACTCTCCTGGCATGTCATGAATCAATGTGATGAAACGCAGTAATCGGGAAAAGCAGGGGCAGCCGGTTTGCATCAGCAAGCCTTCAACCCACCCCTATTACAGAATGGGGGCAAAAGGAACAAGGATATGCAAAAATGAAAACAGGAATGTTTTTACAGATGTTGACCGCTGAAAATCGGCGTTGCGCAGCCCGAACCGCAAATGATATGCGCGTCCTCCAACAATCCTTTGTTTTCAAACGGACGGCGCATCAATCCCGCGCCTCTTTTTGTTTTTGCCGGTTAAATTCCTCTGATTTTCCCTTGGGAATCGTCAAGCTGGCCCAATCCCGATCTTTCAGGGCTTTGGCGATAAAAACGATTTGCCCGATATGATAGGAATAGTGGTACATCTGACGCTCGATCGCCTGGATCACACTGTGTTTTTCACCACGAATGGTCACCGTTTTTGCCAGATCTTCTTCCGTCAGCGAAGTGAGTGCGTCAAAGACGGTTTCCCAGCCTTTGTCCCAATCAGCCATCATCGCTTCCAAGCTTTGATATCCATCCGTGAATTCCTCATCGCGGTTGCGCCATGGTTTTTCCCCATCCGTTCTTAAAAAATCCGTCCAGCGCGACAGCATATTTCCATGTAAATGCTTCACGATGACGGCAATGCTGTTGCTTTCCAACCCGATCTTTTTTTGGAGATCAGCGAAACTGCATTGCGCCATCGCACTTTCACCGGTTTGCTTCATTATGCGAAATTGCTTGATCACAACTGCAAGGTATTCGGTTGCCAATCCCATGTGCTTCCTCCTCGCCATCGGGTTGCCACTACGCAAAATGATATCATATCATTCAGAAAAAACAATCTCTTCCTCCTGTATCTGAAAAATATTCTTTTCTTATCTCAGACTCAATCCGGTCAACAGCATGCTTTCATACTAAAAAACCTCCCTCAAACCCGCAAGATCTGAGGGAGATCTTCCTCTGTCCGCTTTTTTTAGTCCGCATACTTGGCCAACTCGTCTTCATCCACTTCGATGTTGGCATAAACGTTTTGCACATCGTCATGGTCTTCCAGCGCTTCGATCAAGCCGATCACATCTTTGATCACTTCGCCGTGAAGCTCCACCTTATTGGAGGGGACGAATGTGACTTCAGCGGTGGAGAAGGTGAGATTTTCAGCTTCCAGAGCCTGTTTTACCTCTTCAAAGGATTCCGGGGAAGTGATAATTTCATAAGTTTGCGGATTCGCTTCAAAATCATCTGCCCCGCTCTCGATCGCCAACATCATGATCTCTTCTTCATCCAGATCCGTCGAGTCGCGTTCGATGACCAATATCCCCTTCCGTTCAAACATCCAGGCAACACAGCCCGATTCTCCCATATTTCCGCCGCGTTTGGAAAAAATATGGCGGATGTCGGCGGCCGTGCGGTTGCGATTGTCCGTCAACGCTTCGACCATAATCGCAGTACCGCCGGGGCCGTAGCCCTCGTAAGTGATTGCTTCAAAGTCCCGGCCTTCTCCTGCACCCGCAGCTTTTTTGATGGCCCGTTCAATGTTGTCGCTCGGCATGTTTTGCGCCCTCGCCTTGGCAATGGCCAAACGCAACTGATGATTGTTCGCGGGATCTTTATCCCCGGCGCGAGCAGCAACATAAATTTCCCGTGACAATTTGGCGAAAATCTTTCCACGAAGCGCATCCTGACGCCCTTTTCGGTGCTGGATATTTTTCCACTTGGAATGACCTGCCATTTTACCAAACGACTCTCCCTTCTGTCATAAGCCCCAATCGCGCAAATAGCGGAAATCCATTCCCACGGTCCGCGTACCTGTTTTCAAAATGATCGGCATGGTCCGTTTGTATTGATTGCGGATGATCCGTTTGCTCACCCGTTCAATAAAATCATCTTCAAAACCGAGCGCACGCAGCTGATCAAGCGTATAACGCTGATCAATCATGAAATAGAGCAACCGGTCGACATCGAAATAGCTGAATCCCAGTTCGCTTTCGTCAGTTTGGGCCTCCCACAGGTCAGCGCTCGGGGCTTTGGTAATAATTTGCTCGGGCACGTTCAGATACGCCGACAGTTGACGTACCTGCGTTTTATACAAATCGCCAATCGGGTTGATCGCAGAAGCAGTATCCCCGTATTGTGTTCCGTAGCCGAGCAAAATCTCCGTGCGGTTGCTCGTCCCAACAACCAGGGCATCGTACGCCGCCGACAAATCATACAGAATGGTCATGCGTTCACGTGCCATCTTGTTTCCACGTCTCAACGGTGTCGCTTCGGGAAACTGCTCAAAATAGGCATCGATTTGCGGCGTGATATCAATCGTGATCGACTCCACCCCGGTTCCATCAATCGCCGCCTGAGCATCTTCGAGGCTGGCCGGGCTGCTCGTTTTGTACGGCATCCGCACCGCCACGACATTTTCCGGCCCGAACGCCTTCACAGCCAGATACAGAGACAGAGCTGAATCAATCCCGCCGGACAATCCGATAATCACCTTGTTAAAACCGGCTTTGTTCACCTCTTCGCGCAAAGCGGTCGTCAGGAGGGTCGTGGCCAGTTCTTCATTCAGCCGCAAATACGGCGCTTGTTCCAGCATTTCTTCGATCATCTGCATTACCATGTTCCCTCCCCTGTCCGTTTACGCTTGATCCGATTTAATTCGCGAATGGTGAGATCCAAATTTTCATCCCGCAGCAGCGGCATTTGGAATCGGGCCTTTTTCACTTTTTCCATGTCGATGTCAACCACAAGCAATTCTTCTTTGAACAAGCCTGCCTTCTTCTCGATTTTGCCGAACGGGTCGACGACGGCTGATCCGCCATAGAAGGTAATGCCATCTTCTGTCCCGACACGGTTGGCAAACAACAGGTAAGTGCCGCTGAGCAAGGCATAATTTTTCAGCAGGGAATACCATGATTCCTGCGCTCTCAATTCCGGCCCGGTCAGATCCTGTCCGGGTGAGTTTGACGGAACGATGATCAGATGGGCTCCATCCTGTGCCAGGAGATAAGGAGCGGACAGATGCCAGAAATCCTCGCAAATCAGCATGCCAAACTGGCCAAACCGCGTCGGGAAACTGCGGATCACCTGGCCTTGTCCAACGTAACGCCCTTCGTCAAACATTCCATATGTAGGCAGATATACCTTCCTATGCAAATAATGAAGATTCCCGGCGGTAAGATAGGCCGCCGAATTATAAAGAATATGCTCAGGGCTGTGTTCGATGAAACCGATGACGAGATCCATTTCGCCTGCTTCCTGGGCCAGCCTTTGGATTTCCGGGCTAAACGGATCCATCGCCATCTCATACGTCAAATCCAACAAGTTATATCCCGTTAAACTGAGCTCGGGAAAAATAAGAAGATCCACTTGTTCTTCACGGGCCCGGTGGATCATTTCCCTGTGCAATTCCACATTGATATCCACTCGGCCCAAGTGTGGTCTGATTTGTGCAAGTCCTACTCTCATGCTTTGGCCTCCTCAGGCAAGAACAAGGCTTAATAAAACCAATCTAAATCATACCATAAGCCCATACGGACTACCAATAGGCGATTCCTTTGCAAAACTCTTTCCACTTATCCCGGTGTTCTATTATTTTAACCAAATAAGGGAGGGAATGTTGAGTATAAAAATTACGTTTTTTTTCAGCCAAGCCCACTACTTCCCGAAAGAAATCATTCGGAAATTGAAACAGAGTTGCAATGATTTTTTTCTCAAGCCATGAGAGAGGACGCACGGATTCGTATGCATTCAAAAACATCTCGCCGCAATCTTCATTCCAGTCGTTTTCCGTTAACATCCGGGAGGCCATTTGCCAGACATCACCGGCTTGGCAATCATAATCTGCCGTCTCAAAATCAATGAGCCAGATGGTCCGGTCTTCTCCGATTAACCAGTTATGGCTTGCCAGATCACGATGAGCCAGACATCTTCTTTCATATTCCTGATAGCAAAATTCTTTTAACGGTAGCCGCTCCAACTTTTCCCAGCAACGCAATCCTTCCAGATAGAAATCTTTTCCGACTTTCACCAGCAGTTTTCCCAGATCCCCCTCCACCTTGTTGACGCGCCTCAGCACCTGATAAAAACGCGCGAGGCGTTCTGCCACGCGCTGATAAAGAAGAAAAGCCGCCTCTTTTCGGGGAGGCGTCCATAGTTCCCTTCCTGTCTGATGGAAAGCGGCGAGTATTTTAACCATGCTTTTTACATCTTCAAGCCGTGAATATTTCCCTGACTTTCCCTTAATAAAAGGAGTGAGCAGCCAATTTTGCCCATCAGAGCAAATTGGCAACATGGCCTGAAATCCCCGTTGCCTCAATTCATTGTCCACCCTGCACCACCACTGGAGGCGGCCTGTGTGCATACGCTTGGCAATCCAGTGCATCTGCGCCGTTTCTATATACCAATTCCTTCGATAAGGAGTAATATTACGTACCTCAGTATGTAATATCCGCTCCAATAACTCCCGCCGGGGTCGTTTCATTTTCTTCCCCTTCCCGTGTTACCCTTCGCTTGAAGAGCTTTCTTTTACTGGCCAGTTTGCTGAAACCGGACTGCTGAATGCCGGAGTTGCCTGCTCTTGCCCACCGTAGGGATCTGGCTGATAAGCCTCGGGACTGTAGTTTGACACAGACGGAAAATAGGGAACATGATAACCATATCCTGACCCATAGGGATAGGGAAAAGCGGAAACAAACGGTGTCGGCCCGTATACTGGCTGCGGCCAAAAATGGGATATATGATAAGGATAAGGGCTCACTGGCGGAACCGGGGTCTTGCGGTAACCCCCTTCATCAAAAAACGAAGATTCCGGTGAGTCAAACGATGAAGAAAATCCCTGATAATAAAACGGCATTTCCGGAATATGCGGAGGTTTTGGCAAAAAATCCATCTGTTGCTTACGATCCTTTTCCGCTTTTATTGTTTTCCGTTTTTCTTCCTCAGCGGGGACATCCCCGATCTTCGTCTCCATTTCCTTATTTTTCGAAGAAGAGAGGAGAAATTTCCCTGTCGGCACCCGTATTTTCATGCCCGGTTCCAATTCATTTCCTTCAGTCAATTCCGGATTCACTTCGCGCAGCCGTTCAATCGGTGTGTTATACTTTTGAGCGAGTACCCAAAGCGTATCCCCGGGTCTTACAATATGAATCTTCATGAAACAACCCCCTTAACAAATGCTGATCATTATCATCCTATGCACAATTAAGCATTTTTTTGCCTTACAGAAATTTTTGTTTAAAAATTGCTTTAAAATAAGAAGGTACTCAAAAAATCCTGCTCAGATCAACTCGACGGAAAGAAGGATCGCTTATGGTAAAAAAATCGCTCTGGAACACAATCTATTTCCTGTCTGTCTGTTCCTTTCTGTTTTTGGCGCTGGGATGTGCCTGGGGCATCCGGGATATTCTTCAGCCGTCCGGTTCCGAAAGCGTGAAGGCCTCATCAAAGCCAAATGAAACTCTTCCCGTCCCGGCCGGCGGATTGCTGCTCGGGCTGGGCGATTCACTGACGCGGGGAATTGGCGACCCCGGCGGGCAGGGGTATTTTGGCATTGTCAAAACGCAATTAACCTTAAGGGAAAAGGAACCGATGAGCAGCGTAAACCTGGCTGTCAGCGGGCTGACGTCCGATGAGTTGCGCCGGCAGATCAAACAGCCGCACATACAAAATCTGCTCAAAAACGCGAAGTGGATTGTCATGACCATCGGAAGCAATGATTTGTTTCAAAGCAGCGGCAGTCTGAAAAAGATCGATGTGGCTGCCGCCGAGAAAAGCCGGCTTCAATATCAGCAAAACCTGACCGATATCCTGACGGAAATACGAACATGCAATCCCAAGGCAACGGTCTATCTGTTTGGCATCTACAATCCATTCGGCGACTTGCCGGAAGCAAACCTCGCTTCGCGTCTCGTGACTGCCTGGAACAACACAATTTCGCAAACAGCGGTGCAATTTGATCGCGTGGTCGTCATCCCCACGTTTGACCTGTTCGCCATGGATCCGGGGAAATATTTGTACAGTGACCATTTCCATCCGAACCATCTGGGCTATGAGCGCATGGTGGAACGCTTGTGGCAAGTGATCCAAGACCCGCCGAAGGAGGAAACGACTGATGGCCAAACAAAATAAACCGGTGTTGTACGTCGAAGGTTTAAGCAAAACGATTCGCAGGAGAACAATTGTTCAGGATATCTCCTTTGAAGTGGGCGAAGGGGAGATTTTTGGTTTTCTCGGGCCCAACGGAGCGGGAAAAACGACGACGATCCGCATGTTGGTCGGACTGATCCGCCCCAGCAAAGGAAAGGTAAAAATCGGCGGCTATGATTTGCAAACCGACTTTTTAAAAGCGATTTCCCATGTGGGCTGTATTGTCGAAAACCCGGAATTATACCCGTACCTAACCGGAAGGGAAAATTTGGAATTGTTTGCCCGGATGGCCCGCATCGATCATGCCCGTATCCGTGAGGTGGTGGAACAAGTCGAACTGACGGAACGCATCGATGATCCTGTCAAAACCTATTCACTCGGCATGAGACAACGTCTCGGCATTGCGCAGGCATTGTTGGGAAAACCGAAACTCCTCATTCTTGATGAACCGACTAACGGCCTGGATCCGGCCGGAATTCGCGAATTGCGCGCCTTCATTCGCAAACTTGCCCGCAAGGATGGAATCAGTGTTTTTGTCTCCAGCCATATTTTGCATGAGGTGCAGTTGATGTGCGACCGTGTGGCCATCATTCACCAGGGAAAGCTGGTTCAAACCGGCCCCATCGGCGAACTCGTCGGAGACCAATCCATGGTCGAATGGAAAATCGAACCGGCCGACCGCGGGCTGAAGGTGCTGCAATCCCTGCCTTATGTCACCCGATGGGAACAGCCGGATGACGGGCGAATTCTCGTTCATATGCCGGCTGAAAAAATAGCGGAAACCAATCGCTCCTTGGTTGATAAGCAGATTCTGGTTCATGAGATCCGCACACACCGCCCGACCCTTGAGGATATCTTTTTGCAAATGACAGGAGGAGTGGAAAGTGCAGCATCTGATCTATAACGAAATGATGAAGCTGATTCGCAAAAAGCGGATCTGGGTCATCGCCCTGATTTTGCTTATTTTGATTCCCATTTTTACATATGCCCAGTACCGGACGACAAAAGAGACCATGGAACGATTGGGCACTTCCGATTGGCATGCGCTTCTGACGCAACAAATCGTTGATGCGCAAAACCGCCTGTCATCCAATCAGATCCCGGATGAATGGAAAAAATATCTGAAATTGAACATTGAGCAGCAACAATACTATTTGGACCATGACATCAATCCGACCGCGCCGGGAGGACCGACCTTTATCCGCAAATTTGTGGAACAGGCGGTCGAACTCTTTTTGCCGCTGCTTGTCGTCATCCTGGCTGCGGATATTGTTTCATCCGAACATTCGGCTGGGACGATCAAGCTGTTGCTAACCCGGCCCGTGCCCCGTTTCAAAATCTTGCTCAGCAAATATATCGCCTTGTTGCTGGGAACTTCTTTCCTCATTCTTATGACGGCCGTTCTCGGTTATGTCATCTCTGGCGCGGTTTTCGGCTATGAAGGATGGACCATGCCGGTTTTAACAGGCTTTTCGCAAAACGGAAACAATCTGGTCACCACCCATGTCCATCTTTTGCCGCAATGGAAATATGACTTAATGGCTTACGGATTGGCCTGGTTTTCCTGCTGCGCGATCGGCACCATCTCATTTATGGTCTCCGTTTTGGTCAGGAGCACGGCTTCAAGCATGGGGATCATGCTGGCAGCCGTGATCTCGGGAGGCTTGCTCAGCCAGTTGGCCCCGTCCTGGGAAGCGCTGAAATACCTTGCCTTTACCAATCTGGGCTTAACCGATTATCTCTCAGGGCATCCGACCCTGGTCGAAGGAATGAGTCTTCCTTTCTCTCTCGCCGTTTTAAGCATATGGTCGCTTCTTTCCCTTCTGGTAGCCTTTGTCGTCTTTACCCGCCGCGACATCCTCGCTTGATGGTATTGAAATAAAAAGAGGCTGTATCGCCGGATTGGCAATACAGCCTCTTTTGGCTCATCTCACTTGAGCCTGATGCCCGCCGTAGGCATGAATTCCGTCCACCTTGACGACTTTGGCAAATTCCTCCATTAACTGTTTGGCAATAACCCCCGGTACTCCGGTTCCAATGGAACGTCCGTCAACTTCGACCACCGGAATCACTTCCGCTGCCGTTCCGGTGAGGAACACCTCATCAGCCACATAGACATCGTGGCGGGTAAAAGGCTGTTCTTTGACGACATACCCCAATTTTTCCGCCAGTTCCATGATTGCGTTGCGCGTCACTCCCTCCAGCGCACCGATATAGCAGGGAGGAGTATAAAGAACGCCTCGTTTCACGATAAAAACGTTGTCTCCCGAACCTTCAGCCACATACCCGTTCATTCCCAGCATCAACGCTTCGGCAACACCGGCCTTGTTGGCTTCTATACGAACAAGAATATTATTGAGATAATTTAAGGATTTGATTTTTGGATCGAGCGCATCCGGGATATTTCTCCGCGTCGGCACCGTGATCACGGAAATCCCCTTTTCATACATCTCACGAGCAAACAAGCGGACTTGATCAACAATGATGATCACATTCGGCGACTTACACTTGGAGGGATCAAGCCCGAGATCTCCGGGGCCACGGGAAACGACCAGACGAATGTAAGCATCGCGCAACCCATTTTTGCGAACCGCCTCGCAGACCAGATCCTCCATCTCTTCCCGGGTATACGGCAAATGGAGCAAAATCGATTTGGCAGAGTCGTACAGACGCTCGATATGTTCCTTCAATCTGAAAATATTTCCGTCATAAACGCGAATTCCTTCAAAAATACCGTCTCCATAAAGGAAGCCATGATCGAAAACGGAGACCACAGCTTCTTCTTTCCTCTTGTACTCCCCATTGATAAATACCCAGCGCTCGTCAGCCGTCATGTTGCCTTCCTCCTCGTTTTGGTGATTTTTGTTTACTCAATGACACGATGCAGCGGATATTCCCCAACATCAGAAATTAGAAAAAGCCTCCGACGGCACAGTTTGATCCCTTGCATCAGAACCTGCCGCTGGAGGCTTTTATCCCCACGGTGTACACCATATCCCGGTGCCGATACCGCTTGGTCCAGACTCCCTTGAATCAAATGGACGGAACCCTAGGTACCCTTCTGATAAGACTGAAAATTTCCTCTTAATAAATTTGTAAATCATTATATCCCCATGCTATAAAACTGTCAATCATTTTGTGCAAAATTTGATTTCGACGCTATTTTTTCATAACTTTTTTTATAAAAACAGGGGAAGGAACCCAGTATCCGCACTTGGCACCCCAACACTTCAATTTCAGAAATGGCCCCCTGCATCAACAGATGGTCAACAGGCAACTCAGCATCGATGATAAAATAATAATTTCCCAGCCCCGTCTTCGTCGGCCGTGATTCTATCCGGCACAAATTGATCTTGCGCCATGAAAAAGCGGCCAAAACCTGATACAACGCTCCCGGGTAATCTGAGGGAAGCGTAATCTGCAAACTCGTTTTGCAAAAATCGGCAGATTGACGGTTTTCCTTCTCTTTCCACCCGACTGCGAGGAAACGCGTAAAATTATTTTGATGATCCTGCATATTTTCCATCAGGATCGACAATCCGTTAAATTCCGCCGCTTTGGCCGGACCGACGGCCATCCATGGTTGATCAGGCTGTTCCTTTATGAGTCCGGCCGCTTTGGCCGTACTGTCGGTAAAGACAAATTCAGCCATGGGCGCTTTTTGCCGAAGCGTCCGTTGGCACTGCGCAATCGCTTGGGGATGGGACAAAATTTTTCCGAATTCCCGCAGCGGACGGTGCTTTTGCGACGGATGAACCATCAGGCATTGCGCAATCGGATAAACCAGTTCGGCAACGATCGGGACATCAATATAATGAATCAGCCAATCCAATGTTGAATTGACCGATCCTTCGATGGCATTCTCCACCGGAACGACGGCAAACTGAACTTCTCTGTCCGCAACTGCTTGCAAACAGTCGGGGATCGTGGAATACGGCTGCAAAACCGCGTGTTTCTCCGGGAATAACCACTCTGCAGCCGCATGGGTAAAGGTTCCAGCTGGTCCCAAATAGGCTACGACTTCTTTCATAACCCTGCTCCTTATATTTTTCCCAAGACTCTACTACGTTTTTGCTCTGCTGTCAACTGGACAAATGCCCCCGTTTGTGACGCTTTCAGGTCAGTGATGTCCGCCGGGATATTCATTTCCGAAAAAACGCTTTTAAAATATCTTGTCAAACGTTCCCCATCCCGGGCAAACGCAAGGATCGTCGGCCCCGCTCCGCTCAAAGCAGCTCCGTACGCACCGTTTTTAACCGCATTTTTCAGAATTTCCCGCAATCCGGGAACCAGCGTTTCCCGATATGGCTGATGAAATAAATCCTGCATGGCAACTTGGAGCAAATCCCACCGTTTTTGCAACAGGGCGGCTACCAGCAGGTTGGCCCTGCTGCTGGATAAAACGGTCGTTTCCTTGTCATAAAAACTGGGTAAAACATGCCGGGCCAGTTTGGTGGAAAGAGGGCGTTTGGGTATGGCAACGACGATCGGCAGATTAGGCGCTTCGCTGGAAAGCAGGTGCGCCTTCCGCCCATCCCACGATCCGATCACCACCCCGCCAAAGATCGATGCCCCGACATTGTCCGGATGCCCTTCGTACTTTGTAGCCCGCTTAAGTATCTCCTCCCGGTCCCATCCAAACTGATACAAATGGTTGACCGCCATACAGGCTCCAACGATGGCGGCCGCGCTGCTGCCCAGTCCGCGGGCAAGCGGGATCTCATTTTCGATCTCCAGTTGAAATGGAATAAGAGAAAGTCCCATTTCAGCGCAAGCCTGCTTCATGACGGAAACAATCAGGTTATCCTGATCCAGTTCAATTCCGGCTCCATACGGCCCGCTGACGGAAAGGCTCAACTCCTTCGCCGGTGAAAAACGCAAGCGCAGATACCGGTTTAATGCCATACCGATCGAATCAAAACCGGGGCCCAAATTCGCCGTACTGCAAGGCACAACCACCTCAAACGGCGCAAACTCTCTCATACGGCCGAATCCATTTCCACATTGATCCATTCCAAAACCGCCTTCATTTCTCCGGGAATCACCTTGGGTTTCACTTCGGTGGCATGAAGCGCCGTTTGCGGATCTTTTAATCCGTTTCCCGTCAATACGCAGACGGCTTTGCTCCCCGGTTTGCATTTCCCAAGCTGCGCCATTTTGATCAGACCGGCTACCGAAGCGGCTGAAGCGGGTTCACAGAAAACCCCTTCCCACTCGGCTATTTTCCGGTAAGCCTCCAAAATTTGCTCATCAGTGACAAAGTCGATGCATCCTCCTGACTCATCCGCCGCCGCTTCCGCCTTTTTCCAACTGGCCGGATTGCCGATGCGAATGGCCGTCGCAATCGTTTCCGGTTCACTAATTGGTTCACCGCGGACGATGGCTGCGGCTCCTTCTGCCTCAAATCCCCACATTTTCGGCAGTTTGCGAGCCTTCCCCGCCTGAACATACTCCTTAAACCCTTTCCAGTACGCGGTGATGTTTCCAGCATTCCCCACCGGAATCGCCAGGATATCCGGTGCTTCGCCCAATTGTTCACAAATCTCGAAGGCGGCCGTCTTCTGCCCCTCAATCCGGTAGGGGTTTAAGGAATTGACCAGCGTAACCGGATACCGGTCCGCGATTTCCCTCACCATGGCCAGCGCCTGGTCAAAATTCCCTTCAATTGCCAATACTTCTGCTCCATAGATGACTGCTTGCGCCAATTTCCCCATCGCGATCCGCCCGTGGGGCACCACGACGTAACACTTCAAACCGAGCCTGGCCGCATAGGCTGCCGCTGATGCGGATGTATTGCCAGTCGAAGCACAGATGACTGCGGTGCTTCCTTCTTCCTTCGCTTTGGCGATGGCCATTACCATCCCGCGGTCTTTAAACGATCCGGTGGGATTGGCTCCTTCGTGTTTGAGATAGACGTTTACACCGATCTCAGCGGACAGCCTTTGTGCATGATAAAGCGGTGTTTCTCCCTCAAACAGGGTCAGATGCGGCGTATGCTCCGTTACGGGCAAATAGGCGCGATAGCGTTCCAAGATTCCTCTTCTCATTATTCCTCTCCTTTGCTGACTCTCTCTTCTCACTCACCTGTTCCTACGACAATAGCCCGTCTGACGCCCGGTAAATCAACGAGCCCCTGTAAGAGTTCATTGATCTCCATCCCTACCTGTGCCGTATCGACAGACATCGAAACATTGGCTTCCCCCTGCAGCGGGATCGTTTGGTGAATGGTTAACACACTGGCACTTGCTGATGCCAAAAAGCTTAAAACCCTGGACAGAATGCCGGCCCGATGCTCCAGGATCATGGAGATGGTCACAATTTTTTCCTTGACCATCGCATGGAACGGGAAAACACCATCCTTGTATTTGTAAAATGAGCTGCGGCTGATTCCCACTTTCTCCACAGCTTCTTGAACTTTGGATACTTTTCCTGTCTCCAGCAGCTTTTTCGCTTCCAATGTTTTCTGGATCGCCTCAGGCAGCATATCGATTCGAACCAAAGCATAAGGATCTTGCGGCATTATATGTGTCCTCCAATAAAATACATATGTTTCCCCATTACGGACATTTTAACGTGGACTGGTACTGTTAGGCAAGACCCTTTGTAAAACTTTTTCTATGCGAGATCGCTGATCAACCTGGTGGCACAAGGACCTCCCGATTTTGTTCAGATATCTGTCTCATGATTGGGCCGGCAATTTTCATCGATCCGCTTCCATTCTTTTACAAAAAAGGATTGTCTGCATTTGCTTATGGTATAATAAATGGCCGGAACGCCACACATACACCATCGAGATAAGGAGTTGGTATCATGATTTCCGTTCTTTTTGTCTGTTTGGGAAATATCTGCCGTTCACCGATGGCTGAGGCGGTTTTCCGCCATTACGTCCGGGAGGAAGGCCTGGATGACCAGATTCGCGTCGACTCCGCAGGCACCGGCGACTGGCACACCGGTGAACCTCCGCATCACGGGACGCGAAAAAAACTGGATCAATACGGAATTTCCTATGAAGGCATACGAGCCCGGCAGGTGAAAAAAGAGGATTTTTCCAACTTTACATACATCATCGGGATGGATAACCGCAACGTTGAAAACTTGCACAAGCTTTCCGGCAATTCCGGGAACAACGTGTATCGTTTTGTCGACTTCATTCCGAACACGACCTACACTGAAGTGCCCGATCCATGGTATACCGGTAATTTCGATGAAACGTATGAGCTGGTATCGGCCGGATGCCGCCATTTACTTGACAAAATCAAGCGTGAACATCACCTGGAATAAAAAAAGCAAGCGGAGCTCCAATTTCATTTGGGAGCCGCTTGCTTTTTTCTTGCTCAGTAATCCGCACCATCGCTTAATTCAAATTCCATCTCTCCGATGCGAATCGTATCCCCTTCTTTGGCACCACGCGCTCTCAACGCATCTTCAATCCCCATTTTGCGGATCGTGCGCGCAAAGCGAAGCACACTGTCATGGTATTGGAAGTTGGTGCGCTGAACCAATTTTTCCACCCGCTCTCCTTCCACGACATAAACTTCATTTTCGCGGCGGATGGTGAAGGCGGGTTCCTCTTCGGTACTGCGATACACTTTTCGTTCCACAGGCGCTTCCGACACCGGCCGGGCAGACTCTTCCTGTTCCACCTGATCCAGCAACCGGCTGACGGCAAACAACAGTTCCTTTACTCCTTGTCCCGTCGCAGCCGAGATCGGGTAAACCGGCACATCGCCGATTTTTTCTCTGAACCGTTCAAGATGCTCCTCCGCCTCCGGGAGATCCATTTTGTTGGCAGCGACAATCTGCGGGCGATTGATCAAGTCCGCGCGATACTGTCTGATTTCCTCATTGATTTTCAAATAATCCTCATAAGGGTCGCGCCCTTCCGAACCAGCCATGTCAATCACGTGAACAATCACTTTGGTTCGTTCAACGTGACGCAAAAATTGATGCCCCAAGCCGACACCTTCATGTGCCCCTTCAATCAGGCCGGGCAGATCGGCCATGACAAAACTGCGCTCTCCCACCTGAACCATGCCGAGGTTGGGAACCAATGTGGTAAAATGATAAGCCCCGATTTTGGGCTTTGCCGCAGAAACGACCGATAACAGCGTCGATTTCCCCACGCTCGGGTAACCCACCAACCCGACATCAGCCAACAGTTTCAGTTCAAGCTCAACCCAGCGTTCCTGGCCGGGATCTCCGTTTTCCGCGATTTCCGGTGCCGGATTGGCCGGTGTGGCAAAACGGATATTGCCCCGCCCTCCGCGTCCTCCTTTGGCGATCACCGCTCTTTGTCCATCTGTCGTCAGGTCAGCAATCCATTCTCCTGTTTCCGCATCTTTTACAACCGTTCCGGGCGGCACTTTCACGACAAGATCTTCCGCCGATGCACCGTGTTGGGATTTGGAACGCCCGTTCTCCCCGCGTTTTGCTTTGAAGTGACGTTGAAAGCGAAAATCCATCAGGGTACGCAAACCCTCATCCACTTCAAAAATGACATCGCCGCCAGCGCCGCCGTCTCCACCCGCGGGGCCCCCGTACGGCACGTATTTCTCGCGCCGAAAGGCAACCATCCCGTTGCCGCCGTCTCCGCCTTTTACATAAACTTTTACTTTATCCACAAACATGTCCCAGTCACCTTCCTACTCTTGCCGGCTCAAACAACACGCGACCTCCATCCCGTTTCGTCCGGACAGGGTCTCCATTTTCGCTTGCCACCGTTGCAGTTTATTCTTTAAGGTCTTTTCATCCGTTTCCGCAATTCGAAAAGGGAGTTCATCAAGCTGCCAGTTGATTTTCACATGGACCCAAGGGTCATTTTGAACCAGAGAGATCTGAAGTTTTCCGTATCCTTTTTCCGCTTCCCCTTTTGCTTCGAGGAACTGAAACAGCGTCTCCAGAAGTTGAAACAACTTTTTCTCGGCGGCAACTTCCGAAAACCGAATAGCCTTGGGCACATTCCACTCGATTTCCCAGTCTTTAAACCGGTCGTCAAGAATGAGAAGTGATGCGGAAAGCGGAGCATACCTGGACTCAGACAGGTTTCGCTCATGACCCGCCCGTTCCACCAGTTTTTGCATGTACGCTTTGAGGCGGTCTTCCTTTTTCATCATCAAATATCCCATTAAAACTTGGATATGATTCATCCAATCATGCCGCTTGATGCTGGAAATTCGTCTGATCCGTTCCGCTGCGGCGATGGACTCCATCCGGTTTCTCAGCAGATGGGCACAGGCGATGCCGAATCCCAGGGAAAGCAAGGAACCGAGAAAAAAAAGGATTGTGCCTGTCCGACCAAACGGTTGGACGAGCCAGCCCACAAGCAAAACAATCGTGGGAACAAAGGGTAACACCCATTGAAAACCGCTCCGCCTCACCTTGATCTCCCCTATCTTTTGTATGTATGTCAGACCTTATTTTACAGTATTTTTCCACAAAAGAAAAACCCCGGCCGTTTGGCCGGGGTTTCTTCAGCCTAATTCGCTCAGGCTTGTGCTGCTGCAGCTTCTTGTGCAGCTACAGGGTAAATGCTTACGCGTTTTTTGTTGCGTCCCATACGCTCAAAACGAACAATACCGTCTGCTTTTGCAAACAAGGTGTCGTCTCCTCCACGACCAACATTTACACCCGGGTAAATTTTGGTTCCGCGCTGGCGAACCAAGATGTTTCCAGCCAAGACGAATTGACCGTCTCCGCGTTTAACGCCCAGGCGTTTGGAGATGCTGTCACGGCCGTTTTTCGTGGAACCTACACCTTTTTTCGATGCGAAATATTGCAGATTGAGTTTCAACATGGTTTCCACCTCTTTTCATTCATTATTGAATCCGTTCTTTCATTTTAACATAGGAAGGAAATTCATCAGCCACATTTTTTAGGGAAACGACCATGGCTTCCATGAGCAGGCGAACCTGTTCCCGCTTTGCAGGATCAGACAATTTCCCCGGGAAACGGCAATCCAGCTTTCCTTCCCTGTCATCATCGGCATGCACCTTGCAGCCGAACATCTTTTCAATGGCATTAACCAATCCGATGGAAATGCCGGAAACTGCGGCACAAACAATATCCGTACCGTGCTCGCTGTAATTGGCGTGCCCCGTGATCAGAACGCGCTCCACCTGCTCCCGGTCGTTTCGCTCCACCAAAATGCGAATCATTATGCTTCGATGCTTTCGATTACAACCTTGGTGAATGGCTGACGATGACCTTTTTTGCGTTTATAATTCTTTTTTGGTTTATATTTAAACACGGTAATTTTTTTGCCTTTTCCGTGCTTAACTACTTTACCGATTACTTTGGCGCCTTCTACAACCGGAGCACCAACTTTGGTTTCATCATCTTTGTTTACGAGCAATACTTGGTCGAAGGTAACTGTGTCACCTTCTTGTGCGTTTAATTTTTCGATGAAAAGAACGCTGTCTTTTTCTACGCGGTACTGTTTGCCGCCTGTTTGAATAATAGCGTACATGAACTTTAATCCTCCTCTTAAAGGACTCGCCATGAACAGGAGAGACTGAAGTCTCTTGCAGATCCTGTCACGAGCGGTATCGACAACAAGCCTTATCTTAGCACATCCGCCGATGATTGTCAAAAGCGAGTTGCAAGTAAAATATTCCTTTAATCCTAAAAGAGCTCTTCCACCGTACAGGTGTAAAACCGCGGATGCAAAAACCGGCTGAGCAGCGTCTCCTCGGGCAAAAACCCGATCACCTTTCCCGTGCGATCCGTCACTTCCAAAATATGATAGCGCTCTTTATATAACATCTGTACGACTTCTTTCAACTCGGCCTTGCCATGGACAGTCATTTTTTTAACGGGTTTTGAGGAAATGCGGGAACGCGTACGGGAAAGCAAAAAACGCAGGAATTGGTAATGTCTCTGTTTTAGTGCCCGCAAGTTGGAGTATAACAAAAAGAGGGCGATCAGGAAAAGATGGATGAGAATTCCTTGTTTAAACCAAAACAGGGCGGCCGCAGCCAGCACGAGAGAGAGAAAACTGCTGACCCACAGCGTAAGATCGATGCAGATCCGAAAAGGGAACAAAAAACTCAGCCCCGCTTGCATCACCCGTCCCCCATCCAGCGGATAAATGGGCAACAGATTAAAACAGGCGATCATGACATTGCCGTGGATGAAGTATTCAGTCCATTCCCTCGTCCACCAGCCCGTCCCGTAAAAAAGCAGGCTGATTAAAATCATCGCCACATGCTGAAAGGGCCCGGCCAATGCGACGACTACTTCTTCCTTCGCCGGAACGGTTCCCCACTCCTCCGTCTGCGCCACACCGCCAAAAGGAAGAAGTTCCACGGCGCGGATGCGCCAGCCATAACTCCTTGCTGCCGCGACATGCCCCATTTCATGGATCAGAACCAGGACAAACAAGGTGAAAAATTCAATAAAATAGCCTGTCCAAACAGCCGAACAAGCGACGAGCCATAAAAGCGGATGAATGCGCAGGCGAATTTTCTGCCTCATGCGGTCAATCAAATACGATCACGCTCGCCGGATCAATAAATCGATCATTTTGTTTCACGGCAAAATACAAGAGCGGTTGTCCTTTTGTTTCACTTATGCTCCCGATAGTCTGCCCTTTTTTCACCCAGTCTTTTGGTTTGACGTCGATACCGGCCAATTGGCCATACCATGTCTCGCTCCCTCCCTCATGCTGAATGATCACTGTTTTGCCCAATCCCGGTTTCTCCCCGGCAAATATGACCCATCCTTCATCCGCAGCCGCAACCCGCGCATGGGCAACCGTTCGGATCACGATCCCCTTGCGCTGTTCATCAAACGGGAGCACCACTTTGCCAAAGACGGGAGAATGCCAGCGATGTTCCCGGGGCTTCTCATCAGTCTCAGAACGGGAAAACGCCGGAAGAATGGACGGAGATCCTCCTAAATATCGTTTGAACCAGTTTTCCATTCCCGCAAACTGAAAATCGTGCGTCATGACGCCGGAAATCCATTGTTCCGCAGGCTTCAGCACCGGGGACTGTGAACGGAAAACGAGCAATGTCAAAATAAAGAGAGCTGCGGTTAACAGCATTTGTGTACGCAGTCGGCCTCCCTTTTTTCCCCTTGCTTGTCCTTTGCCGCTTGTTTGATTCCAAGGGGAAGCATCATAGGAAAGTAAATCCTGACCCGGATCCCATTCTTTTCTTTTCGCAGCCCAAGAGCGCGGGGCCCGTCCTTGTCTGATTGCCTGCCATTTAACTTCTCTGCGCTTTTTGTGTTTCTGCGCCCAGTCGTACATCCTGCCCAACCCCTATTGTTCACATTTGTATCAAGATATGATGGACAAGGGGGGGATATGCAAAAAGCAAAAAACCCGGTCCCTTCGGGCTTTGAAGGAACCAGGTTACCTTGGCAGGAATCGGCCCGCCTGTTTGGCCTCAGGCAAAACCGAGCCATCGCTTTACTTTTGTAATCACATTCGATTCTTTATCCAATACCATCAGGGGAACCATTTCCCCCTGGATGCGACGGGCAATGTCTCGATAAGCTTTGCCTGCCGCATTTCGGTTTTCATAGACGATCGGCTCTCCGGTATTCCCCGCGCGAATCACCTGCTCATCATCCGGCACGACTCCCAGCAGGTCGATCGCCAGCACAGACACAACTTCGTCCACATCCATCATTCCGCCGTCTTTCACCATCTGCTTGCGAAGACGGTTGACCACGAGCTTGGGAGGGGCCACCTGTTCTTTCTCCAAAAGCCCGATGACGCGGTCGGCATCGCGAATCGCCGTATTTTCCGGAGTTGTGACCACAATGGCCTGATCCGCCCCGACAATCGCGTTTTGAAAGCCGAGATCAATCCCTGCAGGACAATCGATAATCACATAATCGAACTTCTCCTTTAACTCCGCAATCAACCATCGCAATTGGTTGCCGGAGATCGAACTCTTGTCTCTTGTTTGCGCCGCCGGCAACAAATACAGCTCATCACAACGTTTATCCCGGATTAACGCCTGATCGATACGGCATCTTTTTTCGATGGCATCGACCAGATCATAAATAATTCGATTTTCCAATCCCAAAAGCACATCCAAATTTCTCAGCCCGATATCGGCATCCACCAGACAAACTTTTTTCCCGGCCAATGCCAAAGCCGTGCCGATATTGGCTGAGGACGTCGATTTCCCGACGCCTCCTTTTCCGGATGTAATCACGATGCTCTCTCCCACATTCTCCCCTCCTTCCCCTGAAAATTCAATCCTGCTTCAGACCAATTTTATTAAAAATGACGGCGCCCTTCTTTCCATTCAAGTTCCGGTTTCAATTGCCCCAGATGGTGAATCCGTTCCACGACGATCTGGTTATCAATCATATAAGCAAAGCGCATGCCAATCTCGGACTCATCCCATTTGTCCGGCGGGCGCGAGATCACATCAGCGATGCGGAGCTGGGTCGGCCGCAAAACGGAAGCGACGATGATTGCATTGGTATCCCCTTCGCACCCCGCGTGCGCCAATCCGCGCAAGGCTCCCAAAACATAGATGCTCCCCGTACACTGAATGGTTCCGCCGGGATTGACATCGCCCAAAAACAAAAGATTTCCTTTATGTATCAATACCTGACCTGATCGAACCGTTCCCGACTTGATGACAAGATCCTGCTCACCACCAAGGAGATAGGGGATGTCGTCGGACTCAAACTCCTGTATGATCAAATTTTTGCGGACGGAAAACAGTTCCCTGACAGCAATTTCCTCCGCTTTTGTAATCTGTCTCTTTCCCAACTTGATGATCACATTCAAATCCGGGCCGTCCCAAATGTGTGCGGCATGGGAGTTTTCCAGCTTTTCTTTAAGATCTGCCAATACATCAGAAAAGGGGCGCGAATCATCCAGAAAGAAAAACAACCCGTCTTTGGTTCCTTTGATCGTTACGCCCGGTTTTAGCGTTTTCCCCATATCCAACGTCACCCCGCCTCACATATGATTTCGCTCTTCTCCTTCATTTTCCTTCATCCCCCAGCTTGCCACAGATGATTTGCCTTGATTAACGGAGAATGGTGTCAAATATAATCGACCGATTGCGTTTCTTTTGATAAATCAGGTGAATCACCTTGAATATGGGATAGCCGATGATCACATTAAACAGTGTCGACGGAATAATGTAATTCCACATCGCCAACACAACAGGCACATCCGTAAAATCGAAGAGGCGATCCCACCCGTAAATCAGGATGAGATAGATGAGTTGCCCCCATGCGGTCAGCACCCCGGCAACCCACTGAAAAGGAGGCACATGGGCTGCCATCCTGTAGGTTCCATACGCGACGAGCGGAAGGGTTATCGCGGAAATGCCAAGTGCGGGCCCGTAAACGACATCATGAAGCAACCCGAAAAAAAAGCTGAGCAACAGTACATACCGCCGCGGCAAATACAAAGAAATGGCAATCATCCCACTGACAACCAATTGAGGGATAACGATAAAAGTGCTCCCCCAGGCTTGGGGGAGCAACCATTGGAAAACGGAACCTTCCAAAATGAAAAGGAGGAAGAGGAAACCGGCGAACAGCTTTTTCATGGCATTCCCCTCCATAAAATGCATTGTTTATTTTTGCATCGATTTGAGTTGCAGTTTTTCCGGATCTTTTACAACCGCAACATAATCCAATTGTTCAAAGGATGCGGACGGTTTGATGTAGACAACCTGTTCCACCTGGCTCTCATTCATCGTCACTGCATCCACCGTGCCGATCAAAATGCCGCCCGGATAAATGTCCGACAAACGGGAGGTAACGATGATTTGCCCCTTTTTGGGAGCAGCCGTCACGGGTACTTTCTTCATGATCAGACGGCGTTTTTGTTCATCGTATCCTTCGATAATCCCCAGAACTTCTCCTTTATCCGTTTGAACCACCGCCGCAATGCCCGGCCCGTCTCCCGAATCGGTCAACAACTGAATGTTCGCCATGTGGCTGGTTGCGGTTTGAACCCGGCCGATGAGTCCTTGCGGGGTGACCACCGGCATTTTGGGACGCACCCCATCATCAGTCCCCCGGTTAATCACCACCCGGTTACTGAAACGGTCCGGGCTGCGGTAAACGACACGGGCCTGGATCGATTCCAGACGATTCTCAGTTTTATAATCCAGCATCTCTTTTAATTCTTGATTTTCCTTCGTCAGTTCATTGACACGCGCCCTTAACTTCAATTCTTCAACCGACGGGGAAGAGGCGCTTTTCGTTCCTTTTCCATCGGCGAACAGCCCGCTGAACGGAGTGTAAAATACCCCTTCAATCCATCCGGCGCCATTTTGGATCCAACCTTCCGGTCCCGCGAGAATATCGCCGTCCCCTTTGGTCATGCCCGCGGAAATAAACAAAAGGACAACCGAAATCACGATGATAAATATGCGCTGGGTCATATTTCGTTTCATGAAGAGAACGCCTCCATCAGAACGGTCTGCGACGGGAGCGGTACGATGAATTGGATCTCGGTTTAAACATGTCGATATGGTCCAATGCCGCTCCCGTACCGATGACGACGCAATCCAGGGCATTCTCCGCCACCGTCACCGGCATGTGCGTCTCCTGTCTCAGCCGTTCATCCAGCCGGCGCAACAATGCTCCGCCTCCGGTCAACATGATCCCCCGGTCCAAAATGTCGGCGGACAGTTCCGGCGGAGTCTCTTCAAGGGTTTGTTTCACGGCGTTGATAATATCGTTAACCGTTTCAGACAGAGCCTCTGCAATCTCCCGAGAGGTAATCTCAATCATTCTCGGCAAGCCCGTAATCAGGTCCCTGCCCTTGATCTCCCGGGTGAGATCTTCCTCCGGCGGAATCGCTGCCCCGATTTCCATTTTCAGCGTCTCCGCCGTTCTTTCACCGATCAGCAGATTATGTTTTCTCCTGATGTACTGGATGATCGCTTCATCCATCTTATCCCCCGCCACGCGCAAGGAATGGCTGGTGACAATGCCGCCGAGCGAGATGACGGCAACTTCCGTCGTTCCTCCACCGATGTCCACGACCATGCTGCCGGTCGGTTCCCATACGGGCAAGCCCGCTCCGATCGCTGCGGCAAAAGGCTCTTCGATCGTATAAGCCTCTTTTGCCCCCGCCCGGATCGTCGCTTGCTCCACCGCCCGCTTCTCTACCGGCGTGACTCCGGATGGAATGCAAACCATCACATTGGGTTTTCTCGGCAAAATCATCTTTTGGTCGATCGCTTGTTTGATAAAATACTCGAGCATCGTCGCAGTCGTATTGTAATCGGCAATGACCCCGTCTTTCATGGGACGGATGGCAACGATGTTTCCCGGGGTGCGCCCGATCATCGATTTGGCTGCATTCCCGACCGCTTTGATCTCTTCAGTTCCCAGCTCAATGGCCACAACTGAAGGCTCCCTCACCACAATTCCCTGTCCTTTCACATATACCAGCGTATTGGCCGTCCCAAGGTCAATTCCCATATCTTTCACAAAACTTCCAAACACGTCCGGCCCTCCTTCCCTTTTGTCACATTTCTATTGTCGTCACAAGGATATGCTAGGAAATCAGCCCATGTTCACGCAGACTGAAAAATCGTTGATCTCCGATGATCACGTGATCCAGTACCTCGATTCCCAGAAGCTGCCCCGCCTCGATCAGTCGCTCAGTCACATGAATATCCTCCGTGCTCGGAGTCGGATCCCCGCTCGGATGATTATGTATACAGATGACAGCTGCGGAGCTGGAGCGAATCGCCTCAAGAAAAATTTCGCGCGGATGAACAAGCGAGGCGTTCAGACTTCCTTTAAAAACGCATTTTTTGCATATCACTTGATGTTTTGTATCCAAAAACAGGCAAACAAAATGCTCTTGTTTGGCAAAGCGCAATTCATCCATCACATATTGCGCAACATCTTCAGGGGAACGTATGACATAGCGCTCTTCAGGCGATAAACGCGAGATGCGCTGGCCAAGCTCTACGCCTGCCATCAGCTGAACCGCCTTTGCCAGACCGATGCCGTGGATTTTCATCAACTCCTGGAGCGAAGTTTGCGCAAGCCCTTTCAAACCGTCTGTTTTGACCAATACCCTGTGCGCCAGGGCCACCACAGACTCACCTGTGCTGCCTGTCCGCAACAACAGCGCGATCAGCTCGGCATTGGACAAATGCTGAGGCCCCAAACGCAACATCCGCTCACGCGGCCGCTCTTCCTCCGGCACGTCGCTCAGCAAAACGTAGGCACGTTCCATTTTCTCCATTAACGTTCCATTCCTCCTCTGCCTGCTATTTCACCCTGGTGAATGGCCGGATCCGACAAAGTAGCAAAACGGCAGAGGTGTCAGCTGATCAGACCATCAATTACACAGAGTGAAAACCCATTTCTTCCAGCATTTGATCCAACAGGGGGATGGACAATCCCACCACATTGAAATAACAACCTTCGATCTTATCGACAAGGCGGGCTCCCCGTCCTTGAATCCCGTATGCTCCCGCTTTATCCAAAGGCTCTTTTGTGCCTACATACCAAGCTATTTTTTCGGGAGATAACGGCCGCATCCACACTCTTGTCATACGGTGAGCCGTTTTTTCTTCCACTTGCGCACCCGCCCGAACGCGGACGAGGGCAATCCCCGAATAAACTTGATGATCGGTTCCCTGCAAACGGGAAAGCATCTTTTTTGCCTCATCTTCATCGCATGGTTTGCCCAGGATCTCCCCGTTATGAACGACAATCGTATCTCCGCCGATCACCAGTGCATCATCACACTCAGTGGCCACTGCTCTCGCCTTGCGCAGAGCTAATTCTTCAACGATTGTGCCAGGGGGAAGACGGTGATCAACTGTTTCATCCACATGGCTTGTTTGCACACGAAAATCGACTCCAAACAAGGCCAGCAGCTCTCTTCTGCGCGGAGAGCCGGAGGCCAGCACCAACTCTGGTTGCATTTCTTCGACACCTACCTAAAACAACAAAAGGGAAATTAAAAATCAGGAGGGTGAGAATCCCCCGTTCAATGGGGAGCTTTCCTGATAAGGAAAAAAGCACCTTCGGTTTAAGGTGCCAACCATGAGAAGATCACTTACAGTTTATCAAATGAGGGTCCGATCAACAAGCAATTGACATGCGTTTGTCACAAATTTAGGCTATTTGCCCCGGCAAAATTTTTGTTCAATTTAAATCTTTAATCAATTGTTCATAGTTCACCATATAGCGGACCAAACCTTCCTGAACCTGCCACAGCAAAGCTTGATTAGGATTTTTTTCCGCTTGCTCGGCGCTCTGCATGGCTTGATCCAAAGCCTGAAACATTTTGCCAAGCGACTCGCGGGCCGGCTGCGGCAATCCCTTTTGCACCGTTTGGCACTCAAGAACAAATTGACGGTACTGGTCGATCCAGTCGCTGTTAAAAGCAATAGCAGGTGTTTGGGCACCTGGATCAGCCCGGATATCGCGAATCGTGACCGCGTTCAGCTGCTGAAACAAACGATTCCCTTTATTTAACGCCTTTGAAAGCGTCTCTGCCGTGTCTGATTTCTCCATGTTCCCCTGTACATTCATCTCTTTTAAATAAACGGGTACATCCTGTTTTTGATAGATGGCGGAAAGCTTCAGAGCATCATCCCGGTTGGGGGCCACCCCCATAAAAATCCGGTAGGGCGAACTCTCCGACATCACTGCGGCCAGCCCTTCCGCACGGTAGTTTTGAACGGTTTTCATCGCCCCGTTTTTCGCGCTGTAGTTCCCGGCCTGGAGCATGACCGCCCGCAATCCTGGAAGGGCCGTCATTTCCTTGACTGCCGATTCCTTCTGACCTGACTCGCTTTGTTGTTTTGCCGGCACCGTCAAATGGTCATCAATCGAACGCGTTGAATGCACGGGATTTTCCGAAAAAAACAGGTGCATGACGGAAATGCCCATGGCCGTCCCGATCAAGACCGCTCCGCCGATGGAAAGCAAAATCTGTCCGATATGCGCGGAAAACCGGCCCTGCCCCGTCTGTCGGCGCGCAAAAGGTTTTCCCGGTGCTCCCCAGTCAATTACGTTGCCTGGTTTATGCTCTTCCAAAAGCCAATTATTCCAGGCAACCGCTTCGGCCTTTTCCCACCAGCGACGCCACTGATCCGCCTTCTCCTTTTGATTTTGCCGGATCGGCCCCTGACCGGGTTCAGAATGCCCCGTTTCGGCTCTTCCGTGCAATCGGAATATGCTCTTTTTCGTTTCTTTTTCTGTTTGTGTGAAATTGCCCTGCCATCCGGGTCGTGATGTCTCCCCTGACCTCCCCGCATGCCTGATGGCCGGTGAGAGCGGCACCACTCCCCTTCCAGATTTGCTCAAGATTTCATCACTGGGCTGTGCCGGCAAGGCATGATCCTTTTTTGCCGGTGAAATTGGTTTTCCCTGGACTTTTACCTTGATTCCCGTACCGTGCACATGGCGGGAAGATTTGCTTGTCCCCATATCAATCCGCCCCTTTTTTCTATTCTGTTAATATAGCTTATGAGTTCATAGAGGGGATAGAACCGTCAAAAAAGAACAATCTTCCCGTTCATGTGCGCTCTACTATTCTAGTATCCTGAAGGAGAGCAAAAAATGGATCCAGCCGTCGCCCCACAACAGGGCAATGATGACACCGATGGCCAGGTGGGGAGCAAACGGCAGCGGATCACCCCAACTCCTCCGCTTGAAGAGCAGCGCATGGCAAACGGCGCAAAAAAGCGCGCTCCACGTCGCGAGCCAAAAAGCGAGAAAAATCTCAGGCCACCCGACAACCCAGCCCGACATCGCCAGCAATTTGGCATCACCCATCCCCATCCCGCCAGTGCATTTGCTGATGATCAGGCAACAGAGATAGGCGAGAGCTGAGGCACAAAGATAGTTGCCATAGGGCATGGGATGCACCCAAATCCGAACCGCGGCAAAGAGAACGGTTCCGCAGTAAGTGAACAAATTGGGGAGCACCATCGCTTGCAAATCGGTCAGGGAAAGCAGGATCAACAACCACATCAGCACCAAGCTGACCCATCCCTCCGCTGACGTTCCCTCACGCATTCCCACCAGCCACGTAAAAAAGAGACTAAAACCTGCTTGCAGACCCCATACCGTTTTGGAATAGCGAAAAAGGGTTCCTCCTTCGCGCTTCCGCCTGATCGACCAGCTGGCCAACAGAGGGAGAATCATGGAAATGAGTGCGCTGACCACAAGCATCGCGCCGATTTTCCAATCAAACATGGGGGATCTGTCCCACGTTTAACACCCACTCCGCTTCAGTCAATCCCTTTTGCACCAAGTGGGTCAAAGCCATCTCCATGGTCTGCATTCCACAGGCTTGTCCCGACTGCATGACGGAATCAAGCTGGTGCTCCTGCCCGGAGCGCAGCAGATGGGCAACTGCCCGGTTATTGATTAACAGTTCACAGGCAACCACATGGTCGCGCCAGCCACGGCCCGGAATTAACCGCTGGGCGAGAATGGCCAGCAAACAGGCCGACAGCTGCGCCCGAATCAGAGAATGACGCTCCGGTGAAAAGCTGTTCACCAGGCGATGCACGGCACCAATCGCATCGGCGGCATGGAGGGAAGCAAACACCATACTGCCCGCTTCCGCTGCGTGGAGGGCCGCTTCCATCGCCATGCGCTCCCGCATTTCCCCAATGACGATCAAATCGGGGTTTTGCCGCAGGGAAGAAACCATCCCGCTGGAAAAAGTATGTACATCCACTCCAATCTCCCGTTGCACGACAAGCGACCGCAGGGAATGATGCTCAAATTCGATCGGATCCTCCAGGGTGACGATATGGAGCGATTCCTCCTGATTCAGATACTGTACGAGCGAAGCGATCGTCGTTGACTTTCCGCTTCCGGTCGGCCCGGTAACCAGCAAAAGCCCCCTCTTTTTATGAATCAGCTCTGTCAGAACAGGGGGAAGTCCCAATTCTTCGGGTACCGGTATCCTCTCGGGCAAAAGGCGCAGCGCCAATGCCGCCGTTCCCCTCTGCTGGTAAAAATGGGCGCGCACCCGGACGGCTCCGACGGAAAAGGAAAAGTCATATTCCTTATGTTCCGCCAACGATTCCGGCCCGGGCAGATTTGCAGTTGCCTGCACAAAAGCGTACAGTTGGTCGGGGGGACATTCCCTGTCGCTCAACCATTCCCAACTGCCGTTTATTTTGGCGCGAGGCCGCTCCCCGGCGGCAAAGTGCAGATCGGATGCAGCCAGGTCGATTCCCAGTTGAACCCATTCCGCAATAAACAAAGCAATCCCCTCTTCTCCCATTTTTCACTATTTTATGATAAATTTCCCTGTATGAAAAGCCGGACAAAAAATAGTTTGATTCCGCCTGAAGACAACAGTAAAGTACAAGTAAAAAGATCACAAAGGAGTTCAACATGCTATCCATTCAAAATTTAACCGGAGGCTACGCCAAATCCTTTCCCGTGATTCACGATCTAAGCTTTTCTGTTTCCCCCGGAGAAATTGTCGGGTTGATCGGTTTAAACGGTGCCGGCAAAAGTACGACGATCAAGCATATTTTGGGTTTGCTCACCCCTGTGTCGGGAAAAGTGACCTTGGACCGGAAGACATTAAACGAGGACCCGGTCTCTTTCCGCTCGAAAATCGCCTGGATTCCTGAAACTCCGCAGTTTTACGATGAACTCACATTATGGGAGCACCTGGAACTGACGGCGAAGGTTTATCAGCTTGACCGGGCTTTGTTCAAGGAACGCGCTGAAGAATTGCTGGAACGTTTTCGCATGCAGAAAGCGAAAAACTGGTTTCCGAACACATTTTCCAAAGGGATGCAGCAAAAAATCATGCTGCTCAGCGCTTTTCTCATCCATCCGCGATATCTGATCGTCGATGAGCCGTTTATCGGTCTCGACCCATTGGCAATTCATGCCTTGCTCGATCTTTTGCAGCAAGGGAGGAAGGAAGGGATGGGCATCTTGATGTCGACTCACATTTTGGAGACCGCAGAAAAAACATGCGACCGTTTTGTCATCCTTCATCACGGACGCATTCACTTTACCGGAACCCTTGCCGAATGGCAGAAACAAACACAGAGACCATCTGCCTCACTGGCAGATCTGTTTATAGAGGTGGCAGAACGCACATGAATCTGGACAGCACAGCACTGTTTTATCAGCGCATGCAGCAGTCATGGCTGAAAGCGATCGGCATCATCCGGCTCGTGGCAGGGGGAGGAGGAACCCCCTTGTTTGCCGGAGTCGTCCTCATCGGGTTGTATTTCGGGTACAAGCGTTTTTTGGAATGGATGCCCTCCTCCTTTCCCGCCGGTTTGCTCACCGGACTGGTTCTTTCCCTGCTCTTGACATCCAGCCGCATCCGCACTTGGATCAAACCGGCCGATCCCGTTTTTTTGCTTCCGGCAGAAACAAAGATGAACGGATACTTTCGCGCCAGCTTATGCTACAGTTCGCTTGTTCACATCATTCATCTGGCACTTGCCCTACTGCTCCTCTCTCCGCTTCTGGCGGCGGGAGCACCAGAAGATCGCTCACCGCTCTGGCTCCTTTTTGCTTTGCTGAGCCTAGCACAAATCCTCAATGTGCTCATCGAATGGCAAAGCATGCGCCTTTTGTGCAAATGGAGCCGCCGTAAAATCAGGAGAATCGCCTTTCTGCGCTTTCTTCTCAATTTTTTATGGACTGAAGCGTCCATGGATCGCCAGTGGGTCGGGCTGCTTGTTCTTTTCTGCATCATGGCCGGGGTCTGGCTCGGACAGGTGGCTGTCACCCCAGCGTTTCCTTTACCTTGGGATGAACTGAAAAAACAGGAACAGCGTTTATTGGCGAGATATTATCATTGGGCCGGCTGGTTTGTGGACCTTCCTGCTGTCCAGCAACCGATCAGGCGCCGCCATATCTGGGTGCGGATAGCAGACCGTTTCACCAATTATCGGAAAAACCCGCTTCTCTATCTCTACTGGCGTCATTTCTTCCGCAAAAGCGAATTGTACGCTGTCTTTTTCTGGCTGCTTCTCTGGGCGATCATCATGATGGCGCTCTTCCCCAATCCCTGGGTGATCTTCGGCATCTACCTGGCAGCGAGCCTGATGCTTTTTTCCCAATTGCCTGCGCTGATAGATGCAAACAGCTATCCGGCTGCACTGAAACTGTATCCCTTACCGAAGGCTGCTTTTAAGAACAGTCTGGCACGAATCGGCACCGTTCTTTCGGGGATGCAAGCGCTGATTTTAACCATGGTGATTGCCGGTTTCCATTGGCTTTCGTTCGCCGGAACCCTTTTGTTTCTCGCTTATGGCCTGATTCTGTCAATGATCATGGCCGGGCTGAAAAAACGGAGTGTGCCGCCGCAAAAATAAACATTCTTTTCTTTTGGGACCGTCCCGGAAATGAATGCCGAAATGAGCCAGGGAGGGCTGTGTAACTCCCTACCCTCCCACACTCCGGGCCGCGGTGCGCTTCATACAAAAAAACTGCCGCGGTCAAGCGACAGGCAAAGGGGCGTTCTCGGCGGCGGCCTATTTCTTTGTCAAAGCTTGTACATCCTTGATCATTTGCTGCAGATCAGGCTGCAATCCATTATAATACCTTACGACCGTGCCGGATTCATCAATCAGGTAAAATTGGGTCGGATGGGTGACCAAAACCGGCATATCCGGCGAAGGTCCTTTTTGCCGGGCTACCGGTCCCTTAAATGTATCCTTGGCCATTTTCGCGATCTGACTGAATGAATAGCCGGTCAAAAAATGCCAATGGCTTAAATCCGCATCATATTTTTCGGCATACGTTTGCAACACTTTTGGCTGATCATGCTCAGGATCAACACTGAATGAAACCAGTTCGATCGGAACGCCGGCCTTTTTAAACGCGTCTTGCACTTTGGCCATATTGGCTGTCATTGGCGGACAAACATTGGGGCAGTTGGTAAAAACAAAATCAGCCAACCAGATTTTGCCTTTTAAATCCTTTAAGCCAAATGGTTTGCCCGATTGGTCAGTAAAGGAAAAGTCATGAACTTGCCAATGGAGTGCGGACACGTCATTTGACGATGAGGCCTGTGCCGATGTTTCCGGTTTCGGCTGTTCCTGAGCAGCTTCCGAGCAACCGGTTACGGTGAGCACAAGAAAACCGATGAGCGCAAAGCCAACCCGTTTCCATTTCTCCATCCAAATCGCCTCCAGCCGTAAATTCACTAATAAATCTAAATCTTGAGTTCGCATAAAAGGGACAGCCATTCAGTTCACAAAGGGGTTAAACCAAGCTTTTCCCCCGATGTATTTCGACCGGTGGCGGCAGAAAAATCCCGCCTTTCCACTTCATGAGACTTCGCACTTTTCCGGAAATGAAAATGCCTGCTCATCGGTTAACGAAACAGTCAAGTCAAGAAATCGGCGGCAAAAGTGAGGGCAAGAGATGGTCAGGCTTGCGAGAGGGGTGAAAACCCCTCCTGCCTGACGCTCACTCCCATCCCCAGCTGAAGCCAGAGGTTTTCTCGCCCGTAAAGAAATAAAATATCGATAAGTTCATCCCTATTTTACGCTTTGCTTTTCAAGTTCCGGTACAAGTGCATGCGAAACACGCCAAATGTCACCGGCCCCCATCGTCATCACCAGGTCTCCGGGTTTCGCATGCTGCAGCAGATATGAAACAACCTCTTCTTTGGTAGCGATAAACTGTGTATTGGGATTGCTGTTTTGTTTAATCAGCGCCGCCAATCTCTCTGCCGAAACACCCGGGATCGGTTTTTCCCCCGGAGGAGCATAAATGGTGTTAATGATCACTTCATCGGCATGAGCAAAGGCACGGCTGAACTCATTGAACAAGAGGTGAGTCCGGGAGTAACGCTGCGGCTGGAAAACGGCGATCACACGGCGGCCCAGCGCTTTTACCCCTTTTAATGTCGCCTCGATTTCGGTCGGATGGTGCGCATAATCGTCGACAACCAAAATATCGTCCACTTCACCGATTACTTGGAAACGTCTTTTTGCCCCTTGAAATTGGTAAAGCGCTTTAGCAATTGAAGAAAACTCACAGCCGGCTTCCAGGCAGGCGATAATGGCGGCCAATGCATTGGAAACATTGTGGCGCCCCGGGATGCGCAAGGTGACTTCCCCTAACTCTTCTTCCCCTTTGACTACCGTAAAACTGATCTCCCGCAAGTTTTCCCGAATATTTCGCGCGGTGAAGTCGGCCGGATGATCGATGGCATAGCTGAGCAAACGGCCTCCCACATCTTCCGCCATTTCCCTGAGATGGGGATCATCATAGCACAAAATCGCCGCGCCTTCCGGACGGACTTGCTTTAAAAACGAGCGGTATGCCTTTTTCAGATTGGCAAAATCCCCGCCGTAGTTTTCCAAATGATCGGGTTCGATATTGGTGACGATCGCCAGATGCGGATAATATTCCAGAAACGAGCCGTCGCTTTCATCCGCTTCCGCCACCACGTAATCGCTTCTCCCCGCCTTGGCATTTCCTTTTAAACTGACGATTTCCCCGCCGATGATATAGGTCGGGTCCACTTGGAGCAGTTCCAACGTTTGGGCGATCATGGAGGAAGTGGTCGTTTTTCCGTGAGCCCCCGCAACCGCGATCCCCTTTTTATCATTCAGAAGGCGCGCCAGCATCTGCGAGCGGTGAATCACTTCAATTCCCCGCTTTTTGGCTGCGATGCGCTCTACATTATCTTCCGAAATACTCGATGAATAGACGACGAGGTCTGCCCCCTCAACCAAATCCTCATGATGACCGATCGTCACCCGCGCTCCCCGTTCGATCAATTTTTGCACCAACGCATTTTCAGCCACATCCGAACCGGATACTTCATATCCCAAATCGAGCAACACCCTGGCAATCGCACTCATGCCATAGCCGCCGATTCCCACAAAGTGCACCTTCTGCTTTTTTTCCACGTCAACCACCAACCTTTATTTAGATCTTTATTCAGTGTCATTTCAGTTCAGAAGAGGACGCAATTGGGAGACCAAAAAGAGCGATCCCGTGATCACACAAACATCATTTTCATTCATCTGCTCTTTCACCAGGCGCAACCCGGCCAGCGCGTCATCCTCTGCATGAACAGTCAGCTCCGGCTTCACTTTCTTGAGCAGCCCGGCCAATTCACCGGCAGCGAGCGACCGCGCCTGTCCCTTTACCTCCGTTGCGACCACCACATCTGCTTCCTCTGCCAAAACTTCCAACATTTCAGTTACTTGCTTGTCCTTCATCATCGCCAGGAGCAAAAACAAACGGCCGTTGCCAGGTTCGTGTCTTTTTACCGCCTGCACCAGTGCTTTGACTCCGTCCAGGTTATGCGCACCGTCGAGAATGACAGCGGGCGAATCGGCCACTTTTTCAAACCGGCCCGGCCAGCGGACACGTTGCAACCCGGTCACAAAATGCTCGGGATCGATCACCGTCGCATAAGCCTGTCTGAGCACTTCCAGCGTCATTAATGCCGTCGCGGCGTTATAAAGCTGATGCTCTCCGAGCAGAGGGATGGACAAGTTGGAAAGTGTCCGGTAAATCCCTTGAAAATCAAAGGATTGTTCGCTTGAGCTCCATTTTCCCGGGATCACCCGGTAATCTGGCCCCCATTCATACAGGCGGCTTTTTTTCCGTTTCGCCTCTTCCCGGATCACGGCGAGAGCTTCTTCAACCTGAGGACTGCAGACGACGGGAACCCCCGGTTTGATGATTCCTGCTTTTTCCCGTGCGATTGCGGTCAAAGTGTCACCCAGCCATTCCTTGTGATCCATTCCAATTCGCGTGATGACGGAAACCAACGGATAAACGACATTGGTCGAATCAAGGCGGCCGCCGAGTCCGGTTTCCCACACGATAAACCACGGAAACGCCTCTTTGGCAAAGAAACAAATCGCCAGCACAGTCCAGAATTCAAAAGGGGATGGCGCACCGGGTCCCGTTTTGCCCATTTCTTCAACAAGTGGTTTCAGTTGGTTGGCCCAATGGACAAAGGAAGCTTCCGGGATCGGTTCTCCGTTAAACTGGATCCGTTCATTCCACGATGTGACATAGGGGGAGATAAATAATCCGACCGGATAACCTGCTTCCCGCAGAACCGAATCGACCATCGCTGCGACGGAGCCTTTGCCGTTCGTTCCAGCAATGTGAATGAATTTGCAGCGTTTTTCCGGTGATCCGAGCCGTTCGAGCATCCATTCCATCCGCCCGAGTCCCGGTTGGATCGCCTGGGTGCAATGTTGGTCCATCCAGGCAAAGACATCGGCTGCTGTGACAAATCCCTCATTTACCTGCATGTTTTTCTCCCCTTTCGTTTTGGTTTTTGATGGATTATGTAAGAAAACTGCTCACTGTGTCCATTTTGCCTATTAATCAGGCTGCCGTCAACAAACAAAGGAAGCGAGGGCAGGAAAACGCCTGCCCCGCCGAATCTCATCCTTGGAGTTCCCTTAACCTGGCCAATACCTTTTCACGTTTTTCCCTGTATTCTTCGCCTTTTTTACGCTCACCTTCCACCACATGAGCCGGCGCTTTATTGACGAAGCCGGGGTTTGCCAATTTTTTCTCCACCCGTTCCACTTCAGCATTCAATTTCTTCAGCTCGGCATTCAAGCGTTCGATGGTTTGCCCGACATCAACCAAGCCGGCCAGCGGCAGGAACAATTCCGCACCGGTAATCACGGCCGTCATCGTTTTTTCCGGTCGGGGCAAAGCCGGATCGACCGTCAAATGGCTTACTCCGCACAAGCGCTTGATCGCAGCTTCATTCCGTTCAAAAGCGGGCATCACATCAGCATCGGGGCGCACCAGCAGCTCCACTTGGTGTTTGGGCGCCACTTCCATCTCCGCGCGAATATTGCGCACAGCCCGGATCGCTTCGATCAGCACCTGCATCTCCTTCACCGCTTCAGCATTGGCATAAGAATCATCCGCTTTCGGCCAATCGGCCACAGTAATGCTTTCACCTTTGACCGGCAGATGCTGCCAGATCTCTTCCGTAATAAACGGCATCATCGGATGAAGCAGACGGAGCGCCTGATCAAGCACATAAACCAGCACCGAACGGGTAACCCGTTTTGCCTCCTCATCCTCTCCGTAAAGCGGAAGTTTGGCAAATTCAATATACCAATCGCAGAATTCATCCCAAATGAAATTATACAGGGCGCGGCCCGCCTCACCAAAATCGTAACGATCCAACAAACGCGTCACTTCAGCGATCGTTTCGTTCAAGCGGTGCATGATCCATTGATCGGCAGTGGAGAAAGGACCCGTCAGCTTTAAGTCCTCCGCTTTGATTCCTTCCAGATGCATCAGCGCAAAGCGAGACGCGTTCCAAATTTTATTGGCAAAGTTACGTGCCGCTTCCACGCGCTCCCAGCGGAAGCGTTGATCATTTCCCGGGGTGCAGCCGGTGGAGAGCATGTAACGCATCGCATCGGCGCCGTACTTTTCAATTACATCCATCGGATCAACGCCGTTGCCCAGCGATTTGGACATTTTGCGACCTTCAGCATCCCGGACCAAACCGGTTATCAGCACATCGCGGAACGGAATCCGGTTCGTAAACTCCAACGCTGAAAAGATCATGCGCGCAACCCAGAAATAGATAATATCATACCCGGTCACCAGCACATCCGTCGGGTAATACCGTTTCAAATCCTCTGTTTCCTGCGGCCAACCCAGCGTGGAAAACGGCCACAGGGCGGAGCTGAACCAGGTGTCGAGCACATCCTCATCCTGTCTCAGGCTCGTGCCCTGGCACTTGGGACATGCTTTTGGCTCATCCCGGGCGACGGTCATTTCGCCGCAGGAATCGCAATACCAGGCCGGAATGCGATGTCCCCACCACAATTGCCGGGAAATGCACCAGTCGCGTACATTTTCGATCCAGTGCAGGTAAATTTTTTCAAAACGCTCCGGTACAAAGCGAACCCCCCGGCCGCTTTTTTGCACTTCAATCGCCCGTTTGGCAAGCGGCTTCATCGCCACAAACCATTGCGTCGAGAGGTAAGGCTCGACTACGGCTCCCGAACGCTCGCTGTGGCCGACCGAGTGCACATGTTCTTCAATCTCGATCAGATGGCCGGACTGTTTGAGATCTTCGACAATTTGCTTGCGGCAGTCAAAGCGGTCCATCCCTTGATATTTTCCTGCCAGCTCATTCATTTTGCCTGTTTCATCCATGACGAGAATTTGCGGAAGTTTGTGCCGGTTTCCTACTTCAAAGTCATTCGGGTCATGGGCCGGCGTAATTTTTACTGCCCCGCTGCCGAATTCCGGATCAACATATTCGTCGGCGATAATCGGAATTTCGCGGCCGGTGATCGGAAGCAGGACGGTTTTTCCGATAAGGTGTTGATAGCGTTCATCCTCGGGGTGAACTGCGACCGCCGTATCACCGAGCATTGTTTCCGGGCGGGTGGTCGCCACGCGGATATAGCCGGAACCGTCCTTCAGCGGATATTTGAGATGATACAAAGCACCTTTGACTTCTTTGTAGATCACCTCAATATCCGACAAAGCCGTGCGTGCGACCGGATCCCAGTTGATGATGTACTTGCCCCGGTAGATCAGGCCCTTTTCATACAGGCGGACAAACACTTCCTTAACCGCCACGGACAATCCCTCGTCAAGCGTGAACCGTTCCCGGCTGTAATCGACGGAGATCCCCATTTTTCTCCATTGGCGGGCGATATTGTCCGCATACTCTTCTTTCCATTTCCAAACCACATCCAAAAATTTTTCCCGCCCCAAGTCGTGACGACTGATTCCTTGTTCGCGCAGTTTCGCTTCAACCCGCGCCTGGGTGGCGATTCCGGCATGATCCATGCCCGGCAGCCACAAGGCATCAAATCCCTGCATGCGCTTAAAACGGATCAAGATATCCTGGAGAGTGTTGTTGAGCGCATGGCCGATGTGCAGGTTTCCCGTCACATTTGGCGGGGGAATCACAATGGTAAAGGGTTTTTTCCTCTGATCGCTCCCCGCTTTGAAATACTCTCCCTTCAGCCAGTAATCGTACCATTTCGCTTCCGTCTGTTTCGGATCATACGCGGAAGGCAAGTTACTGGTCACAGTTTCACTCATACCATTTCCTCCATTCTTCTGTAAAATAAAAAAACCTTTCGCCCGGCAAAGGACGAAAGGAATTTTCGCGGTACCACCTTTGTTCACTGATCAAATTCGCTCTGAACAGTGCACTTTGACCGGATAACGGCCGGTTCCGGACCTTCCTACACAGATCAATCCTTCAGAAGGCCAGCTCGAGGGCGACATTCGACGGTTTTCCCGAAGAAACCTTTCAGCCGGAGGGTTTCTTTCTCTGAACGGGTCAGATCCATCTACTCTTCCCTTTCACAGCTTTGAATCGCATGATTTGTTTTATTATATTACACCGTTTTTTTGATCCAAGTCAAACCCAAGTAAAAAACGGCGAACGTGTCGCCGAATAAAAGATGAGGCCAGTCAGAAACCGCACCCGCACGGCCAAGGGAGGTTAATTTTTCAACCCGAATGTATGCTTGATGAAGTCATACATGGCTGCCGGATCAGCCAAAAACGCCAATAGCAATACAGTGCATAGCAAAAGGATACTGAGAAATGATAAAAATATTACTCCCCGGTATGCTTTTCTTACCACAGTTTTAACCAAACTCAAGAGACTAAACCCCTTCCTGTCAGTATCCAATATATTTACCCTTCAGCATATTCTTATTCTCTACTTTTCGTACACATCTGTCCAGTATTTCTTCAAAATAAGCCAAAAAAACAAGCAAACGCCACTTATTGCGCATAACATTTGCATAAAGGAAACACTTTTTTCCATAATCAACTTCTGCTTCCGGGCAAAATCCCAGGCAAATCCAAGTTCATTCCATTTCTGATCACTTGACGGGTGAGGAGCGGTCTTTATGTTGGAAGTCCTGTTCTGGGTACTCGCACTTAGTTTACCATTAAAAGCATTGCGCAAACTATTACAAAAAATAAAAAACCGGGAGTTCCCGGATTAAGACTTGCGTTTTCCTTTTCCTTTCTTTTTGCCGGTGCGCACAGGTACGGCAGCCGTTGCCGATTTGTTTTCTTCATTCTTCTTTTGCCCCGGCCACAATTGTCTGACCAGATCCTGGAGCTGTTCCATTTGCCTGACTTCCGCCTCCAGTCTCTGTACGGTTTGCGCTTCGGTTTGTGACAGACGGGGAGTTTCATAATACAATTTGAGTGTTTTCATCATCCGTTCCGGGTACGACAAATATAAAGCCAACAGGCGCTTCTCCTTTGGTTTTAACAAATAGGAATTTTCATACGCTTGGAGCAGATCATGCGGTGTTTCGCTCACATCCCTGTCGGAAGTAAAGCGCTGGATTGCCAAAGCCAGATCCCGTACCGGCGATTCCACCTGGGCATGGTCAAAATCGATAAAATAAAACTGTTCATCATCCCAAACCAGGTTACTGTCATGCATCCGGCGGTGACACAGGGCATAGCGGGGCAGAGCGCCGTCATCCGTCTCCACAAACCGCTCCAGGCCGCGAATGGCAAAAGAAAAGGTATCGTCCAGCCGCTCTTTCAGGTTCCGGAACGACTGGTCAAACGGAGAAGCAAATTCCCTTTTTTCCACCGTTTCGAGATATTCCGACAACTGGTTCTTCTTTTCCTTCCATTTTTGGATAAAATCCCGGCTGATCCGCTTCGGCAGTTCCGGATAGCGTTCGATGAGCGGTTCGGTCAGGCTGTGCAACTGTGCCAACGCCTGAACGGTTTCTGTCGGTGAGGGCGGTCCGGCTTCTCCTCCATCTTTCCAGGGGGTTGCATACCAAACTTCGTTCCCCACCTGCACAACCGGCTCATTATCCCTGTTCTTCACCCAGGGCAGCAGATGGGGGAATCCCTCTTCCCGCACCTGTTCCAGCATTTGATGGAGAAGCAGCAGTTTTTCACGCGGCGCCCGCGAATTTTTTAAAGCATACTCCCCCTCGGGCATCACCACTTTCCACACCCGTCCGGTATATTGAACATAGGCGGGTTCCCATCCATACTTGCTTAATACCTCGGCTAACGCATTTTCTCTTGCAAGCGGTGCCCGGTTCATCACCTGTCCTCCTCCTTAAGTCGTTTGTTTTTTCGCATAATCGGGCACATAGAGGATTTGCCCTTCTTCCAGGCGGTCCGTCTGCAATTGATTCAGTCTCATCAATTGGCTCACAGCCACATCATACCGGGCCGCCACATGGTCAATTGTCTCATCTCTTTGCACGATCACGATCTTCAGGCCGACAAATTGTTCTTCTTTATTGCCGACCAACCAGCGAATCCAATCAGTCTGCTTTTTGTTTTCCTGATCGGTTTCCGGCGCTTCCCCGCCTGAATTCAGCTCTTCTTCGACTTCCGTTTCAAAGACTTCCTCAAACTGGTTTTCCTTTTGCCGCTCTTCCCAAAATTCCCGCGGCGATTGCGCAAAAATTGTCTGTCGTTCCGGTTCCGTCCGTTGTTTTTCCTTCGTTTTCTCCTCCGTTGAAACTTCTCTTTGTTCGGGAACCGTTTCTTTTCGGCCAACCGTCTCCTTCGGGAAAGCTGTTTCTTTCTCTTCCGCTGTCTTCTTTTTCCCACTTTCTTTTCCTGCCGGCTCCGGTTCCCGTTGTGCTCGCTTTTCCTCCGTTTCGGGAACTTCATGCGGAAGGACTTTGGCTTCGGGTTCCTCTTCGGCTTCCTCTCCCTGTTCCCTGTTCACCCTCTTTCCGGAAGTATTTTCTTCGTCCTGCTCCCTGGCTCGTGACACCACTTCCGGTTCAGGCTCCACATCCCCTTCTTCCTCACTTTGGATACTGATCGGCCGTACGGGAGCGCCGGAAAATTCCGGGACAGTGTCATCCATCTCGCGCTCCTCATGGGAACCGGCTTTTTCTGCCTCCTCATTTGGATCCGGCAGCAAACCGTCTATCATGAGGATAGCTTCAATTTGCAATTCAAACGGGGACAGAACTTGATAATCAAACGATTCGACCTCCGCCGAGATGTGAGCCTGTTCAGCCCGATCCGCCGGCAATGTGATCTCAACAGGAATCACGTAGGCGAGTTCACTGCGATGTTCCTCTTCGTACAAAAACGCTTCTGTATGTAACCCGGTGTGATCAGGTCCTTCCACTTCCCCCTCCTGCTGCGGGATATACATTCCGTTAAGACGCAGATACCCTTGAATTTTTAAATGTTGGCCCTCATCTTTGATCTCGACATCAGGGTACAGGTCCAGTTCCAGGAGGGTATTCATTCCCGGTTGCTGCGGTTGCAATCTCACTTTTTCGGAGATATCAAAGCGAAGTTGGGTAAAGCGGTTTTCCACGGCAAATCCCTCCTTAACAAAAGCTGTTCCCTTTCTATTCGGGATAGTCATAGGTTTTGGACGTTACTTAACTATATGCATGGGAACGAAGGTTATCACTTTTAAAGGGCCAAAAAAAGAACAAGATGATCAAAAAACAGAAGATCCACTGCATCCGGCCACAAACTCCGAAATAAAGAAGACCCCGGCAGCTGTTTGCCGCCAGGGTTGTTGAACCAAAGTTTCTCTTTACTTTTTCAGCTTTTTCAAGGCATTGCGATTCGCTTCCAGTGTCCGGTTCAAATCCTCTTCGGTGTGGGCCGTCGAGATAAACATCCCTTCAAACTGGGACGGGGGGATCAGCACCCCTTCATCCACCATATGGCGGAAATACTCGGCAAAACGCTTCGTATCAGCCGTTTTTGCAGTTTCGTAGTTAACCACCTTTTCCCCTGTGAAAAAGAGGCAGACCATCGATCCAACTCGGTTGATATGGGCAGGGATTCCCGCTTCTTCTGCATTTTTGCGCAACCCTTCTTCCAAAATCCGCCCTTTTCGCTCCAGTTCCTGATAAGCATCCGGCGTCATCTCTGTCAACGTGGCATAGCCGGCCGCCATCGCCAGCGGATTGCCGGAAAGCGTTCCCGCTTGATAAACAGGGCCGGTCGGAGCGATTTGTTCCATGATCTCCCTTTTTCCGCCGTAAGCGCCCACAGGTAATCCTCCGCCGATCACTTTTCCCATCGTGGTCAGATCAGGCAGGATGTTGAATCTTCCTTGTGCCGAATGGTAATCGACGCGAAAACCGGTCATCACTTCGTCGAAAATGAGGAGGGCCCCATATTGCTCGGTAATCTCCCGCACTCCTTCCAAAAAGCCGGGGAGAGGAGGAACAACCCCCATATTTCCGGCAACCGGTTCCATTATGACCGCAGCCACTTCCTCGCCAAACTTTTCAAAAGCCAGCTTGACACTGTTTAAATCGTTGTAGGGAACAGTCAGGGTGTGTTGCGCCGTATTTTCCGGCACGCCGGGACTGTCAGGCAAGCCGAGCGTGGCCACCCCTGAACCCGCCTTGATCAATAAGCTGTCCGAATGACCATGATAGCTTCCTTCAAATTTGAGAATTTTATTCCGCCCGGTATAGGCACGAGCCAGGCGGATTGCGCTCATCGTTGCCTCTGTTCCCGAGTTTACCATGCGCACGATATCGACAGAGGGCATCCGCTCTGTCACCAGTTTGGCCATCGCCGTTTCCAATTCGGTCGGCGCACCGAAACTGGTTCCTTTTTCCGCCGTATCCTTGATGGCCTGAATCACTTTGGGATGTGCATGTCCCAGAATCAACGGACCCCACGAGGCGATGTAATCAATATATTCATTGCCGTCCACGTCCACCATGCGGGAACCGAACGCACGCTCTATAAAAATCGGGTTCATCTCCACCGACCGAAATGCCCGCACCGGGCTGTTCACCCCACCGGGGATGACCTGCACCGCTTCGCGATAATCGGCGATGGAACGGTCAAAACGCTTCTGCATCCACCATCACAACCTTCTTCAAAAATATGTACCGAATCATTCATTCCTTATTTTAACGCATACTGTTGATTTCCACATGAAACGGAAGCAAATTTTTTCTAACAAATACCGGATGGAATCAGCTGATTCCGGAAAATGTTTTCTATCAAGTATTATGATGAACCATACAATTGATCATTCTATTTCATATTTTAACAAAGAAAAACATTTTTATAGAAAAGGAGCAAAAAGAATGAGGATCAGCAAAAAGCCATCCGGCGAATTACCAACCGCAAAGCCGGCTTCTCCGAAAAAACCTTTGAACATCCAACAGGCCCGCCTTTCACTTGAACTGTTTCAAGATGCCAATTTTTCCGGAAGGCGAATCCGCTTCCGGCGGCGCGGAGTCGCGGTCCGCAATATGAATGCATTTGCCTTTAACGATCTCCTGTCCAGCTTTCGCATGTCCAACCCGAATAATCCGGGCAGCTTAACCCTAGTTCTGTGGGAAGACGTAAACTACTCGGGCAGAAGACAAGTATTTTTTGGATCAAGATCGGTTCCTTTTGTCGGGCCCATTTTTAATGATCTGACGTCTTCGTTCATTTTCGTGCCACGAAGGCTGACGTCCAGAGAGATCAATCGCATCGAGGCCACCGGAAGTGCAGCTTTTCTGGGCGTGGTGGAGATTTCAGCGTAAAAAAAGAGCCCCGTGCAATCGCTGCGGGGCTGCTGACACCAATCTGTTGAGGCCGGGTTAAGCCTCTATTTTTTGTTCTCGAATCACACGCTCTTCCCACTCATCCATATCCGGTGTGAAATACTGAAGCCGGGTCTTTTTGTATTCTTTGGTCGAATAGAGCGTCGCACGTTCGGTAATTCCGGTTTCGTCCTCAATCGCCTGCAAGATTTTTTCGCATTCTTCCAAGGTCCGGCCATGCACCATGGTGAAAATCGAATACGGCCAATCCGGATAAGTCGGACGCAGATAGCAATGGCTGACGGCTTTAAAGGAAGCCATCACCGGGCCAATTTCATCGGCACGGTCTTCCGGAACCGCCCAAACCCCCATGCCGTTAAAGCGAAACCCGGCCTTGCGGTGATTGAGAATGGCGGCGAAGCGGCGCATCTGCTTCCGTTCAAGCATTTTTTTAGCCGCGTCCAACAGTTCTTCCGTTGAAAGTCCCAAATTTTGTGCGTAAAGATCAAAGGGGCGTGATTGAACAGGGAGATCTTTTTGCAATTCGCGAATCACGGCAATGTCAAAATCGGTGATCACTTTATCCGCTTTTTTCCGGTCTTCCTCATTATAGCTCGGTTTTGCTTTTGCTTTCGTTCCATCCTGTTTGCCGGTCATGTCGAGCTGAACCCCGATCTTGAACAATTTCAGCGTTGGCATCAGGCGAATCACCTCAACGCCGGCCAACTTGCCCAACAGTTCCACTGTTTTTTCGAGACCGATGCGGCTGTTCGGAGGTACAGCAATGGTAAACCAGAGATTATACTCGTGGTTTCGCTTATAGTTATGGGTAACCCCGGGATGCTGATTAATGATGCGGGCCGCTTCATCCAGGTGTTCCTCCCGTACTTTTGCAGCAACCAAGCTGGACTTGTAGCCGAGTGTACGGGTGTCAAAAATGGCGGAAATTTGGCGTATGGTATCCTTTTTCAACTCACGGACACGCGACAAAACCGTTTCTTCGTCTGTCCCCAAGGTTTCGGCCACTGCTTTAAACGGCTCAGGAACCAGTTCCACACCTTCCTGGAGTTGGTTCAGGATCTCTTTATCCAGTTCATCCATCGTTTTGACGGGCATCTTATTCTCCCCCTTTTAGCCAGCGGGCCAGATCTTTGGCATGGTACGTGATAATCAGATCTGCCCCGGCCCGTTTGAATGCCAGCATCGATTCGGTCACTACCTGCTTTTCATCAATCCAGCCATTGAGTGCAGCCGCTTTGACCATGGAATACTCACCGCTCACGTTGTAAGCGACAACTGGCAAGTCAAAACGCTCCCGCACACGCACCATGACATCGAGATAAGGAAGCCCCGGTTTGACAATCAGCATGTCCGCACCTTCGGCCACATCAGAGGCCGCTTCCCGCATCGCCTCTCGTACATTGGCCGGGTCCATCTGATAGGTCCGGCGGTCGCCAAACTGCGGTGTGGAATGAGCCGCATCCCGGAAAGGTCCGTAAAAGCTTGAGGCGTACTTGACGGCATAAGACATGATTGGAATATGGGAAAACCCGGCTTCATCCAATCCTTTACGAATCTCGTAAACAAAACCGTCCATCATGTTGGACGGAGCGATCATATCAGCACCCGCCCGGGCCTGGGAAACAGCGGTTGAGACGAGCCGCGTCAATGAAGCGTCATTGACGATCACTCCGTTTTCTACGATACCGCAATGACCATGCGAAGTGTACTGGCACAGACAGGTGTCGGCGATCACGTAAATGGAAGGATACTTTTCTTTGATATAGCGAATCGCTTTTTGCACGATTCCCTGTTCATCATCTGCAGAGCTCCCCCGTTCATCCTTTTCAGCCGGCACCCCAAAAATGATGACAGAAGAAATGCCCAGCCGGACCAGCTCGTCCATCTCCTCATGCAGCCGGTCCAGGGAATAATGGTAAACCTCAGGCATCGAAGGAACTTCTTGTTTGATATTTTCCCCTTCCACCACGAAAATCGGATAAATCAGATCCTCAACATGAACGTGATGTTCACGAACCATGCGGCGGATCTGCTCGCTTGCTCGCAAACGACGGTGTCGGATATATGATTGCATAGAAAACTCCTCCTTTATCATGCCGGGCCTATAGTGTTTTTAATGCCTCCACCAGACCGTCAATCGTATATGAATCAGCAACCACATCTACCTTCAGCCCCAGTTCGGCAGCGGTTTGTGCCGTGATGGGACCGATGCAGGCGATCCTGCTCCCGGAGAGCAAAGCGGGAACCTCCGGTTCGACTGTTTTCACTGCTTCGACAAAATTGCGAACCGTAGAGGAGCTTGTGAAGGTAATCACATGAATAGCGCCCCGTTTCAGCATTTCTACTACTTCGCCCGCATCTTCGGTGCCGATTTTTGTATCGTATGCATCCACTTCCGTGACATGGCATCCCAGTTTCTCCAATTCAACAGCCAAAACTTCGCGGGCGATATCGGCACGGGGAAGCAGAATCTCTTCTCCCTGCTTGATCATCGGTTTGAGTGCTTCCACAAGCGCTTCTGCCTTATACTCTTCCGGCAACACTTCCACCCGCAATCCTTTTTCGATTAGCACCTCTGCCGTTTTGGGACCGATCGCCGCAATCCGCGCCTTGGCCATCCGGCGAATATCGAGATTTAATTCGATCAGGCGTTTAAAAAAGTGCTTCACTCCATTGGCACTGGTAAAAATCACCCAGTCAAACCGCTCAAGCTGATGCAACGCCGCATCCAACAGGTCTTGGCGCTCAGGACGGGTGATGCGGATCACGGGAAATTCTACCGCTTCTCCACCAAGCGCCTGAATTTTCTCCGTCAAAACGCTGCTCTGGCTTCGAGCCCTTGTGACCAGAACCCTTTTGCCAAACAGCGGTTTCTTTTCAAACCACGACAATTTTTCCCGCAGTTTTACGACTTCCCCCACCACGATAATGGCCGGGGAACGGAAACGGGCCTCCTCCACTTTTTGCACGATATCCTCCAAGGTTCCCGTCAGCGTTTCCTGTTCAACCCGGGTGCCCCAGCGAATAAGTGCAACCGGCGTTTCTTTTGAACGGCCGTATTTGATGAGCTGTTCGACAATAAACGGCAGATTTCCGACCCCCATCAAAAAGATCAGAGTTTCCACTGCCGTAGCCAAGTGGTTCCAACGGATGGATGATTCGGTTTTTTCCGGCCGTTCATGCCCTGTGACGATCGCAAAGGAGGAATTAAAGTCACGGTGTGTGACGGGAATGCCGGCATAAGCGGGAACGGCGATTGCCGAGGTAATCCCCGGTACGACTTCAAACGGAATCCCTTCTTCCACAAGGCGTTCCGCCTCTTCACCCCCGCGGCCGAAAATGAAAGGATCTCCCCCTTTGAGCCGGGTTACGACCTTCCCCTCTTTCGCTTTAGCCACCAGTAAGTCATTGATCTCCTCCTGGGTCAGCGTATGCCGGTCCGGCAGCTTGCCGCAGTAAATCAATTCGGCCTTCGGTTTCGCGTGCTTTAACAGCAAAGGGCTCGCTAAACGGTCGTAAACAATGCAGTCTGCCTTTTTAATCGCTTCCAATCCTTTTACTGTAATTAATCCGGGATCCCCCGGTCCAGCTCCTACCAAATAAACAAGTTTCGTCATCCGACTAACTCCTCTCACTGAGTGCCAGCAGTTGACCTGCTCCAAGCTCTCTCATCTCTTTGGCAAGCTGTTTGCCAACCGCCCATTCGTCTTTGCCTCGCATGCTTTTCTTGATGACCTCTTTACCGTCCGGTTGCGCCACCAAACCGGTCAAGTGCACTTCCTCTCCATCGACTTCGGCGTAAGCAGCCAGGGGCATATGGCAACTTCCTTCAAAGGCGACCAAAAAAGCCCTTTCCGCCCGGACTGCCCGCGCCGTCTGCTCATGGTTGATCCCGGCGAGGAGAGAGAGCAGCTCATGGTCATCTTCACGACACTGGATGGCGAGCGCTCCCTGGCCAACCGCGGGTAACATCACGTTGATCGGCAATTCTTCACAAATCTCGCTTTGCCAATCCATGCGGTAAAGGCCCGCCGCCGCAAGTACGATCGCATCAAACTGTCCTTCCCTCATTTTCCGGATGCGCGTATCCAGGTTGCCACGAACCGGCTCCACCCTCAAATCAGGGCGGGAGGCCAATATCTGCGCTTGGCGCCGCAGACTGCTCGTCCCCACCACGGAGCCGGGCGGCAATTCAGCCAGCATCTTTCCATCGCGCGACAACAGCACATCCCGTGGATTTTCACGACGGGGAATGGCTCCGATCACAAGCCCTTCCGGCATCTCACCCGGCAAATCTTTCATGCTGTGTACGGCAAAATCAATGCGCCCGTCCAATAATGCTTGTTCAATCTCTTTGACAAACAATCCTTTGCCGCCCACTTTGGACAACGTGACATTGAGAATCCGATCGCCCTTGGTGACAATTTTCTCCATTCTCACCTCGAGTCCCGGCTTCACTTCTTTCAAGCGGTCGACAACCCAGCTAGTCTGGGTCATTGCCAACTGGCTCTTTCTTGTTCCCACGATGAGTGATCGCATCTTCTCCCTCCTTTCTAGGCTTGTACGGATAAATGAGACTGAATGAAGCCAAGCATTTTCCCCCTGACTCCCTCCGGATCACGCCGGCACTCGATCAGCCATTCATCCGACACCAATTCTTTCATCAAGCTGTATCGAAGTCTCGGATCTTTTACTTCTGCGCGGACTTTTTCTCTCATCTCCTGCAATAAACCGAGGTAGCGTTCGTACTCTTCACCAAACGATTTTTCCAGGTCCTGGCGGATCTTTTTCGCGAGCGACGGGCTGGCTCCACCGGTGGAAATGGCGATCTGCAACGGTCCCCGCTTCACTGTGGAGGGAACGGTGAAATTGCACAGTTCAGGCTGATCAACGACATTGATCCACTGCCCCCGCTCCTTGGCATCGCGATAGATCGCCTCATTGGTTTGGTTGTCATCAGTAGCGGCGATGACGAGAAAGCAGCCAATTCCGTCCGTCGGTGCGTACGGTCGATTTTTCCACTCGACTCTGCCGAGCAGGGCCCACTTTTGAATTTGGGGGGTGGCTGACGGGCTGACGACTTTGACCAGCGCTCCGGCTTCCAGAAGCGCGGCCGCCTTGCGTTCCGCCACCGAACCTCCCCCCACAACCAGGCAGCGCCGGCCGGTTATATCCACCATCATGGCGTATAACGGTTTCATCGTATTCTAGCTCCTTTGTCTAAAACCAGTGATGAACCGAGTCACTGGATCGCATGGTCACATAGTTGATCAACACAGCCAAAATCGCAAGCGTATTCCACCAGGCCAACCGGCGGCCCATCATCTGTTTTCTCCCCCAGCGGTACAAGATCCAGCCATAAAGGAGCGTCACCAAAAACGATCCCCAAACTTTCGGGTCTGTCCAAAACATATGCCCAATCGCCTGGTAACTGTAGATCACGCCCAAAACCATCGCGGCAATGAAAAATCCGGTTCCTCCGACCACCAGCCAGATGGAGAACCACTCCAACCAGCCCAGACTCGGCAGCTGGCGCAAAAGAAGGTTCCATTTTTTCTGCTTCAACAAGTGGTTGTTGACCAGGTACAATCCGGAACCGATACTCGCCAGTGAAAAGGCGGCATAAGCCATCATCGCCATGGCAACATGGATCAAGACCAATTCCTTCAGCAGGAGATGCGTCAATTCTTCAGAACCCTGCCGGGGAATGAACAGATTGATCGCAAAAACGATAAATCCGATCAAGTTGGCGATGAAGTAAAAGATGTTCATGCGATAGATCAAATGCATCAAAAGCGTAAATCCGATCAAAATCCATGAATAGATAAACAGGGCATCAAGCGGAATTGACAAGGCAACATAATGCCCGAGCCCCATTACAAATACGAACGTCTGCATCACCCAAACGCCCGCCAGAAACAGATAGGAAATCCACCCGGACTTCCTGGTTGGATGAAAGAAATCAGCCAGCGCAAACAGCAAGCTGAGCGCATAGGCATAAATCATGAAATCATAGAACCAACGTTCGGCGAACACGGGCTGCTCCCCCTTTAAGTGCGGATCAGTTTCCCGCTCGTAAACGCCGGGTGTTTCACTTTTTCAGATGTCTTGTCCCCGTTGTCATCCAGTAGTTTTTCCAAAGCGAACAAGGTGACAAACATCTCCTGCGCCGCTTCTTTCTTCGGTGTGGTCGCCAGTTCCTTGACACGGACGATCGGCTCGTGCATCAACTGATTCACAATGCTCTTTGTGTGTTTGCGAATCACTCTGCGCTGTTTTTCCGTCAGGTCCGGCAGCTTCCGTTCAATGCGCAGGACGGCTTCCTCCTGAATCGCCAGCGCCTTTTCGCGCAACGCCGTAATGAGCGGCACCACACCCAAAGTTTCCATCCACTCATCAAATTCTTTTTGTTTTTGTTCAATCCAGACGGCGATTTTTTTCGCTTCCTGCTCCCTGAGCGCGAGATTGGAATCCACAATTCCATGCAAATCGTCTATATCATACAAGAAAACTTGATCCAATTCATGGATGGAGGGCTCTATGTCGCGCGGTACCGCAATATCGATCATGAACAGCGGAGAGCGCCGCCGAGCAGCAATCGGAGCGACCATATCCCTTGTCAAAACAGGTACCCGGGACCCGGTTGAGCTGACCACGATATCAGCTTCAGCCAGCGCGGAAAGCAATTGATCCCATGCCCGGGCTTCACCGTGAAACCTGGCAGCCAACTCCTCTGCTTTGTCCAGGGTGCGGTTCACCACCAGGACGCGCGCCGCCCCGGTCGAATAAAAATGCTTCGCCGTCAGCTCGCTCATTTCCCCCGCACCGATGAGCAAAATCGTTTTATCGGCAAAGGAATCGAACATTTTTTTCCCAAGCTCAACGGCAGCATAACTGACAGACACGGCATTTTGCCCGATTTCCGTCTCCGAGTGAACGCGTTTTCCGAAGGTCACCGCTTGTTTAAACAACATATTGAAGATGGTTCCCGTCGTCCCCGTCGACTGAGCGGTCAAAAAGGCGTGTTTCACCTGACCCAAAATTTGTGTTTCCCCGATCACAAGAGAATCGAGGCCGCAAACTACATGGTAGAGATGCCGCACCGCTTCCTGATTCGCTTTTACATAAAGATGGTCGGCAAACTCCTGGCGGGGAATGCGAAACCAGCTTTCCAGAAAGGTTTTGGTATAATAATCTCCTGTATGCAATTGATCACAGACCACATAAAGTTCCATACGGTTACACGTGCTGACGATCACGCATTCCATGATGCTTTTCATATCACGTAAACTTCTCAAGGCAAGTTCAAGTCGGTCTTCAGCAAAAGAAAATCGTTCACGCAGTTCAACTGGTGCTGTTTTATGGTTTAATCCGACTGTTAAAATATGCAACTTCGTTTCACCTCGAATCCCGGAACAGCCTTCCTCTTGACTCGGCAATCCGGGCAAAAGTGAATAAAATTCAATATCCATTATATCACAGAGATTTCAAATCCCAAGTTTCGCCCTGTGAACACATTTTGAAGCCCAGATTGTGTATAATAATAATAAGAAATGGCGGAAGTTTGCGAAAATACCTTTTGTTTACCGGTTCGACACCACCTTCCGGTTACTGAGACCACTTTGAGAGGTGACGCCCATGAACCGCTTGACTCGATCGTTTGGTTTCGTGTTGGCGCTCGTCATCGTTCTCCTTTTAACCGCTTGCTCTTCCTCCTCTTCCCGGTCCGGACTGCGGCAAATCCGACTGGTGGAAGTCACCCATTCACTCTTCTATGCTCCTCAATATGTTGCCTTGGAAAAAGGTTTTTTCAAGGAACAAGGCCTGGACATTCAGCTGTCCAATGGCAACGGGGGCGATAAAACCATGACAACACTGGTCGCAGGCCAATCCGATATCGTCCTGGTCGGAGCTGAAGCGGCCATTTATGTGACAGCCCGGTCCTCTGCACATCCGATCACCGCCTTCGCACAATTGACCCAAACGGACGGTTCCTTTCTCGTTTCCCGCCAGCCGATTCCCCACTTTGACTGGTCGATGCTCAAGGGTAAATCCCTGCTCGGGCAACGGCGCGGAGGAATGCCGGAAATGATCAGTGAATACGTGCAACGGAAACACGGTCTCACCCCGCACAAAGATGTCCAAATCATCCAGAATGTCGATTATCAGAATCTGGCAAACGCCTTTGTCGCCGGAACCGGCGATTTCGTTCAACTGTTTGAACCAATGGCCTCCAAAATCGAAAAAGAAAAAAAAGGCTACATCGTTGCCTCCTTCGGCAAGGACAGCGGCCATGTTCCCTATACCTGCTACATGACCAATCAATCCTATATCAAACAGAACCCTGACATAATCCGGCGTTTTACCCGCGCCGTCCAAAAAGGACAAGACTGGGTCGCCACCCATACCCCCGGGGAAATTGCCGACGTGATCGCCCCGCAATTCCCCGATACCGACCGCGACATTCTTGTGCGCGTCATTCAGCGCTACAAAGAGCAGGATTCCTATGCCAAAAACACCATCATCGATGAAGAAGAGTATAACCGCTTATTGACGGTCATGTCCCAAGCAGGCGAACTTCCGGCTAAAATCCCCTATCAAAAGCTGGTGGACACTTCCTTTGCCAAAGAGGTTTCAACCAAACAAAAACAATAAAAAGGGGGGATCGAAGATGAATTCGCCACCGGCTGTGCAGATTGAAAATTTAACCCATGCCTATTTTACGAAAAAAGAAGAAGTGACGGCGATCCGTTCCGTTTCCTTTTCAGTGGATGAAGGCGAATTTGTCGCTCTCGTCGGCCCCAGCGGTTGCGGAAAAAGCACCATCCTTTCACTGATCGCCGGGATCTTCCCCGCGACCAAAGGCATAATCCGACTGTTCGGCAAAAAAATTGACGGCCCTTCTTTTCGCACCAGCTACATGTTGCAAAAAGACGGACTGCTCGAGTGGAGAACTGTGGAACAAAATATGCTGTTCGGACTGCAAATTCAGGGTCAGGCCACCCCGGACAAAATCGCCAAGGCGAGGGATCTGCTGGAAAAAATGGGGCTAAAGCATGTCAGTCATCACTATCCGTCCCAATTATCCGGCGGAATGAGACAACGTGTCGCTCTGGTGCGAACCTTGGCCGTCGAACCAGATATATTATTGCTGGATGAACCTTTTTCCGCGTTGGATATCCAAAACAAAATCCTGCTCGAAGATCTGCTCGCCCGGGCGTTAAAGGAAGAAAACAAAACGGCGCTACTCGTCACACACGATCTGGAAGAAGCGATTGCCGTAGGTGACCGGATTCTCGTAATGGGCGGGCAACCGGGCGAGATCCGGCACCAGATCCATGTCCCCGAAGAACTGAGAAGTTTGCCGCCGCTCAAAGCGCGCAGCCATCCCGCCTTCCGGGTGATCTTTGAAGAACTTTGGAGGGAAGTGGAAAAACCGTGAAATGGATAAAAAAAGGCGCAGCCAGTCCGGAACACGCCGCCTATCTTCGTCGCCTCTACATTCGCACTGTCTGGATTTGGCTGATTCGCCTTCTTCTGTTGCTCGGCTTGATCTGGGGATGGGAATGGGGAGCGAACAACGGCTGGATTGATCCTTTCCTCTTCAGCAGTCCGTCCCGCATCTGGGAACAGGCAAACCAGCTGGTCCAGTCCGGTGCGCTTTTTCATCACATCTTTATGACATCAGCGGAAACGATCGCCGGTTTTATCCTGGGCACGGCCAGCGGCGTCGCTCTGGCAACGCTCATCTGGTCCTCTTCTTTCCTGTCCCGCGTGCTCGATCCTTATCTGGTCGTGATCAACAGCATGCCCAAAGTAGCCCTCGGTCCCCTTTTTATCGTGACAATGGGAGCCGGGTTTCCCTCGATTCTCGCCATGGCGATCGCCATCACGATCATCATCACCACTTTGGTAATCCATACCAGCTTTCAGAGCGTCGATGAGAGCTATCTGATCCTGGCGCGGTCTTTTGGCGCCACTCGCGCTCAGATTTTCCGCACCATTATCTTCCCCGCCAGTATACCGGACATCATCGCCGCTTTAAAAGTAAATGTCGGCTTGTCCTGGGTCGGCGTCATCGTCGGTGAATTTCTGGTCTCCAAAGAAGGACTGGGTTATTTGATTATCTACGGCTTTCAGGTATTCAATCTCAATTTGGTCATGCTGAGCCTTGTGATCGTGGCGATTATTGCGACGATTATGTACCAGCTGATCGCCTGGGTCGAGCAAAAATGGGGACGCCGCCACAGCTGATCCGTTTAAACATTGTCGCTCCATTTTATGCAAATTGTGTTAAGATTAAAAAGGAAAAATCTACTTCTTTCATTCAAGGAGCGAACAACTGATGAAAGTGAAGCTGACCGGACTTATCCTCATTCTTGCAGGGATATTGCTCATGTTGATCAAATCGGATCTGGCTTCGATCACATCTCTTCTCACCTGGCCTTTTATTCTCTTTTTGCTCGGCGCCATTCTCATGTTTTTTGCTTTGTCCAAGCGAAATCATGTTCTTACCCTGTGGACCGGCCTGATCACCGCTCTGGGCCTCTCCATCTGGGGAATAAAATATGTCGACGGATGGCCTAAACATTGGAGCCTGTTGCTTGTGTTATTTGGGATTGCGGTACTGTTTTCCTTCTCCATTTCCAAAAACCACATTACGGGCATTGTCGGGGGCATTATGGTGATTACCGGGATTTTTGCCTATCCTGGCATTGCCAATCTTCCGGTCATCTCACCCATCACCTCGATTCTGCACGGAATCTGGCCGGTTTTTGTCGTTATTCTCGGCTTGTTCCTTGTCACCAGAAAATAATTGGGGCATAGTATATAGATACTAGATACTCAAAATTTCTCATCGGAGCGAAGCAAATGATATCCATACGAACACCGGAAGAAATTGCGCTCATGCACAAAGCAGGCAAACTTCTTGCTGCCTGCCACCGGGAACTGCGCAAGCGGATCCGTCCGGGGGTGACCACCTGGGAGATCGACCAATGGGTGGAAAATTACTTGATGCAGCATGGAGCCACTCCCGAACAAAAAGACTATATGGGTTACCCATACGCTACCTGCGCCTCGGTCAATGATGAGGTGTGCCACGGATTTCCGCGCAAAACCCCGCTTGCTGAAGGAGATATCGTCACCATCGACTTGGTCGTCAACTTAAATGGCTGGCTGGCCGATTCAGCATGGTCCTATGCTGTCGGAAAAATCTCCCCTGAGGCGCAGAGGCTGTTAAAGGTAACAAAAGAAGCGCTTTACCGTGGAATTGCCAAAGCGCGTTCAGGCAATCGCATCGGCGACATTTCCCACGCGATTCAGACATATGCCGAATCTCAGGGACTTTCCGTGGTGCGCCCTTTCATCGGCCACGGAATCGGCAAACATATACACGAAGAACCCGAAGTTCCCCATTACGGCCCTCCCGGACAAGGACCGCTCATTCAGGAAGGCATGGTGTTCACGATCGAGCCGATGCTGAATCTCGGTTCCCATCATGTCAGGCTGATGCCGGACGGCTGGACGGCCAAAACGGTGGATGGCAGCCTGTCCGCACAATATGAACACACCATTGCCATCATGCCGGAAGGCCCCCTCATCTTAACCGCACAAGACGAGTAAAAGCCCGGATCACCGGGCTTTTACTCGTTATTGCTCTTTGTCTCAGCGATCCCCTGCCAGCCACTCAATCGTATTTACAGCCAGGATGGAATCGTCATAATCGTACCAGTTCGGGTGTAAGCTGTCACCGGGATTCCCTGTGCCATCATCATACAAGGAGGAGTCACCAAGAGCCGCAAAACGGCCATTGCCATAGGAACCGTGGATATGAAACGGATCAGCGTTCAGATAGATATCTTTTACGATGCTGCTGTTGCTTGTCCCGACTTTGATTGTCGTACCACCCCAGCACCCGACTGCAGAGACGCCGGAAGTGACGGGAGAATTGCGTATATCGGTAATGGGATCCTTTGACAGCGAAGCATAGTTAAATGTGAAACCGAGCGTATTGACAAAGCTGTTGTAGATATCGACCGAATCGACACCGTCATTGTTCCGGTCGGAGTTATTGTGATCGGCGATGAAGTAGACCCCGCCTCCGTTTTGGATAAAACGGATGATGGCCGATTTTTCTGATGAACTGAAGTTTATATTCGGCTCCGGCAAAACCAATACATCATACTGGCTGAGCAAGGTATCCGTCAGTGAGGAAGCGGTTGAGGCCACGGTATAACCATCGCTCCGCAAGGCATCCGCCAATTCCGAATAGGCCCCGTTAATGGTCCAATCCGCATTTCCCGCCGTTTCACCATGCCCTTGATCAAACAGAATTTTCCCGGTGTAGGCTTGGGCCGATCCATGCATGACCAAAAAAGAGAATAAAACCGCAAGAGCCATCATCGCCAAGGATCTTGCCAGCCTCATTGTTCCAAACATTTTGATGCTCCCTTCTTGTTGTCTAAACCGAATTAAATTATACAAATATACAAATATTTTTCGACAAAAAAAGGCTGTTGACCTTCTTTGCCAACAGCCTTTTCGTTCACTTCACCTCAAAGGAAGTGATTAAATTCTTCTTCTCTTCAAACCGTTCCAGCGCCAGTTCAATCAAGCGGGAAATCAGTTCACTGTAGCTGATGCCGGAATGCTCCCACAGCTTGGCATACATGCTGAAAGGGGTGAAACCGGGCATAGTGTTGATTTCGTTGATTAATACTTCTCCGTTATCTTTGCGGATGAAGAAATCAACTCGTGCCAACCCGCTGCAATCAATCGCCCTGAAAGCACGGATGGCCAAATCGCGAAGCTTTTCGGCAACCTCCCCGGGCAAATCGGCGGGAATGCGCATCACCGATTTCCCGTCCACATATTTTGCCCGGTAATCATAAAATTCATTGGAAGAGACGATTTCCCCCGGAACCGAGGCTTTCGGCTCGTCATTTCCCAACACGGCCACTTCCACTTCATGGGCAGGGATAAACTCTTCCACAATGATTTTTCGGTCAAATTGTCCGGCCAGTTCAACAGCCTCAATCAGTTCATCCCGTTTTTTCACCTTGGAAATGCCGACACTGGAACCGAGGTTTGCCGGTTTCACAAAACAGGGGTACCCCAGTTCTTCTTCGATTTTCGCGATCCATTCTTCTTTCCGCTTTGCCCATCCGGATTTCAGGAAGGCCAGATATTTGGCTTGGGGAAGACCTTCGACGGCAAACACTTTTTTGGAAAATTCCTTATCCATCCCGACGGCGGAGGCAAGCACACCTGCACCAACATACGGGATTTGGGCGATTTCCATCATCCCCTGAATCGTTCCATCCTCTCCGAATGTACCGTGAAGAACCGGAAAAACCACATCAATTTTTCCCGGGCCGAAAAAGTCGAGGTCAGTCCCGGCATCTTCAACCACCTGTGGAAGGTTGCTGCCGATCTGTTCAATTTTTTCCGGCTCCAATTTTCCCTGCAACATGGGAAGAGACTTTTTTCCCGGATTAAAATGGCCTTCCCGGGTGATTCCAATGGGGATCACCTCATATTTTTCCGGATCGATGGCTTTAATCACCGATGCGGCAGAAGACAAAGAGACGTCATGCTCTCCTGATTTTCCCCCAAACAGTACGGCCACACGGATTTTCTTTCCCATCCACTCCCACCCTTTCCTGTGCACAGCATCCTGTTATCATGAGCCTTCGCTGTTTCCTGTGCATTTCTCTATTTCTTTCCATAACTGTTCTTTACCATATGCAGTTTCGGATGAAAACAGAAGCAACGGGTCGCCCTGATGCAACTCCAGTCCTTCTCTCACTGCTTTTAAATGCTTTTGCCATTTTCCTCTGGAAATTTTATCTGCTTTGGTGGCCACAACGATAACCGGAATGCCAAAATGCTTCAAATATTGATACATATTCTGATCATCTGCTGTCGGCGGATGACGCAAATCGACCACCTGAATCACGCCTTTTAAGGTTTCGCGCCCCGTCAGGTAGGTCTCCATCATTTTTCCCCACGACAGGCGAACGCTTTTCGGCACCCGGGCAAAGCCGTATCCCGGTACATCGGCAAAGTACAATTGATCATTAATGCGATAAAAATTGATCGTTTGCGTCTTTCCCGGTTTGGAACTGGTACGCGCCAGATTTTTTCGTTGGATCAAACAATTGATCAACGAAGATTTTCCCACATTGGAACGCCCGGCCAGAGCGATTTCCGGCAGGGCGTCTTCGGGATATTGCGCCGGTTTGACGGCGCTGATCACAAACTCAGCTTTTTTTACCAGCATAAGGATCCCTCACTAACGCCAACTTCAGCACTTCATCCATGTGACTGACCGTCGTGAATTTGAGGTCCTTGCGGACACTTTTTGGTATATCTTGCAGATCTTTTTCATTATCCTGCGGACAAATCACATGTTTGATGCCGGCGCGGTGAGCACTTAATGATTTTTCTTTTAAGCCGCCAATGGGGAGAACCCTTCCCCGCAGGGTAATCTCTCCCGTCATCGCCACATCGCGCGAAACGGGGATGCCCGTCAAAGCAGAGACCAATGCGGTAGCCATCGTGATGCCGGCGGAAGGGCCGTCTTTAGGAATCGCGCCTTCAGGGATATGGATATGAATATCATTTTTTTCATGGAATTCTGGGTCGATTCCGAGCTCTTCAGCTCTGCTCCGGATAAAGCTGAACGCCGCCTGTGCGGATTCCTTCATCACATCGCCCAGCTGACCGGTTAAAGTCAGCTTTCCTTTTCCCGGGAAAAGGGTCACCTCGACAGACAAGGTGTCACCTCCCGCTTCCGTCCAGGCCAATCCGGTAACCACACCGACCTGATCCGTTTCTTCCGCCCGGCCGTAGCGAAATTTTTCCGGTCCCAGGTAGGACTCGATATTTCGCGCTGTCACGACCACTTTCTTCTTCTCGCCAGCGACGATGTGCTTCGCTGCTTTGCGGCAAAGCGTTCCGATGGCCCGTTCGAGATTTCGGACACCGGCTTCTCTCGTATAGTTACGGATCAGTTTTAATACGGCGCCGGACTGGATTTGCAACTGTTCTTTGGATAAACCATGTTCCTCCAGTTGTTTCGGAAGCAAGTATTTTTTCGCGATCTCTTCCTTTTCGATTTCGGTATAGCCGGAGATATACAGCACCTCCATCCGGTCCAGCAGCGGACGGGGGATGTTATGAATCGCATTGGCCGTCGTAATAAACATCACTTTGGATAGATCAAACGGAATTTCGATATAATGATCGCTAAATGTATGGTTTTGATTGGGATCGAGCACTTCCAAAAGGGCTGCCGAAGGATCTCCGCGAAAATCCATCGACATTTTGTCGATTTCATCGAGCAAAAAAACGGGGTTGCTGCTTCCTGCCTGTTTCATTCCCTGAATGATCCGGCCCGGCATTGCACCGACATAGGTACGGCGATGCCCCCGAATCTCCGCTTCATCGCGCACTCCTCCGAGAGAAATGCGAACGAAATTCCTGTTCAGCGCCCGGGCAATCGACCGGGCCAGCGAGGTTTTTCCCACACCGGGAGGTCCGGCCAGACAGAGAATCGGCCCCTTCAATTTTTTCACCATCTGTTGAACCGCCAAATACTCCAATACCCGCTCTTTTACCTTTTCCAGACCGTAATGATCTTCGTCCAGGATTCTTTCCGCCTTGTCCAGGCTCAGATCATCCACTGTCTCTTTTTGCCAGGGCAAATCCAGCAACCAATCGATATAATTGCGAACCACACCGCCTTCTGCTGAGTTGGTCGGAATTTTTTCCAGGCGGTCGATTTCCTTTTCGATCTTCTCTTTTACTGAGTCGTCTGCTTTCAATTCGGCCAGTTTCTCGCGAAGTTCCTCCACTTCGCCGGTGCGTCCTTCTTTTTCTCCGAGTTCCTTTTGAATGGCCTTCATCTGTTCACGCAAGTAATACTCTTTTTGCGTTTTTTCCATCTGTTTTTTGACACGGGAACTGATTTTTTTCTCCAGTTCCAGCACTTCTTTTTCGTTGTGGATGATGGAAAGAAGCTTTTCCAACCTGGCCTGGATGTTCGTCTCCTCCAGAATCGTCTGCTTATCGGCAATCTTGAGAGGAAGATGGGAAGTGATCACATCAGCCAGGCGGCCGGGTTCCTCGATATCGACGACAACAGAATAGATCTCCGGCGAGAGCTTTTTGGACAAACGAAGGTATTGTTCAAAATGGTCCAATACCGCGCGCATCAGCGCTTTGATATCCTGTCCGCCCTCATCCTCACCTTCAAGCTCGAGGTAGCGAACAATGTAACACTCATCATCGCCGACAAATTCTTCGATACGCGCCCGCTTTAAGCCTTCGACGAGCACGCGAATCGTTCCGTTGGGAAGTTTAAGCATTTGGCGAACTTTTGCAACCGTTCCTATTTGATATATATCTTCTGGGGTTGGCTCTTCTATATGAACTTCTTTTTGCGTCGCGAGCAATATGAGATTATGATCGTCCACCATCGCCTTTTCCAAAGCCCGAACCGAACGTTCCCTTCCTACATCCAAATGCAATACCATAGTAGGGAAAACGATAAGTCCCCGTAACGGGAGTAAAGGCAATGTACGTTCCTCTTCTTTTACAGCCATATATGCACCTCCGTTGCTGTCAACAAGGAACTGATTGCAGCTTTGTTCGATTTTATCCTATTCGTTTTCTTTTGTCTATGACATCCTGCTCATGCCGGATTCCCTCAAGATCGGCAGGGAAACAGGGCAAAAGGTGACTCCGTCATCAGTTCCTTTTTATACAGGCGCAGACGTAGGAGTAAACAGGCTTGATGTTTCTCCCATACTCTCTTCCTCACCCGCGTCTGTCACTTCTGTCTCCTCTTTCTGAACGCAAGCCAACTTCAATACCGACTCAATGCGTTCGACAGGAATCACTTCAATCCCTTCCATCTTCTTAAAGATGGCCTGCATATTTTCCGCCGGGATCAGCACCCGTTTCGCCCCGGCTTGTTTGGCCGCTTCCACCTTGGCAATAATTCCGCCGACCGGTTTCACATATCCGTGAATGCTGAGTTCACCGGTCATCGCTAATTGATTGTCAACGGGGACTCCTTTGATCGCGGAATAAATCGCGGTCGCCATGGTAATCCCCGCAGACGGCCCGTCCAATGGGATTCCACCCGGAAAATTGATATGCAAATGATAATCTTCCGGACGTACGCCTGTGGTCCGCAACACAGTGATCACATTTTCCACCGACCCGCGAGCCATGCTTTTGCGACGCAATGTCCGCTGCTGGCTGGACATTTCCTCTTCTTCCACAACACCCGTGATTCGAATCGTTCCTTTCCCGGGAGATGCGGGAGAAGCTGAAACCTCAATTTCCAAAACCGTGCCCAGATGCGGGCCGTACACGGCCAGTCCCGTTGCCAGCCCCACTTGGGCGGTCGGAGGCATTTTTTGATTTGGACGGGGGTTCAGCTGGCTGCTGTTCACCACCCATTCCACATCATCCGCTTCCACCCGCGAACGGTTTTCCGACATGGCAAGTCCCACTGAGGTTTGCACAATGTTCACCGCATCCCGGCCATTCATCGCATATTTGGTGATAACGGAAATCGCTTCGGGTGTATAACCAAACCGGATGCGCTCGAGCGCCTGGGTGGCGATTTTTTCGATTTCCGTCGCCAGAAGCGGCCGGAAAAATATTTCCATGCAACGGGAACGAATCGCCGGCGGAATTTCTTCCGGTGTGCGGGTTGTCGCCCCGATCAGGCGGAAATCGGCCGGCAATCCGTTTTGAAAAATATCATGGATGTGGGTGGGGGTATTACTGTCTTCCGAACTGTAATACGCGCTTTCCAAAAACACTTTCCGGTCTTCCAACACTTTGAGCAGCTTGTTCATCTGAATGGGATGCAGCTCCCCGATTTCGTCAATAAACAGAATGCCGCCATGCGCTTTGGTTACGGCTCCGGGTTTGGGCTGGGGAATACCGGCCATCCCCATCGCCCCCGCTCCCTGGTAAATCGGATCGTGCACGGAACCGATCAGGGGATCGGCGATGCCCCGTTCATCGAACCTGGCGGTGGTGGCATCGATCTCAATAAATTTGGAGTCGCTGTTAAACGGCGATACGCTGCTTTTTTTCGCCTCCTCCAAGATCACCCGGGCGGCCGCTGTCTTTCCCACTCCCGGCGGGCCGTAAATCAATACATGCTGGGGATTCGGGCCGCACAGTGCTGCTTTTAAGGCGCGAATTCCTTCCTCCTGTCCGATGATCTCGTCCACTTTTGCCGGACGCGTCTTTTCGGCAAGAGGCTCAGACAAAGAAATCTGGCGCATGGACTTTAACTTTTCCATTTCTTTACGTGCTTCTTTATCCAATGCACTTCGATTGGTTTGTTGGCTTTTTAAGAGGTTCCAAAAATAAATGCCGATAATGATGGAAAAGAAAACCTGTAAAAACATGAGTAATGCAGTCCAACTCATCTAGCCCATCCCTTTCCTGTTCCTGCAAAGTCCAATACTTTATCTTGTATTATGACCGTCAGGAAAGGGGGATAATCATCCGTTCGGGCCAAGCCAAAATGAACCAGCAGCTTTATCTTTTTTTCATATACATATCAAAAGCCCAATACAACATCGGAATAACCGGATAATCCCATTCTCCGACCAATTCACAAGCTTCCCCGCCGAAACCCAACTTAAAATGCAATAATTCAAACAAGGGGTTATTTTCGTCCAAAACGGTGCTGATTCCACGGAAATCAAAGAGGCGATCCCCCTGCTGATAAGCATCCTGAATCATCTTCCAGCGCAGATAAACACTGGCCGGATCCGCGAGCGATTCGCCGTGACGGGCATTATAGAGGTCCCAAGTGTGCCCGTTTACCCTGACCGCGAGGGAGGCACTCAAGATTCTCTCACCCAAGCGGGCCAAGTACAGGCGCACGCGGTAAGGATTCTCCATAATCAGGGTTTCAAACATTCTTTCGAAATAGGAAAGACCCCGCACCTGAGATTTTTCCCGCTCTGCTGTGATTCGCAGCAAATGGTGAAATTGCGGCAAATCCTCTTCGGTTCCCAGGTAAACATGAATTCCTTCCTGTTCCGCTTGATGAATCTTGTTTTGCCATGCGGGATAAAATCCAGAATAGACTTGTTCCAAGGATTTTCCCCTCATGTTTAAACGAAAGACAAATTGCGGCTGAACCGTATCAAAACTGTCCTGTCCTTCATTTTTTCTCCAGCCGAGTTCGGCCAATTCCTGCTGTACATATTCCACATCATTAAAGATCTGATCAGGTCGAATATCGGTCAATTTTCGGTTTTTTAATCCATGTGACTGAAACTCCTGAATCGCTTGCATGATCGTTTGGCTGGACCACTTCTTTCGCACGAGCGGCGGGTCCATCTTCACAGTAAAAACATGGCGTTGTTTTAAATGGCTGAGAAGAGGCTCAAACCATTCGCTCAATTTGCGATTGGAGAACCAATCGATCATCGGTCCCCGCGGTATGTATGCCAAAAATTTGTTTAATCCCGGCACTTTCCGATAAAGGACAAGCGCTCCGCCAACCATCTGTCCGTCCCCGGTAAACCATCCCAACAACTCGCTGGCCCATTTCCATTCTGCCTTCAAATCGGCCCATGAGGGATATTGCAGAAAGTTTCTATAAGGCTCTGTCTCCACAAAATTTAAATAATGGTCTCGATCAATAACCGATACTTGTAGCATGCAAAATTCCACCTCTTTGTTAACCGAAAGAGCAGCTCTGCCGCTTTGCCGGAGAACTGCTCATGATTTGACCTGAAACCACTACATTTTAACATACCATGAACGAAAGAAAAAAGCATCCGCCCAATCCCGGCAGATGCCAACAATTTCGTTACGCCGTCTCTTCTTTTTTGCTGTTGATGACGCGGCCTTCCTTTGTCATCAATTTGGGCGGCACACCATGCAAGACGGTATCTTTGGTAATTTGGCACTGAAGAACATCTTCGCGGGAAGGAAGCTCAAACATGACATCAAGCATAATGGTCTCGATGATGGCCCGCAATCCGCGCGCACCTGTTTTCCTTTTGATCGCTTCCTGAGCGATTGCTTCCAGCGCTTCCGTCTCAAATTTCAACTCGACGTTGTCCATTTCGAGAAGTTTTTGGTACTGTTTCACAAGCGCGTTTTTCGGTTCGGTCAAAATGCGAACCAACGCCGTCTCATCAAGCGGTTCCAGTGCGGAGATCACCGGCAGCCGTCCGACGAACTCCGGAATCAAACCGAACTTCAGCAAGTCTTCAGGCAATACCAATTTCAAGAATTCGCCCGGTTTCATGTTGACGCTCTGATGATCCATGCCAAAGCCGATTACCTTTTTGCCGATCCGGCGCTTGATGATCGTTTCCAGACCATCAAATGCTCCGCCACAGATAAACAAAATGTTGCTGGTGTCGATTTGGATAAATTCCTGATGCGGATGTTTGCGCCCACCTTGCGGGGGAACGCTGGCCACCGTGCCTTCCAGAATTTTGAGCAGAGCCTGTTGAACTCCTTCGCCGGAAACGTCACGGGTGATTGACGGATTCTCCGACTTGCGGGCCACTTTGTCAATCTCGTCGATGTAGATGATCCCGCGCTCCGCTTTTTCGATGTCATAGTCGGCAGCTTGGATCAGCTTGAGCAGGATATTCTCCACATCTTCACCGACATAACCCGCTTCGGTAAGCGAAGTGGCATCGGCAATCGCAAACGGAACATTCAAGATGCGGGCAAGGGTTTGCGCCAACAGAGTTTTCCCGCTCCCCGTCGGACCGACCATCAGGATGTTGCTTTTGGAAAGTTCCACATCATCGGCTTTCTGAGAAGAGTTAATCCGTTTGTAATGATTGTAAACGGCTACGGAAAGCGCCTTTTTGGCCTTATCCTGCCCGATCACATACTGATCGAGAATGTTGCAGATTTCTTGTGGCTTGGGCAGATTTTGCAGATCGATTTCCTCTTCGTTGCCCAATTCTTCCTCCACGATCTCATTGCACAGTTCAATACATTCATCGCAGATATATACACCCGGACCGGCGACCAATTTTCTCACCTGGTCCTGAGATTTTCCGCAAAACGAGCATTTTAGTTGTCCTTTTTCTTCGTTAAATTTGAACAACTCTCTCACCCCTTTCCACTGGTCGTCATCACCTTGTCGACAATCCCGTACTCCTTTGCTTGCTGTGCGGTCATGAAGAAATCGCGATCGGTATCCCGGGCGATCTTTTCCAGTGGTTGTCCTGTGCGCTCCGCCAAAATGCGGTTGATCTGATCTTTGGTCCGCAAAATCCAGTCAGCGTGGATTTTTATGTCCGATGCCTGCCCGCGCGCACCACCCAGCGGCTGGTGAATCATCACTTCGCTGTTGGGCAGGGCAAAACGTTTCCCTTTCGTACCGGCGGCGAGAAGAAAAGCGCCCATGCTGGCGGCAAGCCCGACACAAATGGTGGAAACATCGGGGCCGATATGGTTCATCGTGTCAAAAATCGCCATTCCAGCCGTTACAGATCCGCCGGGAGAATTTATGTACAAATGAATGTCTTTCTCTGGGTCTTCCGCACTCAAAAAGAGCATTTGCGCAACTACCAAATTGGCAATGTTGTCGTCAATCGGGCCTCCCAGAAAGATGATCCGGTCTTTCAGCAAACGGGAATAGATATCATATGCCCGTTCTCCACGGTTCGTTTGTTCCACGACCATTGGCACCAAAGGCATCGAAAACACCTCATTTCGGAGCTTCTTATTTTAAAAACAAGGCACGTTTTTCACGTGCCCCGTTTTTTGCTCTCCTATAACCATTATGCCTTATTTTTACTGTTAGATACAAGTAGATCGATCGTTTTCTTCACGCGAAGTTGTTCTTTCACGGAATCAATGACGCCTTGTTGTTCGACGAGTTTGCGAACCTCTTCCAACTCGCGACCCATTTGCTCGGCCATCGTTTTGATTTCCTGTTCGATCTCATCTTCCGTCACTTCGATTTTTTCAGCTGCGGCAATCGCTTCCAGCACGAGGTTGGCACGAACTCGTTTTTCAGCATCTTCCTTGAACTGTTCTTTTAAGGCATCCTGATCCTGTCCGGTGAATTGGGCGTACATTTCCAGATTGAGACCTTGGTACATCAAACGTTGCTCAAAGTCGCGAAGCATATGCTCCACTTCATGGTCAATCATCACTTGCGGAATCTCGATTTCGGCATTTTTGGCCGCCAATTCCACGAGTTCGTTGCGAATGTAATTTTCTTTCTCTTGTTGCGCTTTTTCGTTCAGGTTTTTCTCGATATCGGCTTTCAATTCTGCCAATGTATCAAATTCGCTTACATCCTGTGCGAATTCATCATCCAGTTCCGGAAGGTTAAGGCGTTTGATCTCATGCAGTTTCACTTTGAATACCGCCGGTTTGCCGGCCAGTTCTTTGGCGTGGTAATCTTCCGGGAATGTTACTTCCACATCTTTTTCTTCACCGGGCTTCATGCCGATCAGCTGATCTTCGAAACCGGGGATAAACGTGCCGGAACCCACTTCGAGCGTGTATTTTTCCGCTTTTCCGCCTTCAAAAGCTTCTCCGTCAACAAAGCCTTCGAAATCGATGATCACCCGGTCGCCTTTTTCCACCGCACCGTCTTCAATCGCTTCAAGCTGGCCTTGCTGTTTTTGCATGCGTTCCAGTTCGGCATCCACATCTTCCGGTTTTACGGAGAAGTCTTTTTCTTCGACTTCCAATCCTTTGTATTCACCCAGTTTGACTTCGGGTTTTACCGTAACGGTCGCCTTGAAAATCAAAGATTTCCCTTTTTCCAATTGCTCAATGTCGATTTCCGGACGATCCACCGGCTCGATTCCCGTTTCTTTTACCGCAGCTTCATAAGCTTCCGGGAGCAGGATGTCGAGCGCATCCTGGTAAAGAGCTTCCACACCGAAACGCTTTTCGAAAATGGGACGGGGAACTTTTCCTTTCCGGAATCCTGGCACACTTACTTTTTTCACTACTTTTTTAAATGCCTGATCCAATGCTTCCGCAACTGTTTTTTCATCGGTTTCTACAGTCAAAACACCCTGATTTTTTTCAGTTTTTTCCCAACTTGCCTTCATCAACGGTAACCTCCTGCGTCAATCTATAAATTAAGATGAATCAGTCCGATTCTAAGCTATTCCCGCAATAACCCTTTCATTATAACACAGCGATAACACTTTGCAAGAAAGAGCCCTGCCACAGGAAAAAATCCCGCCCGGGGGACCATGCTTCACTCACTATGTATGAAAGCAACTGCTTCTATGTTAAACCATGCACACCCAGGTGTAAAGCACCAACAACTCCCAAAATCAGATTTATCCCCAGACCCCGAGCATGATCACTCCCAGGGTAATCATGGCCGACCCTGCCATCCGCCGCAAACCATGCCGTTCACGGAGAACGAGGATCCCGAGAACCGTGCCGAAAACCGTGCCGATTTCTCTCATCGGGGCCAGTTGTGCCACCTCCGCCAGGGACAAGGCAAACAAAAACAGGAGATATCCTCCCGGAGCCAAGATTCCTCCCAGCAAAATCGTCTTCCGGTTGGCAACCCATTCCTTTTTCAGTTCGTCAGGTCTGATGATCACCGGGGACAGCGCAAGCATATTCCCGACATTCGTCGCCATATTTAAAAATACAGGTGAAAGATAAGTTAAAGTCAGCTTGTCGACAATGATGTAAGCAGCAATGCAGACACCGACTCCCAAAGACAGCAATATGGCCTTCAGCGGATGATCCGAATTCTTTTTCCCTCCTCTGCCACCGAGGAACATGATCCCAAACAGAATAAACCCCAAACCGATCCAGCTCCCGGCAGAGAGGCTTTCATGCAAAAAAAGAGTACCGATGACGGGGACCAATAAAGGGCTTGTTCCTCTCATAACAGGGTAAGCCAGGGACAAATCCCCGATGGTATAGGTTTTTGCCAGCAATACGACATACAGCCCGTGCAATAACATGGACATCAAAAGAAAGAGATACGCCGTCTTCTGGTCCGGCAAACCGCCGTTGTCCAAAATCGCCCATGGAAAAAAGAGAACGATCGCCACCCACTGACAGTACCACAGAAAAGCATTCTTATTGATACTCTTTTTCGCAAAGAGATTCCACAGAGAATGGACCAAACCGGAACCAAGCACCAACATCGCGGCAATCACCGCCACACGATTCACCCTCATTCGATTTGATTTTATTTTCAGACCATTAAAAAATATAACGTTTGCCCAAATCAGCTGAAAGAATGCATCGCAGGCCAGTAACCCGGATCTTTGAGTGAAAACCGGAAATAACACCAGCACGAAAAAACGCCTCCCTTAACCGAATCGATCAAGACAGGCGTTTTTAAGCGACATGTTTTGGCGTCCCAGGAGAGATTCGAACTCCCGACCGACGGCTTAGAAGGCCGCTGCTCTATCCAGCTGAGCTACTGGGACACAACTTGTTGATTGCGATAGCAAAATCATCATATACCAAACCAATACATTTCGTCAAGACCCATTTTTTAATTTTTACAGGCAATCAAACCAGTTATTGCAAAAAATCGAAACGAAGTCATTACCGTGAGAGAGGCGGAGCAGGATTTGCCCTGCTCCTCGTTTTTATTCAGTCCAGACGTCCCTTAAAGCCGCGCTGGCGGGTCGGTGTGCCGTCCGTCTTGTAATAAGTGACAGTCAACAGATCTTTTTCTTTTGTGAGCACAGCATAGGTCGGAAAGGGAAAACCGCGCGGAAGGGTAATGCTTCCCGGGTTAATCAGCAATACGTCTCCCACCTTTTCGCAAAAGGGAAAGTGAGAATGACCAAAACAGGCGATCTGCGCTCCAAGCTCTTGTGCCCGGTAGCGAACAGGCAGCGGAGTGGTTTTCACCTGATAACGATGCCCGTGTGTCACAAAAAACGTGAGGCTGTCCCGCTTCCAGATCTGTTCCATGGGAACCTGTTCCCAATCGCAATTTCCACGAACCACGGTTAACGAGCAAGCGGGCAGCTGTTTCTCGTCTGTGCAAAAATCGCCGCAATGGATCACATGATCCGCCTTGACGCGCTCCACAATCTGATTCAGCAATTTTCCTTTCCCGTGGGAGTCGCTGACAATGAGGACTTTCATCCGGACATCAACCTCCTGTCGGCAATGTTCATGAAAACAGATAACGCTCTTTCAATAAGGTGATCAATTTTTCAGTCGCCCTGGCCCTGTGGCTGAATGCAAATTTCTCTTCATTTGTCAGTTCCGCCATCGTTTTCCCTTTTTCGGGGAAGTAAAACAGAGGATCATAACCGAAACCCCATTCTCCGCGCGGTTGGTCTGTGATTTTTCCCCGGCATTCCCCGCGGACCACTTCGGTCTTTTCTCCCGGAACGGCCAGGGCCATCGCGCAGACATAAAACCCTTCTCTTCGCTCGGGCGGTATGGCTTGGATCTTGCCCAGGAGCTTGAGGTTGTTCTGTTCATCCGTCGCTCCCGGTCCGGAGTAACGTGCCGAGTAAACACCCGGCTCCCCTCCCAAGGCGGGAACGACCAGCCCGGAATCATCGGACACTACCGGAATATTTAACATTCGGGATATGGTCTCCGCTTTTTTGATCGCGTTTCCTTCAAACGTGTCGCAATCTTCCACAATCTCCGGCATATCAGGATAATCGGCCAAACCTTTAACCTCAAGCCCGAGATGTTTGGCAAACAGTTCGGCAAATTGTTTCAGCTTATTTTTATTTCCGGTGGCGATGGTAATGTGAGGATAAACCCAGCGTTTTTTCATGTTGTTTCCTCCCGCATCAAACATGGAAATGCCCATGAACGGGTTCGTCATGGGCAAGCGGCAGTTGCTGTACGCCATTTTTACACTTTTTCCGAAGCCTCTTTTTTGACTTGGGCTGCTCCGACCAGCTCGGCATCTTCTCCCAAAATCTCTTTTTGCAGGCGGATCAGTTCCGACGTTCCTTTTTGGCCGAGGGAGAGCAATTCGGCAAGCTGCTCGGCGGAAAACGGCGTTTCTTCACCTGTTCCCTGAATTTCCACATACTGACCGGAGCCCGTCATCACGATATTCATATCGACAATCGCAGACGAATCTTCCTCATAGCACAAGTCGAGGCAGGCATGTTCCCCGATCACGCCGACGCTTGTAGCAGCCAAAAAGTCTTTGACCGGCAGGGATTTCAACGTCCCGTTTCTCACCAGCGGGGCAAGGGCCGAAACCATGGCGACAAAAGCACCGGTGATCGAAGCAGTCCGCGTCCCTCCGTCGGCTTGAATCACATCGCAATCCAGCCACAACGTCCGTTCGCCGAGTGCTTCCAGATCGACGACCGAACGAAGAGCGCGCCCGATTAAACGTTGAATCTCCATCGTGCGCCCGCTCAATTTCCCCTTGCTCGCTTCACGAATGGTCCGTGTCTGCGTCGCGCGGGGCAACATCGAATACTCGGCCGTGATCCAGCCCTTGCCGGAGTTTCGCAAAAACGGGGGAACCCGGTCTTCCAAAGTGGCAGTACAAATGACGCGCGTGTCCCCCACAGTTATGTAAACAGAACCTTCCGCTGTTTTAATAAAATCTTTTTCCATCGATACTTTTCTCAATTCATCATATGCGCGACCATCTACTCTCAATGATGTCACCCTCCTGTGCCAAGTCCCTTAAGTATAGCATACCCTTGGTTCAATTTCCGAATAAAGAAAAGAAAAAAGGATGATTACGTGATCATCCCGGAGTTGCCCGCAAACGAACCGTCAAGAGATGAATTGCATCCGTCCCTCAACACTTATCGTTTGCCGTTTTTTCTTATTTAAAGTGACTGAGGGTTTACGAATTTCGGACGTGTGACCGGCTGATCAAGCAAATCTTTTTCACCGGCCGCCATGATGTTTTGCTTTCCGTTTACACTCAGTTTTACCTTTTTATAACCGGTATTTTCCGTTAATGAAAGAACAATGGTTTGCAGCGCGTCTTTAGAAGCCGACCGGTTCCCATATTCGAGCAATTGCTCGCCAAAATCGGCAAAGACCGTGTCCCCTTTTACCTGTATTTTGTTTACCTCGGTATCGGAGTCCAAAGCTCCGCTCAAATCGGCATCCTGCCGCGGTCCCTTGATCAGTTCTTTGATGGTGACCTCCGCTGCATTTGACGTCTCATTGACCATTCTTGTGACCGGGACGTAATAAACCTTGTTATCAGGGGTTTGGCCGAGGAAATAAAGGGTGACCGGCATGCTTCGATTCATCTCGGTTCCTTCCGCCACTTCCAGATTGATCCCCAGATTTTCCCTGGTCAATCCCTGGGCCGGTGTCTTTTTCTTCGGCATTACCGCGATGGGTTTGCCCTCGACCCAGATATTTACTTCTTTTACTTGCGGAAAACCGGTCAACGTCCAAGTAACCGCCTCCAACATTTTTTCTTCCTGACCGGGATCATAGTTTAAAAACTCTTTGGAAAAATCGACGGTCGCCGTTCCATCCTGGATATTTAATCCTTTCAGCTGTGTCCCCTTTGGCAGGATCGGGGAAAAACCGTCCGGGATCATCGATTCCCCGGCCCCTCCCTTGACCATGAGGCTCAAGGCATCCCGGGCGATCGCCCTCCCCTTCGATAAAGGAATATTTAAGGCATAAGGGACGACATAACCGGAATCAGATAAAAAATAGAGTTCGGTCTTGCTCGTTTCCTTCGGGCTTTCCGCTTGTTTTGCCGCAACGGGGTTCGCGTTTGCGGGCGGAGGGTCGATCGGCCTGGATGTGTGTTTTTCCGGTCCGAACGTGCAACCGGTAACGGCCAGCGGCAACAGCAACAAGACGACGGATGCGCGAAACATCTTGTTCAACATGCAAATCCCTCCAAGGACAAGTCATCTACTATCATGTATACGAGCATTGGAGGGATTTAGCACATCTTTTTTGTCATTCTCTTCCGGGTGTGTGATGGTATTACGGGTTGGCCACCGGTACCAGTTCCGCCGTTTCCACCGGAACCGGAAAACCGAACCAACCCGCGGCGATTTCAGCAAATGTCTCCGGCGACCCGGTGGTAAAAAAACGATGGGAAGGATGTTCCCTCTCCGACAACAACTGCTGATGGTGCAATATGGTGCTCAGCTCCGCGGCAGTCTCTTCCGCCGAACTGATGATTTCCACCTGATCCCCCATCACTTTGCCAATCGCATCGGTCAATAAGGGATAATGCGTACATCCCAAGATCAAGGTGTCAATCCCCGTTCCTTTGAGGGGCTTCAAAGATTCACCGACAATCTGTTCCGCCATTTCAGATTGGTGCAACCCGCTTTCCACCAGCGGAGCCAGGGTTGGACAGGCCAAACTGTGAACCTCCAAACCCGGGTGAATCCGTTTCAGGGTCTGTTCGTAAGCGCCGCTTTGAATCGTCCCCTGGGTTCCGATCACTCCGATTCGCCCCGTCTTGGTCGCTTTGATGGCCGCGCGCGCTCCCGGTTCGATCACCCCCAGCACGGGAAGGCTCACATGTTGTTTAACCATCCGCAATGCCGCGGCGGTCGCCGTATTGCAGGCGATTAAGATTGCTTTCAGCGGAAACTGCAGCAAAAATTGGATGATTTCCATGGTGAACTGGCGCACTTCGTCCTCCGAACGCGGGCCATAAGGACAACGCTTCGTATCCCCGAGGTAATAAACCGTTTCTCTGGGCAACTGGCGCATCACTTCCCGGGCCACGGTCAATCCGCCCACACCCGAATCCAGAATCCCGATTACCCGCCCCTCTGTCTCTCGGCTCATGGTTTCTCCCTCTCCACTTCTCATCAATTCCGGCCATCCTCTCTGTTTAAATGGCATCAACTTCAACATCATATCATATGTAAAAAAATCATCCATGCACTGGACAAAACGAAGACTCCCCTCTCCCAGTCAAGGAGAGGGGGGAAGATTAAGCTTTTTTCATTTCCTCATGCAGAATGGATAAATGTTTTTGAATTTCAAGCGCCTCGTCATCACTCAAATGCGACAAAATTTCAGACAGATACTGGCGGCGCGTTTCCAGCACCTCCTCGATGATCTTCCGCCCTTTGTCGAGGAGATGAATACGTACGACCCGGCGATCCCGGTCATCCCGCACCCGTTCCACCATGCCGTTTTTCTCCATCCGGTCGATCAAATCGGTCATGGTGCTGCACGCCAGAAACATCTTTTGGCTCAATTCACCGATCGTCAAGTCTCCTTCATCTTTCAGCCAAATCAACGCCGTGAATTGAGGAGGGGTGATGGGAAAATGATTCAGGATATCCCGGCCTTTTCTTTTGACAATTTGACTGATTTCACGCAAAAGGTATTCGATTTCACTCACAATCTCGGGTGATAAGGACTGATGTTTATTCATGAAGCTCTCCTTTAACCTTTACATTAAGAATCACGATGGGAAAAAATGAGTTCTTCCTCGACGACTGAGTCCTTCCTGCATAGACATCGCTACGTTACATTATAGCAAATCACGAGGCCGATAGAAAATAAACCCTTTTCAAAGAGGTGTTTCCGTTCATCTGATTTGTCAGCAGACTTTCTCTTTTGATAAAATGGTTTCTCGTAGCAGGGTACCACCCACTTCTATGTGATAAAGGAGGTCTCCACATGAACGAGATGCCGAAATTCTTGCAAAAGATCGGGCAAGACTGGTGGCTGGTTGAAGATGAACGGGAAAACATGAAAATCAGTTACCGGATCAAAGATATTATATTTGCAGCACCATCCGATTTCCAACACGTGATGATTCTGGACTCATACGATTTTGGACGAATGCTCGTCCTGGACGGTGTGGTTCAAACCACCTCGCTTGACGGTCATATTTACAATGAAATGATTACCCATGTGCCGCTCTCCATTCATCCCGATCCCAAACGCGTACTGATTATCGGCGGCGGAGATTGCGGAGCGGCACGTGAAGCGGCTAAATACAGCGGAGTGGAACGAATTGATATGGTCGAAATCGATGAAATGGTGGTCCGCGTCTGCAAAGAACACCTCCAGGACGTATCCGGAAATCTTTCTGATCCCCGTGTTCATTTTATCTACAACGACGGGATTGAATACATTAAACAACACAAAAATGCGTACGATGTGATTATCGTCGACTCGTCCGACCCAATCGGCCCGGCCAAGCAATTATTTGAGCGCAGCTTTTACGAAAATATCCGTGAAGCACTCAAGGAAGACGGACTCATGGTCTGCCAAAGCCAGTCCCCGCTCTTTCACCGCGAAGTGATGAAGCAGACCGTTCATCATATTGAAGAGCTTTTCCCGATCAGCAAAATCTACATCGCAACCGTGCCAACCTATCCCGGCGGTTTTTGGAGCTTTACCATCGGTTCAAAGAAATACAAGGATCTCGTCGTGAAGAACTTTGATAAAGAGACCAAGTACGTCAACGAATCGATTTTACGCTCCTGTTTTGACTTGCCGGAGTTTCTGCGCACAAAATAAACAATAATCCCCGGCGCCAACGAACCTGCCCGGGGATTTCGCCAATTTCGCCAACTTAACTCTTGCCGCTGGCTTTCAGCAATTTTCGCCATCCATTCACCCTGGCCAACTCCAGGACTTCCTGTTCGATCATCGGATGGCCGCAGCCGGCAAAATCGAGAAACACTTCTTCCAAATCAGGATAATCCTTTCGCGCAAACGGACAACTTAAATAATGCAAAAAGTCGATAAATAAAGGATAATCTCCACGCAACGCCTCTTTTTTCAAATCCTCCAGCCTCATTAACCGTCCGAATTGAAAGTGAGCCAAAGCAGCGAGACAGTCGACCGGCACATCTGTCGGGCATATGCAGGCAGGATTCGATTCAATATACAAATCATCCAAATAAGACTGTTTATTTTCCGTATACGGACAGGGAAGGTAGTTGATCACCACGTAAAACTTCCCTTTATTTTCCCCTGCCGGAACGCGGTAAAAAGAAAAGATGGATGCGGAGTATTTGGTATAAAATTGGGAAATTTCCCCGCCGCTCGCGGAAGCCATCGTAATGAGTTCCGGGTCTAAAAACGGATTAAACACCGATGAATTTTCCAATGAAACCATGGTCTCGTCATAATGGCCGGAGCCGACAAACAAGGAAAAAACTTTGGCCCGTTCTTCACGCAGCTCGGTCATTTTCCGTTTGTGGCGCATGGCGAAAACCCGTGTCATCACGTCCTGGTATACATGGGATTGTTTGAGGAGCAGGCCCGGCTTCACATAAAATTCGGAAAAAAGGAGAAGCTGCTCCAATCGTGCTTCAATCGGGATCGTCACAGGCCGGTAAAGATCAAACGAGGCATAAATCCAGTGTTCATCCAACGGCTTATAGGCAATGGTGATGTTTCCTCCCGCCACGAATCCATCGGCACGCGCAAAGGCAATCGTATCTGTTTCGCGATTGATAAAGCGCTCTATTTCCATATCCAACGTTGTTTCATCCAATAACCTAAATCCCGTTTTATGCCAGCGTACATCATGAATCCATTCCTGCAGCCACTTAGGTAATAAATTCATGGAAATCATCCTTTTCCACTATGTATTCGTTATAAATAATCGATTTTAACATTTGGCTATAAATCAGTTTATTTAGCAAAATTATAAATCACCGGAAGATTAAGCTGCTATGAAAAAGGAGGAAAAACAAAAAGTTGTGCTTTTTTCTTTTCAGCTTCGACACGACTTTGGAATAAACAGGAATTAGGTGAAATTCCCGACAGGATAAAGAAGAAAAAGAAAAACCGGACCATTTCCAAAAACATTCCAAATATTGATATCTAGATTCTCAATCGGAATTGTTTCCGGCTGTTTTGATTGCGTTGTGCAATTTGATGGTTTTGTTGATATTTATGCTTTTGGATTCGTAAAAACATCCTCTCCTTTGCCAAGTGGTAAAACTTTTGCACAGATGGCTAAACCGGACATGACAAAACGGCCCTGCCTTTTTCCACAGGCAGGGCCGTATTCGTTCCTCAAGCGACTTGTTCGTTTTTGATCTCTTTTTCGGAACGGTCACTCAGGCGAATCGGTTTCAAAAAGAGGGCAAACAGCCCACCGGCAAGAACCAGAACCAATCCCCAGACAAACGTGCTGTGCAGGGAATCCACCAGAGTGCTTCTCAGTACCGGCACCATGGATTCCGTTAAAAATGCGGGCAATTTTTTCAACGCATCCGGATTCAACAGCATCGAAAGCAGCGCATTTGGATCGTTCTCAATCATATCCTTAAATTTTCCCAGCACCGGTCCCAGCTGCGGAGGCATTTTTTGCATCGCAGGCAGCAACCGGTCTGTGAGCAACCCGCCGGCCCGTTGGATCATGACCGCATTGAGAACGGTAATCCCGATCGTTCCTCCGATCTGACGGAAGAACTGGCTGGATGAGGTCACCACTCCGAGCTCTTCCTTACTGAAACTCTCTTGCAAAGCCAGCGTCAGCGTCGGCATCACAAGCCCCAGTCCCAGACCGGAAACCAGCATCACTCCCGTTACATACAATTTTGTCGTATGCTGGTCAAAGAAGGTCATCATCACAAATCCGGCAGCCATAACGGCCATGCCGATGATCAACTGCGGTTTTACCCCGATTTTCAGCACAAGGCGTCCGCCGATAATGCTGGAGATAATCATGGTGATCATCATCGGAGTCATGATTGTTCCCGATGTGGTTGCACTGACACCGATCACCCCTTGCATGAAGAAGGGAATGAATGTGAGTGCGCCAAACATCCCCACTGCCATAAAGAAACCAACTGCATTCAGCAAGGTAAAGGTACGGTTTTTGAACAGATAGAGGGGGACGATCGGCTCCTCCGCTTTTCGCTCAACCAATACAAAAGCACCAAGCGCTACAACCGCCAGGACAAAGAGACCGATAATTTGCCACGAATCCCAGGCGTAGTTTTTTCCTCCGATGGACAAAGCCAGCAACAGGCTGACGATGCCCACGACCATCGTAAACATCCCCCAGATGTCAATCCGAACCGGACCGGAAACTTTTTTCCCTTTCAAGCCCATCCAGATAAACAGGACGGCCAGCAAACCCACCGGCAGATTAATGTAGAATACCCAGCGCCAGTTGAGCGAATCGACAATCCATCCGCCCACCTGAGGTCCGATCACAGAGGACAAACCGTACAGGGCACCGAAAACCCCCTGCCATTTGGCCCGCTCTTTTCCGGTAAACAAATCCCCGATAATAATCATCGCCATCGGCATCATAATTCCGCCGCCGATTCCCTGCACGGCGCGGTAGATGATCAGACCGGTCATATCATTTGCAGTTCCGCAAAGCGCCGATCCGATGATAAAAATGACCAATCCTGTCACGTAGATGATTTTGCGCCCGATCAAATCGGCCAGTTTTCCGGCAATCGGGACAATCGTGGTCGAAGTAAGCAAGTAAGCGGTCGTCAGCCAGGCCATTTTATCAAGCCCGCCCAGTTCACCCACGATCCGGGGCATTGCCGTACCCACGATCGTACCATCCAACGCAGCAAACAACATGGCAATGATCAGGCCGGTGATCAAGGTCTTTCGTTTTTCCGTTTGCTTATGTTCCATCATCGTTCACATCCTTTCTTTCTCTTCCATATACGCTTTGTTCCAATTTCTCATAAAGCCGAATGAGCAAATCCAGTTCCTCTCGGCTGAAACAAGCCAGATAGTCGGCGGTTAACCGATCGCATTTCTGTTTCGCTTCCGCTAAAATGTCTTTACCTTCATCAGTCAGTTCAATTACGACCGCGCGCCTGTCAGACGGATCTTCTCTCCGGTTCACCCAGCCGGCCGAGACCAACCGGTCGATCATCAGGGTGATTGCGCTCGGTTTCACCTCCATGATGTTGGCAATATCGGTTACCCGGCAATGTTCCCGTTGACCGATAAATTGCATTATCATAAACTGAGGTTTGGTCAATCCGGTCTTGGATAACTGCTCTGCGACATCGGCTCCTATTTTCTTAAAGATCGATTGGAACAGCATTTGTAAACGGGTGATTGTTTCCTCATCGGATATTTTCATACTCACTCCCCCGATGCCGTTATTTAAGCGCATTAAATATTAGCACAGATAAATATTAATCACATAAATCAACTCTGTCAATCTCATTTTTAAATAAAATCATGCAAACAAAAAAAACCTTATGGTTTTCCTCGCCATAAGGTTATGTTTCCCCGGATGGAACATGTTGTTTTGGTTTGCCCGAAAATTTTACCACTCGGCCACACTGCCATCATCGTGGCGCCAAACCGGATTTTTCCAATCATGTCCGGTTTCAGCCATTTTCCGCACTTGTTCCTCATTAATCTCAATGCCGAGTCCAGCCCCTGTCGGAATTTTGACATACCCGTTTTTATAGTCGAAAACAGATTGGTCAACAAGATAATCCAACAGGTCACTCCCTTGATTGTAGTGAATGCCCAGGCTTTGTTCCTGAATAAAAGCATTATGTGATGTTGCGTCCACTTGCAGACAAGCGGACAGTGCAATCGGGCCGAGCGGGCAATGGGGGGCAAGCGCCACATCGTATGCTTCGGCCATTGCGGCGATTTTTTTGCATTCAGTGATTCCGCCGGCATGGGAGAGATCCGGCTGGATGATGTCACAATAACCATTCGCCAGCACTGTTTTAAAATCCCAACGGGAAAACATCCGCTCGCCCGTGGCAATCGGGATCGAGGTAATGGCTGTGATCTCCCTCAATGCCTCATTGTTCTCTGGCAGAACCGGTTCCTCGATAAACATCGGATGAAACGGCTCCAGTTCCTTGGCCAAAAGCTTGGCCATCGGTTTGTGCACCCGACCGTGAAAATCGATCCCGATACCGATTTCGTTGCCCACCTCTTCACGAACCCCGGCCACCCGTTCAATCACTTGCTCCACCTTCGCGTATGAATCGATATAGTGCAATTCCTCGGTCGCGTTCATCTTGACGGCTGTAAAACCGCGCTCAACCACTTTCTTTGCAGCGCGGGCCACATCGGCAGGGCGGTCTCCGCCAATCCAGGAATAGACACGGATCGATTCCCGGCAGGCTCCGCCCATCAGTTCATAGATCGGAGCATTGTAAAACTTGCCTTTGATATCCCATAACGCTTGATCAATGCCGGCAATGGCACTCATGAGAATCGGGCCTCCGCGATAAAATCCGCCGCGGTACATCACGTTCCAATGATCCTCGATTTTCAGGGGATCCTTGCCGAGCAAATACCCCATAAGCTCGTCGACAGCCGCTTTGACGGTCCTGGCCCGCCCTTCGATCACGGGCTCTCCCCATCCGCTGATTCCCTCATCGGTTACAATTTTTAAAAAAAGCCAGCGCGGCGGAACCAAATACGTTTGATATCCGGTAATTCTCAAATTCCCACTCCTCCATCTCCCCGCTTTACCCTCTCGCGCTTCTTCCCTTTTCAACCAGACGAGCCGCTTTTTGCGTCAGTTCTTCCAAGTACTCCCGATCCACTTTTTGCGTCTTCCTCACCAAGGCGCCACCAATCCCCACAGCGATTGCACCGCTTTTGATGTAAGCAGACAGATTTTCTTCATTCACCCCGCCTGTCGGAATGACGGGAATTTGCGGCAGCGGATCACGCACTGCTTTGATGTATGCCGGTCCCAGCACATTGGCAGGGAAAATTTTGACAGCATCTGCCCCGTGTTCAAACGCGGTCAGCATTTCCGTCGGGGTGAAAACCCCGGGGATGCTGATGGCCCCGTAGCGTTTTGTCATGCGAATGGTTTCCAGGTTGAGGGACGGGGAAAAGATAAACCTAGCCCCCGCAGCAAGCGCCATCCGGGCCGACTCGGGATCCAACACTGTTCCGGCACCAATCAGCATTTCACCGGCAAACTTCTTCGCCGCCCGTTCGATCACTTCACATACGCCCGGCGTATCCATGGTAATTTCAATCGTGCGAATGCCGCCGTCCCGCAATGCCCCGATGATCAACTCAACATCCTGCGGTTGGTGGCCGCGCACAATGGCGATAATGCCGCTTTCCTCAATTTGCTTCAGAATCATATTCTCCCCCCTATCTCAGCACATCCTGACCGGATTGGTTCATGAACCGCATCAGCGTCTCCCGCAGTGGCAATCCCTCGAAATCCCCTCTTACCTCAACGGCCAGCGCCGCAACCGCACAAGCTCGGCGAACCGCCTCCGCGAGAGAAAGACCGTCCAATAAACCCGACAGCAAACCGGCAGCAAAGGCATCACCCGCCCCAACCGGATCGGCCACTTCTTTGACAGGAAAACCCTCAACATAACCGGAATTGGCCGCGGATGCGTAAAACGCACCTTTGGCCCCCAGTTTTACCACCACCAGCCCGGCTCCCCGTTCCAGCAAGCGGCTGGCCATCCGTTCCGGCCCGGATTCACCGGTCAGCAGGACGCCTTCTTCTATCCCCGGCAACACGATATCCGCCTGAGCCGCGATCTCTCCCAACGCGGCCTTCGCCTCAGCTTCTCCCCACAACTTGGAACGGTAATTGGGGTCAAACACGACCTTGACACCATGTTTTTTCGCCAGTTCAACCGCTTTTAACGCCATGGCCCGGCAACTCCCGCTCAGCGCCGGCGTGATGCCGGTCAGGTGCAGATATTTGGCTCCGGCGAGATAATCTTCGTTTAAAAACGATTCATCCATCTTGCTGGCTGCACTGTTGCTGCGGTAATAATAGACCCGCAACTCCCTTCTGTGCAGAGGTTCCTTCACCATCAGGCCCGTGGGTGCCGCCGGATGCTTTTTCACCTGTGTGGTATCCACCCCCTCGCCGCGCAGAAAGGAAAGGATCGCCTCCCCAAACTCATCCTGACCGACCTGGCTCATCCAGCCGACCCGGTGACCGAGCCGGGCCAACCCTACGGCCAGATTGCTTTCCGCGCCGGCAAAACTGAGCGAAAAATCCTTGGCATAACGGAGCAAACCGGTATTTTGGGGAGTGAACAAAACCATCGTCTCCCCAATCGTGACAACATCCACTGCACAACCTCCCTTTAAGGGATATATCCCATATTTCTTGAAATCACCCTGGTCGTGCTCAGCAAATGAAACACGATAAAATCATGTCGCTTCCGAATGCGATCTTTCGGCCCGGCCACACTGACTGCGGCAAAAACCAGTCCGGCGACATCAAAAACCGGGGCCGCGATGCAATACAATCCCTCTTCATTCTCCTCATTGTCAACGGCGTAACCCTGCTCCCGATACTGAATCAACAGCCGGTCCAGTTCATCCCGGTCGGTCACCGTGTTCTCCGTAATGGGGTGAAGCGCGGATTTGTCCAGGATCCGGTTTCGCTCTTCCTCCGGCAAATATGCCAACAGCACTTTGCCCAGACCGGTGCAATACATCGGCTTGCGCGATCCGATCTGCGCACTGGTCTTAATGGAGCGGTTGCTGTCTTCTTTGGCGACATAAACCATTTCATCGCCCGACAAAATCGCCATAAAAACAGTTTCCTCCACTTGCTCGGCCAGCCGTTCCAGCGGCCATTTTGCCTCCCGGTACACATCCATCGATTCCATGCTGCTCGTTCCCAGCTGGATCAACTTCGGCCCGAGCCGGTACTTTTTTGTCTCCGTCGCCGACAGATATCCGTGTTCATAAAGGGTTTTCACCAGATTAAACGTGCTGCTTTGCGGAAAGGATAAAGCGCTTGCAATTTCCTTTATATTCAAACCTTGCGGGTGATCCCGCAATAATTCAAAAATCTCCAGTACACGAACAGCCGATTTAACGGACATGGGACCTCCTTATTCACATATGTGAATCCGTTTTCTATCTGTAAATTTGTGTCGGTATCATAACATCTCTTTTATTTTATTTCAACAGAAATATAAATTCAGAATATAAAGGTTTTTGTAGTATTATCGAATTAGGAAGAGAAGAAAGCCCAAAAAAGAAAGGAGCTTGTTTATGCGCTTGCCTGTTTGGCGTGTATTGTTGGTTCTGGTTTTATCCTTCAGTTTCACAATCCCTGCCGCAAGCGCAAAGGAGCAGATGAAAGACAAAATAACCCGCACAAAGGCTTACAGCGAATTTCGCAATTTTGGCATCGGCGCTCATGCAGGAACCCGATTTTCCGGCAAAGCTCTCCGGCTGAACCCGCTCGCATTAAAATCCGGCACCGACACTGCCGGAAAATATAACCAAAGCTCCTATTATTACGGGCAATGGACCTCACCCGTGATAAAGAAAACATTTCTCGAGGCGATCGCCTCATGGCAGGCCAACACCCCGACCGGCACATGGAGCGAAGTGGAGTTGCGCAGCCGGGTCGACGGAAAATGGACGAAATGGTACAGCATGGGCGTATGGCTGCAAGGAGACACCCCTTTTAAACGCCACTCCGTCAACGGGCAGGGAGATGCAAACGGCACTGTGGCCACCGACACGCTCATCCTTAAGAAAACAGCTACGGCCGTCCAAGCGCGCATCACGCTGTTTACGACCGATCCGATGCTTACACCTGACTTTCGCTCTCTCGGCATCACCTTTGCCAACGGATCGGACCGTCCCGGAATCGTGCCTGGCACCGGCCTGGTCAGCGATCTCGATGTCCCGTTGCGGTCGCAGATGGTTTTTCCCGACGGCGGTGAAGCCTGGTGTTCGCCAACTTCCACATCCATGGTCATGGCTTACTGGGCCAGGGTGATGAACCGTCCTGAATGGAACCGGACCGTCCCTGACGTAGTGAACGGCGTATGGGACTATGTTTACGACGGGGCCGGCAACTGGCCATTTAACACCGCTTATGCCGCTTCACTCGGCCTGGAGGGAAAAGTGATCCGGGTGAGCAGTCTGGCTGAGCTGGAGCGCTGGACAACTGCCGGCGTTCCGGTCATCGTCAGTATCGCCTACAAACCGGGTGAGTTGGATCATACCCCGATCCCCAGCTCAAACGGTCACCTTCTCGTCATTCGCGGGTTTGACCAAAACGGCAATGTCCTCACCAATGACCCGGCGGCTCCGAGTGATGATCAGGTCCGCATCACCTATGACCGCACCCAGTTTGAAAGCGTCTTTCTGAAACACTCCAATGGCACGGCATATCTGATCTATCCCAGAGGCTGGCCTGTGCCGGTGAGCAACGGTCACTGGTAAAAAAAGCCTGGATCGATTCCGAAAAACGGAAAAGGTCCAGGCTTGGCTTTTTCTCATGTTTTAAGAACTTATCCTACTCAAGAAACCCGGGATTGTTTTGCAGGAAATTCTCCCATGCCCGTTTTGTGCTCTGGTTGAGTTCATCCCTTGAAGCGTGGAGTCTCTTTTCCGCATCCCCGTAGCCGATTTCAAGATCCCCGTTGGAAAGCCCTTGAAAGATCGCATCCGCGAATTGATCCACCGGTGCCCCGAAAGTATGTAAGCCGACGCCGCCCAAGTCCGTATTTACTGCCGGGGGCAGGACTTCAATTACTTTTACATCCGTGTCGGCCAATTGATGCCGCAGCGAGATCGTGAAGGAGTGAAGGGCTGCTTTGGTCGCACTGTAAACGGGAACCCAGACTCCCGGTGCCAGCGACAGCCCGGAAGAGACATTGATTATGGCTGCGTTCTGTTTTTTCACCAGATGCGGGATGAACAGCATACAGAGATGAATGGGGCCATCCAGATTGATCGCGATTTCTTGGCGGTAATAATCCCACTCTTTGTCCGCCCGCAAAAGATTGACCCGCTGCTGAATCCCCGCATTATTCACCAGGACATTCAGTTCGGGAAATTCGCTCTTGACCCATTGAAACAAGGAAAGGCGATCCTCCACATTGGCAACATCACAAACCCTTGTATGCAGCTTTGGAAACTTTTCTTTTGCTTCTTTCAGCTTTGCTTCCCGGCGGCCGACGATGATCACTTCATTTCCGGCCTGCAAGAACCGTTCAGCAAAGGCGAGGCCGATTCCCGATGCCCCGCCGGTAATCAAAATGGTATTGCCGGATATATTCACTGATTATCCTCCTCCGTTCTCTCCATCCACATAACGGCCGTAGTCAGGGATGGCGATGCGGTCAAACTCTTTCGCCAGCTTCTCCAGTCCTTGCCGGAGCGCCTCTCCTTTCATCGGCATGCCATGTCCGGCCACGACCCGTAACGGCTTCAATGCTTCAAGACGCCTGACAGATTCACGGGCGGCCTGCCAATCCGTGGTCCAGTATCGCGGTGGTCCGCAGATTTCCGGCTCCTGCATGATCATTTTAAACAGCGAATCCTGTTTCACCGTCAAAAATGCATCACCGGCAATAAGGGAGCGGTCTGCTTCGCGGAAGAGGGAAACATGTCCGGGGGTATGCCCCGGTGTATGAATCCACTTCCAACCGGACAGTCCCGGTATCCTGCCGTCTGACGGGAGTTTCCGCACATGATTTCCCAAATCAACAGGGTCGACCGGAAAGAGCGCGGATAGTTTGGCCACCATTCCTCCCTCCACCGCGGGGTCAGGTTTGGGGTATTTGGACTTTCCCGTTAAATAGGGCAATTCCAATTCATGCGCATAAACCGGTACATCCCATTTTTCCACCAGATCGACAACAGCCCCGACATGGTCGAAATGCCCGTGTGTCAGCACAATTGCTTCAGGCTTGCAATCGTCGCCAAACCACTTCTTCGCGGCAGAAACAATCTCATCCGCCGACCCCGGCATCCCTGCATCTGCCAGAATCCATTTCCCCGGTTGATCATCGGAGCCGATCAAACAAACATTTACCATTTGCAGAGTCTGACAGTACAGACTAGGAGCCACCTCCTGACTCACTCCGCTTCTGATGGACGTTGCCGGGATCATCGTGCCTTCGATCGTATCTTTCATTGTCCTTCCCCATCACCTTTCTCTTTTTTGGCTAGTTATGGCCGGTTGATCGCATAAGTATTCGGATGGAAGGCAACTGACAGGGAAGGCACACCGGGTTTGGCGGGATCAAAATGCCCGCTTCAATACGTCAGCCACTTTTTGCACCAAATGATTGGCCTGATCAAGCACTTTCGTCATGTTGAAAAATCCGTGAATCATCCCTTCGTACCGGCAAAGCTCCACAGGTACCCCGGCTTCCTCCAACCGGCTGGCATACGCTTCTCCTTCGTCGCGAAGCGGATCGTATTCCGCAGTCACCACCAGGGCTGGAGGCAGGCCGCTTAAATCTTCGGCCAGCATGGGTGAGACATGGATATCGAATCGATCTGCCTCTGTCCGCAGATATTGACGGCCAAAATACAACATATCTTCTTCCGTAAGGAAAAGGCCTTTTCCAAACTCATAATAGGACGGATAGTTTTTCGACACATCGGTGACCGGATAGATCAAAACCTGAAAACACAACGCCGGTTCTTTCTTTTCGCGGGCCATGAGCGCGACGACAGCCGCGATATTGCCCCCGGCACTGTCTCCGCCAACCGCGATTCTCCGCGGGTCCCCGCTGAAAGAGGCAGCATTTTCGGCAACCCACTTGGTCGCAAGGTAACCATCTTCCACCGCCGTCGGAAATTTATGTTCCGGAGCGAGTCGATAATCGACAGAGACGACCACGCAGTTCGCCCGGTTGGTAATGGTGCGAAGGGGAGAATCAAGCGTGTCCAGATCCCCCAATACCCATCCCCCTCCGTGGAAATAGACAAAAACCGGAAAAGGTCCCTCACCCGAGGGGGTATAGATGCGGATGTCGATTTCGCCGTCCTTTACCGGAATCCGGCGATCCTCCACCTTGGCGACCGCTTCCGGAGGTGCAGCAAAATGCTTCACGCTGTTGCGAAACAAATTTCGGCTTTCTTCAGGAGCCAGTTCATGAATGGCAGGCCCTTCCATCTTTCCCAATTGCTCAAGCAATTGCTTTACCTGCGGATCCAGAGCCATTTTTTCAACCTCCGTTCACCGTTCAATTTACATCCTTTCGCCATCGAAACACAAAACCATCCTGATTTGTTGGCGGGGCATAACCCGACATCCCATGACCATTTCACAAAAAAAGGATACTGCAACTTTTGCGCTTCCTTTTTCGTCCCTTAAAAAAGGGGATTTTCCCCCTTATTTATTTTATCATTGAGATCGGTTGTTTTGCGCTTATTTCCTTCAAATTTGTGGAATACTTTGTTCAAACCTTTCCTCGTGTCAGGATAAAAATTGGCTGTGGAGGCATTTATGGAAGGTCATCATTCACTTATTTCCCTCATGATTGTAGTCATCGCCGCCTTTATCGTCCCGATCGTGTTGCACCGCCTCAAATGGAATTTTATCCCTGTGGTTGTCGCGGAAATCGTGGTCGGTCTCGTTTTGGGCAAAAGCGGATTTTCCATAATCAATCAGGATAACTGGCTGGAATTATTATCAATGCTGGGGATTATTTATCTGATGTTTCTCAGCGGCCTGGAGATCGATTTCAATATGATCTTCCAGTCAAGAAAAAAGGAAAAAGGAGCACCCAATCCGCTGGCAATCGGATTCATCAGTTTTTTGAGCATCATGCTGCTGGCATTTGGGTTATCGATCAGTTTTTACGTGTTCGGGCTGGTCAAGGCACCCTTTTTTATGACTCTCATCATCTCCACCATTTCGCTCAGCGTAACCCTGCCGGTCATCAAAGATAAGGGAATTGCCCGCAACACCCTGGGGCAATCCATTCTGGTCACTGCCGTGATCGCTGATTTTTTAACGATGATCTTGCTGGCTGTTTATGTATCGCTTCGATCTCCGTCCGGATTTAAAAGCATCCTGTTGCTGATGTCGCTCTTCGTCATCTTTTTTGTGGTCTACCGTTTGATCCACACCTTGAAACCGGCCAACCTGACAGAAAAAATCTCAAAAGAAACGATTTCCATCGGAACGCGGGGCGTTTTTGCCCTCATTCTGTTTTTTGTCGCTCTTTCGGAAACCGTTGGAGCCGAAAACATTCTCGGCGCTTTTTTGGCCGGGATGATCGTCTCCCTGTTATCTCCCAAAAAATCTTTTGTCAACCAATTAACGGCCTTTGGATTTGGTTTTTTAATTCCCATCTTTTTTGTGATGGTAGGGGCCAAACTCGATTTAATCAGTCTGATTAAAGATCCGAAAGCCCTGATTACGTTTCCGCTTCTTCTGTTATCCTTTTACCTGTCCAAAGTGCTGGTCGTGTTTATCTTCCGCCGCTGGTTTGATTGGCACAGCTCCATCGGCTCCGGCTTTTTGCTGACATCCACCTTAAGCCTGGTTATCGCCGGAGCGGCAGTCGGGATGGACCTCCAGATCATCACCAATACCATGAATACGGCATTGGTTCTGGCCGCGGTCGTCACAGCGATTTTGTCCCCCATTCTCTTTCAGCGGATCATCCCGGATGCAGAAGAGAAACAGACAGCCTCGGTCGCATTGGTCGGCATTAATGCCGTCACCCTGAAACTGTCCCACGATCTTCATGAAGACGGTTATGATGTGACGCTGTACGGACCAGACAAATCCAATTTGGAACATATGAATGACCGGCCGTTTAAAATCTGCGAAATGCCGGTTGCCGATCCCGAGCATCTCGATGAGCAAAAAGTGTTTGATAAAGACATTGTGATCGCTTTTACTTCAGATGACCGGCGAAACGTCGATATTGCGATGGCAGCGGAGAAAAAGGGCGTCAAACAAGTGATCGCACGCGTGGAAGACCCGAAATTGCAACAGCCGGCGAAGGATTCGCGCATTCAGTTCACCTCCGCCTTCTTCTCCAACACAACCCTGGTCAAAGCGATGATCGAGTATCCGTCCCTGTTCCGCCTGGTAACGGATGATGCGGGATATTTGATGGAAATCCCCCTGGCCAACCAGCGATACCATCTGACGCGCGTCCGCGATCTGCCCTTTCTCGGAGACACCCTCATCATCCGCATCTTTCGCGGAAATGAGGCGATCATCCCTCACGGGGACACTTTGCTGCAGGTCGGGGACCGCTTGATCATCAGCGGAAGCCCGGAATATGTACACAAGCTAAACCACATGCTTCAGTAAAGATGCCTTTGGAAAAATTGCGAGGTTTGCAGGGGAACGGGGCCCTGAACAACCAAAAAGACCCTTCTCCCGGCTTGTGAAGCTGTTCAGGAAGGAAATGAAAAACCGCTTCTGAAAATGCGGATCCAGAAGCGGTTTTTCATTATTAGGTATTTTTTTCTGTCCCGTTTGGTTTCAACTGTTCAAAAGAGTCGATGATGAGTGCTTCAATTCGTTTTCCCCGATCGCGCAAATCCTCTTCATTTACCCGGAAGCGGATCTTGCGCTCATCCAGGTCGAGCATATCGTCGACCATACTTTTAAGTCCCTTCCTTTTCTGATCCAATTCAAGTTCAAAAAGGTTTTTATGCAAATATTCGAGCGAAAATTCGGTGCAATAAGGGCGGTAACGTTCCGGAATGCGCAAACGGTAAAAACGGGCCGGGTCGCGATCAATGCCCAGGCGTTCCAGAACCTCGTTCACCAATTTCCTCTCTGCCACCCCCAGTTCCTTCTCAAAAAGCGCTTTCATCCTTTCTCCGCCTTCCTCGTGATCACTCGCTGAGATGTTAAGCATCCGGCTGTTCCGGCCGAGGAAGCATTTGATTTCACCGTTCCCTTTCCACAGGAGTGACACCGTGGCCGAAACCAGCCCGCCTGATTCAAGCGAAATCGATTGGTAATATGGAAAAGCGGGCGCAGTCGAACCAAAGGGAACCATCGGCCCGCTCATTTTGACCACTTTCATGCCCAAGGATTCCAGAATATCGAGCAATAATTGCAAATCGCGATGGGGCAGAATCGTGACCTCGTCATTATCGTGCGGATTGATGGCAAAGGGAATGTCCAAATCGGTGATTAAATTGGTACAAAATCCTTCCCGGAGATAATCGTGAAAAGTACAAGGCATCGTCTCCGGCACTTCAAGCTGAAAGGGGATCACTTTTTCTTCCTGCGGCCGGATCGTTCCGATCGGTCCGATTTTCACCTGTTTCCATGTATGTTTAACCGATTTTTTATGGTCATAGCGATATTCGCACACCAGGGTTAATGTGGCATTATTGATTTTCTGCTCGCTTTTCCCGCCGACGAGACGGAGTTGTCCGCCTACCTTTTCCCCCTGGCGCAATTCTTTTTTCTCCAATATGGTGTCGACAATGGTTCCGCCGATGTTCAAACTGGCTAATATCTTCCCAAACATCTTTTTCGTCTCCTTCTGTCATATTGCCCTGTTTTCTTTTCGCTTGTTCTTTCACATTTCCTTCATTTGAAACCGAAAAATACAGAAAACCCCGGACCAGGCTCCCGAGGTTTCCCTCACCTTCCCGCTTCCGGGGGCAACCGAAATGACAAGAGTTTTTTCTACGATTCCCCCTGACAGCACTCCTTCACCTTGGCGTCGAGATCCGCTTCGGCTTTCGCCAGCCTCTGCCGCTCCTGCATCAATTTCGCTTTCTCCGACTCCCAAATCCGCTCGCGCTTCCTGATCATTTCCGTCACCACTTGGGGTGCAGGCCCGCCAGTGCGATCTCTCCTATTGACAAAATACTCAGGATCGGCGATTTTGCCCCACATTTTCTCATCCAAATGCAGTGCTTTCCCCGTCACCTTAAGCGCTGCATCGTTCACCCACCCCACCGGAACCTGAGCGAGCCCGAGTTGGGACGAAGATGCCTTGGCAGCGACAAACGCGGCAATCGAATGGGCTTTGCGAAACGGGATTCCCTCCGTCCGGAACAGATGATCGGCCAGTTCTGTGATGGTACAGCAATATTTTCCGGCCTCGGCGCGGAGTTTGCCCCGGTCGACTTGCATGGTGGCGAGAACAGCCGTTAGCAGGCGGACAACGCGCTCGCTCTTTTCCAGAGCCTGATACAGGTGGGGCTGCAGATTCTCCTCGGTATCCACAATATCGCCAAACGGAGTATTATGCACCATCATCACGACCGCTTGCGCCTCACCGATCGCGCTGCTCGACAAAGCGCGGGCATGCTCCAGGCTGACAGGATTCCGTTTCTGTGGCATGATGCTGCTCACCTGCACATACGGGTCGGCAACGCGGATCACCCCGGCTTCTTTCGTGCACCAAAACAACAAATTGTGCAAAAAGCGCCCCAAAAACGTCATCAACGATAAAGCTGAAGTGGCCGTTTCCACCAAATAGTCGGCTCCGCCAATCGCATCATAGGTATTTTCAATCACTTCGGAAAAACCGAGCCAATCACATACCGTCTGCCGGATAATCGGAAAGCCCGTTGCAGAGAGAGCAGCCGCTCCCATCGGGCTCCGGTTTACCGTTTTGTACGCACTCCAGCATCGTTCCGTTTCGCGGCGCAGTCCGTCAAACACCGCCAGCAGATAATGCGCGAGCGTAATCGGTTGTGCCGGCTGGGTATGGGTATGAGCCGGCATTAACGTGGAAACGTGCTCCCCGCTCAATTCCAGCAACGTTTTTTTCAACCGCAACAGCTGCCGGATCAGCGCCAGCAACCTGTCTCTCAACACCATCCGGAAAACGGTGACGCCCAAATCGTTCCGGCTTCGTCCTATGTGCATATTGCCGGCCAGGTCATCCCCGATCTCCCCGGCGATTTTCGCTTCCAGCAGGAAAAAGAGATCTTCATGGCGTGGATCATAAGCCAATGCCTGACTGCCTTTCTCCCGGATTTTCCCGATCGCCCGAAGCATTTGCGCCGCTTCCTGCCTGGAAAGAATCTCCGCATCAAACAGCATCCGGACATGGGCGCGCTGAACTTCCATCATAGCATGATACAAATGATCGCGCTGCAGTTCGAAAACCGGGCGCAGAATGGATTCTGCATAGGTTTTGCCGGGGAAAACGCTTCCGTCTTCCCGGGCAATCCGGTCACAGAGGCGCATGTGCCGTCTCCCCTTTTTATTGTGAAGATGTCGATGTGTCGAAAAGAGCATGTCTGTTTAAAGGGTATTTTGCATCTTGACGCCTAAGAACCGATTGGAGACAAACATGACCAGCGCGATCAACAAAATCTGATATACCGCATAAGCGGAAGCCTGACCCAGGTTAAACATGCGCAACTGATTCATGATCTCGATCGAGATCGGCCGATTATCGATGGTATAGAGAAGAACGGAAGAAACAAATTCACCGACAGCCGTCACAAAAGCCAGCAATGCACCGGCCATCATCCCGGGAAGCACCAGCGGCAAGATCACGCGGCGAAAAGCGGTAAACCATCCAGCCCCGAGATTTCGGGCCGCCTCCTCCAGCGAGTCGTCCAGTTGGGCAAACGCCGCACTGGTCGGCCGCACGACCAAGGGAATATGACGGATAAAATAAGCGAGCGGCAAAATCCAAAAAGTCCCGACCAAAACATGGCCAAATCCGAAAAAAGCAGGGACATTAAAGGCAAAAATCAGGTTCATCGCCACGACCGTCGCCGGCAATGCCCAAGGCAGCATCACGAGAATATCCAGCAGGTTTTTGCCGCGAAATTTCCGTTTCACCAACAGGTACGCCGTCAAAACGCCGAACAGGAGATTGCCGGCCGTGGCCAGAGCGGCCATCCACAAACTGTTGCGGATCGGTTCCCAAATCGAGGGATCTTTCATGAGCAGAATGTAATTTTCCAAGCTGAATTCCGTCGGATATGTCTGATATGTCCACGTCCCTTCCGGCACAAATGACAGCAGGATCAGGGTGAAATGCGGCAGCAACAGCACCGCCACCATGAGGATGCCCAAAAAGACCAGCATCCATTTGACATAAGGATTGCGCACTTCCCTCCGCCACCCGCTCACCCCTTTTTCCGATATATGATAATCCCGCCGTCCCTGATGCCACCGCATAAACAGCAAAAAGGAAATCGAGACGACGGACAAGATCACCGACTGGACAGCCGCCATCTGCATATCCCCGTTCAACTTGGAAAAATAGATTTGCAGGCTGAGCACGCGGTATCCGCCAGCCAGTAGAAAAGGGGCGGAAAAGGAAGCCATCGAGGTCATAAACACGAGCAGGGACGCGGCAATCAGCGACGGGGTGAGCAGCGGCAGGGTGATCTTGCGAAACATGGTCCACGGCCCGGCCCCCAGATTGACGGCAGCCTCTTCAACAGACGGATTCAACCCCTGAAGCGCCGATGAAACCGTCAGATAAAAATAAACATACATGGTGTAAGTGTGAACAAGCAAGATTCCTGGCACACCCGACAGCGTAAACGGCGGTGTGCTGAGCCCGAGCAAATGCTGCACGGTCCGTGTCACCAGACCTGATTCCCCATACAGAAAAAGAAAAGACATTACCCCCACCAAAGACGGCAAAACCATGGGCATCACGGCCGCCATCTGAAACAGGCGCCTCCCGGGAAAATCGTACCGGTGGAAGATCAGCGCCAGAGGAACCCCGATCAATGCGCTGAAAATCACGCTTAGCAGAGACAGATAGACGCTGTTCCACAACGCTTCCAAATTGGACAGGCTGTCGCCGGTGAAAAAACGGCGGTATAACTCAAATCCCCAGTGACCGTTAAACCGGATGCTGTTCACAAAAGTTTGCCATGTCGGATAGAGTACATAACCGATCAGCACAAACAGAACCGGCAGCAATAAAATCCAGGTGGTTCGATTCCGCCAAACATGCCGCAGCACAATCTCCGCTTTTCTCCTCATTCCTCCTCTCCCCTTTGGGCAAACAGTCGCAATCGTTCTGCGGGAAAGTGAAAGAACAGCGCCTCCCCTTCTTTCATTCCCTGAAAGCGGTGATTGAGGATCAACGAACGCAAGCGGGTTCCATCCTCCGCTTTCGCCGTGCAGTGAATGGAAAAACCCATAAACTGAATCAGCTCCGTCGTTACGGAAATCGTATTGCTCCCGGGCCCGGTTACGATTTCCACCGCTTCCGGGCGAATCGACAGCCACATGGTTTCCCCGGCCGCCGCCTCCCCTTCCACCGCCGTTACGGGCACTTCAAACAGGGCGGAGGCAGCGCAAACCAAAACCGAATCACCTTCCCGTTTGAGCACAGTCGCAGGCAAGAGATTGGTCTCACCGACGAAAGAAGCGACAAACGCATTCTTCGGGGATTGGTAAATTTCCTCCGGGGTTCCTACCTGTTGACATGTTCCTCTCTGAAAAACGGCAATGCGGTCGCTCATCGTGAGCGCTTCTGTCTGATCATGAGTCACATAGACGGTCGTGATGCCGAACGAGCGGTGCAGCGCCAAAATCTCCGACCGCATCTCCTCCCGCAAACGTGCATCCAAATTGCTCAAGGGTTCATCCAGCAGCAGGATGCTCGGCCGAATCACCAGGGCACGGGCCAGCGCCACCCGTTGCTGCTGCCCGCCGCTGAGTTCGGATATTTTGCGATCTTCAAAACCCTCCAAGCGTACGCGCTGCAAAATGTCTTTCACCCGTTTTGTTCGTTCCGGTTTGGAAAGTTTGCGGACAGTAAGCCCAAAGGCCACATTTTCCATCACCGTCATATGTGGAAACAAAGCGTAATTTTGAAAAACCATTCCCGTATTGCGCTTATGCGGCGGGACGGAAGTGATCTCCCGTTCTCCCAGAAAAATCCTCCCTTCACTCGGGAAGGTAAAACCGGCAATCATGCGCAGGGTCGTTGTTTTCCCGCAGCCACTGGGACCGAGCAAAGTAAAAAATTCTCCGTTCCTGATCTCCAGATTCAAGTTTGCCACTCCGATGACATCCTGAAAGCGCTTGGTAACCGCTTCAAAGCGAACACTGCTCATGGCTGCCTCCCATCCGGATTTCGGCACTGTTATTTTGATTTGTTTTTGATATTCTGTTCCCAGTAATTCATCCACTCTTGTTCTTTTGCCTGCACAAGTTTGAAATCAAGATCCATCGGCGTAATCTTGCTGTCCTTGATCCACTCCGGCAATCCGGTCACGTCCGTGCGTGTCGGAATGCGATAATATTGTTCCGCCAAGTATCTCATCGACTCCTGCGTATTGACAAATTCATAAAAAGCCTCAGCGGCCTTTGGATGTTTTGCTCCCTTTATAATGGCGATTCCTTCAGTCAGAACAGGGGTTCCGCTTTTGGGAATCACGTAATCAAACGGGTAATGTTTCTTTTCCTTCAGCATCACGGTATCCGGCATATCCCACACCGTAATGACTCCCTCACCGCGTGCGATCTGGTTGTACATAATTTCCGGATTGGCCGCATAGGAATGGGTATTGGCATCGAGTTTTCTCAGCCATTCATAGCCCTTTTGCGGGCTGTGATCCTGTTGCTCGAAACGATAAATCATCGCACTGAAAATGGTGCGCATCGTCCCTGAGGCAAGCGGATAGCGGATAATGATTTTCCCTTTCCACTTGGGGTCGAGCAGGTCATCCCAGTCCTTCGGAGCTTCGGAAGGAGAGACCTTCTGTGAATTGTACATGATCACTTCCGGGGTTTGACTGGTTCCTGTCCAACTGTCATCCACAGCACGGAATTGCCTGGGCAACGCCTTGCTGTAAGAGGGATGATAGGGTTGAAGCAATCCTTCCTCCCTTGCCTTTTCAAACATGACCGACGGCGCTCCCCACCACACGTCCGCTTGTGGATTTTCCCTTTCCGACCGAACGCGGTCCAAAATCTCCTGCGAACCGATATCCAGCCACTCTACATCGACATGGGGATGCGCTTGTTCAAACCGTTTTTCAAACTCCTGCAAGATCTCTTTGCCGTGGGGAGAGTAGACGACAACCTTTTCTTCCAAACCGCCTTTGTCGGCGGACGGAGGCGTGGTGGCCAAACAACCGGTCACAAACAGAAAAACGAGGGCACCGCTCAGCCAACAGCGCCATCTTTTCTTCATCAAACCCCTCCTTTTTCCTCCTTCATCATCCGCCAAAAACTTCCTCTCTACTTATATTACACAAAAATACGATAATTATGAAATAAAATACTAGTCAATCAATTGTCGTGTTGGCTCAATCGCCTTTATGATCGAATTCCATTCTCTTTCTTTCTCTTCATTTCTTCGATTCCCGAATTTGAAAACGAAAACCGGCTTCTGGTTAAATAAATATACAGATAAAAATAAACTTTCATTCCATTTCACAAAATAAAGATCAAGAAAACTGCTTTCACAACATCCCGGGTCAGGCAACCAATTTTAATCCGAGGAGGAAAAAGCATGAAAATGTCACGCAAGCGGGTTTTGATCGCTCTGCTGCTCGTTTTCGTTCTGTTATTCCCCTTGGCCTCCCCCTCACGCTCCGTCGCGTTTTCCACTGCATCCGAACCGGATCAGGAACTGTGGAAAGCACTGCGTCCGCTCGACACCATCGTCAACTTTATGAACACCGGCGCTCACCCCGATGATGAGAACAGCGCTCTGCTCGCTTATCTGTCATTGGGTAAAGGGGTACGGACGATCAGTGTCCTGGCCAACCGCGGCGAAGGCGGTCAAAACGAGATCGGACCCGAACTCGGAAATGCACTGGGAATTATTCGCAGCCGCGAATTGCAGGAAGCCGCCAAAGTGCTGGATGTTCATCTGTTCATGCTGAGTGAAGACTTAAATGACCCGATCTATGACTTCGGTTTTTCCAAATCACCCGAAGAAACCTTGAAAAAATGGGGTGAAACCCTGACGTACGAACGGTTGATCCGCCGGATCCGCCAAGAGCGCCCGGATATTATCATGCCCTCTTTCCGCGATGTCCCGACCGAACACGGCCATCATCGGGCGATCAGCGAACTGACGGTGCGCGCCTTTAAAGATGCCGCCGATCCCAGTGTTTTTCCCGAACAGATCAAAGCCGGGCTGAAACCCTGGCAAGTGAAAAAACTTTATCTGCCGGGAACAGACGGGCACGAAACGCTGCGCTTTAATGTCGGCGGAAAAGTCGATCCGGTATACGGACTCACCTATCCCCAATTGGGAGAGGAATCACGCAAAAAACACAAAAGCCAGGGGATGGGGCGCGACCTGCCCGTGGCTGACCAGTATATCTCTCTGGAATTGATCCGTTCTTCCGTCAGCGCAACCGGACCGGAGACGTCCCTGTTCGATTCACTGCCCTATGATTTTAAAAGTTACGCCAGCCAGGTAAAAGACCCGGCCCTGAAAACGACGTTAACTCATCTGCAAACCCAGTACGAACGAACCCAGAACGCCTATCCGAACAGGCCTGAGGTGACTGCCGCCGCTGTCAAGGCATTAAGCATGACGCGAATGGCCAAGGAATTGGCTGCCCACGCCCCGTTAAATCACGAACAAAAAGATGACCTCTTGTACCGCCTGAACATCAAAGAACAGCAACTGCAACATGTGATCACCATCGCCGCAGGCATCCAAACCCGTGTGACCCTCGACCGCGACGTCTGGACCCCAGGCTCCACCTCCACTGTCAAACTACAGCTGAACAATACCGGAAACAACGCCATTCATCAGGTCCGGATCCACCCCCTGCAACCCGCAGGCGGATGGAAATTCGCAATGAAGCCTTATCGAACCTTTCTCCCTTCCAAAGGAGAAATGACTGTTTCCTTTGCGATGACCGCTCCCGCCAATCCCGAATCGTATTTCCATCCCTATCATCCTCCGGTTCTGCAAGTGGATCTGTCTTACCTGATCGGAGGACAAAAAGTGACCGAGCAAATTACCGCCGATCCGCTGACCTTTACACCCGCCCTGCTGCCGGATTGGGGGATCACACTCACCCCCGAAGCGAGCATTCTGAATACGGAAGCGACACAACCTGAGCAAACGATTGCGATTAAAGTGACCAATTATAAAAACGGCCCCAGCCAGGGAACGATCTCTCTGGACTTGCCAAAAGGCTTCAAGGCAACTCCGGCAAAATGGAACGTGCAATTTGCCAAAGCGGATGAAACCAAAAACTTTACCGTCCGCATTCAGGCCACCGGGCCGTTAAAAGCTCAGCAATACCAGATTCCGGTCACCGCCGCCGTCGGCAACCACAAGTTCCATGCCCAGGTGGAACGCATCTCCTACCCTCACATCGGCACCAGCTACTACATCACCGATGCAGCCATCAAGTTGAATGCCTTTCCTCTCAAACTTGACCCGTCCTTAAACATCGGCTATGTGGACAGCGGCTTTGACGATGTTGCCGAACATTTGCGGCAAGCCGGGTTGCACGTGACAATGCTGACTGAGGATGACCTGAAAAACGGGGATTTAAGCGTATATGATACGATCGTCGTCGGGATTCGCGCTTATCTGTCGCGGGATGACCTGCTGGCCAACAATCAGCGTCTTCTCGATTACGTAAAAAACGGCGGCCATGTGGTCATGCAATACCATAAGCCGACCGACCGCTGGAAACCGGAGCTCGCTCCCTATCCGCTCACACCCGGCGATCCGCCAATCAACTGGCGGGTCACCGATGAAACGGCACCGGTCACCTTTTTAAAACCGGATCATCCCTTGTTGCAATGGCCCAATCCCATCACTTCCGCCGATTTTGACGGCTGGGTGCAAGAGAGGGCAGTCTATTTTCCCTCTGACTGGGACCGGCAGCACTATGTTCCCCTCTTCTCGATGGCTGATCCCGGGGAAAAACCGTTCGACAGCGGGCTGTTAGTGGCCGATTACGGGAAAGGCACCTATCTGTACACCTCCATGGTCTGGTATCGGGAAATCCAGAATCAGGTACCCGGTGCTTACCGGATGTTTGTCAACATGGTCAGTTATCCAAAAGGAAAACACTGACACAGAAAAAAGGGGGTCTCCCGCGCTTCGGGAGACTCCCTTTGTCATGTTTACAACACGGCGGAAAAACACTGCTCAATAACCCTGCTCCTTAAAAAACCGCAGCTGCTTTCCGATGGGCAATCCTGCGAGCGGAACCGCCACAGGAATCGTTTCAGGAAACAACTCAATTAAAAAAGTGCGATAATCCTCCCCGGCATAAAAAGCAACCAACTCGATCTCTTCCCAGGCGATCGACTGTTTGCGCAGTTGATCGAGCAGTTGAATATGAACGCGCACTGCCCAATCCCGGCGCTGTGACGCACTTAACTGGCGCATCGCCCGGTCAAAAGGGGCAATCATCTGCTTTTCATGCAACAACCCGTAGTGGGCGGAAAGAATATAGACTTGGTCATAATGATCTTTGCAATAGGAAAAAGCTTTGCGAAACAGCGCGGAAGTAAACATTTCGCAGGCGGGGCAGCGAATCTCCCTTTTCATTTTCGAGCAGCTGACAAAAGCGATTTTCATAGAAGAGGATTCCCCTCATCTTTGGTTTTAACGGAGAAAGTACAAGCGCGTCATCGGAGATCAGCCCGGTATTTGTCTCATCAACATTCCCGGAAAAATCGACAGACTAATCCTATTATATATTTATTTTAAAAACAATCACACTTGATGTTCACAATCCGGTCTCAGTCCGGCCGTATGTGTCACAGAAAAAATTCCGCCGCTTCTTTGCGACGGAATTCCGCTGCTCAGCTACTCTCTCACTTGCCCGGTTCCGCGGATCCGGTATTTATAACTGGTTAATTCCTTCAGTCCCATCGGTCCCCGCGCATGCAACTTTTGCGTGGAAATGCCGATTTCCGCTCCATAGCCAAACTCAAAGCCGTCGGTAAAGCGGGTGGATGCATTATGGTACACCGCAGCAGCATCCACCTGTGCCAGAAACGCTTTCGCCGCTTCGTTGTCTTCGGTCACAATCGCTTCCGAATGGCGGGTGCCAAACTTTTCTATGTGCGCAACTGCTTCTTCCAGTCCGGATACCACTTTCACCGCCAGCGTCAGATCGAGAAATTCGGTCGCATAATCCGCCTCCGAAGCGGGCACCAGTTTTAATCCCGGAGTGTGGCGCAGAATTTCGCATGTCTTTTCGCATCCACGCAGTTCAACGCCTTTTTCAGCCAGATCCCTGCTTGCTTGCGGGAGCCAGACAGGAGCGATCGCTTCGTCGACCAATACGGTCTCGATGCTGTTGCACACCGATGGCCTTCCGGTTTTGGCATTGACAACAATTCGGGTGGCCCGCTCCGGATCAGCCGCCTGATGGACATAGACGTGGCAGTTGCCCACTCCCGTCTCAATCACGGGAACCAGCGCATTTTGGATGACGCGCTGAATCAATCCGGCTCCCCCGCGCGGAATGGCCAAGTCGACCGTATTTTTGGCGCGAATGAGAAAATCGACCGTCTCCCGTTCCGGGCGGTCAATAAACTGAATCGCCTCCGGGGGCACGTTCGACTGGCGCAACCCTTTTGTCAATGCTTCGATCAGGGCATGATTGGAGCGAAGCGCTTCTTTTCCCCCGCGCAAAACCACGGCATTTCCCGTTTTCAGGGCCAGCCCGGCCGCATCGACGGTAACGTTGGGCCTCGATTCATACACCATGGCAATGACCCCGAAAGGAACGCGCACCTTCTCCACTTTCAGCCCGTTTGGCCGCTGGAAGGTTTCCAGCACCTCTCCCACCGGATCATCCAGTTCGACAATCTGCCTGAGACCTTCGATCATCTCCAGCAAACGGGATTCGTTCAAGCGTAACCGATCCAGCTTACCCTCCGGCGTTCCTGCTGCTCTGGCCACCTGGATATCTTTTTGGTTTGCCATAAGGATTCTCTCCCGTTCCCGCCACAGTGTATCTGCCATCTCAAGGAGTGCCTCATTTTTCTCCTCGGTGGTGCAAAGAACCAGCTTTCGGGAGGCCTGTTTAGCTCTCTCCGTCTTTTCAATCACATAACGCTGCAATTCATTTTGTGTCATCACTGATTCCCCTCTTTCACAAGAATCACCAGTGCATCCCGATGGATGACGACCGGATAGTGGCTTTGCTTTTTCTCCACTTTTTTTCTCTCCAGAAGCAACCGCAAATCAAAGCTGGAGAAATGGACGATTCCCTTGCCGATCTCCTCTCCGTCTGCTTTCCTGATCGCAACAGCCGCACCTTCCAAAAACTCCCCACTCACCTTTTCCACCCCCGCGAGGAGGAGGCTGCCATAACCATCGATCAAAGCCTCAGCAGCACCTGCATCGACGGTGACACTTCCTTCCACTCTCGTGCCGTAGGCGAGCCAGGACTTTTTTCCCGAGAGACGGTGGTGGGGAAAAAACCGCGTCCCCACCTGTTGCCGGGAAACGATTTTCGTTAATACGTCCGGCTCCTGACTTGATGCGATAAAGGTCTCAATCCCCGACTGCGTGGCAATTTCGGCTGCTGCCAGCTTGGTCTGCATGCCGCCGGTTCCAACCCGGCTGATGCTTTGACCCGCCATCGCTTTTAAACCGGGCGTAATCTCCGTCACTTCAGAAATCCGCCGCGCATTCGGGTCCCGGGCCGGATTGGATGTATACAATCCGTCGATGTCTGTCAGCATCACAAGCGCATCCGCCCCCGCCACCAACGCAACAAGGCTGCCCAGCGTATCGTTATCGCCAAAGTGGATTTCATCCACTGCCACGGTGTCATTCTCATTGACAATGGGCAAAATGCCCCGGCGCAGCAAGGTTTCAACCGTATTCCGAATATGGATGTACCGCTTGCGATCCTCCACATCCGCACGTGTCAGCAAAAGCTGGGCGATCTGAATCTGTTCAGCCGCGAAGAGCTGCTGGTACATCCCGATTAAAATGCCTTGTCCCACTGCAGCAGCGGCTTGTTTTTCGGGAATGGTAATCTGTGCACGCGACCAGCCCAGTCTTTCCAATCCGGCAGCGACGGCTCCGGATGAAACCAGGATCAATTCCATCCCCTGCCGGATCAGACTTGCCATTTGCGCTGTCAAGCTTTTCATTTTCTCTTGTGATATTTTTCCGCCGGCTTCCGTTATGCTGCTCGATCCCACCTTTATGACCATGCGTTTTCCCTGCAAGGATACCACCACCTTCAACCATTTTTATCGAAAATATTCCTCTCTTTTGCGGCAAGCCCCGGATGAAACTCAGTCAAATCGGAAACTTTCACAGTAAAAAAGAAAAGAACCCCTCATCCCCAGAAGGACGAAAGGTTCTTTCGCGGTACCACCTTCATTGGCAAATCCGCCCAGCAGCAGCGGATCGCCCACTCGAACCGATAACGGCGGTAACCGTCCCGCTTTTCACAGGAAGCTCAGGAGGCGGGGTTCAGCCCGGGCGGCGGCAGATTCTTCCAGCCTCTGAAATCTGCTCTCTGGGCGCCGGAACCAAGCTTACTCACTCCATCATTGCGTCAACCGATCCATTATATAGAATTGTTTATAACCGAAAAGACCATGCCTGTCAACGATTTTTTCTCAATACCCGCGTTTCGCCAGAATCAGCCCGCTGATGCCGCCGATCAGGGCGAAGATGATCAGGTAGGAAAAACCGACATTAAACGAAAGGCCGAGAATATACGTCCCCACCGCAGCGATGATGTTTTCCAACCCGTTTAACAGCCCTGCGCCGATTCCGACATTTTGGCTGGGAAACATGCGTTGCAGCGAACTCCAAATCGTGGGTAAAACCACGCCGTTCATCGCGGCCGATACGGAGATGAGCAGCATCGCCAGCACGAGATTATCCGTATGCGTTCCCAAAAAGAGCCCCACACCGGCAATGATGGTTCCAATCCCGGCAAAGATGGAACGTTTCATCAGGCGGTCGCTGGCAACAGCGGTCAAAATAATGGCAATTGTCATCAAGATATAGGGCAGCATGTACCAAAATCCGGTCATATGAAGGGAAAGATGGCGCACCTTCATCAGATAGGAGGGAAGCCAGAATAAAATTCCGTAAAAGACCGTCGCCATCCCCGACCAGTTGATCAAAAGCAGCCAAAAATCCGCTTTTCTTAAAACATCGCCGACACCCACGCTGGAGGCGCTTTCATCCTTGCGCCCCTTTTGAATATAGGCGAGCTCCTCCGCGGAAACAAAACGGCTTTCCTCCGGCCGGTCCTTCGCAATACTCCAAAGAATCGGGGCCATGATGATGATCCCGATGACAGCCATCACGATAAATGGGGTTTTCCATGTGCCAGTTGACAGGATGAGCCAGGTCACAAACGGCCCGGTGATAATCGGCCCCATCGTCAGCCCGAATTCCCAGAACATGTTTGCGCGAGCCCGTTCATGGGACGGGAACCACTCTTTGACCCACTTTGAGTTGAGCGGCCAGTGCATCCCTTCCCCCAACCCCAGGAGAACCCGTGAAAAAACGAGCGCCAATGAACTCCAGACAAAACCGGTGAACAAGGTCATGAGCGACCACCAGATCAGCGCGAACAAGGCGACTTTTCTCGGCCCGAAGCGATCACCCAGGTAACCGCCGAACAGATTGGACAATCCGTACATAAAGAGAAACAGGCTATTGGCAAGAGCGAGTGCACTCTCCGTGACCACTCCGTCCTTGACCATCTCGGGACCGGCGATGGAAATATTGGTCCGGTCGATGTAGGAGATTAAGAGCAAAACCCATAAGCAAACGGCAAACCACCAGCGAAAATTCATTTGTCTCACTTTTTTCGCACCATGATTCTCTTTCACAGCTTGATTTTGTGATGCAGACAAACTGGTCAACCCCCTTCTTGAGCTGGTTCACTGACCGCGGGCAACAAAGACAATTCTCCATATACAAAAATATTCCTATTATCTAATAATTTAATCGTATTGAAAAACACCATTCATTGTCAATGTTTTCCCGCTCCATTCCCCGTTCACTCATTTCGTTGACATGTGTGGCAGAAATGGAAGGGAGGAGGCTCCATGATCCGGAAAACGATCAATATTACGAGAAAACCTCCCCCATCCGGAGGAGGTTTCGTCTTAATGCGAATGTGAAAACAAAGCCTTTCCGCTTTTTCGCTTGCCCCGGAACGAACGTTCAAACGGCTTTACGCACATCGGGCGGCGGAACTTGGCGGTCGTTCACCGGCATCGTGTAACATCTGGCCGACATTCCTTGATCAGGCCGGTAAACGGCAAACAGAGCGACGTCCCGCCGAAGAATTTCGCCTGTTCGCAGATAAACGTCCAAATCGAAAGGCAACATATCGACAACCGCATGTTTGAACAGATCGCGCTCGGAAAGCCCAAGGTTTGCGAAATCGCCTGAAAGAAGTTCCGGTTGTTCCGCAGCCTGTCGCAACAGAGCAGCCTGCTCTTCCTTGCTCAAACTCAGCTCCCACCAAACCTTGCGCGGGCGGTGTTTGTGTCCGAGGTAGTAGTCGTATTTCATCAAGCCGAGAATCAGGTCAAGATGCCTGGTAGCCCGTTCCAACAAAAAAGCATGCAAGCGGGTGAACAAATCTTCCAGCTGATGACCGATCTTTTGCCAGCCCTTGCGTTCCCAAAAATCCCCGAAATCCTGGAAGAAATCAAAGGGAGACGGAAACTCCCGCTCCACCAGATAGGAAATGGTATGATCCATGCGATGGGCATTCCAGTACTTTTCCAAAACATCCTCGACGCGCTTGATGCGGACAATGTCGGAAAACGGGAGAATCTCGTTCCCCAGGATTTCATAAGGCGCTTTCTCCATAAATACATAGCCGTACTTCTCCGCTTCCAGCCGCATCCCGGTTCCCCGCAGCATTTTCAGAAAGCCGAGCTGCAACTCTTCCGGCCTCAATGCAAACACATCATTGAATGTTTTCTTGAAAGTGTTGTAATCCTCCAGCGGCAACCCGGCAATCAAGTCGAGATGCTGCGCGATTTTTCCGGACTCCTTGATTTTGGTCACGGTGCGGCTCAGCTTGGCAAAGTTCTGCCGCCGTTTGACCGCTTCGTTTGTCGGGTCGTTGGTCGATTGCACGCCGATCTCAAAGCGGAAAATGCCGGGCGGGGCCTTTTCCGCCAGAAAATCCAGCACTTCCGGGCGCATAATATCCGCAGTAATCTCGAACTGAAATGTACAGCCCCCATGGTGATCAATCAAAAACTGAAAAATCTCCAGTGCATAATCCCGCTTAATGTTGAAGGTGCGATCGACAAATTTGATCAGCTTTGCACCGTTGCGGATGAGGTAGAGCAAATCCTGCTTCGTCCGCTCGATGTCAAAATAACGGACCCCCACTTCGATGCTGGATAAACAAAACTGGCAGCTGAACGGGCAGCCGCGGCTGGTCTCAAAGTAAACAACGCGATTGGGCAGATGGGGAAGGTCTTCCTCAAACCGGTGCGGTGAGGGAATTTTGTTCAGATCCAATTTGGGGCGCGGCGGATTGATGATGATTTCATCACCTTTGCGCCAAGCAAGTCCAAACACAAAATGGAACTTTTGTTCACCGCTCAACTCGGTCAGCAAGTGATGAAATGTCTCTTCCCCTTCACCCATCACAATAAAATCGACTTGGGGCAACCGCTCCATCCATTCTTTTGTGTCATAGGACACCTCCGGCCCTCCCAGGACGATTTTCACATCCGGTTTTACTTTCTTCAGCATGTCAATCACGGTGATCGTCTCTTCGATATTCCAGATATAACAAGAGAAACCGACCACGTCGGGAGCGCGGTTAAACAGGTCGGAAACGATGTTCATCTCCGGATCCTTAATGGTGTACTCCGCGATTTCCACAGCAAATTCACGCTCACAAAATGCTTTCAAATAGCGCAAAGCAAGCGAGGTGTGAATATATTTGGCGTTTAACGTCGATAGTACGATTTTCATATAAACCTACCTCATTTAACGTTCTTGCAAAACCTCCCCTTATTCTACACCGAATGAACCGCAAAAAAAACCCGCAACGAGGCGGGTTCAAGCTTTCCGCTGCTTGTAGCGGAGATATTGGTAACGGATAAAGCATCCGATGCAAAAACCGAGAATGGCCACAAAGGCCGCGATTCCCAACAGAATGGCAAATACATACCCAACCGCCGGCACTCCGGCATAAAATCCGATCAGGCTGAGTACCAGGCAGACAGCTGCGATCATCTGGTTAAATCTCTGCTGGTCAGGATCTTCCATCGCATAGTGCGAATGCGGTTTTCTTAAAAACGGGCGAACAACCCAAAATACCGGATTTTGGCCCACGATCAGACTGTACAGCCCGGTGAGCAACGGGAGCAGCAAAATCCAGTATTGACCTGTGATCAGGGCAAAAACAACCGACAGTACCTGAAACCATTGGTTGGCACGTACCAGCGGGCGCGGGATTCCGTTCATCGGCGTCCACCTCAATGCTTATATTCCACTTCTCCTGCTTATTATACCAATTTTAAAAAAACAGACAATATTTATTCACCTGTCTCTCTGTTTGTTTTTTATTTTAAAATAAATTTTCCCAAGGCTCACCATCGCTGCGGGACCCTTCGGAAAAGATCATGACTTTTCACCAGAGTCCGGAACGCAAAAATCTCCTTCATCGTTTTTGGATCCCAAACAAATTCCCTTGCAAAATACATTGCAAAAAAAATCACAATTTATTATAATGTAGTAAATCGATAAAAAAACATATATTTTCACGTTTTATACTCTTATCCAGAGCGGCGGAGGGACTGGCCCGATGAAGCCCGGCAACCCCGGTGAGACGAACCGGAAGGTGCCAATTCCTGTAGAGACTGAGCATCAGTTTCTAAGAGATAGGAGAGGAAAATGGATCACAAAGCCTCTTCTCTGGATCAGGGAAGAGGCTTTTTACTGAGAAGGAGGAAAAACATGAGCGAACAAAAAAAGCACCAGCTTGAAACGATTGCCGTCCACGGTGGACAGGTACCTGATCCGACAACCAATGCCCGGGCCGTACCGATTTACCAAACGACTTCCTATGTGTTCAATGATCCCCAGCATGCGGCGGATTTGTTTGCGTTAAAGGAATTCGGCAATATCTATACCCGCATTATGAACCCGACCCAGGACGTATTTGAAAAAAGGGTGGCCGAACTGGAAGGAGGCGTCGGGGCGCTGGCGACCAGTTCCGGACAGGCAGCGATCACTTATTCCATTCTTAATATCGCCAATTCCGGAGATGAAATTGTCGCTTCAAGCCATCTTTACGGCGGCACGTTCAACCTCTTCAGGCATACACTGGCCAAACTGGGGATCACAGTGATTTTCGTCGATCAGTCCGATCCGGAAAATTTCCGCAAAGCCTTCACTGATAAAACCAAAGCAGTCTTCGCCGAAACCATCGGCAATCCGCAAACCGATATCCTGGACATCGAGGCAGTCGCGAACGTTGCCCATGATCACGGTGTTCCTCTCATCGTCGACAATACGTTTGCCACGCCATATTTATGCCGTCCCTTTGAATTCGGGGCTGATATCGTCGTCCACTCCGCAACGAAATTTATCGGCGGTCATGGCAACAGCATTGGCGGGGTAATCGTCGACTCCGGCCGTTTTGACTGGACGAACGGGAAATTCCCGGATCTTACCGAGCCTGATCCCAGCTACCATGGCGTCCGATATACCGAAGCGGTCGGCCCATTGGCCTACATAATCAAAGCCCGCGTTCAACTGCTGCGCGACACCGGCGCCGCCATTTCTCCCTTTAATGCTTTCCTTCTCTTGCAGGGACTGGAAACCTTGCATCTGAGAATGGAACGGCACAGTGAAAATGCCCTGAAAACAGCGAAATATCTGGCAGAGCATGAAGCAGTGGAATGGGTAAACCATCCCGGCTTGCCAACCCACCGCACCTATGAGCTGGCGCAAAAATACCTCCCCAAAGGCCAGGGAGCCGTTTTCACCTTCGGCATTAAGGGAGGTTTGGAAGCCGGCAAGAAATTTATCCAAAATGTGAAGCTCTTTTCTCATCTCGCCAATGTCGGTGATGCCAAATCATTGGTCATCCATCCGGCGAGCACGACCCACCAGCAACTGTCGGAAGCGGAACAGCGCAGTGCCGGTGTAACGCCTGAACTCGTCCGCCTGTCCGTAGGCATTGAGTCGATCGACGATATTCTTGAAGATCTCGATCAGGCTTTGCAGAAAAGCCAACAGTAAATACACAAGCAAGTTCACTCAATTGAAGGCAAAACACCTTTCTCCGGCAATAGCCATGGGGGGAAGGTGTTTTTCTGTGAAAGTTCGTTGCCGGCTAATGCCACGGTGTCCCCCCTCACCTGCTGGCTAACATCCGGTCAGCGGATGCCTTTTCTCTCCATTTGCTTTAACCCCCACCTTTGAAAGGAAACCAATCCCACTTCCAACTATTTCTACTAAATATCGTCAAAACCTATGTTATCCTCTAATAGAGAAACGCTCAGCTTCACTGTTGAGCCAGGAAATGAACAGGAGGGTTATTCTGTGAAAAATCGTCGTATTTTGACTTCATTGGCAATTGCAGGAGCATTGGCTGTCACCAGCCCGCTTACAACTTTTGCTGCCGGCAAACAAGATCCCGGTACAGAAGCTGATTCCGCCAATTCCTCTTATTGTCACTATATTCAAGAAACCTTGAAAGAGTTGCATCTCGATCAGCTTCTCAAACAATACGGCATCAAAGTGGACTCGCTGGAAATCATCCAAAACCGGCCTCAATCCGTTCCGGTACAGCCCAAGCAGATCCAACAGCAACCGGCTCCGGTCAAAAAGCAACCTGCAACCAACCAGACGACAAAACCGGCATCGACCCCACCGTCTTCTTCCGGACAACAACAAACCGGCTATACGCTGAGCGAATACGAGAAACAAGTGGTTGACCTTGTCAATCAGGAACGGGCCAAATACGGGTTGCCTGCCCTGAAAATCGATTCGAAATTGAGCCGGATGGCACGGGACAAAGCACAAGACATGCATGACAAACACTATTTTGACCACAACAGCCCGACTTACGGCTCCCCATTTGACATGATGAATAAGTATGGCATCCAATACAACAGCGCCGGAGAAAATATTGCCATGGGGCAACCCACTCCGCAAGAGGTTGTGATAGACTGGATGAACAGCAAAGGACACCGTGAAAATATCTTGAATAAAGATTTCAATTACATCGGTGTCGGTTATGTAAAAGACGGAAATTACTGGGTACAAGAATTCATCGGAAAATAAACGGTTATTTGAAAACATGCAGCTCACGGCGGGCTGCATGTTTTTTGTCTCGCGCTTTGGCTGATGCATGACAGAAAGGGCGAATAAAGAGCGCGGGGTCTGTGCATACACCCCATCTCGTGCAAGTAACTCATCGTGCGTGCCTTGTTCCACAATACCACCCTCCGTCAGTACAATAATTCGTCGGGCATTGCGGATTGTGGAAAGGCGATGGGCAATCACGAGGGTTGTACGTCCTTGGGCCAATGATTCCAGTGATTCCTTGACAATGCTTTCACTCTCGTTATCCAGCGCGCTCGTTGCCTCATCCAAAATCAGAACGGGTGGATTTTTCAAGAATACGCGGGCAATACTCAGCCGCTGCTTTTGCCCACCAGACAATTTGACACCTCTTTGTCCGATCTTGGAGTGATAGCCGTTTGGCAAGCTCATAATAAAGTCATGTGCATTGGCATGCTTGGCTGCCCTGATAATTTCTGCATCGCTCGCCGCTGGATTTCCGTAGCGAATATTTTCCAACACTGTTCCCGCAAAAAGGTAAACATCTTGCTGTACAATACCGATGTTATTTCTTAATGATCGCAGGTCAAGATCGCGGACGTTGATTCCGTCCAGCAACACCTCCCCCTCTGTCACGTCATAAAAACGGGGGATGAGCGAGCATAATGTAGTTTTTCCCGCACCGGACGGACCAACCAACGCAACGTACTCCCCGGGTTGTATACGAAGCGACAGATTTACCAATACATTGTCCAAATGGTCTTCGTAACGGAAGGAAACCTTCTTGAACTCAATCTCTCCATGTACCTGTGGCAAGGTTATGGCATTCGGTTTGTTTTCGATTGCCGGCTTCAGATTCATGATTTCCATAAAGCGCTGGAAGCCCGTGATCCCTTCTTGAAACTGCGTGCTCATATGAGTCAACTGTTGAATGGGTTCAATCATAAAGCCGATATACAGTAGGAAAGTAATTAAATCAGCTAACTCTAAAGTATTATTCACAATACTGACACTGCCAAAGATAATCACCGTGATCATAATCAGTTGGATAAACGCTTCAACACCATTGAAAAAATACGCTTCCGCCTTGTAAGTTTTTTCCGGCTATCGAGGAAACAATTATTTTCCCGGTTAAACTTCTCAATCTCCACGTGCTCGTTGGCAAACGATTTTACCACGCGGATTCCCGACAGACTGTCCTCCACCTGTGCGTTTACGTCCCCGATTCGCTCTTTGTTTCTTCTTAATGCCTTGTTCAACTTCTTATTAAAATACAATGTGAAGACACCAAAGAATGGCAAAAAGCAGAACACAGCGATTGTTAAAGGGGCGTTAATGAAGAACAAAATGACAAATGCTCCAATAAAACGGGCGAGATATTTGACGTAGTCTTCCGGGCCGTGATGGCAGAGCTCGGAAAGCAGTAGCAGGTCGTTCGTTATCCGAGACATGAGCTGACCTGTCTTTTCCTTGTCGTAAAAGCTTAAGGAAAGCTTCTGCATATGCGCGAACAACTCACCGCGCATATCCCTTTCCATACGGGCACCAATCTCATGACCTTTGTAGTCTACAAAATAGTTTCCGACATTCTGGATCACGACCAAAACAAGCATCAGCCCGCCGATCTGGTACACTTCATCTAACGCAGTGGATAAGTCTCCTTCCAGAACATCTTTCGTTATATACCGAACGAGCAATGGAAACACCAAACTCACAGCAGAAACGATCAAGTCGCATGCCAATACCGAAAGAAACGGCATTAAATACGGTTTGTAATATGAGAAAAATTTTTTTACCGGAAAACGCATGATTTACCCCTTTTTGTGTTATTTAAATAAACACATATAAGGGGTACATCATTTACAGATAAGAGGATGTCACACCCTTATATGTTTGTACGGTTTGATTTGTCATGTTTTTCATGTGAACGGCCTCCTTGTTCGTTAATAATTTCATTTTAAATGAGTTTATGCAGAAGTATACACTATATTTATCGAATTTATAATATATCAAATAATCATAAACGTGTATCTCTTTGCACGGAGTGACAGGTGACAGTTCGAAAAAAATCATATACGTCAACCGAGTTGTTCTCCCTGCCAACAGAGCATGCGAGCCTCGGTTTCGGCTTTGCCGGGAGATGGCGGTCAACGTTGGCTCTGCCTTGAAGCCGTCCCGGTTACGTACTACTATGAAAAGGAGAACGTTATCCAACAAAAACAACTTTTCTTTTACCCCGGGAAACAAACCGGGGAGGGAAGTGGCTCTCCCCTGAACGGCCATCGGGAAATTCAGGGACACCACTGCCCGACGGCAACATGTCTTGCCCAGAAACATATTTTCACAAAAAGGGAGCGATCACATGGCTCTGGATCTTACCAGCACGACCACGTTACATAATGGTGTGAAGATGCCTTGGCTCGGTCTCGGCGTTTACAAAGCCCGGGAGGGAACTGAAGTCATCAACGCAGTCAAGGCGGCGCTGAACACGGGATATCGAAGCATCGATACCGCCGCGCTCTATGAAAATGAAGAAGGTGTCGGCCGGGCAATCAAAGAATCCGGGATTCCCCGGGAAGAGATCTTCCTGACCACCAAAGTATGGAATACCGATCAAGGTTATGACACCACCCTGAAGGCATTTAACGAGAGCCGCCGAAAATTGGGGGTGGATTATATTGACCTCTATCTTATCCATTGGCCGGTAAAAGAGAAATTTATCGACACATGGAAAGCACTCGAAACATTATACCGGGAAGGACAGGTTCGGGCGATCGGTGTCAGCAACTTTCAAATCCATCATATCGAGGAATTGAAAAAACACAGTGATCTGCTGCCGATGGTAAATCAAGTGGAATACCATCCCCTGCTGACGCAAAAGGAACTGCTTCAATACTGCAAACAGGAAGGGATCCAGCTGGAAGCCTGGAGTCCGCTTATGAGAGGAAATAACCTCGATCACCCGACACTGACAGCCCTTGCCGAAAAACACGGCAAGACTCCGGCTCAAATCATTTTGCGCTGGGACTTGCAGCACGGAGTCGTCACGATTCCCAAATCCGTGCGCGAACACCGCATCAAGGAAAATGCAGATATCTTTGATTTTGAACTCTCCCCCGCAGAGATGGACCAGATCGATGCAATGAACCAGAACCACCGTTTCGGCCAGCATCCCGATCATTTCAAATTTTGATGAAAAAGCGGATAGGACGGGAATGGCCCCGGGTTTTCCGCTTACGGCAAACTCCCGAAACGGAAATGTCCGTCGGACCGGGTGCTTTTTTGCTTCAGTTCCTTCGCCGTCCCTCTCGTTGAATTTTGCCAACAGCCCCAATCAGGGAAAGGGCCCGGGTTTCTTCGGAAAAAACGGGTTCGGTGCGCTGCGTACAACGTATAACTCCGGCCACAATACGTAACCCTATGGATAGATGAGGAGGGATTGCGCATGGATCTGGAACGTGCAAAAGAGATTTTAAAGTCTCCGGAACACATCGAAGTCACCTACCGGGGACGCCCGGTCTGGATTGAAATGGTCGATGAACACGCTGAAAAAGCTCAGGTGCATGAAGAAGTCAACAAGGATAATGTCATGATCGTGCCTGTTTGGGATCTGGAAGATAAAGGTTAGAGCAAACTGCCTCAGGGAACTGGGGCAGTTTTTTTTCAGCAGGTTACGCCGGCTTCCTGAAATTGCAGCCATCGCCCGCCTGCATCCATTTTTGCCCGGACCCCGACCGGCAGTGTCAAGTTGACATTGGTATGTCCCGCTTTCAATCCATAAAAAGCGGGGATGCCAAGGGGCTTCAAAATATCTTCCAAAACCTGTCTCACGGTTAAACTCTTCGCATCATCCGCTGCTTCACAGTCGGTACATTCCGTTATAACAATCCCGCTTGCCTGCTGCAACTTTCCGGCCAGTCTCAGCTGGGTGAGCATGCGGTCAATCCGGTATGGCTCTTCCTCAATCTCTTCGATGAAGAGAATGTGTCCCCTGGTATCCACTTCATACGGCGTACCGAGCAAAGCCGCCAGGAGGGACAAATTTCCGCCGACCAACTTCCCTTCCGCTTCACCTTGGACAATGGTGAACGGACAGCTTTCCGCTGAGGAGAGGTATCCGCCAACTGGACAAGGCCGGGACAGGTGCGTAAAAAGCGTATGCCAGGAAAGGGCATCGAAGCGCTTTGCCAGTTCAAACACCATCGGGCCGTGAAAGGTAACCAATCCCGTCCGCTGATAAATCGCCACATGCAATGCGGTAATATCGCTATAGCCGGCAAAAATTTTCGGATTGGCCCGGATGATTTCATAATCGATCAGATCCAGCAGACGAGGGGTTCCGTACCCTCCTCTCAGACAAAAAACAGCATCCACTTCGGGATCGGCAAACATCCGGTTGATATCCTCCGCCCGAATCTCATCCCTTCCAGCCAGATAACCGTAGCGCTCTCCCAGCGAACGACCGGGCTTCACCCGATAACCAAAGCCCGCCAAAATTTCAAGTGACATTTCCAATTCCACCGGATCAGTCGGGCTCGCCGGGGCGATAATGCCAATCGTGTCGCCCGGTTGTAAACATTTTGCTTTCATTTCTTTCCCCCTTTCAGCATTCGGACAAAAAATTCGATCTGTTCGGAATTCAGGGATGACGGGATGGAAACTGCCGACCATGCGTTGGTCAGCAGTCTTTTTTCAAAGCAAACGCCTCCGCCAACAGGCGGTATGATTTCAGTTTGGAGGCAAAGTCATGCATCAGGGTTACTATCATAAATTCTTCTGTACCATATTCTTCGCCGAGTTGAAGAATTCGCTCTTTCACCCGTTCTTTTGACCCGACGATCATCCGTTTGCGGTTCTCTTTTATGCGATAGCGGTCATAGGCAGAATAAGGATAACGGAGCGCCGTTTCAACGGAAGGAATCCCGTTGGCTGCACCCCCCTTTTCAATCAAGAGCAGGGATAAATCCAGGCTCGCGGCCAAATGCTCCGCCTCATCATCCGTTTCCGCGCAGACGACGAAAATGGCGAGAATGGTTTGCGGCTGCTGATTCAATTGCGACGGGCGAAAATGTTCCCGATAAAACCGAACCACATCGGCTCCGCCTTCTCCGTTGATAAATTGCGCAAATGCATACCCCGCTCCCTGTTGGGCAGCGAGCAAGGCACTGCCGCCGCTGGAACCGAGCAACCAGATCTCCGGTGCAGTTCCGATCAGCGGAGTCGCACGCAATCCCGGGTACTCAGGGTGCTCATGATCATGGAGAAAGGAAATCAGATCCGCTATTTGCTGCGGATAATGGTCTGCATAAGAGATTTTTCCTTCTTGGAGCGCTTTGGTCGCCAGCGGCATTCCTCCCGGTGCCCTTCCCAGGCCCAGGTCGATCCGGTTCGGGTACAATGCTTCCAGCACCTTAAAGTTTTCAGCCACTTTATAAGCGCTGTAGTGGGGGAGCATCACACCGCCGGAGCCGATCCTCATTTTCTCCGTTTTGGCCGCAAGATGGCTGATGAGCACTTCCGGACTGGAACCTGCCAGGCTGCGGGTGAAATGATGCTCGGATACCCAAAAACGGTGAAATCCCAGCTTTTCTGTTTCCTGCGCCAAACGGGCCGTGTCCGCCAAGGCCTCTTCTGCCGTTTTTCCTTCCGGAATCGGGGATTGGTCCAACACGCTCAGTTTAATCAACGAAGTTCACCTCTAATCATCCGTCATCCCTGAAGATGGCGGTGGACATACTAATTTTTTTATAGTTACCTTAAATTATACACTTTAATGTCAAGCTTCATGTAAAGAGCCACAGGTTTCCTCCGATCATTGAAATCCTGCGGCTCTTGCAAAGCTCTCCCGTTTATATTCCGCTATGCCCGCTCCTTATCGTGCACGCAGCGGATCACCGTTTCGTACACCTCCTGGAACGGAACCCCTTTTTCCCGCGCGATTCGGGCCACCTCTTCGTATTCCGGCATCTGCCGAATGGCCGTTCCATCCCGGTATGCCCGCTTGACGGCAATCGTTCCATAGGGGGTCTCCACCCTGTCGGTCTCCCGCCTGAGAATCGATCTCGTCCACCTCGTTCGCCGCACGCCGAGAGTTGTCGTTTCCCTGAGCAGGACGTCTTCACAACGTTCGGCCAAATGCTCCGGCGCCAAAACAGTAATCAACGTTCCTGGACGATTTTTTTTCATATAAACCGGCGTATAAAACACATCGAGCGCCCCGGCGCGAAACAGTTGGTCCATCGCATAACCAAGAGCTTCACCGCTCATGTCATCCACTTGGGTTTCCAGAACGGCGATCGTTTCCCTTTGCCTGTCATACTCCTTTTTTTCTTCACCATCTTTTATGAGAAGCGCCCGTAACACATTCGGATGATCGAAATCCTTCTCCCCTGCACCGTACCCGATCTTCTCTATGGTAAAGCCTCCAATCGGCCTGAACTCGCTGACGAGCGCTTTCAAAATCCCGGCGCCCGTCGGGGTCGTCAATTCTCCATTCACATGGAGAGAAGCCAGCGGGATCCCTGTCAAAAGCTCCGCTGTGGCCGGTGCCGGAATCGGATACAAACCATGGGCCATCTGCACTTTTCCGCTTCCGACCGGCACTTCAGAGGCGAAAATTTGTTCAATCCCCAGGTTTTCCAAAGCTAAACAAGTTCCGATGATATCGATGATCGAATCCATCGCCCCTACTTCGTGAAAATGCACTTTCTCCGGCGAAATCCCGTGAATTTTCCCTTCGGCTTCAGCGATCAGCGAAAAAATCGAGCGGCTCCTTTCTTTAACGCGGGACGGCAGCTCACTTTGCTCGATCATCGCCAGAATATCGGCAGCATGGCGATGGGCGTGATGACGGGAATGATGAGGTTGCGGTTCAACGTGGAGGCAGAGTTGTTTGGCTGAAATGCCCCGTTTTACCACCTGTTTGATCTGCATGAAAAAAGGATCGAGCGGAAGTTTTTTCAAATGTTTTTCGATATAACCGGGGTCGGCCCCCAAATCGATCAGGGCGGCCAATGTCATATCACCCGCAATGCCGGATATACAATCGAGATATAATGTGCTCATTTGCCGACAGCCTCCTGCACCAATTGTTGAATCATCACCGCGGCATAACCCGCACCGAATCCATTATCGATATTCACCACTGTTACTCCGGCGGTGCAAGAAGTCAGCATGGAGAACAGCGGGGTCAACCCGGAAAAATGCGCCCCGTAGCCTACCGAGGTGGGAACGGCAATGACCGGGCGTCTGGTCAGCCCGCCGACGACGCTTGCCAGTGCCCCTTCCATTCCGGCGACCACAATAACGACCCGGGCCTCTCTCAGTTGTTCCCTGAAGGCGAGCAAACGGTCGATGCCGGCTACTCCCACATCATAGATCCGCTCCACTTCGCACCCCATCCATTGTGCTGTTCCCGCCGCTTCTTCCGCGACCGGCAAATCCGACGTCCCCGCGCAGACTACGGCCACCGTGCCTGCATAACGCCGAGGCGACTCCCCGCATGTCAGCAGGCGTGAAACAGGATCATACACCGCCTCGGGAAACTGATCTTTGACAAGCGCTGCCATCGCTTTCGTCGCCCGTGTGGCCATCGCCCGGTTGTGTGCCTTCATCAACTCGGCAAAGATCGCGGCAACCTGCTTCTCCGTTTTTCCTTGCCCGAAGATCACTTCCGGATAACCCGTTCTCTTTTCACGGTCAATATCGAGCTTGCAAAAACCGATATCCTTAAAAGTGTCCATGACCTGTCCCCCAAGGATCATTTTGCCGTTTTCAGGGTTTCATTCATTGAGCCGGAGCGGTATCCTTGCAAATCCAGGGTTACGTAAGTGAACCCCTCCGCTTTCAAAACCGCGGTAATCCGCTCGGAAAGGGCCAGAACTTTGGCGAATTCCCCGGGCGGAACCTCGATCCGGGCGATCGTATCATGATGGCGAATCCGCAAGGTGCGAAAACCCATCTCGCGCAGGGCTTGTTCCCCCCGGTCCAGCTGCCGCACCTTTTCCAGCGTAATCGGATCACCGTAGGGAATGCGGGAGGACAGACAGGCAAAAGATGGTTTGTCCCAGTTTGGCAAGCCCATTTCCCGCGCCAGTTCGCGCAGCTCTTTTTTATAGATTTTCGCTTCTTGCAGCACACTGCGCACTTCATATTCTTTCGCCGCTTTTCTTCCCGGCCGGTAATCCCCCAGATCATCCATATTGGCCCCGTCGAGTATCCAGGGAATATTGCGCTCTTTGGCCAGACGGGTCAAACTCCCGTACAACCCCGCCTTGCAATGGTAGCAGCGATCGGGATTGTTGGCGACAAAGTGAGGGTTTTCCATTTCGGCGATCTGAATGATTTCATGTTTTACGCCGAGCAGTTTCGCCAGGGCAACCGCTTCCTGCATTTCCCTCTCCGGAAACGTTTCCGAAGCGGCGGTGACTGCCAGCACCCGCTCCCCCAGTTCCTCGACCGCCCTTGCCAGGACAAAGGTGGAATCGATGCCCGCCGAAAAAGCGACGATCACCTGATCCATCCCGCGCAAGATCTCTCCCAACTTTTGATTTTTTTCCCGAATGTTCATCCCTCTCCCCCGCTCACGAGGCAAAGACGGAGCGTGAGGGTCATACTCACGCTGTGTCTGCCTCCAAGGTTGATTTTTTACGGTTTAATAAACACCGTTTTCACTGCGGTAAAAAATTCTTTTGCCGCCTCTCCCTGCTCTCTGGAGTGGGAGCTCGACTGCTTCATGCCGCCAAACGGCGCCTGGAGTTCAACACCGGCCGACTCCGCGTTCACCCGCACCAGACCGGCTTCCATCTCCTCGATAAAGGTGAAGGCATTGGATACGTCCTTGGTAAAGATCGAAGCGCTCAGGCCATAGTCGGAGTTATTGGCGATCTCAATCGCTTCTTCCAAACTGTCCACTTTCATCAGGGCCAAAACCGGACCGAAAATTTCTTCCTGAGCCAGAAGCGAATGGGGGTTCACATTTTCAAAAACAGTCGGTTCCACGTAAAAGCCGTTGCGGAAACGCTCTCCCTGCGGCACTTTCCCTCCGCAGAGCAAAACAGCTCCATCTTCCAGCCCTTTTTGCACATAATATTGGAATTTCTCCTGTTGCTTTTTATTGGCGCACGGCCCCATCCATGTGCCATCCTCCAGGCCGTTTCCCACCTTTAACTCGCTCACTCTCGCCAGCAGTTTCTCCTTGAACTGGTCGTAAACGGCGCTTTCAACAATCACCCGGCTGGTGGCCGTGCATTTTTGACCGGTCGAACGCAAGCCTCCGCTGACCGTCGCTTCAACCGCCAGATCGAGATCGGCATCTTTCAGGACAATCACCGGATTTTTGCCGCCCATCTCCAGCTGGTACTTCGCCCCGCGCGCCAGAGCAATCTGACCGACCAGTTTTCCCACCTGTCCCGAACCGGTAAAAGTAACTCCGTCGACCTGCGGATGTTCGGCGATCCCCTGTCCAACCGTTCCGTCGCCCATCACGAGATTCACCACGCCTGCCGGCAGGCCCGCTTCAGCAAAACACTCGACCACTTTGGCCGCCGTGACCGCTGTTTCCGGAGCCGGCTTAAAGACCACAGTATTGCCGTAAATCAGCGCCGGCGCTATCTTCCAGATCGGGATGGCAACCGGAAAGTTCCACGGCGTGATCACACCGACTACCCCGAGCGGGAACCGCTTTGTAAACATGAAGGCATTTGCTTCGGAAGATGGAATCACATCCCCCGTTTTTCTCATTCCCTCCCCGGCATAATAGCGCAGGATGGCTACACCTCTGGTGGTTTCTCCCTTGGCTTCCGGCAGTGTTTTGCCCATCTCCCGCGTCATCGTTTCCGCGATCTCATCCAGGCGTTTTTCCAATATGTCCGCCGTTTTGTACAGATAGTTTCCCCGGGTGGCCCCGGACAATTTGCGCCAGGTTTTCTGCGCCGATCTGGCCGCGGCCACCGCCCGGTTCAAATCTTCAATCCCCGATTTTTGCACATAGCCGACAACTTCTTCAATATTGGCCGGATTAATGCTTTTTTCCAACTCACCGGTCGACGCAGACCGCCATTCTCCGTTTACATAGTTTAGGTACGTGCGTGCGTTTTTTTGATCCACCATGTTTTCTTTCCTCCCTGCGGGCATCCGTTTTCAGAATGTGGGTCCGATCCGCCAAATTCCAAAGTCGTGCTGTTTCAAAATTTCCGCTTTCGTCAATTTCCCGGAAGCGACTCGGATCACTTCGTCAAAGATGCGATTTCCCACGGATTCAATCGTTTCCGTGCCATCGATGATCGTTCCGGCGTTCAGGTCCATGTTGTCGCTCATCTGTTCAAATATCGGGGTGTTGGTGGCGATTTTGATCACGGGCGCAATCGGGGAGCCGGTGGGTGTGCCCCTGCCGCTGGTGAACAGGACGATTTGTGCGCCGCCGGCCACCATCCCGGTCAGCTGCTCAATATCATGGCCCGGTGTATCCATCCAGACCAACCCTTTTTTGCTTGGGATCTCCGCATAATCAACCAGTTGCTGAAGTGTCCGGGAACCTGCTTTGGCAGCGGCCCCGAGCGATTTTTCCTCCAGGGTGGTAAGTCCTCCCCTGATATTGCCCGGGCTGGGGTTTCCCGTCCGAATGTCCACCCCCATCGCAAAAGCACGGCTTTCCATCGCCTGGATCACTTCGTAAACGCGTTTCTTCACTTTGTCGTCAGCGGCCCGCTCCGCCAGCAGGTGTTCGGCCCCGATCAACTCCGTCGTTTCCGCCAAAATGGCCGTTCCCCCGTGATCGGCGATCAAATCGCTGACAACGCCCACCGCCGGGTTGGCCGAAATTCCGGAACAGGCATCCGATCCCCCGCACTCCGTCCCGACAATCAATTCACTTAATCGGAGGGGTTCCCGATGCAAAGCAGACGCATCCTGCACCATTTTTGCGGCGATTTTTGCTCCCTGCGCGATTGCATCCAAAGTGCTGCCGTGATCCTGGATGGAAACGACTTCAACCGGTTTTCCGCTTTTGGCGATATCCTGGGCAATTTTCCGTGCCTGATGGGTTTCACAACCGAGCCCCAACACGACCACTCCGTAGACATTTGGATTTTTACCCAAACCAGCATAAGTGCGAAAGGTTTGTTCATAATCGGCTCCCACCTGGGCACAACCGTGCTGGTGGATAAACGTCACCGTTCCCTGAACCAGCTCCGTGATCCGGTAAGCCGTCTGGGTGGCACATGTAATCGTCGGGAGGATCAACACATGATTGCGCACGCCTGCTTTTCCGTCCGGACGCCGATAGCCCCAAAATTCAGTTTGCATGGCCCATCCGATCCCCTCTCCCTCTTTTTCCTTCCACATTGTGGACATGCACATGTTCCCCGGCGGCAATCTCTGTGACGGCCGCTCCGATCACTTCGCCGTATTTGATCACATCTCCGCCGGCCGGAATCGCCCTGACGGCAAATTTGTGGCCAAACTCGATATCGCTCACAAGCTTTACCGTGACGCTCCAATCCCAGCATTGCACCTGAATCACCGTTCCTTTGGGAATGTTGCTCAATGCAACGGCAACATTATCCTGAGGCTTCATCATGACGGTTTTGTAAGCCGTTCCCATCGCCACGCCTCCTTTTTAACCGGCTGATCTCTTCACCGGATTGGAAAGTACGCCGATCCCGGAGATTTCAATCTCAATCCGGTCCCCGTCCGCCAAGGTAAAATCATCGGGCGGGACAATGCTGGTTCCCGTCAGCAGAACCGTTCCGTCAAAGATTTCATTATCCCTTTTCAAATAATCGACCAGCTCGGCAAATTTCCGTTTCAATTGGCTCGTATTGGCCGACCCTTCGACCACTTTTTGCCCGTTCCGGTAAATGCGGCAGGTAATTTCCATCCGGTAAGGATCCTCAACCGCTTCAGCCAACAAAACAGCGGGGCCCAGGGAACAGGAATGGCGCCAGATCTTCGCCTGAGGGAGATAGAGCGGATTTTCGCCTTCAATATCCCGGCAGCTCATATCGTTGCCGATTGTATAGCCAATAATCTCTCCTTTATGGTTAAGGACGAGACCCAGTTCCGGTTCAGGAATTTGCCAGTTGGAATCTCCCCGCAGATAAACCGGCTGATTCGGCCCCACCGTGCGCCTGGCGGTCGACTTGAAGAAGATTTCCGGCCGGACTGCATCGTACACTTTATCGTAAAAGGTGGTCTGATCCATTTTTCCGCCGGTTGCTTCATAGTTGCGGGCTTCTTTGCTCCGCTCATAGGTTACCCCTGCCGCCCAGACTTCCGGCGCATCCAGCGGCGTGATCAACTGGAGGCTTTCCAGATCCCGGGGCAAGGGAGCAGCTTTTTCAATCGAGTTCAAAATCAGACGCAGCGGAGTGGTTTGCTTTGCTTCCGCTTGATTGACCAGCTCGAGAAATCCGGCAAAGGGAAGCGGATAAACGCTGTCTTCCTCGGTTACTGCAGCGAGGACAGGAAGGGAATTCTCCAAAAATCGAATCACTCTCATGGTGCACAACTCCTTGGACAGGTGATGGCATTGCTGTCAATGGTCGTCACAGGACGGGCCGCGGAGCCCCTTTTCCCCTCTGAGGGACTCCACTCCCTCCTGTTTTGCTTCACACTTTCATTCCGGGGGTATGACAATAAGACATGAAATTTTCCGTTCAGCAAAATCCGTAACCCATTTGTTCGGAAATCTTGCCGGCTGCGCTTTTCAAGCAATCCACGATTTGTTCGTCCGTTCCGTCATCGTGGGCCGAAACCGGAGTGGAGACGCTGATTGCCGCGATCACCTGTCTGGTGTGATCCCGGACGGGCACGGCCATGCATCTTACCCCGCGCTCATTTTCCTGATCATCCACGGCGTACCCTTTTTTGCGGACAGCGGCCAGCTCATTCAGAAATTCCGCTTCACAGGTAATGGTATTGGGCGTTTGCCGGGTATAAACATAGCCGTTGAGAATTTCCGCCAATTCCTGCTCTTGCTTGAAGGCGACCAGAACCTTCCCGACCGCGCTGGAATGAATGGGAACGCGGCGGCCGATGCGGGAGTACATGATCACTCCCGATGCCCCTTCGACTTTGTCAATATAAACCCCTTCCTTCCCGTCCAGAATGACCAGATGAACGGTGAGTCCCGTTTTCAGCGATAATTCCATCAGAAATTTCTTGGCGATATTGCGGAGATCCATCCCTTGCGAAACGAGATTTCCCCGCTCCATCAATTTAAGGCCAAGCCTGTATTTTCCGCTGTCCGGGTCTTGAATGATGTATCCGCGCGACTGAAGCGTTTTGAGCAAAGAATGAACCGTGCTTTTATGAAGACCGAGGCGCCTGCTGATTTCAGTGATTTTCAATTCGGTTTCGTATTCATCAAAGAGATCCAAAATTTGCAATGCGCGATCCACAGCCTGAATGATGGGCATAAGCACATTCACATCCAAATCAATTGTTCAGTTTTTTTGAAAGAAACAGGACATCCGTCCGGTAGTCGTGTTCAGCTTCTTCTGCTACGGAGACGGGGACGACTCCATACGCGGCATCGGTATGCGCGGACATCCGGTTGCTGGTGGCCACCAAACGCTGTCGTTGCCTGAGTCTCACCCGTCTTTCTTCCCCCAATTGCCGGCGCTCCTTTGGAACAGAATCGAAAGCGAACGAAATTCGTCCCTCCATCAACGCGTCCGGATCGATAAATTGAATCTGCCTTCCACGTAAATCAAGGTAGAGAAGGTCGCCGGTTTGCAGGTAAAGAATCCCACCTCCTTCAAGCGCTTCCGGTGTCATGTGACCGATGGCTGCACCATAGGTAACCCCGGAGTACCGGCCGTCGCTGATCAGCGTGACCAGCTTTTTCAACCGGCGGTTGGCGTTTATGTGCTGCATCGGGGTAAACATCTCCGGCATACCAAAGGCGACCGGACCCTGCCCGGCTATGACGATGGCGATTTTCAGAATCGCTTTATCAACCATGCGCGCAAACAGCTGATCATAGTCAAGCTCCGCGCAGCGATCGTACTCGCCCGGTGCATTCTGTTTCAATACCGCCAGCAGCCGCTCACGGGAAAACAGCCGTCCCTCGCAAATCCGCTCCAGCAACCGGGGGTCGAGCAAACTGCGGTTGGCATCGTCTTCATTTTCATAATAGAGAACAAAGGCCGCTTTGCAGTCAAATTCATCCAATTGGCTGCCGGTCATCCCGCTGATTTTCACTACAGCGCTTTCAAAAAAGTTTCCTTTCAGAACATCGACCCCGCTGAAAGAACGGCGCGGTTTGGAAAGGATGACGGGATTGTCGCTGACATTTGCCGCGGGGAGGCGATCATTGTCTTTCAAACGCTCTCTCCAGCTTGTTCCGGTAACCGTGGGGGCGTCCAGATCCATCGGAACCCCGTTTTGCACCAGTTCATAAAACAGCGTTTCCATCCCGCGGATGCGTCCGCTGCAACACTGCATCGCCAGCGCGAAAATGTCTCTGCCTTCGGTCAGGCTGTAGTCGAATAAATCGGGAACCGGCACTTCCTGGTGAATGTGATTGAGATCCCATAAACTGAAACGATAGCCTCCGTAAAGCATGGCCGCAACCAAATGCATCATCAGGTTGGTTGAACCTCCGGAGGCGCTGTGAATACGAATCGCATTGCGGATATTGGCTCCCACGAGGTTAGCCACCCCGAAAGCCGGCTGATTGATCATGAGAGCCAACGCGTCAATCGCCTGATTGATCTTGTCCTGCCCGGGCGGTCCCGTCAATTGCTCGACCGCCGGATGGACTAGTCCCAGCCCGGCGACGAGGTGGCGTGAACTGTTTCCCGTACCGTTGAAGGCACAGATGCCCCCTTTGCTGTCACAGGTGTTCACAGCGAGTCGTTTCTCAAACTCCTTATGCTTCGCTTCCGAGATGATCCCCTTCTCCCTCGCTCGCAAAAAAATCCCCTGAAACGCCGTATTGGTGGTACATTGCAATATATAAGCCATCGTATCGCGCAAATCATCGGCAATATCCCGGGCCCCCGCTTTCTCGGCATCTTCTGTCAACCGCTCCAGCTCCGTCCGCAAATCGTCCGGAATCGTCCCGCCTTTCAAGACATGGGCCGGAGCAAAAGTGGCAAAAAACGGCGCTTCCCCGCGATTACGACGGAGGCGGTCGATATGGGCCAGGGCGCTGACGACACCGAGCGGCTGTTTGTCGCATCCCTGAATCACAAAAGCTCCGTGATAGCTGTGGGCTTCCAGTTGATTCACCACCATTTGCGCCACGGCATTCCGGCTTTGCAGGGAATAACTCATCCCGTAATTGCTTTGGGCTGTCCCGTCGCAGAGGACTGGCGTGGAAAAATAAAAGGGAATTCCGCCGTTTTGCCAAATGCGGATTGCTGCCAGCGCGGAGGTTTGGTAATCCATGATATGAGCCGGATGGTCGCTTGAACCGCCGATAATGGCGATGCGTGGCGCGTTCTCTTCCAGGCGGTCGTAAATTTCCTCCAACGTCCAGTCCGGCATCGTTCCCTCATACGAAGGGCCGAGAATCTGTTTGGCCCGATCCAGCAAAGCGGCCACAGTAATCGGCTCATTCGCCTTTCCCTGTACATTGTCCCGGTAAGGATTACTGTCGGCCTCTATTTTGGAAAACAACGGCAACCGGTTTCCCTCCCTGAAGTTCATGATCCGTCCAGTTGACTTTGAAGCGGTACGGGATCAGACAGAATATCAATCTCCGCCCGCTCTCGCGCCTCGTCAATCAATCCTTCGGAGATCCAAATCTCTTTCAGTTCCAATGTGTTTTTAATGCGGACAACGCGAACGTGATTCAGATCAAACGCGTTGCATGTCTTGATCGCCGCTTTGACCGCCAATTCTTCCGTTTCGAGAAACATCGGCATTTTCACTGTTTTCACGACCGTGCTTGTCAGGGCATTTGCGTATCCCTTCACCCAGTCAATCGCATCGAATACTTTTTTTGTGGTGATATCCGCAAGCCCGATGCCGTTGGCATTGCCGTGGGTCCGTTCAGTCAGATCCAAAACGACAATCCGCTTCACCTCGGGGCCGCCGCTGGCATAAGGAGTCGGATATCGCCCGGTGATATTGGGATCCATGCCGTCACCGGAAATGTCTTTGCCGATCTCATCGACGATCAGCACATCGATCGGATCAAACAGGATTTTGGGCATGAGCGCCTTTGCTTCGAGCAACAAACCCGGCTCCGTCTCTTCAAACTTCTCTCCGGGAACGGCGACGATTTTGGCCGGCCGGTCATACGCGTTTTCAATGGTGGCCAGCCCGAACAGCACCGGCACTTTTTTCAGAATTTCTCTCGCCATCGTCGGCACATGCTCGGCCATATACTTGAAGCCATAGGCATGTGCGGCTTCAGCCCCTTTTTGTTTTCCCAGGCCGATGGTGAGCATTTTCATCAATCCGCTTTCAACCGGGCCGCGAAAGGCGGTATGCGGTTTGATCCGGTTAATGACCACCACTTGCTCCGCCCCGTATGCATATTTGTCAATATAGATAGGAAGGCCGTTTGCCAATTTGCCAATTTCCACCACTTCCATACTGGAATGAATCGGCGCTCCGACGGATGGTTCGGTCACCCCCAACTGTTTCAGCACGTCAATCTGCCCTTCGGCAGTTGCTCCGCCATGGCTCCCCATCGCCGGGACGATGAAAGGCCGGCCCCCAACCGACTTGATTGCGGCGGCCACTTCTCTCACCAAGATGGGAAGGTCGGCAATTCCCCGGCTTCCGACGGCGATGGCCACCCGGTTGCCCGGAGCGATTTTCGTTAAGACGCCGGCTTCCTTGATCGTTTTTTGCACAGCCCCGGCCACGTCCACAACCTCGGGAGCGGGAAAATTTTGACGGACCCTCACCATCTTGGGAAGAGGATAGGGCCGGAGCAATTCCTCAATAACGTTCATGCGATCCCCTTCTTTAGTGAAGTATCAGTAAGCAAGCGCGTTCGGCTTAAGCTTGACCCGCTCTTTCACTTTCCGGTTAACCAGGTACTTTGGATACTCGCCTTTAAGCAGGACATCAGCCACGCCATGCGCCGCTTTTGAGCGCATCTCTTCCGCTGATTCCTCCGAATACCAGGCCATGTGAGGGGTAAGGGTTACTGATTTCATCGAGAGAAACGGATGGTCTGGCCGGATCGGTTCCTCCCCGGCCACATCAAGCGCTGCCCCGGCCAGGCTCCCTTCGCGCAGGGCTTCGATCAGTGCGTTTTCATCAACCACCGGACCGCGAGATGTATTGATGAGATAAGCCTCTTTTTTCATTTGCCTCAATTGCTCCCTGCCGATCAACCCTTTTGTCTCTGCCGTCAGCGGTGCATGGACGGAAACGAAATCGGACCGCCTGCACACTTCTTCGAGAGAGACCAGTGCAACACCGAGCGCTTCCGCCACCGGTTCCGGCACATAAGGATCATAAGCGATCACCCGGAGGCCGAGCGGCTTCACCTTCTCTGCCAATCTTTGCGGAATTTTGCCAAAGCCCACCAGGCCGAGCGTCCGGTTCTGCAGGCGGTAAACAGGCTGGGTCACCTTGAAATCCCACTTTCCTTGTTTCACACATGCGTCGGCCAGAGAGATTTTACGGGCTTTGTCTAAAATGAGGGCCAGCGTATGATCCGACACCTCGTCCACGCAGTAATCCGGCACATTGGCGACGCAAATGCCTCTCTCCGTTGCCGCATCGAGATCAATCGTGTTCACACCGACGCCGTAGCGGACAATCACTCTGCAGCGTTGAAGCTCACGAATCACTTTTCCGCTGATCGGCGCATATTGATTTAAGATCCCGTCGGCCTCCCGGCAAGCCCGAATCACCTCCTCCTCCGTTTTGCATTGGGCAGGAATCAATTCGATCTGTTCATGATCCAGCACTTTTTCTTCATAGCGCAGATCCTGATACTCCCAATCAGAAACGACCACTTTCCATTTGGGCAAATTCTCCACCCCATTCCGTCGTCAACGAGGATTTCTGCATTTGTTTTAGATTGTAAAACCCTGTTCTGATCCTTTCCTAAACAAAAGGGACATGACGCAATTCCTCACAATGTCCCAAAAACCCCTCATTCCCGCCTGGTTTTTACCAATAAAAAATACTTTCACCAAATTATAATATTCTATAAATTCATGTTATTATCTTTTATGATAATTGTCAATTAATTATGCGTGTCAACGCTTGCTTTTTCCTGTTGTCTGCTTTCTTTCCCCGGATCAATCGGTTCGATCTTACGGAGGCCAAACAGGTACGTGAGCGCACCGGCCATCGTAGCGGCCCCGGACACGAGCAGTGCAGGGATAAAAGAATGGGTGGTCGCAACAATCCATCCCGTAATGACTGGTCCCAAAATTCCTCCGAGATTGGACACGCAGTTTTGCAAGCCGCCAACGACCGATGTCATATTTCTCGGGGCAACATCCCCCGGCAGGGACCAGATGGCACAGGCGGCAAAAACCAGCCCGGCGTAGGAAACGGACAGCAACACAATGCACCAGACGGCGGAATCGACCAATCCGGCAAAAGCGATTGAGGTCGCCAGCAGCATTCCTCCAACGAGGTTGATTTTGCGGGCAACCGTGAGCGATACCCCTTTGGTATAAAGGTAGTCGGAAAACCATCCGCCGACCAGCTCGGCGACTAACCCCGTCAAAGGCGGAATCATCGCCACAAACCCCATCGTCAGCAATTTCATGTGACGCGCTTCGACCAGATACGTCGGAAACCAGGTAATAAAAAAATAGATCGCATAATTGAGCATGAAAAATCCGACGCACATCGCCCAGATATTGCGGTAGCGGAACAGTTGGTACCATTTGAGGGGTTGAACGCGGTCAATCCCTTCCTTTTTCACCTGTCCCTCGCGAATATAGGTGAGTTCCGCTTCGTTCACATACTTGTGCTTCTCCGGATCACGATAGTAAACCCACCAGATCGCCACCCAAACGAGCCCGATCAACCCGGATACAATGAAAGGAACTTCCCAGCCGAATTTGCTGAGCAACCATACAACCACCGGCATGGCCAGCGCCGTCCCCACTTTGGAACCGCTGTCAAAAATGGCCGAAACCCTTGCCCTTTCTTTATCCGGAAACCACTTGGCCGTAACCCCGGCATTACTCGGATAGGCACCGGCTTCACCGATTCCCATCAAAACCCTTGTCGTGATGAGCGACGCTGCGCCGCGTGTCAAAACCGTAGCCGCCGTGGCCAGCGACCACCAGGCAACCGCAACGGCCAGACTGATTCGTTGCCCCACCTTATCGGCAAACCATCCGGCCGGAATTTGAAAAAGTGCGTAAGTCCAAAAAAAGGATGACATGACAAGTCCCATCGTCTCCGCAGAAAGATGAAATTCCTTCATTAAGGTCGGCGCAGCGGCAGAGATATTGGTCCGATCCAAATAATTGATCGCAATCGCAGCCCACATCAGAATGGCTATATTCCAGCGAACCTTCGTCCTCTTCTGATTCTTGATGTTTTTCAAAGGTAAACCTCCTTGCACAAGCAGGGTTTCGGAAAGCGTTTTCCTCCGGGGCGATGTACCGACGCCACCGCGGGCGCCGCCTGACCACCTCCTTTCCTGCCGGAATCAAAATACTGAAAACCTCTATATTTCCTGCTTCATGTAATTGGTGAGCCGGCCCAGTTTGTCAATCTCGATGACCACTTCATCCCCATCTTTTAACCAAACCTGTTTTTCTTTTGGATAACCGAGAATCACTCCCTCTGGCGTACCGGTGAAAATAATGTCCCCCGGGCTCAGCGTCATATGTTGCGAGATATAGCTGACAATTTCGCGGCAGGAAAAAATCATGTCTGAGGTATTGGAGTTTTGACGGAGCTCGCCGTTTACATAAGTGCGAATTCCCAGGTTATCGGGATCTCCCACCTCGTCAGCGGTAACGAGATAGGGGCCGATGGGGCTGAATCCGTCACAACATTTGCCGAGCAGCCATTGATTTGTGCGAAATTGCAGATCGCGTGCTGAGACATCGTTGGCGGTGCAGTAACCGAAAACATAATCGAGTGCCTCCTCTTCGCTGACCCGTTTCGCCGTCTCGCCGATCACGATCGCCAGTTCAGCCTCATAATCCACCTGTTTGGAGTTGTGAGGAATGAGAATTTCATCCCGATCCGCAGCCAAGGTATTGGGGAATTTGTTAAACAAAATCGGCGTCTCCGGGATCGGCGAACCGGTTTCATCAGCATGTTTGCGGTAGTTAAGACCGACGCAAATCATTTTGCCCGGCTTCGGCAGACAAGGCCCCAAAGTTAATTCCTCTTCCTTCAGCCATTTGTCTTCCATTTCGCTTTTGGCCAATCGGTTCAGTTCCGCAAGAATAGCCTGTCCGCCGCTCACGATTTCCTCCACCGAATGCGGAACGGGAACAACGCCTTTATCCGTAACAATTCCGGTACGCAAACCTGTGCTCGTGCGGTATGTCAGCAGTTTCATCGCGCTCTCTCCTTTAGGTTTGTCCTTGAATGGATTCTGTCGGATTACGCCATTTTGCCGAAGACGACGCCGCCATCGACGTAGAGCGGTGAACCCATGATGAACCTCGATTCGTCGGAGGCGAGGAACAGAGCGGCTCTGGCCACATCTTCCGGTCTGCCCAATTCGCTGTTCAGCTGTCGCTTTTTAATTCCCTCCAACGCCTCTTCCGGATTTTCATACGAATGTTTCAAATAATCCTCGACGAACGGGGTGAGAATCGTTCCCGGCAACAGGGCATTGACACGGATCCCGTAAGGAGCGTAGTCGACTTGCATCGATTTGGTCAAAGCGAGAACCGCCCCTTTTGTTGCCGAATAAACCGCCCTTTTCATCAGACCGATCTCCGCGATGCAGGACGACATGTTGATAATGCAACCCTCTTTTCTTTGCATCATGTGCGGAATAACCGACTTGCTCGGCAGAAAAACGCCTTTGAGGTTTACATTGACAACCCGATCCCACATCTCTTCACTGGTCTCATGAACGGCTCCGACACCCGAGATCCCGGCATTGTTAAATAAAACATCGATTTGTCCATAGCGGTCAAGCGCTTTTTCCACCATCGTCTCCACTTCTGCCGCTTTGGTTACATCCGCCTGAAGAAATATCGCTTCCCCTCCCTGCCGCTGAATTTCCTCCACCGTCTTCCGGCCCTGCACGGAAATATCGTTGACAATGACCTTGGCCCCTTCCCCGGCAAACAGAAGCGCAGTCGCTTTGCCGATGCCTGAACCGGAACCGGTGATGAGCACGACCTTTCCTTTTAGCCTCAACTCAGTTTCCTCCTTCAGAAAAAAATGAGAAACCGGCATGCAGCGATAACCGCCTGGCCAGACGGATAATTTCCGCCCTGGCCCTCTCCCTTTTTTTCTCCCAGCTCGCCTCACCCATCGCGAAGCTGACGGCTGCCTCGATCCGCCCCAGCTGATTGTAAATCGGGGCCGCAACACAATAAATTCCAATGACGGCTTCCTGCTCATCACAGGCACAGCCATCTTTTTGCACCTGGCGGGTTTGCTTCCACAGCAGCTCTGAATCAATGATCGTATACGGAGTAACCGATTTCAGGCTGGCGGACGGAAACAGACGGCAAAACTGTTCACGGTTCAACCGGGATAACATCGCTTTGCCCAAAGCAGTCGCATGAGCGGGAAAACGCATTCCCGGACTTGTCACCAACTGCACCGGAGAACGCGATTCCTCTTTCGCCAGATACAGAATATGGTCATCATCCAAAACGGCGAGCTGGACCGTTTCTTTGACCCGCTCAACCGCGGCGGCCGCCTCCCGGTAAAAGACTTGCACGAGATCAAATTGCTGAAAATAAGCGGCGGCCAGCGCTCCCAGGGCAGGGCCGAGCGCATACGTCTCCTTTTTGTCTTTTTGTACCCAACCCAGCTGTTCCATCGTTCGGAGAAGCACAAACATCGAACTCTTATTCACGTGAAAACGGTTCGCCAAGTCAATCAGACGGTACTTCGACGGCTCACGGGCAAGCACTTCCAAGACGGCATGTGCCCGTTCAATGGCCGGAACCCGATACTTTGTCATTAGTTCACTCTTCTTCGTAAACAGGATTAATTGATTTATAATCCTTCATCTTAAATTTGTAAACAGTCTTGGTTTATTATATTAAACTATGTTTATATTTCATTATATAGAATATAACAAATATTTTGTACAAATACAATGATGATTCATGAGCATTCATTCACATTAACCATATAATCACTTATCATTTTAAACAAAATGTTCATTAAATAATAAATCTTCATTGATTTATGAAATAGATTCATTATATAGTAATACAAAACGAAAGAATCATGAAATCATCCCTTACCATATGAACAAACTAGGGGAGGCTGAATCGTGAAAAAAGCATGGTTGATCGCATTCATTTTGCTGCTGGGCAGTTCTCTGCTTCTCGGGGGCTGCAACGGCCAACAGGCAGGAACAGACCGGGATGAAGATACGATCAATATCTCGCTGAATGCCGATCCGCCGAAGCTGGACCCGGCCTATTCCAGCGCTTTAGTCGACAGAATGGTGTTTCAAAGCATTTTTGACAAGCTGGTTGATCTGGATCAACACGGAAATATCGTGCCGATGCTGGCAGAAAAGTGGGAAATTTCGCCTGATGACAAAACCTTTATCTTTCATCTGCGAAAGGGAGTCAAATTTCAGGATGGCACGGACTTTAATGCCGAGGCGGTAAAATTCAACTTTGCGCGTTACATGCAACCGGATTCCGTACGCAGAAACGAACTGAAACTGGTCGATCATGTCACCGCACTCGACCCGTATACGGTGAAAGTACAGCTCAAGCAGCCTTTCGCGCCATTTTTGGCAGTGTTGACGGATCGCGCCGGCATGATGGTCTCCCCCGCTGCCGTGCAAAAAGAGGGGAAAAACTTCATGAATCATCCCGTGGGAACCGGCCCGTTTCTCTATAAAAGCCGCATCAAAGGCTCGACCATCGTTTTGGAAAAGAATCCCCATTACTGGCGAAAAGGCCTGCCGAAGGTAAACAGAGTGGTCTACAAGGTGATTGTCGATCCGAATGTCGCCTTGATGAACCTCCGCAGCGGAGATGTGGACATCACCAACAAATTTCCTCCCAGGGAAATCGGCCGGATCATCAACGATGCCCAAGTAAGGGTGATAAATCATGAGTCGGAGGGATATCAGGGATTTCACTTGAACATGGCGAAACCTCCCTTCAATAAAAAGGAACTCCGGCAAGCGGTCGATCTCCTGATAAATCGCGAGGCCATCGCCAAAGTCGTATTCGGGCCCGCCGGTTCTCCCGCCTACTCACCGTTCGTTCCAAGCCACTTTGCCTATAACCCCGATGACCGACCGGAAACGCCCAATGTAAAAAAAGCAAAGGAACTGCTGGAGAAGGCGGGAATGAAAAACGGATTTACCTTTACCTTGAAGATTCCGACCACCCCCGCCGGCCAACAGGTGGGGCAAATGATCCAAAATATGTTGAGACCGGCTGGTATTCATGTCCAGCTGGAAAAGGTGGAATTCGGAACCATGATCGAGCAGGCGGAGACCGGAAATATGCAGGCTGTCGCACTCGGCTGGAGCGGACGCCCCGACCCGGATTTAAATATTTACGATTTCCTCGCTTCAACCGGTTCGCAAAACTATTCGCATTACAGCAATCCGCAAGTGGACAGGCTGCTCAGCGACGCACGCCGTGAGATGGATCAATCAAAGCGGAAAGCGATATATGACCGGATCATGAAAATCGTGCATGAAGATGTTCCCTATGTTTATCTCTACAACGAACATGACGTGTTCGGCCTGTCGAAGAATGTGCAAGGCTTTCAATATATTCCCGACGGTCTAATCCGTACGGCGGAACTCAGCAAAAAATAAAGGAGGAAAAACATGGCCATCATCATCAGGCGCCTGTTGCTCGCCATCCCTGTCGTTTTCCTCGTCACCCTCATGGTCTTCTCCTTGATGCACATGCTCCCCGGTGATCCGGCAACCGTCATTCTCGGCCAGGAAGCCACCCCGGAAGCAGTGGCCGCTCTCCGGGCTGAACTGGGTTTGAACAAGCCCCTCCCGGTTCAGTACTTCGATTGGTTGTCCGGAGTCCTGCACGGCAATCTGGGCAACTCTCTCGTCGACCATACCCCGGTTGCCCAGTTGATCATGGAGCGGTTGCCCGCCACGATCGAACTGACGCTCGGCACCTTTATCGTCGCGACCCTGATCGCCGTTCCGGCCGGAATCCTGTCCGCAGTGCGTCCGCGCAGCCTGACCGATTATTCGGGCACTTTGTTTGCCCTGTGCGGCATGTCGGTTCCCCATTTCTGGCTCGGCATGATGCTGATTATTTTGTTCGCCGTCAAGTTGGGCTGGGTGCCTGCATCCGGTTACGTTCCATTTTTTGATGATCCCCTGGGAAATCTCTCCGCGATGATCCTGCCCATCATCGCCACCGGCCTGCGTGAATCGGCCGTTCTCATGCGGATGATGCGCAGCAGTCTGCTGGAAGCGCTTCAAGCCGACTACATTCGCACCGCTTATGCGAAGGGATTGAAAGAAAGGTTGGTCATTCTCCGCCATGCGCTGAAAAACGCCCTGGTTCCCGTCGTCACGACGAGCGGCTTGGTTGTCGCCGGGCTCCTCGGGGGCCTGGTCATTACGGAATCGATCTTCTCGATCCCCGGCTTCGGCAAGCTGATCGTCGATTCGATATTCAACCGCGATTTTGTCACGGTGCAAGGAGCGGTTCTCGTTTCAGCCTTGCTGATTGTGCTGATCAATCTGTTGGTCGACATTCTCCATTTCATCATCGACCCGCGGATAAAGTCGGGAAAGGAGGTTGGATAAGATGAGCCGGACAGCTGCCGATTCGGTGCCAACACCCGATCAGACCCAAACGCGCCGGGAAAGTCAGTGGGAAGACTTTTTTCGCCGCTTTGCCCGAAACAAACTGGCCGTTGCGGGAGCGGTCATTTTTGTCTTCCTGATCCTTACGGCCGTCTTTGCCCCGTGGATCTCCACCCACGATCCGATTTATGACCAGGATTACTCCGCCATTCTGCAAAGTCCGGGGCACAATCATCTCCTCGGCACGGATGATCTCGGCCGTGACACCTTCTCCAGACTCGTCTACGGGGCCCGCCTTTCGCTGGAAGCCGCCGTTGTCTCCGTGGGAATCGCTCTGGTGATCGGAGTTCCGATCGGTCTGGTATGCGGATATTTCCGCGGTTTTTGGGATGAATGGATTGTCATGCGCATTGTCGATGCAATGCAGGCATTTCCGTCCCTCATCCTCGCCTTGGCCATGGCCGCTGTGCTTGGAGGCGGATTTGGCAATGCCATCATCGCGATCGGGATCGGTTTTATCCCTTCATTTGTCCGCATCACCCGTTCCCAGGTCATGTCCGTGACCAACCAGGAATTCGTCCAGGCCGCCCGGGCCGTCGGGGCAAACGATTGGCGCATCATGTTTCTGCACGTATTGCCCAATTCCCTGGCACCGATTCTGGTACAAACCACTTTGGCAATGGCTTCGGCCATTATCGCGGAAGCAGGTTTGTCCTATCTGGGGCTTGGCGCCAAACCGGAAGAGCCCAGCTGGGGGTCCATGCTCAATGTCGCCCAAGGGTACTTGACGATCGATCCGTTGCTGGCTTTTTGGCCGGGGCTGGCCATTTTCCTGGTGGTGCTCGGCTTCAATCTGCTCGGCGACGGCATCCGCGAAGTATTGGACCCCAAATTGGATCGTTAACGAAAAGCCGGGAGGGATAAGGTTGGCACAGCAAAACGGGGATGAAAATCAGTTTCCTCCGATGAAAATCGACGAGACAGACAGGAAAATCCTGGGGTTATTGCTGCAAAACAGCCGGATTTCCTACACGGATCTGGGAAAACAGATCAATCTTTCCCGCGTGGCTGTTCAGTCCCGCATTCAGGCCTTGATCGAATCCGGGGTAATCGAACGCTTTACCGCGGTAATCAATCCCGTTAAAGTGGGCATCACCGTCTCGGCATTTTTTAATATCGATGTGAAGCCCGATGATCTGGAAAAGGTAGCCGAAGACCTGGCAAAGGAACCAGCTGTCACCAGCCTCTATCATATGACCGGGCCGAGCACACTTCACATGCACGGGATTTTTTCCGATCACCGGGAAATGGAAAAATTTCTGCTGGAAACCTTGTACAAAATGCCCGGAATCTTGCGGGTTGAAACTCAGATGCTGTTAAAACGATACAAAAGCAGGATGGGGATGAAATTGTGAGTGATGAAGATGTCAAGGCCCTCGCTCCCGCCGATACGCAGTCCGGCCCGATCGGAATTTGAAGATCCATCGCTTTTCCCTGCAGCTTCATCGCGCTGTCCCATCCCCTGACATGAGAGGAGAATAAAAATGAATTACGATTCGCTCCACCATCCATATCCGTCACGGCGGTCAACGGTCTATGCCAAAAACGGAATGGTTGCCACATCACAGCCCCTTGCTGCCCAAGCCGGACTCTCGATTCTCAGGCAAGGGGGAAATGCTGTTGATGCGGCCATTGCCACAGCCGCCACCCTCACCGTGGTCGAACCCACATCCAATGGAATCGGCGGAGACGCCTTTGCCCTCGTCTGGACAAAAGGAAAACTTCACGGTTTGAATGCCAGCGGTCCGGCGCCGCAACTCCTTTCGGGCGAAAGACTCAAAAAGGCGGGAATCAAAGAGATTCCGAAATACGGATTTATTCCGGTCACCGTTCCCGGAGCACCAGCCGCCTGGGCGGAACTCTCTGCCAGATTCGGGAAACTCCCCTTTGCCGAAGTGCTGCGTCCGGCCATCGACTATGCCGAAACAGGCTATCCGTTAAGTCCGGTTCTGCAAAGTTACTGGTCTCGCGCCTTCCAAACCTATAAGAAACAACTGAGGGGCGAAGAATTTGCCGCCTGGTTTGATACGTTCGCACCGGAAGGAAGAGCTCCGGAGGTCGGGGAGATCTGGCGCTCTGCCGACCACGCGAAAACACTGCAATCAATCGCCGAATCCAAAGCAGAATCTTTTTATCGCGGCGATCTCGCCGAAAAAATCGACTTCTTTTCCCGACAATACGGCGGCTACCTGCGCGCAGAAGACCTCGCCGCCTACAAACCGGAGTGGGTCGAACCGATCCATGTCCGATATCGCGGCTATGAGGTATGGGAAATTCCGCCCAACGGCCAGGGTCTGGTCACCCTGATCGCTTTGAACATCTTAAAAGGCTTCGACTTTGCGGAGCGGGATACGGTCGACACTTTCCATAAACAGATCGAAGCGCTCAAACTGGCATTTGCCGATGGCAAAAAGTATATCGCCGATCCCCGACATATGCGCGTAAAACTGGAAGAGTTATTATCCGACGCCTATGCCGAAGAACGGCGACGCCTGATCGGCAGGGAAGCATTGCTGCCGGAAGCGGGAAAACCGCCCCGGGGTGGAACGGTCTATTTATGTACGGCAGACGGCGAAGGGAACATGGTCTCATTTATCCAGAGCAATTATATGGGATTCGGTTCCGGACTGGTCGTCCCCGGCACCGGAATCGCCCTGCATAACCGCGGCCATAATTTCACCTTGGATGAAACGCATGCCAACTGGTTGCAACCCGGAAAAAAACCGTACCATACGATTATTCCCGGTTTCCTGACAAAAGGAAATAAGCCTGTCGGCCCGTTTGGCGTGATGGGCGGTTTCATGCAACCGCAAGGACATCTGCAAGTAATCATGAATTCCATTGATTTCGGGCTCAATCCTCAGGCCGCCCTGGATGCGCCAAGATGGCAGTGGATCGATGGGAAAACGGTAGAGGTGGAACATTCCACCCCGGCCCATCTGGTCGAAGCTCTGGCCCGGCGCGGTCACGATGTGAGATGGTCGCTGGGCTCCGGCAGTTTTGGACGGGGACAGATCATCTGGCAACAAGAAAACGGCGTGTTGGCAGGAGGAACCGAACCGCGTACCGACGGGCAGATTGCCGCTTGGTAAACCGGTTTCCAGGATATAAAAAAGCTGGTCAACCAATTTTTGTGAAAGGTTGGCCAGCTTTTTCCGGTTTGTCCTATTCATCGTGACAATGCAGAAAAACACGCTGTCCCGGCTGAACGAGCAGCAGAAGAGGCAAATCTTCCGGGAAGACGGAACCGACGACATTGACGCGCGGATCAGCCGGCAGATCACGGAGAACGATCTGGACTTCTCCGCGGTACCGCCCGTACTTGTCGTTATCCATCGTTACTGTTCCCCGGGGACGGGCCGTGGTATTGGCCGGCGGAACGGGACCGGGGCTGCGCGTATCCATCAAGCGCAACACATCACGGGCAAAATCGGGACGCAACTGATATTCCCCGCCGGCGAGGGAGGAAGTCCGAATCCGCAGCGGAATGACCCGGTCAAAAGCATAGGCAACAAGTTGTTCCAGCAAGCCTTCGCCTGCATCGGGATCACCCACATACACCTCGTCAACACCATCGCGAAAAAGCTCCACCGCCGCCACAAACGGGTCGAGCTCCCGATGCTTTTCCAGCGTCGGCAAACCTTCAAACAGCGGTCCGCGTTTCTCACCGCGCCCGGGGACAAAGGCGGCAACCCGGATGCCATACTGCCGGAACCGATCAGTCTGGGCTCGGAAAAATCGCTCATCCAAACCGGTTTCGCGGCGCGGATAAAAATTGTGCCAGGCGATCAGCTGCTCCGATGCGATTCCGGAATCCAAAAGCCGCTGCAGATCGGCTTCAGACAGAGTGCTGGCATTGAGCGCAATCTGAAACCGCTCAGCCAAGCAAACCATCGTTTCATAATCAAAATAATCATCGAGCCGGAGTCCGGTCACACCGAGCTCAGACAGTTCTTCCAGCCGTCCAATGCCCAAATGTTGCGGGGTACTGCGGGAAACGTCGGCATAGACGTCAATGCCCATCTCCTTCGCTGTCTGCAACAACATCTTCGCCCGCCCGGCCAAGTCGCCTGACTCCTCCGGGATGTGGAGAGAAGTGAAAGCGCGTGTCACTCCTTTGGAGTGCGCTTCTTCCAACCGTTTCCCAGCCAGTGGATCATTTAAATAAAACGATACACCGATCATGCAAATTCCCCTGCCATTTCATCTTTGAAACCGAACCAGTATGTGAACAGGAACCCGGCGATGTAGGAAATTACCAGTCCGATCAGATAGAACAAAATCTGATGGGCCACCACCAAAAACGTCAGCGGCAAGCCGGAAACGCCAACGGCAATGGTGGCAACTTTGAAATAAGCTTGGAAGGCCCCGCCGATCCCCGCTCCCAGACATGCCGTCAGAAACGGGCGTCCCAGCGGCAATGTGACTCCGAAGATCAGCGGTTCCCCGATCCCGAGCATCCCCGATGGCAAAGCACCGCCCACGGCTCGTTTCAGACGCGCTTTTTTCGTCTTGAAGTAAATGGCGAAGGCTGCTCCCACCTGCCCGGCTCCGCCCATCGCCAAAATCGGCAACAGCGGGTCGCTTCCGGTCGAATTGATCAATTCCAAATGGATCGGCGTCAAGCCCTGATGCAAACCGGTTACCACCAGCGGCAGGAAAGTAGCGCCCAGCACAAAACCGGCAACCGGACCTCCGATGTTTAACACGGCCAACAATCCTTTGGTGATTCCCTCCGAGATCAAGCCGCCGACCGGCATGAAAACAACATAGGTAATCAGTCCCGTAATCAGAAGAGTGAGGGTCGGCGTCACAATAATATCGAGGGAAGCGGGGACAAAACGACGAATCCGTTTTTCAAGGAAAGCCATAAAGATCGCCGCAAACATGACTCCGATCAAACCGCCGCGTCCGGGAACCAGCGTTTCCCCGAACATGCTGATTTTCGCTATATCCGGGTTGATAACCAAAATACCGGCCAATGCCCCCAGCGCCGGTGATCCGCCAAACTCTTTCGCCGCATTCAATCCTACCAAAATGCCCAGATAAGCGAACAAACCCGAACCGATGACAGTCAGTATCGTGGCGACAGGCGACTTGTCCGATAACCAGCCCGCCTGCACAATGGCTTTGGAAATGCCGGAAATCAAGCCCGAAGCGACAAGTGCCGGAATGAGCGGAATAAAGATGCCGGCGATCCGGCGCAGGAACAATTTAAACGGTGTTGCATTTTTTTCCTTCAGCTCCGCTTTTTTGGCGGCTGCTTTCTTTTGCAGATCAATATCCCTTCCCGCCTCCCGGAGCAATCTGCCAAACTCCGCCGAAACCCGGTTCACCACACCCGGTCCGACAATGATTTGCAAAGTATCGGCCTCAACGACCCCCATCACCCCGTCCAAACTCTTCAAAGCTTCTTTGTCCACAAGTTTCCCGTCTATTGGCTTTACGCGGAGTCGGGTCATGCAATGAGTAAAAGAATCAACATTATCCGGCCCGCCAAACAGCTCCAAAATTTTACGGGCGAGCACTTGATGTTTCTTTTCTTGGGCCATGGTTGGTCCTCCTCTCCTATTGTAAGCGCTTTAATTTCACCGCTTGTTTTTCCCGGTCAGCTTGCGAATCGCTTCCCGGGTCTTGTCAATCGATTTCACTGTTTGCTCATACTGAGCAGTCGCCAGGCAAAAAAACAAAATATCAATCATGTGAAGCTGGGCCAGACGGGAAGAAGCCGCCGCGCTGCGAAAAGGTGCTTCGTTCTGATACGAGGTATGCAGACGGATGTCGGACAAAGAGGACACTGTCGACACGCCGTAATTGGTTAAGCTGATCGTCGGGATGCGCTGTTCTTTGGCCAGTGTCACTATTTTGACCACCTCCGGCGTCTCTCCGGAGAAGGAAATGGCAAACAGCACATCCTGTTCATCCGCATTGGCGAGCAGAGTGGCCACCAGGTGCAGATCGGAAAAGGCTGTCGCCGCCTTGTTGATGCGCAGCAGCTTCTGCTGGGCGTCAGCCGCGATAATCCCTGAAGCCCCCACACCGAAAAAGTGGATGTTTTTCGCCTTCAAGAGCACCTGTACAGCGCGTTCCAGCTCCTCGTAATTGATGATATCGGCAGTATCGCGCAAACTTTGCAGGCTGTTGTTCGTCAATTTTTGCACGATGGAGTACATCGATTCATCAGGATCAATATCCCGATATCCCTGTTCGGGCGACTTCAGCAGATCGCCGGCAATCCGCATCTTCAACTCGCCAAAACCTCTCAGCCCCAGCGATTTGCAAAGGCGAATCACCGCGGCGCTGCTCGTGTTTGTTGCTACTCCCAACTGATGGACTGTCTGATTGAGCGCTTCATGGGGATGTTGCAAAATGTATGCGGCGATCTTCCGTTCCGAGGGAGGCAACTGCTCCAGCATGCCGGCAATCATCTTCAATCCGCCTGTCGTCACTGCCTTTTGCCTCCCAGCACAATCGCTTGCCTTACGTAGCCCTGCGCCCTGTGCAGCAGTTCGGTTGCCTCCTCATAGGAAACACCGGCTTCAATCATAACAATCGCCGTTTTGACTTCGTGGTTGGCCTGTTCCAGCGACGTTTTGGCCTCTTCATAGGAAACGCCGGTCACGGTGCAAATGATGCTGATCGCTCTCTCTTTCAGTTTGTAATTGCTGATATTCACGTCCACCATTAAATTTTCGTATACTTTCCCCAGACGGATCATGGCCGTCGTCGAGATCATATTGAGAATCATTTTTTGTGCCGTACCTGCTTTCATCCGGGTCGAACCGGTCAGTACCTCGGGTCCGACGATCACTTCAATGCGATGATCGGCCACTTGGCTGATTCGGGCCTGTTCGTTGCAGGAGAGGGCCACCGTTTTCGCCCCGATGCTGCGCGCATAGCGGAGAGCGCCGATAACATAAGGGGTGCGTCCGCTGGCGGCGATGCCGATCACGGTATCCTTGGACGTAAGACTGATCCTCTGCAAGTCCTGCTCCCCCAATTCTTCTTTGTCCTCAGCTCCTTCCACCGCCTTGACAAAAGCTTTTTCCCCGCCGGCCATCAACCCTTGCACCATTTCCGGCGCCGTACTGAACGTCGGCGGACATTCAACGGCATCAAGCACACCGAGCCGACCGCTGGTTCCGGCACCGACATAGATGAGCCGGCCACCCTGTTTCAACGAATCATAAGCGTATTCAACGGCCACTTCCACATCCGGAAGCACTTCCCGAACAGCCAGGGCCACTTTTTGATCTTCTTCGTTGATCAGCTTCAGGATGTCAATCGTACTCGCCTGATCGATCTGCATGCTGTTTGGGTTTCGCTTTTCGGTTGTAAGTGCGTGTAATCGTTCTTTCATAAACATTAGCCTCCGGTCTCCATAAAAGCTGAATAAGAAATGTATCCGTTTTCATTTTCATTATACCACGTTTGAAACAAAATTTTATTCATAATATGTCATTGTTCGAAATTTTATTTTAAAGATCCCAAACGAGCAGATCAGAAAAATGCAGAACCAAAAAGTGCCGGATTGGCCTGTATAATGCGATTTGACATGGTTCCGGCGACCGGAAAAACAAATCCATGTTTACCTGTATCCAATCCCGGGTAATAAATGAGAGAACAGGTGTTGTTATTGATTCTCCCCTCAACACGGGAAGAAAAAAACCCGCCTGACCGAAGACAAGTGGAACAGAGTGATTTCTTGCGCTCTGTTCCTTTTTTTTTGGCGGACAGAAAAGGAGGCTGAACATGAAAGAACAAATCCGCGAGATGAACGTCATCAAAGGGATATGCATCCTGGCCGTGGCCGTCATTCATGCAACGGGCACATTTCTCTCATTTTCCGCTGAGCCGGGCAACATTTACTTTTATCTCAATCATTTAAGCCGATTTAGCGTTCCCGTCTTTTTTCTCTCCTCGGGGTTGCTTCTCTTCTACCAATATCACGATCGCGAACCGTTTCCCCTGTGGAATTTCTGGCGAAAGCGAAGTGCGTTCATCCTGTCGCCGTTTCTCATCTGGTCACTGATCTATACCGCCTACCTCTGGTGGGACAACCCCCACAACCTCACAGGCACTGTGACGGACAATCTCATCAAAATCCTGCTGGGCCAGGGATATTACCATCTTTACTTTCTCTTTGTTCTCGTTCAACTTTATTTCCTGTTTCCTCTTCTGTTGAAAGGATTTAAAAAGCTGCCCGATTCATTGATCCTGGTGCTGACCCTGTGGGTCTCCATCCTCGCCTTAAGCTTCAACTGGAATGAATGGACATCGGTCTGGGGCATTTCCGTCGATGAATACAACATTCGCCGTTTCTTTCCCGTTTGGTTGTTCTATTTTGCGTTTGGCGGATGGTTGGGAATGAACTGGCAGAAGGTCCGGAAACAGCTGAACAGCATCTCCTTGTCGGCAATTGCCCTGACTGCCATTCTGCTTGCTTTTCTGATGACCTTGGAAGTCGGATTGGAAAACCGGAGCGGATTTTATTCTCTGGTTACCGTTCCTTATGCGATTACGCTTTTTGTGCTGGTCTACCGGCTTGCCCGGCAGTTTTCTCTCAAAGGAATCTCTCTCATCGGCCGCCACTCGTTCGGCGTCTATCTCATGCATCCGATGGTTCAGGCGCTCTGGGTTAAGTTCCAACTGGTTCCCAAGCCATTCTACGGTTTTCTCTGGCTGCTTGCCGCCATGATCTCCCTTCCGCTGCTAATCACAATGGGGCTGCATCGTTTCCGGCCGGGAGCATATCTGGTCGGAAAATGAACAAGGACTGCTGGCAAAATGGAATGTCAGCAGTCCTTTCATTTACTCCGGGCTCCGGATCCTTATTTGGGCTGCATGCGGATCGCTCCGTCCAAACGGATGGTTTCACCGTTTAACATCGGATTTTCCACGATGGATTGAACCAGCCGCGCATATTCATCCGGCAACCCGAGCCGCGGCGGGAATGGAACCATCTTTCCCAGCGATTCCCGTGCTTCTTGTGGCAGTGACGCAAACAGAGGCGTATCGAACAGTCCAGGGGCAATGGTCATCACCCGGATTCCATACCGGGCCAGTTCCCTGGCAATCGGCAGTGTCATGCCAACAATCCCTCCTTTGGACGCACTGTAGGCCGCCTGCCCGATCTGTCCGTCAAACGCGGCCACGGAAGCTGTATTGACAATCACCCCCCGTTCCCCTCCTTCATTTGGCAAATTGGCTGACATTTTCTCCGCGGCGAGACGGATCACGTTAAACGTGCCAATGAGATTCACCTGGATTGTTTTCACAAAAGAGGAAAGCGCATGCGGCCCTTTTTTCCCCAACACTTTTTCGGCTACGGCCACCCCTGCGCAGTTGACGACGATATCGATTTTGCCGAACCGTTCCTCAATCCGGTTGACCACTTGCCTGACAGATGCTTCATCTGCCACGTCCGCCGTGAGGAAGAAAGCATCATCTCCTAACTCCGCCGCCAATTTTGCCCCCTTCTCCTCTGCGAGATCGACAATAGCCGCTTTTCCTCCTTCCGCCACCAAACGCCGCACCGTCGCCTCTCCCAGACCCGATGCGCCGCCGGTCACCAGGGCGACACAATCTTTGATTTTCATTCCGACTTCCTCCTCCCCGTCCGTTAAACAAGCCGTTCAATAATGGTTGCGTTCGCCATGCCAAGACCTTCACACATGGTCTGTAACCCGTAACGCCCGCCGCGCCGTTCCAGTTCATGCATCATGGTTGTCATCAACCGGGCCCCCGATGCCCCGAGCGGGTGTCCGAGAGCAATCGCTCCCCCGTTGGGATTCAGTTTTTCCGGATCGGCACCGGTTTCCTTCAGCCAGGCAAGCGGAACCGGTGCAAACGCTTCGTTTACTTCAAACACATCGATCTCACTCAGGGTGAGGCCCGCCTTTTCCAATACTTTTTTCGTCGCCGGGATCGGTCCGGTGAGCATCAGCGTCGGGTCCGATCCGACCACAGCGCGTGCCAGAACGCGAAAACGCGGTTTTAACCCGAGTTGTTCGGCTTTGTCACGGGACATGATCAGCAAAGCCGCCGCACCGTCACTGATCTGGCTTGAGTTACCCGCATGAATCAGCCCGTTTTCCTGAAATGAAGGAGAAAGCGCTCTCATCTTTTCCATTGAAGTATCTTCCCGCGGTCCCTCATCCTTGTCTACAATTATCTTTCCTTTGTCTGGCAAAGTAACTTCCAGAGGCAAAATCTCTTGTTGAAAACGCCCGTCCTTCTGCGCCTTCACGGCTTTTTCGTGGCTGTTCAAAGAAAATTCATCCAATTGCGCGCGGCTGAAACCCCATTTTGCGGCAATCCTTTCCGCCGATAATCCCTGGTTGATGATTTCATAGCGGGAAGTGAGCTTCTCGCTGTATTCCGCCCCCTGCATATTGGAAAACATGGGAACGCGGGACATGCTCTCGACCCCTGCCGCCACCACCACATCCATATCCCCGCTCATAATCGCTTGGGCCGCGAAATGAACGGCCTGCTGACTGGAACCGCACTGCCGGTCAATCGTCGTTCCGGGCACTTCCACCGGGTAACCGGCGATCAAGGCAGCGATTCTCCCGATATCGCCCGCCTGTTCCCCCACCTGGGAAACACAGCCCATGATCACGTCTTCCACCATCTCAGGGGAAATGCCGGCTCGCTCGACTACCGCCCTTAACACCATCGCGGCCAGTTCATCGGGGCGGATACCGCTTAAAACCCCGTTTCGGCGCCCAATCGGCGTTCTTACTGCTTCCACGATCACTGCTTCGCGCACATCAATCTCTCCTTCTCCATTTCTCTAAATAATGTTTTCCTCCCGAAAACGCAAGATTTGTTCCTCGTTATACCCCAATTCCTGCAAATACTCTTGGTTATGCTCACCCAAGGAGGGAGCAAAAGAGCGGATCGTCCCCGCCGCTTCCGACAGTTTGATCGGAATCCCCGGAAGCCGGACGTTTCCGACTGAGGGATGTTTCGTGTCCTCGATCATCCGGCGATGGAGCACCTGCGGGTCACGCACCATTTCATCCATATTCAAAACCGGTGAGACACAGGCGTCTTTTCCGGCAAAAACATTCATCCAGTGCGACAGCGTCTGTTTTTTGATCGCGGCGGCAATGATCTTTTTCATCTCCTCCTGTTCCGCTGGCGTTGCCTGTAAACGGGGGATCAGATCTCCCCTGCCGATTCCGTGGCAAAAGGTTTTCCAAAACTTGGGCTCGAGCGCACCCACTGCCAAATACCGATGATCTGCCGTTTCATAAACGCTGTAACAAGCCAGCCCGCCCGACAGGGGCAATTCCCCCCGTACCGGTTCCTTCCCTGTCGCCAGATAATGCGGGAGAATTGTCTGCATCCAGGAAATAACCCCGTCCAACATTGAAATATCCACCAGTTGTCCCCTTCCGGTCTGATCACGGGCACGCAAGGCCAAAAGAATTCCAGCGACCGCCATCATTGCCCCGCCCCCGAGATCGGCAATCTGCACCGCGGGCAGAACCGGTTTTCCTTCTCTTTCACCTTGCAATGCCAACAACCCGGCATAGCTGATGTAATTGAGGTCATGCCCTGCCTGGTCGGCATACGGGCCGTCCTGACCATAACCGGTAATGGCGCAATAGATCAACCCGGGGTTGATTTTTTTCAAGGCATCATATCCAAGCCCCAGTCGCTCCATCGTACCTGGACGGAAGGATTCGATTACAACATCTGCCCGCTGCACCATTTCCCGGAAAATATTCTTGCCTGCCTCTGTCTTCAAATTAAGGGTGACGCTTTTTTTATTGCGGTTGAGAGAGGCGAAGAGCGCACTTTCCCCGTTCCATTCGTTCCCGTACCACCTGGCGTAATCGCCCAGGCCGGGCTCTTCAATCTTGATCACCTCCGCGCCAAAGTCCGCCAAAAGCATGGTACAATACGGCCCTGGCAACAGGCGGGTCAGGTCAAGCACACGCAGAGATGAAAGCGGCAATGGCACTTGCGAATCCCCCTCTTTCGCTTCTCATAAACCGAGGCGTTTGGCGATAATGGTTTTCATGATCTCATTGGTGCCCGCATAGATGGCGGAAACCGGGATATCGCGGTAACGGCGCGCGATCGGATACTCTTCCATGTATCCATACCCGCCATGGAATTGCAGGCACTCGGCAGCCACTCGCTTGGCCATTTCCGTCTGCCACCATTTGGCCATCGATACCCGGGTCACCAGATCTTCTCCTGCCATGTGTGCGGCAATCAATTGATCGAGAAACGCCCGCCCCACCTCAATCTCTGTCGCCATTTCGGCAATTTTGAACTGTGTGTTTTGAAATTGGCTGACCGGTTGTCCGAACGCCTTGCGCGTTTTTACATAATCAATGGTCATCCTGAGCATCTCTTCCGCCGCCACCTGTGCACAGATCGCTACCACCAGGCGCTCCTGTTGCAGCTTTTCCATCATGTACGCAAATCCTTTTCCTTCTTCCCCCAGCAAATTTGCGGCCGGAACCCGGCATTGATCAAAAATGAGTTCCGCCGTATCCTGACAGTGAAGCCCCATTTTGTTCAGCTTTCTTCCCCTGAAAAATCCCGGAGTACCCCGTTCCACCAAAATGAGGCTGATTCCTGTATGTTTGGGCCTTGCATCGGGATCGGTCTTGACGGCAACGAGAACCAGATCCGCTGAAATTCCGTTGGTGATAAAAGTTTTCTGCCCATTGATCACAAATTCGTCGCCGTCGCGGATCGCGCTCGTCTGAATGTTAGCCAGATCGGAACCCGCTCCCGGCTCGGTCATGGCGATGGCCGTGATAATATCCCCGTTGGCGCATCCCGGCAACCAACGGCGTTTCTGCTCCTCCGTACCGTAGGCAACGATGTAAGGAACGACGATATCATTATGAAGTCCGATCCCGACAAGTCCGGAACCGATGCGTTCCAATTCCTCATTGATCACCACAGAGTAGCCCCAGTCGACTCCCGAACCGCCGTATTGCTCCTCCAGACCCGGACACAGATACCCTTGATTCCCCATTTTTCTCCAGAAAGAGCGGGGAATTTCGCGATTCTTCTCCCACTGATCATAAAAGGGAGCCGCCTCTTTTTGCAGAAATTTGCGCAGGGATTGGCGAAAGAGCTGGTGATCTTCTGTCAGGTACGGATGGTTCATTCCTCTCCCCTCCCTCATTCGGGCTGTTTATTGCCACGATCCACTCCTTAATAGAAACTTCTGAATCTTACCGCTGGCATTGCGCGGAAGTTGTCCGACAAAAACATATCTCCGGGGCCGTTTGTACCGGGCCAGCTTTCCGCTTTCCTGGCAAAAGCGATCCAATTCATCGGCCGTGAGATCCGGATTTTTTTTGACCACATAAGCCACCACCCGCTGCCCCCACTTCTCATCCGCTTCTCCCAGGACAGCCACATCCAGCACCCCGGGGTGTTCATGCAACAAATCCTCCACTTCCCGAGGATAAATATTTTCTGCACCGCTGATAATCATGTCATCCACCCGGTCGGCGACCCACAGATAGCCGTCTTCATCGACATAACCCAAATCCCCAGAATGGTACCAGCCTTTGTACATCGCTCTGGCTGTAGCCTCTTCCCGTTTGTAATACCCCATCATCATGCACGGCCCGCGCATGATAATTTCGCCGACATTTCCGGGTTCCAGCACATCATCCGGTTCTGACGGCGCTCCTTCCCGCACTTGGACCACGCGAATTTCATGGCCGAGGCACGCTTTCCCGGCTGATCCCGCCTTGCTCAGCTGTTCGTCCTCGAATAAAAAGGTGACCGCAGGCCCCATTTCCGTCATGCCATAAGCCTGAATCAGATCAATGCCCAACTTTTCCCGGCAGGAGCGCACCAGTGCCGGAGCCATCGGAGCCCCTCCGTAAAAACCGAGGCGCAGAGATCCCAGACGATTGTAGTCAAATTTCTCCTGCAACAACATATTCCACATGGTCGGAGCGGCAAAAAAGTAGGAAATTTTCTCATCAGCAACAATCTGCCATACTTGTTTTGGAGCAAAATGATGCATGATCACCTGGCTGGCGCCGACCATAACACGGGGCAAAAAGCAACAGTGCAGTTCGGCACAGTGAAACATCGGCGCGACGGTCAATCCACGATCTTTCGCCGTCAGCCGTTTGGCTCCGATCACAATCATACCCTGCTCCACCATAGTCCGGTGGGAGTGCATGACGCCCTTGGGCTTTCCGGTCGTCCCGCTGGTATACATGATCGCGTAGAGATCCTCTTCCGATACATCTGCATCGGGCCGGGTATCGGACGCAGCGAGAACCTGCTGATGATAATCAACCGCATAGTCAGGAGGATCAGAGTCAATAAACCAGAAGGCGGTTCCCGGGAAGCCTTTGTGAACCGCGGCAACGCAGGGCTCAACAGCCTGTTCAAACAACACGATTTTCGGTTCGGCATCCTGTAAAATAAACGCGATTTCCTCAGCAGACAGGCGAAAATTGACCGGATTGAAAACGGCGCCGATCTTGGCACAAGCGAGGAGGGAAGTGGCCAGCTCTTCCGTGTTATAAAGGTACGCAGTAACCCTGTCCCCTTTGCGCACACCGGCTGCCAGAAAAGCATTGGCTGCCCTGTTCACCTCACGGTCCCACTCTCTGTACGTCAAACGCCGTCCCTTCCTGACATCATAAACCGCTTCCTTCTGCGGAAATTTGCTGACTGTTTGCTCAAACATCCGCCCAATGGTAGGATGCATCTGGTTCCCTCCCCCAAATCGGATCGCCTGATCTCTCCTGATTCTTTTTCAAATCACTATTCATTAATTTCTTTATATTATGAAACCATTTCTATGATTATTGTAACAAAAAATGAAAAACTGTGTCGTTAACTTCTGAAAGAAAAAGCCGGGCCCGCAAACCCAGCCCAGCTTGTTTTATCTTTCAAAGGGGATCGGTACTATTCTGCGGCAACCTTTACAACCAGGGAGCCGGAAGCAAAAAGCGGCACCAATCCACAACCTCGGAAGAGTCCAAACTTAACTTTTTACTGTGGAATCCGCAGCGGATTTTGCAACTCTCTTTTTATTTTTTTCGGATCGAGAGACATCGGCTCATCCGGGGTGACGCGGATGATTTCCGGCAGTGTGGTTGGCGGAGCGGCTACTTTCCGCCTCAGCGCATTAACATGAGCTGGAGCATAGATTGCCACTGTGATTCTCCCGTTTTGAGTCTTCGCCGCAATTCTGATTGGAACGTTTAATTGATTTTGAAACTTGAAATCAGGTTCTTTCCAGGAAACAGTGGCATCCCTTCCTTTCGGCACATATGTAACAACATGACTGTGGCTCACCCGTTCAATAATGCGCAACCCGGCAGCATCCGCGGCATTGTACAAAGTGGAAGAGGTTTGGCAGACCCCGCCGCCGATTCCTTCCGTATACTCTCCTTTCACAATCTCCGGAGCAGGCAAATATCCGCGTTGAGGCGTCCGCTTTCCCACCACCTGATTAAAGGAAAACACCTCTCCCACATTCAGCACATGGCCGTTAATCGCCTCGCTTGACAGTTGGATATTGTGGACGCGATTCGTCTTGGTCTGGTCAAAAAAAGTTGCATAGGAAGCGAGCAGCTTGTCTCCCGTATTGAGCAAATCAAGCGTTTCCAGCCTCCCGTCCCTTGTCGGAACGCTCACTTCCGTTTGCTTCGGAGGAGCCTGGTTCCCGGTTTGATTTTGCTTCAACGCACAGCCGGATCCCAAAAAAAGCGCACACAGAATAAAAATCGCCCAGCGCTTCATTTTCAACCTCCTTCCTGCTAAAGGTAATTTTCTCCCCATCCATCAAAAAAATGTAAAGAGCCCAGATTCCCGCATGGGGAAAATGGGCTTTGCCGGAAACCGCGATCAATGAAAAAAGGATCGAAAAAAGCGCACTTGCGGCTCATCGCCTTTGTTTTTCACTTCGGCCAGAGCCGCCCGGTAAAACCGGTATGCGTTCATATGGGGACCACCCGGATTCATGTAGCGTTTCCGAAATTCAACCGAATTGACATCTTCCACCAGCTTCAGCCCGTGTGATTCCAGATAGGCGGGAAGTTCTTCGGGAACCATCCCGAACGTCCACGGCTCATCAATCCATGTCAGCAACCGGTAGATCCGCCGCGTCTCCGGGCTGCTTGCCAATGTGTCAATCGCCTGCTTATGGACGTAGGTAAAAAGGATAAAACTCCCCGGCGCCGCCGTGCTGATAAATCGCAGCGTCAGATCGACCGCTTGTTCAATCAGATAGTTGGTCACCCCTTCCCAAATGAAAAAGGCGGGCCGGGTTAAATCAAATCCCGCCTTCAGCAACGTATCTTCCAATTTTTGAACATTCAGATCCGTCTCTACAAACGTCACTTTCCGCGTCCGGCGCTTGAGCACCCGCTTCAGCTTTTTTTGCTTGACCGACAGGGTTTGCGGTTGGTCCACTTCAAAAACATGCACCCGCTCAATATCCGCAATCCGATAAGCGCGGCTGTCATATCCCGAGCCCAATATGACCACTTGTTCAATTCCTTTTTCCAATGCATTTGTCAGATGATCATCAATCAGCCGGGTGCGGGCCACCCCGGATGCTCTTGCCCCCGGGCCAAAACAATCGACGAGAAAGGGAACCACTTTCCCGAACAACGGTACCCGTGACAGGCAGGAAGCCACCTGCAAGGGAAGGCTTAAAAATCTCACTGCAAACGGGTCTTCAAACAAGCGCCTCTCTTTCGGAAAGGAATACTCCAGCGCCCGAAAAAAAGCGACGAACTCAGCCGTCTTACTCGCCCGGGCGCTTTTTCGCCTCTTATGGCTCATCAGTCCTTTCCACCTCCCATTAAGGAGAATAACCAGGCAATCAATGAGAAGATCATTTTTCATTCATATGTTCTTTTTCTTGCATTATGTTCTCCCGACAATCGGCCGAGGCAAGCAAAAAAAATGGAATGGCATTCTGAACAGATTCGGAACACCATTCCATCACCATCTCTTTTTTAACCATTCACGATCTCTCCGCCATTCACATGGAGAATCTGCCCGGTCATATAAGAAGAATCATCCGATGCCAGAAAAACATAGGCCGGGGCCAGTTCCACCGGTTGTCCGGGTCTTCCCATCGGGGTATCGGTGCCGAACTTGGCCACCTGGTCGGCCGGAAAAGTGGACGGAATCAGCGGCGTCCAGATTGGCCCCGGGGCCACGCCATTGACGCGAATTCCCCTTTTCACCAGGGAGAGCGCCAATGAACGGGTAAATGAGACAATCGCTCCCTTCGTTGCCGAGTAATCGATTAATTGCTCATTTCCCTTGTAAGCAGTCACCGAAGTTGTGTTAATAATGGCGCTTCCTTGCTTTAAATGCGGGGAAGCGGCCTTGACAAAATAAAAAAACGAAAAGAGATTCGTTCGGAACGTTTTTTCCAGCTGAGCCTGAGTAATCTGTTCCACTCCCGACTGCGGTGTCTGCTCAGCAGCATTATTTACCAGAATGTCCAGCCGGCCCAGCTCTCTCACCACTTCGGTGACAACCTGTCCGCAAAACGATTCGTCGCCAATGTCACCGGCAAACGCCAACAATCGCCGGCCCAACCCTTCCACATACCGTTTTGTCTCCGCGGCATCGCTCTCTTCATTCAAATAAACAATCGCCACATCAGCCCCCTCTTTGGCAAAAGCCACGGCGACCGCCCTGCCGATCCCGCTGTCCCCTCCGGTGATCAAAGCCACTTTTCCCGCAAGTTTGCCACACCCGGGGCGGTCGGGCCGATCAAACACCGGCCGCGGATCCATTTCCGCTTCCAGTCCGGGTCGCCTCTCCTGATGCTGCGGCGGAAGAATGGGCTTGGACTTCGTTTGACTTTGTTTGGACAATTTCTTTCCTCCTTCGCTCTTTATATCCTTAGGTTGTCCAAAACGCCACCCTCTTATCTCCCAAGCCAACCCCGCCAATTCGTGCCCCGGTACGCACGGAGGCTGATTTCTTTTTTTATTCTGCAATTGCTTTTGTTTTTAACAGCGGGTGTTCACATCGTTTCCCCGCTCCATCCGCGCCAGATGTTGCAACACCGATTCCGGCAATCCATCCACCTGTGTCAAATCTCCCCCCCATAATCGCTCATTGCCCAAAATTCTCCCAACCCGCTCCTTTTGTGAAATATTCCGAACAGAACAGCCAGCGAATTGCGCATGGAAAAAAGCAAGGATTTCCCAGTCATCCCGAACCGTATAATCCTGCCCCGCCAAATTGGTTCCGATATATTCCTCCCCTTCCTTCCGCACTTGAAAGAAACGGATTAAGCCGGCAAGAGCCCGCACAATGCCTTGCGGAAGCCGGCCTTGTTCAGCCAGAAAAGACTGAAGCGAAGGCAAGAGGCGAACCCTGAACTTGCTGACGCTGTTCAGCACTATATCGGAGAGCCGATGTTCGATGCAGGGATTGGCGAAACGTTCAAACACGCTTTTGGCATACTTTTTCATTTTTTGCTGATCCAGCGGAAGTGAAGGGATGATTTCCGTTTCCACCGTCTCCCGGACAAAGCGGCTGAGCTCGGGGTGCTCCATCACTTCCCTTACCAGACTGCATCCGTATAACAGGCCAAGCGGCGCCATCAGTGTATGGGCACCGTTCAAAATGCGCACTTTTCGCAATTGAAAAGACCGCAAATCCGCAACCCACTCCACATTCAGCCCGGCCTGTCGCAACGGAAGCCTGCACTCCAGTTTGGGTTCCCCTTCAATCGCCCAAAAATGGTAAGGTTCCGCCGTGTTCAGCAATTCATCGCGATAGCCCCATTCATCAAACCACCGCTCCGCTTCCGTATGGGGATAACCGGTGACAATCCGGTCCACCAGCGAATTTAAAAAGCGATTATGGCAATCGACCCACTGAAGGAAAGCACCGGGCAACCCCCAGTCCCTGGCATGACGTAGCACACACGCTTTCAGCTCATCGCCGTTGCGATCCACCAGTTCACAAGGGAGAAGAATCAGGCCTTTCCCGGGATCACCGGCAAAATGAAGGTAACGCCGGTACAGAAAATGAGTCAACTTTCCGGGAAAAGATTCGGCCGGTTTCTCCGGGTTCCACTCCATCCGTTGATAAACCAGCCCTGCTTCGGTGGTGTTCGACACAACCCATTCCAGTTCCGGCTTTTCGGCGATGGCCAAAAAGCCCGGCCAATCTTCATAAGGGTCAACCAAGGTGGAAAAAACAGCAATCCTCTCCCTCTGCTCCACCCATTCTCCTTTCTCCATTCCCCGGATCACCAGGGTATAAATCCCGTCCTGACGGCATAATTGCTCCAGTTTGTGCCGGCCTGAAGGACGAGGTTGTATGACGGCAATGCTTCCCGAAAAAAGCCCCTGCTTCCGGCAAGAGTGAATCATCCAGTCAAAAAACCCGCGCAAAAAATTCCCTTCGCCGATCTGCAGCACTTTGACCGGGCTTTTTTTCATCTGTTCATACGCTCTTCTTTCTGTATCGGTTAAACACTCTTTGCCCAAAATGGGTTTCACTTTTTCTTCTCCTTTTTTGTCAACGCGGATTGCGTGTCTCCTGTCATCCCGCGATGACGAAAATTCCTGTACAAATATTGTAACAAATCTCCGTTGAATTAAGATTATTCTCTATTTTGCCGGTTGCTGATCCCTGTGAAATATTTCATAATAAAAATATATAGTTTCCAAGGAAAGGAGTATGAAAATGGATTTTTCGAAAATGTTGGAAAAATATCATCAGAACCATCAACATCCTGTGAATAAAATGACGCATGCCATTGGCATTCCTTTGATCATCATCTCGCTTCCCTGCTTTTTCTTCCAATGGAAACTGGCGCTGCTCTTGTTCGTCGTCGGCTGGATTTTTCAATTTGTCGGACACATGTTTGAAGGAAAAAAACCGACTTTCTTTTCCAATCCCGTTTATTTGCTGGTGGGGCCGATCTATTTCCTGCGAAAATTAATAAAAGGCAAGAGGTGAGATAATAACCCTGCCCATATCAACACGGCGGCAGGGTCACTTGGTCATGCTCCCGCTTTTACTTCCAAAAACCCCTTAATTCTTCGCACCGCTTCATCCAGCAATGTTTCCGGCTGAACCAGGCTGATTCGCACATACCCTTCTCCCTGTTTTCCAAAAGTCTCTCCTGGAACCAGAACCACTCCCGTTTCCTCCATTAACTCCTCGCAAAATTCCATGGATGAGACCGCATACGGAATCCGGGCCCAAATAAACATCGTTGCCGGCGGCTGTGAAACCTCCCAGCCAGCTTCTCTCAGCCGCTGCACCAGGAAATCTCTTCTTCGCTGATAAGTGTTCACATGATCCCGAAACAGGATTTCCCCTTGCCGCAAAGCTTTTTCGGCCGCTTTCTGCACAGGAAGGAAAATCCCGTAGTGTGTATGGGACATAAGGCTTGCGAGCGATTCAACCATCTCCTGATTGCCCGCCATATAACCGATGCGGCATCCGGCCATGCTGAATGTTTTCGATAACGAGTTGAATTCAACACCCACCTCTTTTGCCCCGGGCACGGACAGGAAACTGTGGGCCCGCCGACCGTCATAGACCAGCTCGGAATAAGCGAAATCATGGATCACTTTGATATCGTATTTTTTCGCATAAAAAACAACTTCTTCAAAAAAAGACAAAGGAGCCATCTCCGGGATCGGGTTGCCGGGGTAGTTCAGGTATAACAGTTTCGCCCGTTCCAACACTTCGCCGGGGAGAGAGGAAAAATCAACAAGATAACGGTTTTCCTGCTTAAGCGGAAGCCGGATGACCCGTCCCCCGGCCAGCAGAACACCAATCTCATAAATCGGATAGGCAGGGTCCGGAATCAGGGCGAGATCGCCAGGGTTGATACAGGAGAGCGCCAATTGCGAAAGCCCGTCCTGCGTCCCGCTGAGCTGCAATACTTCATGATTCGGATCAATCGCCACTTTATAGCGCTTGTCGTAAAAGTCAGCAACAGCTTCATTGAAAGACGGCAGGGCCTTCAGGGTATAACCGTAGGCGGACGGATCAGCGGCCCAACCTGACAACGCATCCAAAATCTCCGGATGTGGAGGAAGATCAGGACTGCCAATGCTCAAATCGATGATCGATCTCCCCTGCCGTTTCATCTGTTCTTTATGTTCAGCCAATTTTTTGAAGATTCCCTGCGGCAATGTATGTAAGCGATGTGATTTCATCTCTTTTCCTCCATTCCGATCATTTAATTGTCAATCACAACCCGTTCAATCCAGTTGCCAGTCCCCGCCGGAGAATACCAAATACGGCGACGTTAATCGTTGATAGGAGGCACCAAGCCTCTGTTTGGCGAGACAGATAATCTGCGCGGCATACTCCGCCTGATGAACAACCGTATTGAATACCAGATCCGAAACCGGAATGAGCTTTCCCCGAAATCTGACGGATTGCCCGGCTTTTTCCGGCGGAAGCTGATCCAGGACACGGATCGCATCACTGAAAGAAGATTCCAGCAAGGCCAGTGTTTCCTCTTTCGTCAGCTTCCGCGGCCGGAATTGTTCATGATCCACTTCTTTTCCCATTATCGTCTCATTCAAGAAAAATGCCAGATTCCCTGCCATATGCAGAACAAGCCAAGCGATGCTGTTGCTCTCCCGGTTCGGACACCAATTGATGTCCTCATCATTCAGTCGGGCAATGCACTCTTTTGCCCGCTCCAACGTGCTTTCCAGCTTTTTTTGATACAACCGCAGCGGAGCCTTCTCTGCATCCATCCGGTTTTCTCCTTTCGCCTCTGCGGAAGAGCAGATCTGACACTTCCCTGTCAAAGTCATCCGCACAAGAGTTCACCAATACCCGGCGAGCTTTCCAGTTGCTTGCCGGGTTGATAAAAATTGACCCCGTCGGAAACTTGCCCGCTGTTTAAAGCAAATCCTTTAATTCTTCGACCACGTTGGGCGGCGTTTGGCCGGTGACAGCGGCAACCAGATTTTTGGCAGCCAACATGGCCATCTTATGTCTCGTTTGCGCTGTTGCTGAACCGATATGCGGGAGTGTGACGACATTGGGCATGCGTAACAGCGGGTTGTCGGTTGGAACCGGTTCCTGGTAAAAAACGTCCAGTCCGGCGGCACGAATCCGTTTATTTTCCAGCGCTTCGATCAATGCGGCTTCATCCACGGTCTTGCCCCGCGAAGTGTTGATAAAAATAGCCGATTCCTTCATTAAGGCAAACTGTTCACGCCCGATCATGTGCTTTGTTTCCGCGGTCAGCGGAACCATCAACACAATAAAATCAGCCTGCTTCAAAAGGGTTTCCAACTCACAGTAGCGGACGCCCAATCTTTCTTCCACATCGGGCTTGCGCCTTCGGTTAAAGTAAAGCACATCCATGTTAAACCCGAGCTTTCCGCGTCTGGCAATCGCTTCCCCAATGCGGCCCATCCCGATAATCCCGAGCGTCCGGCCATGAACATCAACGCCGAACAAATGCGTATCGTCCCCATTGGTCCATTTTCCCTCTTTTACAAAGCGATCCAATTCCGGGACGCGCCTGGCCGCCGATAAAATCAGGGCAAATGCCAGATCGGCCACGGTTTCATCCAAGACGTGGGGGGTATGGGTTCCGAGCACATTTCTCCTCTTCATCGCCTCAAGATCAAAATTGTTGTAACCGACGGACATATTGCTGACAACTTTCAGTTTGGGGGCATGCTGAAGCAGCTCATCGTCAATCTTCCCGCCGCTGATGAGCAAACCCTCCGCATCGGCAATTTCCCGGAGCAATTGGCTGCGGGGAATTGGGGTGTCTTTTTCCCATTTCCGGTATGTACAATGTTCGGCAATATATGCTTCAGCCTCTTTCGAAACGCGTCTAGCCAGAAATACATGCGGTTTCATCTTTCTCCCCCTCTTAAGCTCTTTTCTAAGGCCATTATAACTCTATTCTTGTTTTCAATGACATGCGTTCGTCCTGTTTAGTTCCTATTTTAAAACACAGTAATTTGATAGGAAATGACAAAATAATGATTGACTGACGCGAAATATTATAATAAATTTGAGTTAAGGAAATATTGTCCAAGTATAAACCATCGCCAAAGAACATATATATGAGACATTCACCCAAAAGTCGACTAATACACTTGGTATTATAGAAATTAAACATCGCGGCGTGACGGTTTACTGTACCAACTCCGCTTAGAAGGAGACAAGAAAATGAAAGTTTCTACCCGTGGAGAATATGCATTGCGTGCTCTGATCCTTCTGGGGCAGCATTCCGGCGTCATCTCCATCGGTGAAATCGCCGAAAAAACGTTGGTTCCTGTCAATTATCTGGAGCAGATCCTCCTCCAGCTCAAAAACCTCGGTTATGTCAGAAGCAAAAGGGGAATTCGGGGAGGATACGCACTGCGCAAGCCTCCTGACCAAATCGTGATCGGTGAGGTGATCCGACAGCTGGAAGGGCCATTGGCACCGATGGGTTGTGTCAGTGTTACCGCTTATGATCCATGTCCCCTGGAAGAGGGATGTCTGTTAAAACCGCTGTGGACCCTGATCCGCGATACCGTCGCCCGGCTTCTGGAAAATACGACGCTGGAGGATTTGCTGGAAGGCCGCATTCCAAGAGAGGAAAGGAGAGTGAAAAAAGCATGAAGCCAGTTTCGTTCCCGGATGAAAAAATCCACCGCATTTGGGAAGCGTTGAAAGGTCTTCAATACGGCACGGTTCTGATCACCGTTCACGATTCCAATATCGTGCAAATTGAAAGAACCGAAAAACATCGCTTTCCGTCCGAAGCTTCATCCTTGTCCAAAAAACATGCCAGCGCGGCAAATAAAAAATAGGAGAGACCATTCGATGCCGACCGGACCACCGGAGGCCCCGTCCCTCATCATCGAACTGAGGGTTTTGGGGCCTTTTTCATTTTTCGGCGAGATGAGGTGAATACATCATGCGCATCAAACAGACACTGAGGTTCTTTTCCATCGCCCTTCTCATCGTTTTGTTCACTTCGCTGACAATCGGTTGCCAGCCGGCTGATTCCGACGACAGGCAAAACGAAATCCGCATCGGCTATCAGAAGTTCGGCATATTGAGCATTTTGAAAGCCCGCGGAACATTGGAAAAACGTTTGAAATCCCGCGGAATCAAGGTGAAGTGGATTCAGTTTCCGGCCGGTCCGCAGCTGCTGGAAGCCCTGAACGTCGGCAGCATTGATATCGGCGAAACCGGAAATACACCCCCGATTTTCGCGCAAGCAGCGAATGCTCCGCTCGTCTATTTCGCAGCCGGAACGCCGCGGCCCGAAGCGGAGGCGATCATCGTTCCCAAAGATTCCCCGATTCGCGGCATCAGGGACCTGAAAGGGAAAAAAGTGGCACTGAACAAAGGTTCCAACGTCCATTATCTGTTGGTCAGGGCATTGGAAAAAGCGGGACTGACATACAGCGACATCCAACCGTTTTATTTGGCACCGGCCGATGCCAGGACTGCTTTTGCCGAAAAAAACGTCGATGCCTGGGTTATTTGGGACCCTTATTATGCGGATGCCGAAACCAGTCTGCAAACCAGAACGTTGACGGATGCTCATGGATATACGTCCAACCGCTCTTATTATCTTGCGGCAAAAAACTATGCTGCGCAGCACGGGGACGTGATCGGGATCATTGTCGATGAGCTGAAAAATTCAGCCGATTCGTTTAACCGGAATCCCGATCAAACCGCCCGGCTCTTGGCCAAACAGATCGGGATGGACCTGAAGCCGGTCAACCTGGCGATTCAGCGCGCTGAGTATGGAATCGAACCGATCAATCAATCCATTATCGACGATCAACAGCAGATCGCCAATACTTTTCTGCGCATTGGCCTGATTCCCAAATCGATTCAGGTTCGTGACGTCGTTTGGCGGGAGCAAAAATCATAACTCTTTTTGAGAAAGGATGATAATCATGCAAATATTCTGGTTTATCCCCACACACGGAGACGGTCGGTATCTGGCTACCGCATCAGGCGGACGCGCCATTGGATTTCCGTATCTGAGACAATTGGCCCAAGCGGTTGACCATCTCGGTTACAGCGGAGCATTGCTGCCGACCGGACGGTCTTGCGAGGACGCATGGATTGTCGCCTCCTCTTTATTGTCTGCCACAGAGAGAATGAAATTTCTGGTCGCTGTCCGTCCCGGCCTGATCTCTCCCACGCTTGCCGCGCGAATGGCAGCCACGTTTGACCGCTTATCCGCGGGCCGTCTGCTCATCAATATCGTAACAGGCGGAGATCCAGTCGAATTAGCCGGTGACGGCCTGCATCTGGATCACGATACCCGTTATGAGTTAACGGACGAGTTCCTGACCGTCTGGCGGGAAATCATGCGGGGAGAAGATGTTTACTTCACCGGAAAACATTTGAAAATTTCCGGCGGCAAACGGATTTTTCCGCCTGTGCAAACCCCGTATCCCCCCCTTTACTTCGGAGGGTCTTCACCGGCGGGAATGAAAGTCGCGGCCAAACATACCGATGTTTATCTCACATGGGGTGAGCCCCCGAAACAAGTAGAGGCAAAAATCGGACAAGTGAGGAAACTGGCTGCCAAACAGGGAAGATCATTGCGCTTCGGCATCCGTTTGCATGTGATCGTCCGGGAGACGGAAAAAGAAGCCTGGGCGGCAGCTGAGCGTTTGATCCGCTATGTTGACGACGAGGCGATCGCGAAGTCAAAGCGTATTTTTGCCCGTTATGATTCTGTCGGACAACAACGGATGACCCGGCTTCACAACGGAAAAACAACCGATTTGGAAATCAGCCCCAATTTATGGGCGGGCATCGGACTGGTTCGTGGAGGTGCGGGAACAGCTCTTGTCGGGGATCCACGCACCGTGGCAGAAAGGATGCGGGAATATGCGGACCTGGGGATAGAAACGTTTATCCTGTCTGGCTATCCCCACCTGGAAGAAGCCTATCGGGTCGCCGAATTGCTCTTCCCGGAATTACCTTTAACCAATAATCCGCCTGCTTCTCATCCTCATGTTTACAGTCCCTTTGGCGAAATCGTGGCAAATGACCATTTCCCCCGGGAAAAAGAAGGTGTTGCCCATGAAGCTGAGTAATTTCCGATGGCGAACAAAGATGGATGCCCTTCTGTCCTGGTCTCTCCCGGCCATTTTGGTAATCCTTTGGCAAATCTTCAGCAGCATGGGCTGGATTTCCACGGAAACCCTTCCGGCCCCCGTCACCGTGATCCGGACGGCCATTCACCTGGCCCGTTCGGGAGAATTGATTCATCACATTGATGACAGTGCCGTCCGCGCATTGCTCGGTTTGGCAATCGGCGGAAGCATCGGCCTGGTGTTGGGCTTTTTAAACGGAATTTCTCGATTTGCGGAAAAAATCCTCGATTCCACTGTGCAGATGTTGCGAAATATCCCTCATCTGGCCCTGATCCCGTTGGCCATCATGTGGTTCGGAATCGGTGAAGAATCAAAATTGTTCCTCGTGGCCCTGGGTGTGTTCTTCCCGATCTATTTGAATACTTTTCATGGCATTCGCAGTGTTGATCCCGGACTGCTGGAGATGGGAAAAATTTTCCGCCTGACAAAGAGGGCTCTTTTTTGGCACATTATCCTGCCCAATGCATTGCCATCCATTCTCATCGGATTCCGCTATGCCCTGGGGATTATGTGGCTGACGCTGATCGTAGCGGAAACCATTTCCTCAGACTCGGGAATCGGCTATATGGCGATGAACGCACGGGAGTTTATGCAGATGGATGTGGTGGTTTTAAGCATTTTGCTCTATGCCCTGCTCGGCAAACTGGCTGATCTTGTGGCAAAAGCTTTGGAAAAACGCTGCCTGCGCTGGCGGGTAAACGGTTAGCTTTCTCGCAAAAAATGGGTTGCAGGCAGGAACATGGCATCCCCCGGTCTCTTCGACTGTGCCGCAAGGACATGAATATTTTCTGACATCATCAGGGGGTGTTTCAACTGAACCGCAAAGTTTCAGGAACAACGCTGGACATTCGGGGGTTAAAAAAACAATTTGACAATCGCCTGATCTTGAACAACATCGATCTTCTCGTTCAACGGGGCGAATTTCTCGCTGTCGTCGGCCGTTCCGGCAGCGGGAAAAGCACGCTGCTTCGCCTGATTGCCGGACTGGAAGAACCGAGCGGCGGCGTGATTATGCAGGAAGGAAAAGCCATCTCCGGGCTGAACGACGCCGCCAGAATCATGTTTCAGGAACCCCGCCTCTTGCCGTGGCGAACTGTTTTTGCCAACATTGCGCTCGGCATCCGGGACCAAAACGGCAGAACGGAAAAAACAGCCCGCATCCTGGAGCAGGTCGGTTTGGCCGGTTACGGGAAGCAATGGCCTGGAGTCCTTTCCGGCGGGCAACGTCAACGGGTCGCCCTGGCACGGGCTCTCGCAAGCAATCCCCGCCTTCTTTTGCTCGATGAACCATTGGGCGCTCTGGATGCCCTGACACGGATTGAAATGCAGCGGTTAATTGAAAAGCTTTGGCAAGAACAACGATTCACGGCTCTCCTGGTTACTCACGATGTCGAGGAAGCCGTCATCCTGGCTGACCGGGTCATCATGCTGCGAGACGGGAAAGTGGGAATGGATATCCGTATTCCTCTGCCCAGGCCGCGACAGCGGAACAATCCGCTCTTTGCTTCGCTGGTCGGCACCATCCTTGACCAGGTAATGGCCTCAACGGACCGGCAAAAGTCGCAAACCCTGAACTTGGTCACTTCCAAAACGGATAAAGCTTCATCCTAACCCTGCTGTCCGAAAACAGGGTCAGTACCGCCTCCCCATTTTATTTATAGATTTTCATCTCTTGTAACGGCGGAGAATACAAGTGGAAGGTGACAAGCCTCTGCGTGGAAGGATTGCGCATTTTATGAATCTGCCCTTGCGTGGCAAAAAAGAATTGGCCAGGCCCGTAACGGTTTTGCTCATAAGCAAACGGTTCGTCCTCTTTTTCCAGAACGTACAAATGGTTAATCAAATTTCCTTCCACCACCTGACCGCATCCAATGGAGCAACCGTGATTATGGATCGGTGTTTGTTTCATTCCGGGGATATGAATCACAACCGCCTCGACGAAATCCGAACGGTAGACCACATTTCTCCCGTACGGATTCCCGTCGGGGCTGGTCACATAAGGGAGGATTTTTTCACGCGTACACCCGATGGCCTGTACCGCTTCTTTCAGTTCACGGAATCCCGGGTGTTCCACCTTGGACAGTACCTCTTTAATCTGCCTTAAAAAATCCATTTCTCTTCCCTCCATCAAACGGAAATGATCACTTTCTTTACAATATTTACTTAATTAGTCAAGATTTAATGTCTGATTGATCATCTTCAGAATATGCTGTTTTTGACACCTTGGTTCGTTCCATTTTGAAAGGGTGAACGTGATGGGTTACATCAATTTGAAAGAACGATACTTTCTGCTGAGGCATCTGGAAAAAATCAAAATCCATGTGTGTCGTGAGGAACAATCCCTGATCACTTCCATTCTGGGCAAAATCAGATTTCCCGACATTCTCTTCACGCCGGCGGAATATCGCTTCCTCAAAACGGTCATCGTTTCCTGTCTCCATGACGCCATGGATCAGAAAGATGAAATCCAGGTCAACTTTCTCCGTTGCCTCTCCTCAAAAATTGAACAATACGCTTGTCAGGAGGAATGAAAAATGAATCAACAAAACGGCAGAAAAAACCATCCTTATCCGCTCACAGTGAGCCTCAATCCCGAAAATCAGGAGACACCGGTTCATTTTGTGGAAGACTGGATCACTCCGGTGGAATTGATGTATAAACGGAATCACTTTCCTTATCCCTCTGCCGCCGACATTCCCGCCACCCTTCATCTCAACGGGCTGGTCGATCATCCTTTGACGCTGGACTATGAAGATTTGTTGTCATGGCCGTCCAAAACCCTTGTCGTTCCCTTGGAGTGTGCCGGCAACCGGCGAACATCTTACTCACCCAGGGTCTACGGCGTTCAATGGCAGAAGGGGGCCATCAGTCAGGGCCGGTGGAAAGGAGTGCCTCTTGCCTCTCTTCTTAAACGGGCGGGGCTCAAAACGACGGCAACAGAAATCGTCTTTTCGGCCATTGACCAAAGCCCCGACGGAACCTCCTATGCCCGCAGCCTGCCGGTGGAAAAGGCACTGCACTCGGATACCATCATTGCTTATGAATTGAACGGAAAACCCCTTCCCTTCAAACACGGATACCCCTTTCGCTTGATCGTCCCCGGCTGGTATGCCATGGCTTCCGTAAAATGGCTTTCGAAAATAACAGCCATCGACCACCCCTTTCAAGGTTTTTTCCAGACAGAAGATTACGTCTACTACCCCCATGACGATACAGATGAAGGCAAAACCCCGGTCACAACGATGAAAGTGAATTCAATCATTCAGCAGCCGCAAGACTATGATGTAGTGAAAAAGGGAATAAACAAAATCAAAGGATTTGCCTGGACGGGAGAAGGAAGGATTGTAAAGGTGGAGATAAGCACGGACAACGGCCGATCCTGGCACCCGGCAACATTGCACTCAGAACCGCAGCACCCCTACGCTTGGACTTTTTGGGAGTTCTTATGGGAAGCCAAATGTGAAGGAAAATTTACCATCATGTCACGCGCGACTGATTCAGAGGGGCGAACCCAGCCGATGGAACCCGTCTGGAACCGGAAAGGATACGGATACAACGGTATATTTAAAGTCCGCGTCAAGGTTGAGTGAAAAAAATGCCCCTTCGCCAAAACCCCCCTTTTTTCTGCCATTCACCCATCAATTTTTGTATAATTCAGAAACAGTTCCCGTTCACTCTTTCGCAACCCGTAAGATCATGTTAGAATAAAACCTGTTTACTAAATCAAATAGTAGAACTATACATCTGACATAAGGGGAGTTTTTGCGATGAAAGTATACGTGGTTTACGATAGCGAAAGCGGACATACAGAGGTACTGGCCAAGGCGATCGGACAAGGCGCACAGGAAATTGAAGGTGCAGAAGTGTTCGTCAAACATGTGAACGAAGCGGACGTTCGCGATTTGCATGATATCGATGCCCTGATCTGGGGTTGCCCGGGTCACTTTGGCACCATCAGCGCCGGCTTAAAAAGCTGGATCGACAAGCTGGGATACCTGTGGGCAGCCGGAAAACTGGTTGGAAAAGTGGGCGCCGCCTTCTGCACCACGGCCACTTTGCACGGCGGTGCGGAAATGACGCTGTGGAACTTGATCACCCCGATGATGCATAACGGAATGATCATTGTCGGTCTGCCGAGCAACGTGCCGGAAAACGTTTTGCATGGCTCATACTATGGGGTGGCGGTAACCTGTCCGGTGGAAGACAGCGAAGATGCACCAAAAAATATGCCCACCGAATCAGACCAGGCTCTTGGACGTGCATTGGGGCGCCGTGTAGCGGAAGTAGCAAAAAAACTTCACGGTTAATTCATTTGATCCAATAACGTCAGGAGTGAAATCGATGGGATTAGTAATCATCATTCTCTTAATGGTGGTTGGGATTCTCTTTTTGATTATCTTTAACGTAAGAGCTGTCAAAAACAAAGACAAAAAAAGAGTGACATCAGCTGAGAATCCCACCCTCCAGTCCAAACCGGACCCGGTTTCCGCAGAAGAACCGGATTCCACGGCGGCCATGGATCAATCGAAGCCCAAGGTGGAGACAAAAACCAAGGTGGCTCCGAGAACAACCTCTACCAAACAAGAGATTTCCAGGCAGACAGACCAGGAATACCGCGAAGCGCTGCGACGTGGTTTGTCCGCGATGACAAAACCGGAAAAACCAGCAAAAAAAGATCACATCGATGATGATGAGTACCGGAAAATGCTGCGCCAAATGCAGCAAAAAAAATAGAATTTTAAAGTACTCCCCTTAAAGGGCCCGAAATCGTTCTGACATCCCTTTAAGGGGGGTTTTTCCATCACTGACAAAGGAGATCGAAAACATGGAGAACTTCATTTTTATCACTGTTTTTACTGTCCGTGGTGAAACAAAATGAACGGCAAAAAACCGAACCGCCTCCTCTTTCTCATCGCCATCGCATCGGGGACCTTGCTAAATCCGCTTAACTCGTCAATGATTTCCATGGCCCTTCACCGCATTCAGCAGGATTTTCACCTTTCATTTACGACGGTCTCCTGGCTGATCTCCTCCTACTATCTGGCCAGCGCCATCGGTCAGCCCGTTATGGGCAAAATCGGTGATCAACTGGGCCGCAAGAATATTTTTCTCATCGGTTTGCTTTTGGTCGCCCTGTCGGCTTTGTCAGCTCCGTGGGCCCCGACTTTTCTCATTCTCATCCTGGCCCGGCTGATCCAATCTTTTGGCAGTTGTTCCATTTACCCCTCGGGCATGGGCATGATCCGGGAATATATCACGGAAAAGCAGGCTTCCGCCTTGGCGATCATCTCTTTATTCGCCACCGGAAGCGCCGCCTTCGGTCCCACCATCGGCGGATTTCTCATTGATCTGGGCGATTGGCCGGCGATTTTTACGGTGAACATCCCGGTCATTTTGATCAGTCTCCTGCTGGGCTGGTTCTACCTGCCGCCCGACCGCGACAAGGAGCGGCCCTCCTTCCGGCAAACGGTGAAACAACTGGATCTGCCCGGAATCTTGTTATTTGCGGCCTCCATGGTCTTCTTGCTCTGGTTTTTGCTTTCCTTTAAAACCCAAGTCCATCCGCTGTCTGGAATTCTGGGAATTCTCCTGCTCGCCGGATTCATCTACCGCGAACTTCACGTGGAAAAACCGTTTATACAGCTTCGGCTGTTTAAAACCAACCCCTTGCTGAGCTGGGTTTACCTTCAGTTTATCGTCTTGAACATTTATAACTACTCGATTTTTTTTGGGTTGCCCACCTACTTTCAGGAGGCAATGAACCTGGATGTGAAAACAAGCGGGCTGCTCATGCTGTTCAATGCCGGATTCGGTGCCTTGATTTATCCGGTGATGGGAAAATGGATTGACCGTTCCGGCGTAAAAACCCCTCTGATCATCAGCTCTTTCTTGATGGTTGGCGGAGCTTTGCTGTTAACCTTTGTCTTCGTTCACCTGCCGTTGTATGGGATGGCCTTTGCTTTGGCGATCATGGGCCTCAGTTACGGAATCACGAACGTATGCCTGCAATCTGCCCTGCTGATGGTCGCCCCTCCCTCAATGACCAGTTTGGCGTCCGGACTTTTTCAAACATGCCGCTATATGGGTTGCATCCTGTCGTCGGTTCTGCTGGGACTGGTATTCGGCACGAAAATAAGTCCCGGCCACCTGCAATGGATGGGGTATGCACTCATCGTCTCCTCACTGGCCAGTGTCTGGATGAGCTTAAAATTTAACCCTCGCCAAGATTGACGAGGGTTTCTTTTTTCGCTTTAAGGTGTTGCCCCTTACTGACCCGCTTTTACTGCAAACTTCGCCTGGTGAAACTCAATCACTTTCCCGTGAACCGGGTCATTTCCCTCATATTGAACGGCAGTGACCGTATATGTACCGGGCTTGAGCATGCTCGGGTCTTTTTCCAGAGCCAGTGTTCCCTGGAACATCTTGCCCCCGTGCTCCGTTTGCAACCAGCGCTTATTCACAAAAATAAAAACGTCTTTATCATCAGCAAAGTTTTCAATTGTAAATCCTGTTTGTACGGTCAGATCATCTTCCCCCAGCATCAGAACCGGAATGTCTCCGTCCGCTGCTTCACCGTCCGCTGTTTGGATCGTCAGCTTTCCATCCCCTGTTTCCGAAGCACCGTCCGGAAAGGGGATTTTCATTTCATCCTTTTTGGTTGCCTCCGCGCCGGAAGGAGCTTTCGCTTCATCCTTGATGACCACTTGATTTGTGTTACAAGCAACTATGAAAATAGAGACAATTCCCAGGATCAAAAAGAAAACACCTTTTTTCACCTGTGATCCCCCCTTATGTACATGTTCAGCTCAGGCAGCCCAGACAGCCGTTACCCACTATTATAAATTCCTTGCTCCACTTGACAAAAACCTCATCCCGTTTTCCGGTTTAACTTTCCTCCTGAAGTTTGTGAGACATTCCTTGCATATGCACGATTGATGCAACTGCTCCGGAGGAACAAGCCCAAAGATTTCCGGCGGAAAAGTTTCAGCGGTACACCAGCAACTTCCCTGCGGCGGCCGCGAAAGATAACCACACGCGTTGTCCCGGCCGCAGATGGGGCAGTTTCGCGCCTGCCCGTTATTTTCTTCCATTTCTTTCCCTCCCGATACCATCAATCTGAGTATACCACCGACCGGCAAAGTTCAGAAACAGTCTTGTCCATTCTCAACTTGGGTCGCATTTATAACTCTTTCGGGCTATACCGGTCCAAGAGAAAGTTATATAAAATAATCATGATTCATACTATTAAATGATTGGAAGCAGCCATGCTCTCCAACAAGAACAGGAGGTTGAACATTACCGTATGCATTCCATGTCCTCTCAAGCAACCCCGGATGCGCTGCCACTGGCCGTTCACGCCGCTTCCCTTGTTCTGGCGGTGCTCCTGAGCAGCTTGTTGGTCTGTCTGGCCTCAAAAAACAGAGGAAAAATCCCTTGTATGTCAGGCATGATGACGGCGATGACGAACGCCACGATGTCCGGTTTGACGACAGGTACAGTCTTGGGAATCATGCAGATGACCATGTTTGTGCCAACCGCCGTCGCGACGCTTTTCGGTTTGGCTGTTGGTTATTTGACCGGACGACCCTATGGCCTGATCGCTGTCATCGACGGAATGCTGGCGGGAATCATGGGTGGCTTGATGGGGGCGATGCTGGGAGTCATGGTCATGAATGATCATCCGACCGATACTGTTTTGTTGATCGATCTTCTGTTTGTCATTTTAACCGCTTGTTCCGTTAAATTGATCAAAGCGAATCAAGACGTTTAAGCTGATCCGCTCCCTGCAACCGGCCGGGGAGTTTTTTTAATGAATTGACACGGCGAATCGTTTTCTGCCATCCTGAAAACAATACAGAAACGCAGCTGCAGCGGGACAAGGGGCGGATCACCGTGGAGAAACCGATTAAATGCCTGGAATGCTACAAGCAAAGACCGGGCGGTCGTTGTAATTTCTGCCCGGTCAAAAACAAGGATCAATACGAGGAAATCGGAGGAGGATTTTATATAAAAAAACAAGCAGGAGAAAATCGTATACCCAAGGAGGACAAATAGTCCTTCAGAGGCTGCGGCCAACTTAAGCAGAAGGGGATTGGCGTTTTTCCGCAACGACCTGGAAAAAACCAATCCCGCCGGACTCCTGTTTTCGGGCGTGTAATCAAACTGAGAGTCCCCGCTCATCCACCGGCAGCTCAATCATCGGAAATGGTTGGTGGTTTGGCGTAAAAATAGGAGGCCACAACCGCGATCAGCAACCACAACAGAATCAGGCCCAGCACGGCCCAGTTCCCCATGGAGGAGGGCAGGACCCATGCGAGAACGATGATCAGCAGACCGGTGGGAATGCCCAGATTCCCCGCCAGCCGATGCGTACGAAGCCAGCTTCTTTCGCTGGAAAGAGTCCACGCCGTCCGGATGCCAATTCGCCAGTTGGGTTGAAGCCGGGGCAAAACATTTGAATACAGAAGAATCAGAAGGCCGATCATCGCAGGCACGAATTTCAGCGGAATCCCGATGTTTAAGGCACTGGCCAGAGACCAGAGAGCGATCAATCCGAAAAAGACGACGGTAATGCCGCCGATATACCGGTAAGTGGGCCAAAATTCCCGGTAGTTTTTCTTTTTCGGATCGATTCTCCAAAGCACATGCCATAAGAGAATAACCAGCAACATGGCTCCGGGTTGAATGAGAACGGCAACAAGGCGCGGCCTGAATCGATCCGGTTGCCCTGCCAAATTGAAATGCGTCGGAACTTCGGCCGGAAGATGTGGATAAGCCAAAATTGTCAATACCATCACCAAGATCCATGCAGCCCAACCCCACCAAGGAATCGCTTTACTCTTCATCATCGTTTCCACTACCTCCAAAGCGTTCTAAAAGCCACGCAAGCCAATCTTGTAACACGGTCGTGTTCAGCCGGTAGATGATATACGTGCCGTTTCGCTGGTCTGCAACCAGATTGGCATTTTTGAGCACGTTTAAATGACGGCTGATGGTCGGTTGTGCATGCGAAAAATGGGTCGCAATCTCACCGGCTGTTTTGGGCCCTTCCTTCAATAATTCAATGATTTTCCTGCGCGTCGGATCGGCCATCGCTTTAAATACATTTTCATTCATACAAGTTCACCAACCGTTATTGCTTTCTGCTGGCTGTTCATAATATTATTATATAGCCATATAGCTAAATAGTAAATTATACGACGGCCGCATTTTCAAAACACACGACTGTTCATCAATCGTGAAGGTCCACACGAGAACATTCAATTTTCCTGCATAATGAAAAGGCCTCGTCCGACCCCGGACCTCTCGTTACCGATTTTGCATGTGCTCGGCTTCCGCGCGCCTCAAGGGCCTTGGCTGGTGAATATCACAGTGGCAGACACCATTTCGTCCGGCTCTGTACAATCGCTCCCCCTCTGCTGTCCGGTAATCGATCATCCCCTTGTGCCACTTGTGTTTCTGATGCGTCGGGGACACGGCAGCCCAGGAAGCGGATCCGGGCGGTGTGCTGTATCCAGCCAAGGTTTCTTCTGCGATCGTTATCATTTCCGGAAAACATGGATCGGTTCTCCAAGGGGAAGCCAACCGCTAAACTCTGCTCCGGCATCAGCCCGATTTGCGGCCGTGAGATCGCCACCGTGGGCTTTGAAGATGCGTTTGGCGATGGTCAGTCCCATTCCGGTTCCGCCTGTTTCGGCATTTCTCGATTTTTCCGCCCGGTAGAGGGGTTCAAATACATGCGGCAGATCCTGTTCGGGAATTCCCGGCCCTGTATCGCTGATGGTGAAACATACCTGATTTCCTTTCCTGTACCACTTCACCGTGATTTTCCCGCCCGCCAGTGTATAACGCAAAGCATTGTCGAGGAGATTGCCGACAGCCCGTTCCAGCAAATGCGGATCGCCTTGAACCGGACACGCCGTTTCCTCTCCGCTCTCATCAACGATTTCCACATTCTTGGCCTGGGCGAGCAATCGGTAATGTTCGATCATCTCCTTCATCCACAGTCCAAAATCAAATGGTTCACGTTTATTCACATCCATTTGTTCCATATATTCGGTTTTCGCGTAAACGAAAAGATCAGAGACCAGCCGCTCAATCTGTTCTGATTTCTGCCTGCAGACACTTAAGTACCTGGCCGCTTTTTCCGCCGTTTCCGCTTTCCCCTGCTCAAGCCTGAGCAAATAGCCCCGCAGCACGAATAACGGCGTGCGGAGGTCGTGCGCGATGGCAGTGAGAAAGAAACGGCGCTCTTCTTCCAAGGTTGCCTGGCGCTTGAGCGATTTCCTCAATCCTTCTCCCATCGCCTCAAAAGCAGCCCTTACATCCGCCACTTCGGTTACGCGGGAGGTCGGGATCCGAAAATCCAAATCACCTTCGGCAATCCGTCTGGCTGCGGAACTCATCGCAGCAAGCGGCTTCAGCACATATCGCCCCATCAGCCAGCGGTTGAAGATGATGGCGAGGATCATGGCAATGACCGCCGATAATATGCCATAAATTTGATTATGGTTAAAAACAAACAGCTTGACCGTCCCCCGCATTTTTCCGTCTTCGATGACCATGACCTGTTGGCTGTTAAATTGCTTCGGATTATACGGACCCGTCTGAAAAATCTTCTTTCCCGACGGATCGGTGATGGAAACGGCGATTCCTGAAGCTTTGAACTTGGTTTGAATCGTTTTTTGCCAGTCCGCGTTCCGCCATTTGTCCACACTGCCCGTGATTTCCCGGATCGCCCTGTCCGCCAGCGCCGCTTTCGTCTGCGTCTGGTGGCTGACAATCGGCTGGATGACAAACCCGAGAATCCCATAAAAGAGCCGGGACAAAATGATCACCGACAACAGGCCGGCAAAGATGAATTTGCGAATCCGCATCGTTCTCATTTAATGCGCTCCTTCAAAACGGTATCCTACACCCCATACATTGACAATCAGTCTGGGATGGTTGGGATCGGCTTCGATTTTTTCGCGAATCCTGCCCATATGGACGATCACCGTATGCTTATCACCCACACCATCCCAGAAACGGTCAAGGAGTTGCTCATAGGTAAATACTTGCCGGGGATGCTCCGCAAGTAAGAGCAGCGTTTCAAACTCCTTGGGTGTCAGGGATACCGGATGGCCGTTCACCCGAACTTCATGGGCCCGGACATCAAGCGTGAGGTGGCCAAACCGGCGAACGGCTGCCTGGGGAATCCTCTGTTTGCCATAGCGGCGAAGCACCGCTTTTACCCGCGCCACCACTTCCACCGGCGTGGCGGATTTGACGATATAATCGTCCCCGCCGATTCCCAGTCCCCGGATTTTGTCCACATCTTCACCGCGCGCGCTTAAAAACAGAATCGGAACATCGCTTGTCCGCCGAATCTCCCGGCACAGCTCAAATCCGCTCCGGCCAGGCATCATCACATCCAGAAGCACGCACTCCACGGTTGAATGCCGCAAAATGCGAAGCGCCTCTTCGGCATCGTACGCCTCTTCGACACGAAAACCTTCATCTTCCAAAAAATCCCGCATTAACTCCACAATCGCTTTATCATCATCGACAACCAAAACGGTTTGTTTGCTGTTCATCATAACCCCCCATCGTAACGGAATTGCAGCGAAGCACCTTCATCTTAACACAGCAAACAAGCCAGGATCAGGCGCTCTGCTGAATTATGACCGCTTCGTGATCAGTTTGTGACTTTTCATCCGATTTATCTGTGATCGGTAAAAGGTATCTTATTCACATGACACCCGGCGGACAAAATACCGCAATCCTGAGGAGAAGGTGATTACATGTTTTTAGCTGCAAATCATGATTTTCATTTCTTCCCTTTAATTTTCCCGTTTGGTTTTTTCTGTATCGTGTTTGCAACATTCCTGATCTTCCGCATTATTTCATTCCGCCGTTACGGACGCTGTTACTGTTACAACCGTTTCGACGGCCGGCTTGAGGCGGAGGAGATCCTGAAGCGCCGCTTGATCAACCATGAAATAAGCGAAGAAGAATACTTGAAACTGAAAGAGATTTTGCGTAAGTAAGGTTAAGCCAACGTCCCTGGGTGTATTGGAGATGTTCCCATATGTGTTTTAAGCGGGAATCATCTCTTTTTTCATTTTTTCAGACTGAAATATCAATATTAAAGAAATGGTATGCTTTAAGGGAAAGGCACACATCCCTCGAAAGGTGATGATTTCATGGCACGTGTTTTATTTGTCAACGCAGGAGCAGAAGGACATATCAACCCCACTCTCGGCGTGGTTCGTGAACTCATCCGCCGTGGTGAACAGGTTGTCTATTTTACCACGGAAAACATGCGTGATCGAATTAAAGAGACAGGCGCTTCGGTACGTACGTTTGACACCGAAAAGTTTGTCAAAGCGTTCCTGAAGGGCGGAAGATCCCATCTGCTTTCCAGAGTGAACGGCCTCTTGCGCACAACCGATATCGTGATCCCTGCCGTTTTGGAACAAACAAAGGGAGAGCAATACGATTACATGATTCACGATTCAATGTTCGGGTGTGGCCGTTTACTCGCACAAATACTCAACTTGCCGGCAATCAACTCCTGCACGAGCTTTGCGTTCCAACAGACCACTTTTGACCGTATGCTGGATCACTTTTCACGCCGTCTACCTGCAGAAATCAATGAACGTGTGCAACAAGACTTTCAACAAATGGTCAGTTCCGTGCAAAAGAGATACCGCGTGAAAATCGGCTCTGCTTACGAGGTGTTCTGCAATCCCGCCCCATTGACCATTGTCTACACGACAAAGCAGTTCCAGCCCGAAGGAGAGAGCTTTGACGAAACGTACAAGTTCGTCGGGCCATCCATAGCTCCACGATCGCACGTCCGGTTTGATTTTTCCGAGCTGGACACAAGCAGTCTGATTTACATATCACTTGGCACGGTGATCAATCAAGCAGTGGATTTCTACAAACTCTGCATTCAAGCTTTTGCTGATACGAAACATACGGTCATTTTATCCGTCGGCAGGCAGACGCGAATCGAAGACTTGGGGGAGATTCCCGGGAATTTTGTTGTCCGCAATTACGTACCGCAGTTGGAAATCCTGCAGCGTGCCAAATTGTTCATCACACACGGCGGCATGAACAGCACGTCCGAAGGACTCTACTACGGTGTACCGCTAATTGTGATTCCTCAAAGCGCCGATCAACCTCTGATAGCACAGCGTGTGGCGAATCTGGGTGCGGGGATTCAATTAAAACAGGAAGGGCTGACTCCCGCCGGTCTCAGAAAGGAAGCGGAGCGCATACTTGAGGATTCTTCCTTCCGCAATGTTTGCCGGAAAATCGGAAATTCGTTTCGTGCGGCAGGGGGATACCAACGAGCTGTCGATGAGATCTTTGCATATAAGCGCAGTCTGGGCATCACCGAATAAACCAACATACTCCCCGCGCAGTGAGGGACCGGCCTGACGCACATAAGGCTTTTACCCGATGGATCGTCCAGAGTAAAAGCCTTATGTTCATTTCAGGGCTTTTCTTTGAAAACTGTGATTATGCCGTTTCCTGTAACGAAGACCCGGCAGGCTGAGAACCTTCCGGCCGTTTTTCCGCAATGAACAAAGCCAGGATCAAGGCTGCAACCGCCAGCCAAACCGTGACATAAAAGACATCGCTCATCCCCTGAACCATTGAGTGTATCCGGATTTGTCCCGCCAGATAGCCGATGGCGGATTGCCTGGCTTCGGCCATGGGTTGTCCCATCGTCATAAACAGCTGCTGAATTTGGCTGAAGACCATTTGGCCGGTCGGTGAAAAAACATTGAGCTGATCTGCATTGGCAGCGGCATGAAACGCGATGCGATGAGAATATAACAAAGTTGCCCAGGCGGTGCCAAATGACATCGCAACCTGGCGGATCGTGCTGCTCAATGCCGTCGCCTGGTTCACCAGCTCATTTGGAACCGCGTTTAGCCCGGCTGTCGTAATGGGCATCATCACCAGTGAAATGCCCAATCCCCGCAGCACCAGCCATAAAATGATCGTGGAAAACGGGGTATTCACATCCAGCGATGTGGTCAGATACATTGAGAAGGCAGTTACGGCAAACCCGGCAACAGCCAGCCACCTGGCACCGATCCGGTCATAGAGCCTTCCCGCGATCGGCATCATCAAACCCGTAACCAGAGCCTGCGGCAAAAGCAACAGGCCGGTCTGAACCGCAGACAAACCCATGATATTTTCCAAAAAGATAGGAAAGAGAAACAGAGGCACAAACAAGATGACGCTGGCAATGCTGAGAACAACCTGCGTCAGGGAAAATACACCGTGTTTGACAACCTGTATCCTCAGCATCGGCTCTTTCTTGTTCCATTCAATGAGGATGAAAAAGAGCAAACAGACGGCTCCGAAACCGATAAACGCCATAACTTCCGGATCGGACCAGCCTTTGTCCGCCGCGTTTCCGATTCCGTACAGCAGAGTGGAAAAACCGGCTGTTGAAGTGACAAAGCCCCAGAAATCAAATTTTTGCTCGGTATAATGCTCCATTTCCCGCATGGCGGCCGCAGCCAGAAACAGAACAACCACACCGATCGGGACATTGATGAAGAAGATCAGGCGCCAATTTAAATACTCCGTGATATAACCGCTTAATGTTGGTCCGATGGCGGGGGCAAACATGATGGCAATTCCGAATATCCCCATCGCCTGCCCTCTTTTTTCCCGCGGGAACATGCGAAAGATCAGGGCTTGCACGACGGGCATCAAGGCGCCCCCGCCGATGGCCTGAACTATGCGGAACAGAACCATGACCGGGTTGCTCCAGGCCAGCCCGCAGAGAAGAGAACCCAAAGTAAACAGAAACAGGGCAATCATAAAAATCCGTTTATAGCCAAAACGTTCAGTCAAATAACCGGTAATGGGGATGATTGTTCCCACCACCAGCGCATAAGCCGTCACAACCCATTGAATCTCATCGGTGTTCACCCCGAATACCTGCATCATCCTCGGCAACGATACATTGACAATGCTGCTGTCCAATACCGCCATGAAAACGGCGATCAACAGTGTGGCCAAGATCAGGCCGCGATTTTTCATATCCGCGTTATCCAACGAGCTTCCACCTTTCTCCCGGTTATTTATGTATTTTCACCGTTGCATTCAGTCCGGGAACCATTCCTTTTTCCACGGAATCAAAACGGATTTTCACCGGCACTTTTTGTGTCACTTTGGTGTAGTTGCCGCTGGTGTTCTCGGACGGAAACAGGGAAAAGACGGAAACGGTCGCCAGGCCGATTTGCTGGACCTTCCCGCTGAACGTTCGCCCGGGAAACGCATCCAAAGTGATATCGACATCCTGGCCTGTCTTCAGCCCCTTCAACTCCCCTTCTTCAATATTGGCTGTGACAAACAACTGATCAAGCTGAACCGTAATGACCAGCGGCGTACCGGCCGCGACGACTTGCCCCTCTCTTCCATCGCTTTGAATCACCGTTCCATCAGCCGGTGCGGTGACGGGAATGGTCTCTATTACGGAAACTTCTTCGGGCAGATCCGTAATCTCTGTATTTCCCGCAACGATTTCGGCAATCACGTCCCCTTCTTTGACGGTGTCTCCCGTTTTTATATTCCATTTGACAATCTTTCCACTTGCCGGTGCACTGATGGTGCTGAGATCCCCTTGTACTTGGGCATCCTCAGTTATGATGAAATTCATGATGTTCGTCGCATAATACCAAGCGCCAATCCCCAATCCCACAATGATCAGAGCGACAATGACATTGACCGTTACGACCTTTTTCACTGACAGCTTCCCTCCGCAAATATTTTTGTTTACTGTTCACAAAAAATAACAAATAGTAAAAATATTATGGCCGGATGTTTCAAACGCGAAAATTTCGACTCCTTATTTATTCACTATCATAGCATATTTGCCCAATGACGCAGGAATGTTATTCACCGGTGTCTTAAGATAAAATTAAATATAAACGGAGAGGAGGAAAATTGGTTGGGCAAAATCAAAATGAAAAGGGTATATGAAACCGCAGCACCGGAAGACGGCTTCCGCATTCTGGTGGATCGTCTGTGGCCGCGCGGCGTGAAAAAAGAGGCGGCGAAGATCGATCTTTGGCTCAAAACGATTGCACCCAGTCCGGAATTGCGGAAATGGTTCGGCCATCAGCCTGAACGTTTTGCTGAATTTCAACATCGTTATCTCGAAGAGCTCAAGTCAGATCCGGAAAAACAAAATGCCGTGAGAACAGTGATCAAAATGTTGGAAAAACAAGATGTCACCCTGGTCTATGCAGCCAAAAACGAGCAGCAAAACCATGCTATTGTGCTGAAAGAGTTTATTCATAATCATTAGGCATCATATCAGAAGAGAACAGAGGAGATTTTTGAGCCCCGGACTCTTGTCGTCTTGCCGGAGAAACGCCGGGTGCGGACGAAACTCCCTGATCCCTCCGGTAAAGCATCTGATACGTATTTTCCCCTCCGTACGGCGCTTATACTTCCCGGCGACGGCAAGAACCGCTCGCTTGCAAAAATCCCTCCATTGAACATACAGGATCGGTTAAATCAACATGCTCGATTTCCCTCAATAAACACATGAAAACCGTTTCAAAAAATGAAGGCATCACACAATCTTATTTCTGCCCACACAGTTTAAAAGAAATTTTTTCCAATAACTTTATAAATAAGTCCTGTTCATCCTCTGTCAAAACACTTAGCATCTGCTTGAACATTTGCTGGCGTTGCCACAAAATTTTCTCCACCAGCGCTTCCCCCTCTTCCGACAATTCCACCCAGACGATGCGCCGGTCGGCCTGATCCCTCTGCCGACGGATCAAGCCTTCTTTTTCCAGCCGGTTGAGGGCCAGCGTGGTTGCACCCGAAGTTAAATTTACTTCACGCGAGAGATCGGCAACCATGCATCTTTGGTTGAGATAGACTGTGCGAAGCAAAATAAATTTTACCGGCGTGATTTTAGGTTGGAATGAATCCTCCTGACCGGCAAACCGACTTCCGACATAACGGCCGATACGTTCGGTAATCTGATCAATTCTTTGGATTTGCGGATCAAACCTCTTTTCCTCATTCCCCATTCAATCACCCCCTTTTGATTATGAGAAAAATTACAGACCGTGTTTGCAAATTTGTTATATTTTTCTCATTCAGCCAATTGCAACTCATACAGATTGGGTTTAATATAACTTTATACCAAAATAACTTTACTGCAAAGTTTTTTTAAGAGGGGGATGCTCAAGGATTTAATCTTGGAGCATAACCTGTTTTTTATTCCCCAATATCTTTATAGCAAAGTTATTAGGTTACAAAATGATGAGGTGATCTATGTGTCGAAAGCGTTATTCATTAATCCTTTGGGCGAAGGACATGTAAATCCGTCCATCGGGCTCGTGCGCGAACTGGTTAACCGCGGTGAAGAAATCATCTACTATGCGAACAGCATGTATAAAGACAAAATTGAAACCACCGGAGCGGAATTTCGCCCTATCTCCGAAAAAGCGGAAACGCTCATGCGCGAATTTTTCAGCCAAGCAAACGACATGATGAAAAATACGGGAAATATGATGGGCCTTCTCGCCAAAAGAATGCCGAAGATGTTCGAAATGATGGAATGGGTCACGGATGACATTTTGAAAGAGATTGAGTCGGAAACTTACGATTACATTATCTATGATGCCAATAGTTTGCCCGGAAAATGGATCTCTGAAATGAAAAAACTTCCTTCTGTTTCGATCTGGACTATTTTTGTCTCTAACCGGGATTCCAATTTCTTTGAAAAAATCATGAAGCAGCGCGGCTCGGAATTTCTGAAAGCAATGGAAGAAATGAAAGAGGAGATGGAAGAGCGCAAATCTCGGCTGGAACAGAAATATTCCATCTCCATTCCCGACTTACGGCAGGCCATGTTGTGCGAAGCCGATCTCAACATCGTTTTCACATCTCGGTATTTCCAGCCGGATTCTGATCGCTTTGGCGACAATTATCTCTTTGTGGGTCCGTCGATTGCTGACCGTAAGGATCAGGGTGACTTTCCGCTCGATGAACTGAAAGACGGCCCGGTCGTGTACATGGCTCTGGGCACGATCGTGAACAATCGTCCGGATTTATATAAGATCTGTATTGAAGCGTTGCAGGATCTCGACGCCAGAGTGGTGCTCAGCATCGGGAAACAGTTGTCCGCTTCGGATCTGGGCCCGATTCCCGACAACTTTATCGTTCGCAACTATGTTCCGCAACTCGATGTACTGCGCCACAGCGATGCTTTTATCACTCACTGCGGCATGAACAGCACAAACGAAGGTTTGTACTTCGGGGTTCCTCTGGTGATGCTGCCGCTGGTGAACGACCAACCCTTCGTGGCAAGCCGGGCCAAAGAATTGGGCGCCGGAGTGGTTCTCGATCATCAAACTTTGGATGCCGAAAAATTGCGGAATGCCGTTGAGGAAGTATTAAAAAATCCTGTCTACAAACGGAACAGCCAGAAAATCAGCAAATCCTTCCGCGAAGCAGGCGGCTACATGAAGGCGGTCGATGAACTGTTAAAATGGGTGAACTCCCACTTGATCAGCCATTAAAAGCGAGCATGTTTAAGCATAGAGAGCCAGGCCAAGGAAGCCCGTCAAACCCGTATACCCTTTTTCCAATCAACCCGTAAATCCCGGACAGATTGAAAGCAAGCGCACCAAATGTTAAAGTCAGCAAGATTTTCGTTGTGATATTAATCGCATTCTCTACCCGGACAAACCTTCAACACACAAAAAGCCCTCTTCTGCAGCGGGATCACGCTTCTGCGAAGAGGGCTTTTTGTCTCCCGACCGGTCTTCGTCCTTCCGATCGTTCAGACCCGGGCCACAGACTGACGTTCGATAATCTCGTGAGGTAAAATCCGTCCCGGCACTTCCGTTTTTGTTTCAATCATTTGCAGCAGCATTTCTGCCGCCTGCTTTCCCATCTCAAACAACGGTTGTGCCACCGTGGTCAAAGGAGGAGTGGTCATTTCCGCAAGCCGCAGATTATCATAGCCGATGACGGAAAGTTGATCCGGCACCTTGATCCCGTGCCGGAAGGCTGCAGACATGGCCCCCACAGCCATCTCATCGCTGGCTGCAAAAACGGCGGTAAACTCAACCTTTGACTGCAGCAATTGTTCCATGGCCATGACCCCGCTGTGAAAACCAAAACTGCCAAACGCAAGGAGATTCTCTTGAAACGGTATTCCATAAGCAGCCAGCGCTTCCTTGTAACCCTCAATCCTCGGTTTCCCGGCAATCGGATCCGTTTGATCCCCGCTGATCATGGCGATTTTTCGATGGCCTCGCTGAATTAAATATCGGGTTGCGTCATAAGCTGCCTGCTTGTCATCCACCTTTACATGGGGAAAGGGATACTTCTCCGAACGGGTGGAAAGCAGAACTACCGGAATCTTCATCGCCGTGAGAACCCGGAAGTATTCCTCCGTCAACACCTCACTCGTAAAAATGATGCCATCCACCTGTTTCTCCCTCAGAACCTGAAGATACTTGACGGTCCGTTTCCCGTTCTTGTCGGTGTTGCAAACCACGACACTGTGATCCCGTTCATGGGCCGTGTATTCAATGCCATGAAGGAGCTGGGAAGAAAACATGCTGGACAACTTGGGAAAAAGAACGCCAATGGTTTGTGTCCGCTTGTTGATCAGCCCGCGGGCGATGGCATTGGGTTGATAACCCATTTCTTTAATGGCTTGTAAAACCTTTTGTTTGGTCTCTTCGGAGTAACCCGACTGGTGGTTGAGCACTCTTGAGACAGTAGCAACAGAAACATTCGCTTTTCTGGCTACATCCTTAATTGTTGGTTTCATCGGCATAACCTTCCAATCTAAATAATGGGAGAAAACGGTTGCATTCAACTAAATATAAGATCTTTTCAAAATAAGCGTCAATCTTTCGAAAGCGTTCCCGCTGTTTGGCTGCCGGTCTTCCTTTCCGGTCACGCTTCCGTTCTTTCCCCGATTGCGCCGAAATTCTTTCCTGCTGTGCTTGCGGACTGCAAACAGATCCCCCAATCAACCATCTTTGCCGATTGGGGGATTTGCAAGCAGAATGCCCCTTGTTACCGTAGGAGGGACAAATCCACTTCAGGCACCAATCCTTCCTTTGCGGCCCGGCTCAACAAGGTGGAAATCGCCCCATATCCTTCTTCTCCAAGGTTGGCCGTAAACTCGTTTACGTAGAGGTTGATATGCGCCTTGGCCACTTCGGGGTCCAACTCTTGCGCATGTTGCATCACGTATTCCTGTGATGCCTCCGGATGCGCCCAGGCATATTCAACAGAAGCTCTCGTCCAATCGGCAATCGCCTTCACATCCAATGAGCGGCGGGCGATGATCGCTCCGAGCGGAATGGGTAATCCGGTGTCTTTCTCCCACCATTCGCCCAGATCAACCAACATCGACAAACCGTAGGAAGGATAGGTAAACCGGGCTTCGTGGATCACCAATCCCGCGTCAACCGCCCCGTCCCGAACCGCCGGCATGATCTCATGAAACGGCATGACAATAATTTCTCCGACACCTCCGGGCACATGTTGGGCAGCCCACAAGCGGAACAGCAAGTATGCTGTCGAGCGTTCACTCGGCACTGCCACCCGCCGGCCGGAAAGCGATTCGGGATTACGAGCATCATTTTTGCCGCCGGTCAAAAGGAGCGGGCCACATCCTTTCCCCAATGCTCCGCCACACGGCAACAGCGCATACTTGGACAACACCCATGGCAAAGCTGCGCACGAAATCTTCAACACTTCCAATCCGTCCGGTCCTGCCGCCAAATTGTTCGTAATATCAATATCCGCATAAGTAACATCCAGTTCCGGTGCACCCGGGATCAATCCGTGCACCCACGCGTGAAATACGAATGTATCATTCGGACATGGAGAAAAAGCAATCCTCATAAGATAACCTCCTGCAATACGGAAATCGTTGCTGCCAGTTTCTCTAACGCTTCATCAATGCGCCACGCTGACCGGTCACGTGGCCCGACAACATTTGAAATGGCCCGAATCTCCAAGACGGGAATACCCCGGTTTCGGGCGGCGGTCGCCACGCCAAAGCCTTCCATGCCCTCAGCGGCGGCACCCGGTACCCGCGCAGCCAATCGGGCCGCAGTCGAAGCCGTCCCAGTCACAGTGGAGACCGTGAGAACCGGACCCGCAGTAACCGGCAAACCAGCCGCACGCACGGCCTCCGTCACCCGAAGCACCAATCCTTTTTCCACCCGGAATCTCGCAGTACCGAAACCCAGCTCGTCCAGGCCGCAAAAACCTTCTTCCGTCTCTGCCCCCAAATCGGCGCAGATGATTTCCTCCGCGACAACGAGCGTACCTACTTCGGCCCGGCCGGCAAAGCCTCCGCCGATTCCTGCGCTTACCACCAAATCATACTCCGTGCGGGCCAATGCCGCCGCCGTGCTTGCCGCAGCAGCCACCGGGCCAACTCCCGCCACCAGGACATCAACATGGCTTGCACCTTTCAGACCGCGCATCACCGCCTCTCTCTCTGCTGAAACGGCTGTCACCACGAGGACGCGTTTGGCCCGACTCTGATTGTTTTTATCAGAAACAGAAGTCCCTTCCTCGTTTCGCTTCATACTGTGATCCCCTTTCTTTTCCGGCCCCGGAAGATGAGAATTAAGCAAGATCGGGAGGGGAGTGATGCCTCCTGCCCCCCGTCAGGAACGTCGGGAAATTATGGGCACCACGACCCGACCAGCCATATACATAAGAAAAAACACTTGCAACCATGCGAGTCCGGGACTCATTGCCCGGAGCATCGTTTTGCAAGTGCCGACCTTCTATAGTATATCACTCGGCACCGCTGCTTTCCACCATGCCGTTATGCGCAAACAGAAGCTTTGCCCGGCATATTCCTGAAATTCCTGATAAACAAGCGGCAAACCAACCTGTGATCCTCTTTTGGCTGATTTCCAATCGCCATCGCCGCCCGCCGGGTTCTAATCGAAATCGAGATATAGCATGTTGACATGGCCGGTCTGAAATCGATATAATTTCACTGAACGGTCAGTGAATTAAATTGATCAAACGAGGAGGGCATCGCGATGGATCAACGGGATATCCGAAGACTTGTAACAAGTGAGATCACAGGGCTTCATACGAACGAGGAAAAATACAATCCCTATTCCTGGTACAAAGAGATGAGAGCGAAATCACCTGTTTATTTTGATCAAAAACAGGGAGTATGGAATGTCTTCTTATATGAAGATGTAAACCGGGTCATTTCCGACAAGGATGTTTTCTCCAGCAAAAGATTCCAGCAGTCACGTCCTTTTCACAGCATTATTAACACGGATCCCCCGGAACATACCCGGTTGCGCTCTTTGGTAAGCCATGCCTTCACTCCGAAAATGATTGCCGGTTGGGAACCGAGAATCCGAGCGATCGCGACGGAACTTTTGGACAAGGTGAGCGGGCAAACACATATGGATCTCGTCGAGGATTTCTCTTATCCATTACCCGTGATGGTGATCGCTGAATTATTGGGTATTCCCACGAGTGACAGAAAGCAATTTAAAGAATGGTCAGATATTGTTGTATCCGGTCCGTCTTCAACAGCGGACATTCAGGAAACCATAGATCGAAGAGACAAAGCGATTAAGGAATTGATGGAATACTTTTCGCAAATTATCGAGGAAAAAAGGAAAAATTTAAAAGAAGATATGATTTCAACCCTGATCAAAGCGGAAGAAAATGAAGGGAAACTCTCAAGTGAAGAACTGTTTGGCTTTTGCATCACTTTATTGATCGCCGGAAATGAAACGACAACCAATCTGATCAGCAACGCGGTTTATTGTTTTTTGGAAAACCAAACAATTTGGGAAGAGTTGAAAAGAGATCCCGGCCTGATTCCCCATGCCGTTGAAGAAACCTTGCGCTATCGTTCACCGGTGCAGGCTATTCCGCGACGAGCCAAAACAGATGCAGAAATCGGCGGATTCCATATTAAGCCGGGTCAAATAGTATTAGCCTGGATCGGTTCGGCAAACCGGGATGAACAGAAATTCACCGATCCCGATGAATTTCAGCTCAGACGCAATCCCAATCCCCATTTGTCGTTCGGAAAAGGAATCCATTTTTGTCTCGGTGCTCCCCTCGCGAGATTGGAAGCGAAAATCGCTTTGGAGGAGTTCCTCAAACGCTATTCGTCGATTGCCCTGAAAGAGGGATATCAGCTTGATCCAGTCAATAGCAATCTCCTCTATGGTTTAAAAAGTTTGCACATTGCCGTGTCCTGAAGCCGCCGGGTTGCAGCTGTGCAAAAAAGTGTCCAGGATTACTGGACACTTTTTTTGTGAAGAATCGCCGGTCGGTCGCGGGACCCGCTTCGACGCATTCTGATGGTTGGTCGGGGTATCCCGTTCCCCTTCCAAAGTTGCTTAGACTTTCACCCCGGGTTGTGCCGGCAAGTCATGGTCGTTTTTATGGCATAGGAGGATGCGGTTGACAAGCAGTCCAAAACCGAATACATTTTCCCTAGTGTGAGGTGAAGACCATGTCCAAGTCTGTACAAAAGGAAGGAATGACTAGCCGGGACCTTCAAGCCGCCAAACGCCGGAAACAACTTCTTCAAACAGCAAAAAAACTGTTTGCCGAGAAAGGCTACCATAATACTTCGACCAAAGAGATTAACCGGGCCATCGGAATGGCCGACGGACTGATCTATCACTACTTCCCGAAGGGTAAACTGGAAATTTTGCATACAATCGTACAAGATTCCACCGAAGGGAAGATCCAACATCTCGAAAAAGCCCTGAAAAATATGGACGCCGATATGCCCATCCGGGATATGCTGTTAAAAATCGCGCACATCATTGTAGATAATGCCGACAATGAGTTGATTGTCATCCTGATCAGGGAACAGCCTTTGTTGACGGATGAACAAACCGAATGGCTGACCCGGACGTTTGACACCGTTATCGGACAACTTAGCGTCCTGCTCGAGAAAAGGATGCTGAAGGGAGAACTTCGCCGGTTGAATTGCAAACTGATGGCCCGCCAGTTTGTCAGCAGCATACAAAGTTACCTGATCGAGCAGACGATCCTCGGTGGTGGTAAACACCGGGATCAGACAGAGTCGGACAAGCACCTGATGGAACTCATCGATTTTTTGTTGGAATGCTGGCGTTAACGATTTTCTCCCAGTTGAATCCCGGCCCTTTGCAAGCCTTGGTACCCGATGGTCGCCGGTCCGATCCTGCTGCCGTCTCCAAATCGAGGCGATCAGCGAACGGCCGGATTTGTTTTTCCATGACTGCCCGTTCCGCTCACCGTATCGTTTTCGCATCAACATTACCCGTTTCATTTCCCGCAAGGGAGCAGCGGAGCACGGCCACACGATCCCCCAATCTGAACACAGCCTGCATTTCCCCCGATTTCAATCACCGGCCCGCAAAATTCTTGCCCCAAAATCAACGTGTACTTTTGCAATCCACTGATCATGAAACACCGCACATCCGACCCACCAATTACACAGCACTTCACTTCTTCCGAGTTTTTCCACACTCCTCTAAAAAACATCCCATTTTTCATTCACCTTAATCCCTCCCTGAATCAATCTTCCCTGTTATGGAAAACAGCCGGACCGATCCCTGATCCCCTCCTGCTGTTCTTTCTTCCCGATGCATAGACACGCTCAATAATGCAAAACTATAATCATCATCCCGGCAAAATCGACCATTAAGAACTTCTGAAAGGATGGAAACCATGTCCACCAAGCATTCTGTGGTTGAAAACGCGCCATTAACGTCATTTCATAAACGGCTGACCTTGTACACGAGCGGAGGCCCTTTTTTGGATGGATACATTTTGAGCATTATCGGTGTGGCATTAACCCAGATCGAACCGGAGTTTCATTTAAACGCCTTTTGGACCGGAATGATCGGTGCCTCTACGCTGGTCGGGCTTTTTTTGGGCGGCCTGGTGTTTGGATATGTAACCGATCTGATCGGGCGTCATGTCATGTATACCATCGATCTGGTGGTGATCATGATTTTTTCCGTCTGGCAGGCATTTGCCGATGGGCCGCTGGAACTGTCCATCCTCCGGTTTTTGCTGGGAATTGCCGTCGGGGCGGATTACCCGATCGCCACCTCCCTGCTAGCCGAGTTCGCTCCCCGCAAGCACAGGGGAGGAATGTTGGGCGTTTTGCAAGCCAGTTGGTACCTGGGCGCTCTCGTCGCCTATCTTGTCGGCTATTTATTGTTACTACTGGGTTCCGGAGCCTGGCGCTGGATGTTGGCAAGCAGTGCGCTTCCGGCCTTCATTCTCATCTTCATGCGCAAGGGAACGCCGGAATCGCCCCGCTGGCTCTTGAAGAAAAACCGCATCCGGGAAGCCCGCGAAGTCCTTCAAGAAGTTTACGGAACGGATGCAGACATCCATAAATGGGAAGCGCAGGGCAAAAAAACGCGATTCAACAAGCTGTTTCAGGGCGGCTATTTGATAAGAACCACGTATATCGGCTTATTTTGGATGATTACGATTATCCCCTCATTCGCAATCTATACGTTCGGCCCTGAAATCATGGAATCAATCAATCTCAACAAACCGGAATTGTCCTTTATCGGAACGGCGGTAATCAGTTTCTTCTTTTTTATCGGCAACATCCCCGCCTTGCTCTTGCTCTACAAGATCGGAAGGCGTCCCCTGATTATCGTCTCTTTTTTGGTCATGGCCCTGGGATTGCTCCTCGTCGGCCTTTTTCCCAAGGGTCCGATCTGGATCACGATCATCGGGTTTGTCATCTATGCATTTTTCACCGGCGGCCCCAGCGTGTTAACCTGGATCTACCCCAACGAACTTTTTCCGACAGAAGTGCGTGCCACGGCGGTAGGGGTGGCCACGGCGATCAGCCGGGTCGGATCGTTCATCGGAACCTTTCTCCTCCCTTATGCACTTCGCTCGATCGGCATCGGCCCGACCGTACTGATCGGCGCCGGTTTAACTTTTATCGGTGTTCTCATTTCCATTGCATGGGCCCCCGAGACAAAAGGAAAAACCCTTGCCGAAGCCAGTACCGTGGAGTAGAAGCAGAAGCGCGATGAAAAGAGAGAAGAGGGGTGAAGTAACCCCTCCCTTTTTTATTGACTAACGATACAGAAGTTGAAAGAAGAACAATTATCATTACTTGCCAAACAGATATCGGACCTGTTTTCTCAAATTTATTATCATTGTCATTCTAAACTATATGCGATTCCGCTTACTCACCAGGCAGTTGGTGCACTTCAATACGTTGCGCTCAACCAAGCAAGTACTGTACAATCAGTCGCTGAATATTTAGGATGTGCATCGAATACAGCTTCAGAAATATTACGCCGATTATCCGAAAAAGGGCTTCTTATTCGTCAGCGTAATAAAGAAGACGAAAGGGTAGTCGAGTTGAGAGTAACAGAAAAGGGATGCCAAGCATACAAGAGCATACGGGTTTAGCACTTGATCAACTTAAAGATGTTTTGAAATTCATGCCGGAAGAAAAACAAGAGTTGATCAAAAACGGATTGGAACTTATCCTATTTTATGTAAGAAAGGGAAACAACAATGACAATCGTTAAAATCCTTGTTTCCGCTATTCTTATTGCCATCGTCACTCAGCCAGCCACCTATAATCCAAAATTAAGCGGGTGGATTGCTGCTTTTCTTATAATTAGTATGCTCTCACAAATTTGGTTAACAGTTCAAGAGGACAGATCAAATATTATAAACTTTCTTACTATTGTATTATGGAATTGATTCCATGTACTATTTTGTTAGCTACAGTCCTTCTCAGCCTGAAAAAGAATTTTCCTTTCCCCGCAGCCATCTTGCTTGGCATCTGTACCTGAACTTTATATACATTCATTTATCAACGGATTGTTCAATAAAAAATAAGATGGACCCGGCGGGAGCAATTCTTCCGCTAAAACCACCCATTCCCCATAAATCCCGTGATCAGATGGAGGAAAAAAACATGAAAATAGATGGACATACCCACACCCACTATTGCCCACACAGTTCTGGAGAAGAAACAGCAAAATATATTGAAAGAGCAATCGAATTAGGATTTGATATTTATGTACTGACTGAACATCCCCCCTTGCCTGCTTCGTTTTGTCGCAAGCTTCCTTATCCTGAAGAAGTGGTTACTGCATTAGCCATGAAAGAAACAGAATTGGATTCATACATAAAAGAAATGCATCAACTGAAACAAAAATACAAAGATCAAATACAAATTCGTGTAGGACTAGAGCTGGATTATTTACCTGACCAACCTGATTGGACAAAATACTTACTGAAAGAGTATGCGAATTATCTTGATGAGACTATTCTATCACTTCATTTTCTGAAAGGAACGAATGGTTGGAGATGTGTAGATTTAACCCCGGAGGACTTTGAAGAAGGTTTAATCAAATACTACGGAGATTTTCATACAGTACAAAAAGTATATTATCAAACTTTAAAAGAAGCTGTTTGTCTGTTCCACCCCTCACGAGTAGGCCATCTCACTTTATGTCAAAAATTTCAGCATTACTTCATTAATGGACGTCATGTTATGGAAGAGGCTAAGGAGGAAATACTTGATATTCTATCTATCACTAAGCGGAAAGGCTTATCGTTAGATTTTAATACAGCAGGGTTATATAAAAAATATTGCTTAGAAACATATCCCTCAGAATGGATTGTAAAAGAAGCTCTTAATCTCGGGATTCCACTTATTTTTGGATCTGATGCTCACGCAATGGATCAAGTAGGAAGATCATATGATCTATATGAAAAAGCAATGGATTAGCTTTACACACACAGCTCCCATTGGAAAAGAACGTACTGTTAAAAAATAAAATAGCTCCCCGAAATACCCGGGCAACTACTTCAAATCAAGGGAAAATGATTAAATATTCTTGGTTGGGCATCCTTTTTCGCCGGAACAGTCTGAGATCCTTTAATTGATATTTAATTGAGGAGCCTGTGTATGCATGAATTAGCACCCTTACCCTAAAATGGGTGCTTTTTTAATTCATCTTGTGAAGGGGAAAAGGTAACAAAACCCAAATTCACTTCCATTCGGCGACTGCTTTGCTAGTATTTCGCTACAAATGACTTTACATCTTTAAATTGAATTGATCTTCCGTTAAGGAAGAGAATGTGATGAGCGAAAAGAGAGCAAAAGGAAAAAATATTATGAAAAAAGTAAAGGAAATATGGGATGATTGGAAAGTGACGAGTAATATTCTCCGGTTTCTATTCTTATTTATTGCAGCCGTCGCCTCATTTGGGATGGCTATTGGCTTTCCAAAAAATTGGTCCAGCGATATCGATGCACCCATGATCAATTCATTAGTGTCCATCTTCGTGACTGTGCCAATTACCTTATTGACCGGGGCGGAATAATTTTGGTTACCGCTTATTCGGCCAAATTGAAAGAAACTATTTCAAATTGCCCAAGTATGCGTTTCAGGCAGCGAACACAAAAAAATGACTCGAGAAACCATAACGGTAACTCCAGTCCATATACGGAAAACCCAGGGATGACACGCTCATATTCATCCTGAGCATCTGTAATGGCCAACTTAGAACGAAAACAGCGAAGCCTGCTGGATAACGGATATTTTACGCGGGGGCGCAATCCGTTTTTAGTTTAAAACTGTGAGCCTAGCACTGCCAGTACAATCTTGCGTTTCACAATGAAGAACCAGACGATAAGTACCCACAGGAACATTGGCCTCAAAATTAGCATCGGAATATCCACCGTAACGGAAAGGATAATTGGAATCCCCTACTGAGAGATACCATTCAAAACCTGAACCGTTATTTCCTTTATCTACTTGGTTTTTGACATGATACCCCGCCGGAACATAAAGTGCCCTGGTTTGCTTATACACATCGCCGTAATTCATCCCCACAAAAGATGAATCATAGGTTGAAGCGGCTACCGGCGAAGCCATTAACCCGACTGCTACCAAGAAAACAAATAATCCCCCTAATACTTTTTTCATCGTGCATCCATCCTTTCTCTTCCTCAAGATTCAAAAACCTACCAGTCAGTATATATAAACCGACTAGTTGGTTTATTTTTATTTTAACCATTTTCTGTGTCATAATCAATACGCAAATTAAAAAATTACGAAAATAGGGGATATTCCATGAAACATCAAGAGATGACGGAACGTACAATTCGAAAACTGATGGACGCAGGGATTGTTTTGTTTGCCAAGTATGGCTACAGCAACACCAGTATCAACCAGATTGTTAAGGAAGCCGGACTATCCAAAGGCGCATTTTATGCTCACTTCCCAACCAAAGAGGATTTCTTGATGAAGGTGCTCCGCCATGACCTGTCAGTACTTGCTCAAGTACAAAAAGAGCTGGCTGATCAGATGGAAGAATGGCGACAAGACCTTACGCGGTTGTTTGAAGTGATGAAGAAAGAAAACTCATAGGCAGTCCGCTTGATGCAAGGACGCTGGCGACTGCCGCAATGGCATTGTTCAACGGGTACAATGTGCAACATTACATTGATGATCGGATTGACATTAAAGAAATCCTGCCAGTATTTATTGAGCTGTTACAAGTTCAATCGCCTAAAGAATGGTCAGCATTCATATAAGTTGGCCTTGGCTTACTGATGCTCAGGATAAATATGAGCTTGTCATCCCTGAGTTTCCTGTATAAACACGAATGACTTGAGTTACCTTTATGGTTTCTCAAGTCATTTTTCCGTTTTCGAACAATTAGTGGCAAAATCGGCGTTCGCTACCTCCATCCCACTGCGGACGTCCTTTTTTTCGATCCAAAGGAGGGATTTGATGCGACCACTGGTAACTTGGGAACAGTTAAGTGTGATCTTGGCCAGGATCCCTATTATTGTTGAGTCTCCTTGAAGCGGGTGATTTTTTATTTCTTCGGAAAATATTTTTCAATTCGTTTTCGTGCCTCTTCCTGAATCTTTTGATACCCCGGGTCTTCCCTCCATTCTTTGTGAATCCGCTCCCGTTCCAGTTGATGCTTGGCGCAAACGATATCCGGGTAATCAAAGCTTTCTCCACAAACCCGGCAGAAGTAGACTCGGGGCTTCATTCATCTTCTTCCTCCTCTTGGATTTGTTCCGCCATCGATAAGCTTGTTTGCTTCTTTTTTTATCCCTTCTCGATTTCTTCCCGTTCTTGTTGCAATTCTTCCTCGGTTTCTTAAATGTTCATCAGTCTGTGTTTCAAACATGTCTTATAAAAACAGATAAGGCCCACCCTCAAAAGAACCTTTGACGGCAGGACAACTGACTCACTCCCTGGAACGTTTCGATCCTCTTACCGGGGGTGTATCTATTGATACTACTCAACTTGTTCAAGCTAATGACATTAATATTGGAGAGTTTCTATCCTCCTACTGGAGGTGTATTTATTGATTCCATTGATCATGCTTTGGCATCTTGTGCAAGGTTTTATAGTTTCAATCCTCCTACCGGAGGTGTATCTATTGATTCGACGAAGCCACCTGAGCCAAAGCGGAAGACGAAAAGTTTCAATCCTCCCACCGGAGGTGTATCTATTGATTCGGCGTTCACTGTACTCCTTAATTTTATTGAGCTTATTCGTGGTTTTCCGAACATCTCCCCGATTTGCCCAGGTTTCAGGCTTTTTCGACTGGATAACCTCCGTCCAAAAAGTCTGGGATCCCTTTATTTTTGCAGACTTTGGCGTTTCCGAACAACCCTTGGGTCTTTTTCGAAGCTTCCGGTGTTCGCAAATGCCGGGAGAGAATTTTTCTTATTTTATTTTCAATTATAAGTTATCCATTTTGTTATTCGCAACCCAGCCTGACTGAAAGGACGGGGCTGATCTGCATTCCAATTTCGCCCGGGCGCAAGCAGGAATCCCGTAAAAATCCCCCCTTCGATGTTTTAATCTCTTTTGATTGTGATAATATTATTTGAAATATTATTAACAATATTCCAACCAATTATAACGAGGTCCATGATGAACTTCTCCCTTAAACCATTTTCGTTGCGGACAAAAATTAACATATTGGTGCTGCTGATCGTCGGTTTCGTGCTGATTCTGGTGATGTCGGGCCTGTCCTGTAACATTATCCAGTCGCGGTTTGAGGAAACCGGCAACCGCGCCCTTCTCCTTGCCAAAACCGTCGCCGGCATGCCGCAAATCCGGAATGCGTTTCTCCAAAAAAACCCTTCCGCGCAAATTGAACCGCTCGCCGAGGAGATTCGCAGGAGAACGGGGGCGGAATTCATCGTGGTGGGCAATATGCATCTCATTCGGTACAGCCATCCCAATCCCGCAATGATCGGCAAGAAAATGGTCGGCGGGGATAATCAATACGTATTGCACGGAAAAGAGAGCATCACCCAGGCTGCGGGAACACTCGGTCTCTCGATTCGCGGCAAAGCGCCGATTTTTGATGAACACCGGCGGCAAATTGGGGTCGTGTCCGTCGGTTTCCCCGTGCAAAATATATGGAACGATATTTTTGCTTCGATCAAGCACCTGGGGATGGTGGCCGCGATCGGACTGGTATATGGCTTTATGGGTGCACATCTGCTCTCCGGACACATCAAAAAACAGCTTTTCAACATGGAGCCTCATGAGATTGCCTTGCTCTCCCAAAAACAGCACGCGATTATGGAATCAATCCGGGAAGGAATATTGGCCGTTGACCGTCAGGGCAAAATCACCGCCTGCAATCAGGAGGCCAAGCGGCTCATCGGTCTGGAACCTGACTGTGACATCATTGGCCAACCGATTCGCCAGATTGTTCCCAATTCCCGGTTGCCCGAAGTGCTCGAAGAAGGAGTCAGCCAGTTTGATCAGCCGATGATCATCCATAACTCGCTGATCATTGCCAATCGGGTGCCGGTTCTGTTGAATGGACGGGTCATCGGTGCGGTTTCCACTTTTCGCGATAAACTGGAATTGGACAAAATGAATCAGCAATTGAATGATGTCCGTCACTACGCGGATGCCTTGCGCAGCCAGCGACACGAGTTTTTAAACCGCCTGCATACCATTTCGGGGCTCATTCAAATGCAGGAGTATGAGCTTGTACGCGAATTTATCAACCAGGTCAATGAGGAACAACAACATCTGATCGAATTTTTCATGTCTCGCATCCATGATCCAGCCGTGGTCGGAATTCTGATCGGCAAAATAAACCGTGCCAAGGAGCTTGGAATACAATTGACCGTTGATCCCTCCTCCCATCTGCGGGAGCCATGCCCTCATCGGGAGGTGGTTATCTCCGTTCTGGGAAATGCGATTGAGAATGCTTTGGAAGCGCTCGCAGAAATGCCTGACAGGAAGGAAAAAGCGCTCGTTTCCGTCTATATCAACGACCAATCCGATTCGTTGCAGATCCGGGTAACGGATAACGGCCCCGGAGTTGATCCCGAACTGGGACAGCACATTTTTGAAAGCGGGATATCCACCAAAGGAAAAAATCGTGGCTTCGGCCTGGCCATCGTCTCCCGGCTGGTGGCGAAAGCCGGGGGAAAGATTGCCATGATTTCCGCAAATTCCGGGGCGACGTTAGAAGTGAACTTGCCAAAAGAAGAGGTGGTCATCTTTGATGCCGACACCGATCCGCGCCGCCGTTGTCGACGATGACTTTATGATTGCCAGATTGCACGGCAAATTGGTCGAATCGCTCCCTGACTATCAATGGATCGGCACAGCCCACAATTATCGCGAAACGCTCGATCTGCTGGAGAAGCAAAAGCCGGACCTCCTCTTGTTGGATGTTTACATGCCGGATCAGTCCGGTCTCGAAGTTCTGCGAAGCATCCGTTCGCACAACTCTCCGTGTGATGTGATCCTTGTGACGGCGGCCAAAGAGCTGGAAGTGGTGGAAGAAGGGTTTCGCCTGGGTATTTTTGATTATTTGATCAAGCCATTTGACCTCAACCGGCTGAAAAAATCCTTGGAAAAATATTTGTTGTTCCGAACCCGCCTCGCCAAATCGAATCAAAAGTTCATCGACCAAATGGTGGTGGATGATCTCAAAAAATTGCGCTCGGTCACCCATTCGGACAGATCCTGGCAACAAAAAGGAATCGATGTTCGGACATTGGAACGGATCCAAGCTTGTCTGGCCCGGTCAAACGGGTTTCTCAGTGCCGATGAAGTGGCTAAACTGGCTGGTGTGAGCCGCTCGACCGCCCGTCATTATTTGGTCTATTTGGCGGAAGAGCAGCTCGCCGAGGAGCAGCTGGCGTACGGAACGGTAGGCCGTCCCCAGTGCTTGTATCGCCTGAAATCCCCCAAGTGACTTTTCTTCTCCAAAAACGATCAATCCACCCGGGATGAAAGTCAAAAGAGGATTGGACAAACATCTTCCCCCCGACAGATCAGCCCCGTTGAAACAGATGTCCGGCGGGGCTGAAAACCGGGTTATTGGCCTGCTTGATTTGCCTTTTCAACGAATTCATTCGTATAGGTCTCTTCCAATTTCACGTGCGCCTGTTTCAGCTTCGGCTTAAAGGCAGACAGTACTTCATACACTTTGGCCGGGCCGTCTTCCGGCATCTTTCCGTCCGGGGAAAACATGGACATGCTGCGGGACAGCGCGCTCACATACATCTGTTTGTCCCCGGCATAATACGCTTTGGGCAGCCGGTTGGCGATTTCTTCCGGCTTATGAGTTTGCATATAATTCAGCGTCTTGCTGAATGCATTGACCAATTTTTGCACGGTTTCCGGATGGGACTTAATGTAGTCCGATCTCAAGTAAAGACAGGCCGCCGGATAATCCCCTCCAATCGCCTGCCTCGTCCCGCCGGGGGTCGACATGTCCACAAGGGGCACAGCGAGATGTTTTGCCTGCAAAAGGGAAACCGTCGGTTCGGTTGTAACTGCCAGCCCGATTCTTCCCTGCTGCATGGATGCGATCAGCGTGTTTCCGGCACCGACAGGAACGGGAATGTAATCTTTTGACGTATATCCACCCTTGACAACGAGATAATTGGCGAGAAAGTTGGTGGAAGCCCCGAGCCCGGTCACGCCGATTTTCTTGCCCTTGAGATCACGAACCCCCTTGATTCGGTCTTTGTCCTTATTGTCAACCATCAAGGTTTCACCCGGGGTGATCCCCAACTGAATGACTGACTTCAGGTATTTTCCCTTCGACTGCAAATCGATCGTATGATCATAGAAACCGACCACGGCATCAACCTGTCCGGCAACGAGCGCCTCCTCCGCCGATTGCCCGGATCCTTGGTTAATCAGTTCAACATCAAGTCCTTCCTGTTTGAAATAACCCAGATTTTCAGTCAGTTTCGCCGGCAGGTAGATGATTTTTTCCATCCCGCCAACCATAATCTTGATTTCGTGCGGCCCGGAACCCTCCGGATCGGAAGAACTGCAACCGGTTGTCAATAAAGGGAGCATCCCGATCAGCGTTAAAACGGCTGCCAGTCTTTTGGTCAGAATCTTTCTCACTTCATTTCCCTCCCTTTTGGATGATTTACTCCTGCTTTACATGACGCCAGGCGATAAACCGCTTTTCCAGACAACCCACAGCCCAGTCGGCGATCAGCGCGGTAACCGAGAGCAGAACCATGGCCGCAAATACCCCGGTTGTGTCAAACGCCCCCTGCGCCTGGGAGATCAAAAAGCCGAGTCCTTTGGTTGCACCGATGAATTCCCCGACGACCGCCCCGACCAGCGCAAAGCCAAAACTGGAATGCAGGCTGGAGAGAATCCAGGTCAGCGCCGAGGGGATAATCACATGAAAGGCCAGTTGTTTTTTGTTGGCGCCAAGGAGCAGGGCATTGTTCACCAGATTTCTGTCCACTTCGCGGACTCCCTGAAATGCGTTGAAAAAGACCACAAAAAAAGTGAGAGTTACACCCAACGCAACTTTGGAGGACATATCCAGCCCCAGCCACAGAATAAAAATCGGCGCCAGGACTACCCGGGGCAGAGCATTTAACATTTGAATGTAAGGACCGAAAATAACGGACAAAACTTCGCTCATGCCAAGGGCATATCCGGCAATCACCCCGAGAATCACTCCAAGCACAAAAGAGATGATCGTCTCTTCAAACGTGACGAGAAAATGGATGTACAACGGTCCCTGGCTCGTCCCGTTCTGAAACCAGTCCGCAATTTGCAGCAAAATCGCCTTGGGACTGGAAAAGAAGAACGGGTCGATGATTTTCCAATCGGCCAGCAGCTGCCACGAACCGACCACCAGAACAAATACGGCAGCTTGCAAGGCCAAGTTGCGAAAGCGGCGTTTGACCGCCTTGGCCCGCATTTCGCTCCGCCGGGAAACCTCCTCAACCGAAGCGGTACTACCTGGACTGATAAGATTGCTCATAGCTGATCATCACCTCGTCGCGCAAATCATTCCAGATTTTCTCGTGCAGTTTCAGAAACTCCGGGTCGAAACGGATTTCGGACACATTTCGCGGCCGGGGCAGATGAATGCGGTAGTCTCCTTTAATGGTTGCCGACGGCCCGGCAGTCAGGACGATCACCCGATCGCTCAGGGCAATCGCTTCCTCCAGATCATGGGTAATAAAAACGACGGAGGCCGATGTCTCTTCCCAAATCGTCAGCAATTCATTTTCCATCAATGAACGGGTATGAACATCAAGGGCGGAAAACGATTCATCCATCAGCAGGATTTGCGGTTGCACGATCAGGCATTGCGCCAAAGCAACCCGTTTGCGCATCCCGCCCGACAATTGGTGCGGGTAATGCTTTTCAAATCCTTTCAAACCGACCCGCTCTATCCACACTCTGGCCTCATCATAAGCTTCAGCCTTGCTAATTCCGCGTAGCCGAAGGCCGAGCGATACGTTATCTATCACCGTTTTCCAGGGAAAGGTATTGTCGGTTTGAAACACACAAGCAGCTTGTTTGTTCAACCCCTGCAGCGGTTCCCCCTGAATTTTGACCGTGCCGCCCGTCGGCTGTTCAAACCCGGCGATCAATCCCAATGTCGTCGATTTGCCGCATCCCGTCGGCCCGACAAACGAACAAAATTCCCCTTTGGCCATCCGCAAATGGAGATCCCGCAAAACGGTATGAACTTCACCGGAAGGTTTGACATACTCTTTCGTCACCCCGGCCAGTTCAATCATCGGCGGCTCTGCACCGCCCGTTTGTTCATTTTGGATTGGATCATTTTCCGCTAAACGCAATTTCCATCCTCCTCTCCTGTACGAAAGCGCTTTAATTTGAATTCTATATAACATTCTTATTGTTTTGTATATTTAGTCGAAAAGTGTGAAATAAACAATAAAAGAAATTTTGTTGATTTTGCCGATGAAAGAAACCATTTAAAAAGCCGAAATCCAAGCGGGTTGGAAATCGGCTGTCGGAATTACCGTAAGGTTCTGATCACTTCCAGATCATTTGTCTTCGTTTCGGAAACGGAAAGCCATGCCCGATCATTTCGCCAGTTTACTTCGACCGGGGTTTCAAAAAAAGCGGACAGGTTGGAACTGTTTAATACGGTCCGCGTTTCTCCTTTGGCAAAGACACGGCCCCGGCGAAGCAACAAGGTATGGGTGAAGATCGGCAGTATTTCCTCAATGTGGTGAGTCACAAACAGCAGATGAGGGGCATCTGAACTTTCGGCCAGCTGACGAATACTGGACAGCAATGCCTCTCTGGAGAGAAAATCAAGCCCGTTGCAAGCTTCATCCAAAATCAACAGTTTGGGTGAAGCCATCAAGGCGCGGGCAATGAGCAGCTTCTGTTTCTCCCCTTGGGAACAGGTTTGATAGGAACGGTCGAACAAATGGCCGCACTCCAATTGCTCCATCAACTGACGGGCTCGTTTCACATCATTTTCGCCTGTTTTTTCGTACAGACCGATCGAGGCGAACTTCCCGCTGAGCACCACATTTTGCGCCCGCTCCCGTCCATTGATTCTCTCTTGCAGAGACGAACTGACCCAGCCGATCGACTTCCGCAGTTCTCTTAAGTCAACTTTGCCAAACGGGTGGCCCAACACGCTGATTTTTCCTTGCGAGGGCCAGAAATAACCGTTTATGAAATTGAGCAATGACGTTTTCCCCGACCCGTTCAGCCCCAATATCGCCCAGTGCTCACCTGGTGAAACCTTCCAGTTGACCTGATGGAGAATCGTCTGATCTCCCCTTCTCCAAGTAACATCGTTCAGTTCAATGATGGCCGCCAATCTTGATCTCTCCTTTTCCGGTGAAAATCCCATCGCAAGCCGGGGCATGGGAACCCCGCTCCCGTTTTGCTCAGTCTCTATTTCGGTTGTTCCGAAAAGACACAAAGATGTTCCTCACTTGTTTCATTAACAACCTTACGAAATTATTCGTTATGATATAATATTCTCCCATTTTTAACAACAACCCAAAAGGCTGAACAAGCGGAGATTTAACAAAATACGGGACACTGATTCATTTTCACACATACACCGAATATTGCGAATATAACAAATCTGTAATAGTATAATAACATGTCGCTATAAAAATAGTTTCAACCCAAAAATGAAATTCCCCAACCAGGTAACTGCGAAATACTTCCAAAGGAGGCGGTGGAGATTGAACAACACGCTCCCAAACCGGCGTTGGCTTCGCATTATTCCCCCTGCAATTTTGGTATACATCGTAGCTTTTATGGACCGCACCAACATCGGGTTCGCGATGGCGGGCGGAATGGATCGGGAGCTCGGGATGACAACTTCCCTATCCGGACTTGCTGCCGGAATTTTTTTCGTCGGGTATATTATCCTCCAAGTTCCCGGCGGAATCATTGCCGAAAAAGGAAGCGCAAAAAAGTTTATCGCCTGGACGATCATCGCCTGGGGCACACTGGCCACCGTGACCGGATTTGTGCAAAACGCGACTCAATTGATGATTCTCCGGTTTCTGTTGGGAGTTGCTGAAGGTGGGGTTTGGCCGGCGATCCTGGTTATCATCAGCCACTGGTTTCCCAACGAAGAGCGCGGGCGAGCCAATGCGTTCTTCATGATGAATATTGCAATCGCTTCCATTATTACCGGCCCTTTGTCCGGATGGATCTTAAGTATTTGGAACTGGCGCATGGTGTTTATCATTGAAGGGATAATTTCACTGGCTTTGATCTTCGTCTGGCTCCCTCTGATCAGTGACCGGCCGCAAGATGCGAAATGGATTTCCGAACAGGAACGAGACTATTTGGTGAAACGCTGGCGTACGGAACAGGAGTTGCTCAAGGCAAATCCGCAAGGCCCCGCCTCATTTGCGGAACTCTTCGCAAATAAAAACATGTGGAAGTTAATTCTGATTTATTTCTGCTATCAGACCGGTATTTATGGCTTTACCCTGTGGCTTCCGACCATCATAAAGCAATTGACACATGCGGGAATGGGAAGTGTCGGGATTCTGTCCGTTTTTCCGTACATCGCAACGATGATCGGGCAATACCTGTTCGCAACCCTGTCCGACCGGAGCATGAATCGAAAACTGTACACAGGGTTGCCGTTACTGGGTTTTGCGCTCTGTTTGCTGTTATCCGTTCAATTCCAAAGTCAGATTTGGGTATCCTTTGCCTTTCTGGTTGGATGCGGATTTTTCCTGCAGGCCGCATCCGGCGTTTTCTGGGCCATCCCTCCGGTTCTCTTTTCGGCCAATGTTGCCGGGGCAGTGCGGGGAGGAATCAACGCACTCGGGAACCTGGGCGGTTTCCTCGGTCCGTATATCGTGGGCTGGCTGACTGCTTCCTTCAGCCCCGAAGCAGGAATATACGGGTTGATTCTATTCCTGGCGACAGGATTTCTCCTGACACTTTCCTTGCCGGAAGCGACTACTGGGAAATAGTCAGAAAATTGAAACTGATGGGCATCGGGGTAAGAACAAACATCTTCCGGAGCAGAATTAAAAAAGTCCTCTCCCCAAAAACACCGGGGAGAGGGCCTGCTTTTCCTTCGGACTTCTTACTCCGCAACGTCCAAATTCGTTCACCGATGGCAGCATGGAAAAGAAAAGATCCGGAAAAACGATGAGAGAACCGGGGATGGCCCAAAGCTCTTTACACATCAAGATCATGATGGTCCCTGCGAATCCAGAAAGGACAAACCGAATATTTCGTATTTATCATCCTTCTCTTCCCTTATGTCGGACTCGGCAAATGATCAAATGAATTCTTATTAATACCCGGCATGGTCCATCACTCTGCGTAAATCAGTCACAAACTGCATAAAATATTCTTCCTAATTTTGGCTGCCGGCAAAGTCTTTCAGATCAGAATCATTGGATAATGAGTCATACAATCCTCTCAAATCATCGACAAGAACCTTTTTCTTATCCGCTTTGGTAATCGATTGATCCATCCTGCATTCATTGACGAGGGTCTGCAATGTTTCTTGAAGGGCAAGGTGATCATAGGACGGATGAGATAACAAAAACTTTAAATCATAAAGATCTTTAAACCTGGGTCTGACAATCGTTTGATGCAACTTCCAAGCAACCTGGACCGAGAGGGGGATGGTGTACGGAACGATGAAACGATCTCCATAAACGGGCCGATACTCTAACGGAACAGGTTTGACGTCCAATTCCAAGTTAAACGAAATATCCAGAAAAACGGAATCATATTCATCCTCATCAGGATCTCTTGGCTCATCTGTGAAATAATAAGCAAGATATGTATTGACTGTCGGAAAATCATCTGCCATGGCATAGTCTATGTTTCTCCAATATCCATATTCTTGAAAACTCACAAACTTGATTCCGTCGTTCAAATCCATTTCTGTCACTTGAGTCATCCAATTTGTGAAAGTTTTATAGGCTTGATTGACATCTGTGATTTTCTCCAAATACAAAACATACCGAATATCCGGATTCTCCAAATATTGTCTCGTTAACAGGATTCCCTTTTAATGCAAATGGCATATCCACCAGTGATATCCTTCTCAAAAGCGCCTCCATCACAACCAGTTCGATTTCCGTCCAATCCATATCCTTTAAATTTTCCCGACTGATCACGATTCTCTCTCCCCTCTTTTCATGAAACCTCTCACGAAAGCCATCCACGATCCAATTCTTCTCTGCTGTCGTAGATACATAATTCATATTGTTCTTTTACAAATTCAAAGCCATTTCCCTTTAAAACAGAATGGATCTTCTCTACTCTCTCATAAAATTTTTCCTTACTTTCATATTCTCTGACGGTTATAAATCGCACTTTTCCATTGGCATTTAAAGAGTTTCTGGAAAGATGCCCGCCCAGACCTGCGCACAAATTCTTTACCATGGCAACATCATCAACCTCAATTTTTCCATGCCATTCAAAGTAAGGCTTAGAATGCTTGGTCAGTGGTTGATAAAAGTACTGTTCTTCATTTGGAGACGTCTCTACTTTTTTTCTCATGATGGTGAATCCATTTTCTTGAAACTTGGTTACAATCTTGTCGATTTCTTTATTCGCTTCATGAAAATCCGTCCTTTTAATCACTCCCGTAAACATTGGCTGACGGATGTAATCTCCTTTATCCAAGACGATCATTAGAGGTTTGACCTGTTCCGATTGACAAAGCCTTATGAATGCATCCCTTTCAGCAGGGCTTAAATCCTGGACTGTAATGTGAAATTCAAATTCCATTGGTCTCACTCCTGGATATATCTTTCATTATGTTTGCGCCATTTTTTCATTTTAGAAATAATAAAAAACATTTATCAAGAACAGTCAATTTTGGAATTTTGAAGGCTCCCCAGCCCATTTGAGTCGTGTAAATGATGAAAATGGAGCAGAGGCAATTATACGTCAGGGTATTTGCCACATTGCGTCAAGCACGTTGCTTTCATGGTCTTTGGCTTCGGATGCACTTTCCAACAGATCGATATGATGTAGGATTACAGCGCGGATCGGCTCCAATTCCGCCTCTGCTCACTGCTCGTCCAGGATCAGCCCCCCCTGCCAGGCGTTTGCAATCTCTTTCGGGTATTCCTCTTTACTTTGTCTGACAAGATCTTCCGTTTGGATCAACCAGCTGCGCTTATCACGGTCCCGACGTTGCCTTCTTTACGATCTCCATATCCATTCCTCCCCGGATTGGTGCGGGAACGGCCAACCCGATCTGTCCATGTGTATCATTCTCAACCCCGGTTTAGAGAGAATCAGCATCGGTCAATTCTCCATAAAAGGGAGTGATTCAACTTTTTTCAGGCACCTCCGGCAAAATCGTTGATCTTGGCCAAAATCACCCCGTCACTTGGACACTTGCAAGATCACCTTGTTCGCTTGGCGTTCGGCGAAGAGCCGATATCCTTCCGGCGCTTTCTCCAGAGGCAGACGATGGGAAACAACCACCGTCGGATCAATCCGCCCACCCTGCACCAGTGCCAGCGTCGTATCAATGTCACGATGGATATTGGCAACTCCGAGGCGAAACGTCACATCTTTCACCAAACTGGCCATCAACGGATAGGCAAAGGTATCTTCCGCTGTAATGCCCACGGAGGATATGCGCCCGCCCCCGCGAACAAGCTCAAACCCCAAAGCAAGCGTGGCTGAACCTCCAACTGCTTCGATCACAACGTCCGCCCCTTCACCGTCGGTCCATTCGCGGATTTTTGCTTCCGCATCCATCTCCTTTGAGGGAACCGGGATCGCACCCAGCTGCGCGGCCAGCTCGGTCCGCTCTTTGACGAGATCAACTGCGAAGACCTGGGAAGCTCCCAGAGCAAAGGCACTCTGAACTGCCATGATCCCGACCGGACCGCAACCGATCACGGCAACGTTTTCTCCGGGCTTCAAGCCGCTGTTCACAACGGCTCCGTAGGCAGTGGTCAGAATATCTCCGGTAAACAACGCCTGTTCATCGCTCAACCCATCCGGAACCCGTCGCAGGGTATAGTCCGCATACGGAATACGCGCGAATTCAGCCTGTGTCCCATCCAAATTACCGAAGGCCACGCCGTAGCCCAGTACACCTCCAAACCGACACTGGTTATAGTGACCACGCCGGCAGGTTCGACATTTGCCGCAAGCAACGTGAAAGGCTCCAACCACCCGGTCCCCCCGTTTGAAACTTTGCACTTGTGGCCCCACTTCTTCGACTACCCCCACATACTCGTGTCCGATGATCGCTCCCGGCATCATCCCCGGGATCGTGCCGTGATAAAGATGCAAATCGGATCCGCAAATCGCCGCTGTCGTAATCCGCACGATCGCATCAGCAGGTTCCTGTATCACCGGATCCTTCACTGTCTCAACCCGCACATCACCCACGTCGTGAAATATGACCGCTTTCATCCGCGTTTAACCCCGCCTTTTATTTGAATATAAATTCATATAAATCTACCTATATTTTATTATATTAAGAATATTTATACAACTAAGTTCATCCTGTCTTGTTCCATGTCGATATTTTTTGCAAATTTGCAAAAAAGCCTTGTCAAGAAGTGACTCACTAAGATAAAATAGCATCAAGACTATTATATAACAGATTAAAAAATCAGATATTGTAATATTACAACAACTGACCAATGGTTTCATACAACAGCGAAATATAAAAAACCGAATCAGGGGGAATGAACCGATGAAAAATGACGTTTTCCAGCGTGATCGCTTTTCCCAACAGAACATAAAAGGGAAAATTTTGCCTCCCGGAACACCCTTTATCCCTCCCTTCACTCCCCTTCCGGAGTGGCAGTATGCTTACCGGGTGATCATCTGCCAAAACGACCAAAGCTGCCGCCAAATAAAAGCCGTCAGAAAAATCGTCCCCGTTGCCAAACCGAAACCAGGCCAAGTGTTACTGTACATGCTGGCAAGTGAAGTAAATTTTAACGAGCTTACCGGGCTGGCCCATGAGAACCAACCGGAATTCACCGTAACCGGTCACCGCGGTCTGGGGCTGATCGTGGCAACCGGCGATGACGTAAAACGGGACAACGGGCTGAAAGTCGGAGATATGGTCACTGTTCATCTGGTGAAAAATCCGATACCTTCCGCCACAAACACCAATGGCCCGGAAACCAGGCTGATTACACGCCTGCTCGGAACCCATCAGCAGTTTGCCCTTTCCCCCGTCACGCAGGTTACCCTCCGGAATCGCCTGTGGGAAAGTTATTGGAAGCAAAAAGAGCTTGCCATCAAGATTATCCCCTTTGCAAACCTTGAAAACGAGCAGGACGGACTAGATGACACAGATCTCTGCATCATCCGGCATGCGATGCCTCGCCTGGACCTGACGGACAGCCATGAATTGTTCCAAGCATGGAAGGCATAGTTCCAAACAGGCTAAACAGGTGCAATGATCGGAGCGATCATGGGTTTTGACACGGGAACAGATGATTAAAAAAGTGGTGATTCATGCAATGAACATGAATCACCACTTCAGCAAACCACTGCTCTGAAGATTTTTACTGAACGTTCATCCACCGGGTTTTTGATACGACATGAACGCTTCCTGTCGTCGGATGCGCCTTCAAACTCCGGAATACGCCAAGAAACCGCCATCCACCGGAATAGTAATCCCGGTGACAAATCCGGACATGTTTTCGTCCGCCAACCAGAGCAGCGTTCCCAACAGGTCTTCGGGGGAACCGAATCGTCGCATCGGTGTATGAGACAGGATTTTCCGCGAGCGTTCGGTCAGGGAGCCATCTTCATTCAAGAGGAGACTGCGGTTTTGTTCCGTCAGAAAAAAACCGGGGGCAATGGCATTGACCCTGATCCCGACATCAGCCATATGAACGGCCAGCCATTTCGTGAAATTTTCGATTCCCGCTTTCGCCGCACTGTAAGCCGGAACCTTTGTCATGGGGCTCGGTGCGCTCATCGACGACATATTGATCACAATGGCCCCTTTTCTGCTGATCATTTTTCGCGTAAAAACCTGAGTCGGAATCACCGTTCCCAGCAAATTCAGGCTGAACACATATTGAAATCCTTCCGGGCCCAAGTCGAAAAATGTCTTCACTTCCTCCTGCCCGAGATCGCTGATCTTCAGCGTTTCATGTGTTGTAATGCCCTCGGGGTGGTTTCCGCCGGCACCGTTGATCAAAATGTCACAAACGCCCAATTCCTCCGTCACAATCTTTTCCGCCCGCTTGACGCTTTCCGCATCCAGGACGTCGCAGGAAACAGCAATCGCTTCACCGCCCGATCTTCTTATCTCCTCCGCGACTTTTTCACCTTTCCCCCGATTGCGATTCAAAATCGCGACCTTGACTCCTTGCCTGCCGAGCTCCCTGGCCATCGCGCTGCAAAGGACGCCGCTGCCGCCGGTGATCACGGCCACCTTTCCCTTTAAATTCCCGTTGACTGGCAGCATCTTCTTCCTCCTCCTCTTTTCGTGAAGATGTGTTGCAGTCCGGTTCGCGGATGATCAAATGCTTTCTCAGCAAGGAATCCCGGATATCCCACAGTGTTCCGTCATCCTTGCCCGTAGTACGCGTGCACACCATGTTTGCGCAGATAATGTTTATCCAGCAGAAATTGGCTGACCGGGGTAACCGCCGGGTTCAGCTGGCAGGTATGGAAGGATATTTTGGCGATTTCCTCCAGCACGACGGCGTTGTGAACGGCATCTGCAGCATCTTTTCCCCAACAGAAGGGCGCGTGCTGGTATACGAGAACGCCGGGTATCTTCGCCGGATCAATCTCCTTCTCCTGAAACGTTTCAATGATGACCTTTCCCGTTTCGTGTTCATACGCCCCCTGAATCTCATCAGAGGTCATTTCCCGTGTACAGGGAATCTCTCCATAAAAATAATCGGCGTGCGTGGTTCCAAGCACAGGAATCGGCCTGCCAGCCTGTGCCCATCCCGTCGCCCAAGGGGAATGTGTGTGCACAATTCCGCCGATCACAGGAAACGCTCGATATAAGGCCAAGTGCGTCGGAGTATCGGAAGAAGGTTTCAACTTCCCTTCCACCTGATTTCCATCCAGATCAACAACGGCCAGATCCTCGATCTTCATCTTTTCGTAAGGTACCCCGCTTGGCTTGATGACGACCAGCCCCTTCTCCCTGTCGATTCCGCTCACGTTCCCCCAGGTAAAAGTGACCAAACCGTGGAGAGGAAGCTGCTTATTGGCTTCCAGAACCTCCCGTTTCAGCTGTTCGAGCAACTCCGGTCCCTCCTCTGAAGCTCTATTCGTTCTCCGCTCCTTCACTCGGCGCAGACCGATCTCCGTTTGCGGTTGCCGTTTTCTTGATCCGTTTCAGTCTTTTCATCACGTTATTTTCACCGCGGCCAAAGTAGTCGTAAAGTTTTTTGTACTCTTGATACAGCTTTTCGTAAACGGCTGCATGTTCCGGCAACGGCTTATAATACTCATCTTTTACTTTCGCCATTTTCCTCGCCGCCTCAACAATCGAATCGTACCCGCCCCGCTCCTTTCCGGCCGCCACTGCTCCAAACATGGCGGCTCCGAGGGCCGGCGTTTGCGCTGAGGCCGAAACGCGGATTTCCATGTTAAGCACATCGGCATAAATTTGCATCATCAGGCGGTTTTTTTCCGCAATGCCACCCGCCGCGTAAAGTTCATGGATGGGAACCCCGTGCTCCCTGAATGTTTCCACAATCATTCGGGTGCCATAGGCAGTCGCTTCGATCAGGGCGCGGTAAATTTCTTCCGGCTTCGTATGCAGGGTTGCTCCGACAATCACTCCGGTCAAATCGGCATCGACCAGTGTTGAACGGTTGCCGTTCCACCAGTCGAGCGCGATGAGACCGCTTTCACCGGGGTTCAGGAGGCTCGCCTTTTCCGTGAGTAGCTGGTGAATATCAATCCCCCGCTCTTTGGCTTCTTCCATATAACGGGCGGGCACACCGTTTTCAACGAACCATTCAAAGTGGTCTCCGACACAGGATTGCCCTGCCTCATAGCCGATCAGCCCCTGAATCACCCCGTCTTCAACTGCTCCGCAGATCCCAGGAACAGCCTTTTTTTCTTCACCGAGCAAAATATGGCAGGTGGAAGTGCCCATGATCATCAGCATTTTGCCCGGTTCGGTAATTCCCACAGCCGGCGCCGATACATGTGCATCGACATTGCCTACGGCCACGGCCGTTCCGGGCTTTAATCCCGTTAATTTCGCTGCCTCCGCCGTAAGTTCGCCCGCCTTGGAGCCGATCGGATAGAGATCCGTACTCAATTTCTCTTCAACGAGTGTTGCCAGACGCGGATCGAGTGATTGAAAGAACTCCCGGGACGGATACCCTTCTTGTTTATCCCAAATCGCCTTGTACCCGGCTGTGCAACTGTTCCGCTTCACTTCTCCCGTGAGCCTGGAAACCACCCAGTCGGTCGCTTCAAGCATCTGATCCGCCGCTTCATAAACCTCCGGAGCTTCATTCAGGATTTGCCAGATTTTCGGGATCAGCCATTCGGAAGAAATCTTGCCCCCATACCGCTGCAAAAATTTCTCTCCCCGCTGCTTTGCAATTTCATTCAAGCGATTCGCCTCTTCCTGCGCGGCATGATGCTTCCATAACTTCACATAACTATGCGGATTCTTTTTAAATTCTTCCTTCATGCACAACGGAATCCCGGCGGCATCAACCGGAAGCATGGTGCAGGAAGTGAAATCGATTCCAATCCCGATCACATCATCAGCTGAAACCGCCGCTTTCTGCAATACTTCCGGGATGGTGACCTGCAAAACCTCCAGATAGTCCGCAGGATGTTGCAGAGCCCAATCCGGCTCCAATTTGGTCATGCCATCCGGCAAATATCGATCGATTACCCCATGGGTATACGCTTTGATCGCGGTTGCGATTTCCTTTCCTGTTTCCACTTCCACCAGCACGGTTCTCCCTGACAGGGTGCCAAAGTCAACACCAATGCTGTATTTCATACATCTCCTCCCCTCCGGCGATCCGAATGCACTGGTTTACACACTCACGGACTGCTTCTTTACCGTTCTCCATTGTTCCGAATGATCCGTCTGTTTCTGCGATTCCGGATCCCCCCAACCGGGATGGCGGGGCGCAAGTTTCGTTTCCTCCATCGTCCCGCGCCTCCCGCCCGTCGGCTTTGCAACTGAAGCATGTCGTTTTTTACTTTGTACCGCCCCATTTTCCCGTGGAACTTCTCACAACCAATTCCGGCTGAAAGACGAACGACTCGATGGCATGACCCCGGTCTCCTTTTTCAACCGCTTCGATCAGCAATTTGGCGGCCATCTCCCCCATCTGCATCTTCGGATGCTTGATCGTGGTCAACTTCACTTCGGATGCTTCTGCCAACAAAGAATCGTCGTATCCGACAACCGAAATGTCCTGCGGCACCTTCAAAGCCAGCTCGCGGATCACATCGAGAATGGAGAGAGCGACTTCATCGTTATAGCAAAAGACGGCTGACGGCCTGTCTCTCTCCCTCATCAAACGGGCAAACGCCATTCTCGGTTTTTCCTCTTTTTCTTCTGTTCCATAGGAAATGACCATTCCGGGCTGAACTGGCAATCCGGCCTCCCTGTGCGCTCTGAAAAAACCTTTCATCCGTTTGATGCCTTGCAGATCATCTGTCTTAAACAACCCGGCAATCCTCCGATGACCAAGCTCAATCAGGTGCCTTCCCGCAAGGTAACCTCCAAGCTCATCATCCATCGTCACACTGGGCGGTTGCAGATTGGGATAATAAGCATTAATCATGATATAAGGAATGCGCTTTTGTTCCAGGGTCAGGTAATAATCAAGGTTCTCATTGTACAGGGCGGTCTTGGTCGGCTCCAGAATCAGACCGTCCACCTGTTTATCCAGCATCATCTGCAAACACTCTTTTTCATCTTCCGGCCGGTTGTTGGTACTGGCGAGCAAAATGCCGTACCCCTTGGTGTTTAAATATGATTCCGCTCCACGTATAATGGACGGAAAAATGTAATCCGATATATATGTGGTGATAATTCCGATTATTTTGTTGGATCTTTTTCCCGGAAAACCGTTGTAAAATGTCCCGCGCCCCTGCTCTCGGTACAGCCAGCCCTCATAAACCAAATCTCCGATCGCCTGGCGGATGGTATGCCGGCTGACCTGAAACAAATCAGCCAGTTCATGTTCGGATTTGATTTTTTGATGCGGCTTGACTTCCCCGTTAACCAGCCAAGCTTTAATCGTTTCTTTTACCTTGCTCCGTTTTGTGGCCATATTTTCCACCTTTACAATGAATTAGTCACACAGCCAGTATACCATACAGGAAAGCAGCCCCGACCCCGCAATATCACCCAATGAACAGGCGCGATTCCGCCACGGCGACCTTCAGGCTTACAGCCGTTTCCGAACCGTTGACCCTCCATCGCTATCGCTTACGCTTTTCCAACGCCTCAATGGGTTCTTTCCGAAACTGACGTTTCCTTCATTTTCGCCAAACCCACTCTCTTTCGAAGTGAAGCCGCCAAGAAAACCAAACCGAAGAGGAAAATCACAATTCCCCACCAGAGGTTGATGTTCCAACCGTGGAGCACCGCTTTCTGCGGATTGTAGAGAAATCCGTAAACCCCGAGAATCACCCCGTAAATCACGAAGAGAAGGCCAATCAGAAACCGAAGGTCATAAAACAGACTTGAATCTTTCATCGGAAGCCCTCCTACCAGAACCAGATATTAAAGCCGATAAAGAAGAGACAGAGGATTAAGGCGATATAACCGGGACGCTTGTACCAGGCAAGATCGTCATAGGTCGGGTACGCCCCGCGGCTGTATACGACTCCTTTCAGCTCTTCCGCCGGCTTCTGTTTGGTGAAGAAACTGACCAGGACGGTGATCAGGAAGGCAACCAGCCATGCCCACCAGGCACGCCAGAAATTGCCCGCCTGCGGACTGGAATAAAAGTTGTCGGGAAGAGCCACGTACAGGATCAATGCTGTGGCAATACCTGAAACCAATCCCCAAAATCCTCCCCAGGGCGTCGCTCTTCTCCAAAACATTCCGAGCAGGAAGGTGGCGAACAAGGGCGCATTGAAGAACGAGAACAATGTCTGCATATAATCCATCACACTGGGAAAATCAGCAGCTACATAAGCAGCGCCGATGCTGATCAGGACACCGACAATAACGGTCCACCGACCCATTTTGACATAATGTTGGTCACTGGCCCGTTTATTGATGTAAGCCTGATAAATGTCATATGTCCAGACCGTGGTGAATGCGGTTACATTTCCCGCCATGCCGCTCATGAAACTGGCCAGCATCGCGGTCAAACCGAGCCCCAGAATACCCGGGGGGTAATACCGTTCAATCAGGAGAGGCAAAGCCAGATTGTAGCTTGGCCCGTCCGGCTTGCCGATATCGGGAAAGATGACGGCGGCTATTAAACCGGGGATGATGACCAGAAAAGGGACAAGCATTTTGAAGAAAGCGGCATAAATCGGCGTATTTTGTGCAGAACGCATGTTTTTGGCGGCGAATGCCCGTTGCACCACGAGAAAATCGGTTGTCCAGTAGCCGAAGGAAATGACAAATCCCAGTCCCAGCACCACACCAAGCCAGTTGATGCCCATCGCATTTTCCCCGTTGCTCCCCAGATTGGACCACAGGTGGGTAAAGCCTTCAGGAAGGCGATGCGCCATCCCGGCCCATCCTCCCAGTTCGTGCATGCCCAGAATCGGGATCAGCAAAAGACCAAGCCAGATGAGGAAGAACTGGATCACTTCCGTAAAGATGGAGGAAGTCAATCCGCCCAACCCGACGTAAATCAACACCACGACCGCGGAAATCAAAATGCTGGTATTGATCGACCAGCCAACCAGAACCTGAAGAATCAGCGCCATTGAGTAGAGGCTGACCCCTGACAGCAAGACTGTCATAACGGCAAACGTAATCGCATTGACAGCCCGGGTCGCCTCATTGTAACGGATTTTCAGATATTCCGGCACTGACCGTACCCGGGAAGCATAGTAAAAAGGCATCATGTACAGGCCGAGAAACAACATGGCCGGAATCGCACCGATCCAATAGAAGTGGGAAGTCAGCATGCCATACTCGGCACCGTTGGCCGCCATCCCCAGCACTTCAATCGCCCCGAGGTTGGCCGAGAGAAAAGCGAGGCTGGTAATCCACGTTGGAATCGATCGGCCGGACAGGAAGAAATCATCTCCCGTCTTCATGCGATTTTTCAGTAAAAACCCAATCCCGAGAACAAAAACGAAGTAGATGGCAACAATGAAGTAATCTATGAGACTGGCATTGAGCAAAGCGTGCTTCATATCGGTTCCCCCTGTCCCCTTCTCAAAAGAAAATTACCCTCTGTGATGATAGACGCTCCAACCCAAATACTTGCCCATAGCCTCTTCCAACGCTTCTGCCGTCTGGCTCAAATTGACGGCCACATGGTGCTCAAAGCCCCGTTCGCAGATGTACCGTAACAACCCCTGCAGGTTGGGAATCCGGACCACTCCATACCCGCCGAAGGTCAAGAGGGGATCGTTTGTCAGTTCTCCCTCACCCACATAAGCTTCCAGCTTTCCGCTGAGGTCATTGGTTGAAACCCGTGCATAGGTGAAAGCTCCCGGCTTAACCCGTCCAACTACAGTACCGTAAGTATTTTCCTTGCCCACAGTTCCCGCGATAATCTCCTGATAGTCCATCGATGCTTCAGCAAATACATCTTTGGGCAGGTTGCTGCAATGGAAGATCACGGCTTTATCCGGATCATCGCCATAGTTGTTATTCCAGTCAACAATTGCACTCGGCCGGTTGGCTGCTTCCTGAAGAGCGTACATCCCGACCAATCCCGGAACATCCACCTCGCAGGCGCTGGGCAGGAGATTATTGCTCATAATGCTCATGATCGTACAGGGAACAACACCGAAATATTCCTCCATCGAAGTCCAGCACTGAATCGCCGTCGCCGACAGATCGCAGTCTGTCATCCAGCGGTCAATCACCACGCCCAATTTGGACATGCGCAGCATACTCTCTTCCGGAATCCCTTTGGTGTCGATATAAGTGCGAATCTCCTCCAATTTCTGTTTGACCGCAGAGTCTTCATCCGACAAACGGTTGGCCCTTCCCAAAATTTCGGACAAATCGATTGTTTCCACACTGATCCCGTTTGCCTCAAGCAGTTTCTCACTGTAACGGACGGTGTTGAAATCAGCAGGCCTTGCCCCGATGGCGCCGATCCGCAGCCGTTTGAGACCTTTCACCACCCGGCAGATGCCGGCAAACTTATGCAGATCCCTGCGGAATTCCAAACTGTCCGGATCAACCGTATGCCGTGTCGTCAGCGTGTAGGGAATCCGGTATTGAGCGAGGTTATTACAGACTGAGATCTTCCCGCAAAAACTGTCTCTCCGGTCCTGAACCCTCATCTTTGAAGGATCATCGGCAAAAGCGTGTACAAGAACAGGCACATTTAATTCAGCCAGTCGCAGGGTGTTGGCAATCGACTTTTCATCCCCGAAATTGGGGAGAGTGACCAGAATGCCGTCGATCTCCTCCCGGTGCCGCCGGAAGAGGTTGGCGCATTTCCTTGCATCTTCCAGCGTTCCCACCGCCCCGTATCTCGTCTCTTCCGGGGAAAGAATCACCGCTTTGAAGCCTTCCTCTTGCAACACCTGGATGATCTTTTTCCTGCCCTCTTCGCAAAGATGTCCCGGAAAAAAACCACGGTTGCCGACGATCACCCCCAATGTCACCTTCCGCTCCCGACCGTTCTTCACTCCCATATCTCCTTCCTCCTCTGCATGTTCTGTTTTATCTTGCATGACGAGTCAACTCCGGATCCATTGCCTGATCCACCTTGCACGGCAGAACCGCCGGCCGGTCAATGAAAATCCCCGCTCCCGGCCCGCCATCCGGCAATTGATTGTGAACATACCTGCGCTCCTTCATCTCATCGGGTGAAACAACCTGCAAATGTCCATACAACCGGCCGTACCAGTGACTCCCTGATTTTCTTAGCTGCTGTCGTTTTCCACGTTCTCCATTCTCCCCCCATTCCGCCAACACCATAATTGAAGCGCTTTCAACAAATGCTGTACGAATTTGGCCCGTTTCTTCCGACAAAACGAGGGATAACGAACGCCATCAATTTGTACGTACAAGTTAGTCCGATAATCATCTTGTACGACCAACTTATTTGAATACTAACACAACGATTATTATTTGACAATATGAATTTATAAAAAAATAGTAGTATTCAGATCAAATTACATATACAAACCCGCCCCAACAGGCTGTCTTCGAGCAAAAAAAAAGACTTGATTCTTCCTTCAACACATCAAAAGGGGAAGGATTCATTTTTTATGACAAGCCATAGATTAAGCGTGCTGAATCATGATTTCCGTAAAGTTGTTTCTTTTATCTTTAGGAATGTAAATCTCCAACATTCCATTTTTATAATGTGCCTCACTCCCCTCGCAGTCGCCTCTCACCGGCAGCGTAATCAATTCTTTGTCTTCGTTGATCCCGGTGATCATCAACCGATTCACGTCCAAAAAGAGGCGAATATCCTTCACATCGGTATTTTCCGGTGTCGGCACTTGTACGACCATCTTGTCATTTTGCTCTGAAATATGATATTGTTTCGGGATCGAATACGATTTTTGCAGGTCATGATTTTCTGAAAAGGCTTTGTCGAGCGAAGTCTTGATGATCTCTTCCATCCAGTTGAAATCCACGGGAAAAAGGGAACGGCCAGTTCCGCCTGAAGCCTCCTGAAACATCCGGTTCATCTCTTCCCAATGAAATCCCCAAATATTTTTATCTTCTCTCATCCCGTTTCTCTCCCTTCATCCTGATAAAAGCTAAAGTCAGGCTCCGGCATAGTTATTCGCATCAACGCTATAGTTATCCACGATATCGGAATCAAAATTGATCAGTTTTTTTGTTGCCATCCAGCTGTTCCCTTCAAAGGTCTGGAGATTCCCAATATTCTGCTTGCTGGAATTGCGATTCTGGACCACGTTGACCCCCAGATTGATGGAACCCGATGTCGATACGGCATTGGATAAAAAAAAACCGAAATGAATGGAGGCAGACATGAAATCCCTCCCTACAATTGCCCCCCACCGAGGTTTTGGAAGTCGGTGGCAAGCTGATCGATATTGTCCATATCGAGATTTTGGTAAATGATTACCGGAACATTGTTGAAACCGATGCCCACGCTGCGGGCAGCACTGTTGTTCTTCATCGCGTTCCGATTTTGGATAATGTTTTGCCCGACACCGATGGAGCCGCTGGATGCGATATTATTGCTGCTCAGAAAACCAAAACTGAAAAAATTCGGCATGACCAAACGATCCTTTCGATTCAGGATGGATCTTTCATCTGATAGTTGTCCCCGCTCCACCCGCTGATATCTTCAAAATCGGGATCAACAACCCCCACCATCTCTCGTGCTGTCCTTAACCGGCCGGAACCGGTCAAAAGCGTTGACAGGTTTTGTTTTTGCAAGGAACGCTGGGTAATTGCATTGCTGCCGTTTGCCATTGCAGCATTTTGCGCGCATCGCTCCACTGAGAATCCACCGACCTTGATTCGCAAAACCATCATGCTCCACTCCAATCTTTTTTCTGTAATTGCAGATGAAAACCACTCATTTATAATGGCTTCTCGCTTTCAAAACTCTCTCCTTCGCTATCCTAACAAAGTCTGACGATTCACACTGTCTGCAGAAGAGTTGCTTTCGCATCGCCCTTTTCCGGTCTCAGGTTATTGTATACCGCCCACCGGGCAAGTGTGCAGGAACATTTCCCTCTTGCCTACATAGAATAAAAAAACGGCAAGGTTAACGGTTTGGATGACCGGGAAGGGAGGTTGGCCAGATGAATCCCATCACCATCAACATCAATATCGGGGCGATCAAAGTTATTTCCATGACAACCGCCAGCACGTTTGCGATCGGACAGAGCGGGATCGCCAACCGAAACAACAGCAAAACCAACTCCGGACCTTCCACGATTGCCGACGGCACGGTTTATATGCCCATCAAAAAGCAAGTGACCTATGATCCGGATCAAATGGACACCCCCGAATGGGGCGGTGATCACGTGGTCACAGTACCGAATTTGAAATAGCGGAGCAAAAACGGACTTCATCAGGAATGAAATCGATACATATCGGGATTTAAGCTCTTTTGAGACAAATCCAGTGGAATTATCTGTGAAACTCCGTGATCAAAGAAGAATTTGATGAGCGGAGAAAGAGCCGCCGCGGCAACTTTTTCTGGCTTTTGTCGCCCTGGACGAGCAATATCGCCCTGTTGGGATTGCTCTTCTTGCGTACCCCCGCCGGAGAAAAAAGCGGGGGTTTTTCCGTTGCCTGCAAAAGGGATGACTGCCGGCACAATTCCACACATTCAAATTCCGCCGCTCACATACAAAACCTGACCGGTGATGAAGCTGGATTCATCGGAAACCAAAAACAGCACCGCATTGGCCACATCTACCGGTTTGCCCGTGCGTCCGAGCAACGAGTTTTCTGCCGCCGCTTGCTTCAGTTGTTCAAAAGTAATCCCGATCCGTTCCGCCGTCGCTCTGGTCATATCCGTTTCGATGAACCCGGGGGCAACAGCATTCACATTAATGTTGAATTTTCCAAGCTCGATGGCGAGGGTTTTGGTAAAACCTTGAATCCCGGCTTTGGCTGCCGAGTAATTCAACTGCCCCCGATTGCCGAGCGCCGATGTGGAACTGAAATTTACAATTTTCCCATAGCGCTGCGGAACCATGAAACGCTGGGCGGCTTGCGAAGCGTAAAACGTTCCTTTCAGATGGACGTTCATGACAGCGTCCCAGTCCTCGTCCGTCATTTTATGAACCAGATTATCGCGGATCACGCCCGCGTTGTTTACCAGAATATCGAGACGGCCAAACGTGTCCACCGTTTTTTTCACCATCTCTTCCACCGATTCACGCTGCGTGATATCGCAGGGGATGGCAATCGCTTCGCCGCCCGCCTCACGAATTTTCGCCGCCGTTGCCTCACACGATTCCGCATTCACATCCGTCACGGTCACTTTCGCACCTTCTTCTGCCAACCTCTGCACCGTAGCAGCCCCGATTCCTCTGCCGGAACCTGTCACAATCGCCACGCGATCCTTTAACCTCATTGTTTTCCGACCCCTTTCAAACTTGGTTAATTGATCGGTAATGCAAACTCTGCCTTGCCGGTAACCACTTTATCCCCTTTTTGCGTTGAAGCCCAGATTTCACAGGTAACCACCTGTTGTCCCCCGTCATTTCGGGTTTCGGTAACCTTCCCTGCACAGGTGATCACATCGCCGGGTCGCACCATTCCGGTAAAGCGGACGCCGAAAGTGCGCAAATGCCCTTCCAGGCCGATCGTATCGGTAAGCATCTGGCCGACGAACGCCATCGTCAACATCCCATGGGCAATCACCCCGCCCAGCCCCGCTTCCTTCGCATACTCCTCAACCGTGTGAATCGGATTGAAATCGCCGGAAGCGCCAGAATACATCACCAGCTGGGTTTTCGTGACGGGCGGTTTGACAAGCGGGCCGATCGGATCCCCTGGTTGAAACAGTCTGCCAGCCACAAAGCATCCCCCTCCTATCCCCGGTAAATCACATTGGATCGGGCAATCAGTACCGTCTCGCCCGATTCATTCACCGCTTTTTGCTCATAAACCAGAAAGATCATGCGCCCCAGCTTTCCTTCTTTTTCATAGGCATCTGCCAGTTTGGTGGAGCAATAAAGGACATCTCCGGCAAATACCGGCCGGAAATATTCAAATTGCTGCTCTCCGTGTATCAGCCCTTCCTGCTTGAACTTGAGACCGGGAATCTCTCCATAGTCAAACGTACGGCTGAACGTCGGCGGTGCGATAATTCGGCCAAAGCGCGTCGTTTTCGCATACTCCTCATCCTGGTAAATCGGATTTGGGTCCCCGATGGCCTCGGCAAACTTGCGAATCGCCCCTTTCTCCACCTCATTTTTCACCGGGGATGATTCAGCACCAACAAACGGAAGAAACATTTGCAGACTCATACCCGAATCCCCTCCTGCAAGGGCTCATCGCCTTGATTCGCGTCGATCATCAATCATCATGGCCGCTTCTCCGGCAAACCGTTACGCCATTTCCGACTTCCTTCCGATTAAACCCTCACTCCATTTATCCGGCTAATTTTATGTTAAAACAGAATCTTATTTATATTATAACTAATCTTCATAAAAAACGATATGAATCAGTCTCCTGACATGGTCCGGCCGGTTTTTGGAGAGATTCTTTGTGAAAACGGGCGAATTGATCAGGCCAAATGGCAAACACATTGAGATCAATCCGATCATCCATCCCGCAAGGCAAATAAAACCCGGGGCAGTCGGCCAAACCGCCCCGGTTCACATCAAAGATCAAACGATTATTGTAAGTCGTTATAAACTTTCGTTAACAACGTTTTGTTGCGATCCGAACTCAAGTCCCAGATCATGGCACCGGCAAGTCCCTTTGACTTCAGATAGCTGGTTTTATACCCGATCGATTCGGCATCATCGTAAGAGATGAAGGTCCCGTTGGAAGGATTAAAGAGATAAGGTACTTTTGCAACATCGTTCCAGTAGCGGGTATACCCGTTTTTGTTGATATAATTGGCTTCCAAGTCAGAAAAGTCGAATATGCCCGATTCCCATGTTCCTTGCGGTGTTCCCGTACATGTCTGGTATTGTCCGTTGCCGGCAGAGTTGCAGCCTGTCCATCCGCGCCCGTAGAATGGAAGGCCGAGAACGATTTTGGAAGCGGGCACACCGGCTCTTATAAAGCCGTCAACAGCAGCACTGACATTAAAGGTCGATTTATCCGGGAAGGGATCAGCAGGATCGGCATACAGCGGCGCATTATGATTGCTTCTCTGTTCCCATCCCCCGTGAAAATCGTAAGTCATGATGTTCACATAATCGAGGTAAGAGGCTACTTTGCCCATTTCGGTATTTTGCAGGTAGCTCGGGCTGGCACCGGCAGCAATCGTAAGCAGGTAGTGTTTGCCGTCCTGCTGCCCCGCAGCGTCCAGTTTTTCCCGCAATTTTTGAATTAAAAGAGTAAAGTTTTGTTTATCTTCGGGTCTGCCATTTTGCAACCCTCCGCTGACAGGGTACTCCCAGTCGATATCCACTCCGTCGAAGCCCCATGTGCGTATAAAACGAACCGCACTGTCGGCAAATTTGGTGCGGGAAGCATCGGTCAGGGCCGCATCGGAAAAACCGCCGGACCATGTCCATCCACCCACGGAGATAATTGTTTTAAGATTGGGATATTTTTGTTTCAGCTTCGTCAACTGGTTAAAGTTCCCCCGTTTGCAGCCCGCGTCCCAACAATCCCCCGGGAAAAACTTGTCCGTATCGGCATAAGTATCACCAACAGTCACTTCCCCATTTACAACATTGGCAAATGCGTAGTTGAGATAGGTGATTTTGGAGGCATCAATATCCATCACTTGAAAGTTACGGTCATAGGTGGCCCAGCTCGGATAATAAGCGACGACGTTTTTGCCGGAAGCTGCGCTGGTTGCGGCCTGGCTTTTTGCAGTTGGAGCACTGCCGGCAAAGGCACCGGCGGGCAAGATGCCGATCAGAAGCAGCATGATCAAAGCAACGGCTAATCTCTTCCCAAACCTGGCCTTATTTTTTTTGCTTTTCATCCATTTCACTCCTGTCCTTATGTCATATTCCGTTCACCCGATTCAAAAAACTCAAACACTTACTGCTTCACTTTCCCTTCCGTTTTCCTCAATCACCTCTTTATTCAAAAAATTGGTATAGACATATGGTTGTATCAATCTATTTGTATTATAATGAATATTATTGTTAAATTAAAGTGAATTTTTTGATAAAAGATAATTAATTTTATTATTTAGAATATGTTTGTCAAATTCCATGCCGTATCACTTGAGGTTTATACCAAATTGGCCATGATCAACGCTCAGGAAAAATGTCGTCCCTGCGTTTCCAGCATAAACACAAAATGATTTGCGTTACCTATACGGTTTCTCAAATCATGTTGCATTCCTTGGACAATCGGAGACAATCCCGCCAGATGCCTGTCGGAATAAATTCAGATGCGGAAAATCATTCCGTGAACGGTTGCCGTACTCTTCAAAACAAAAAAAGTTTGACAACCCTTACCCGCTTTTTACCACCGGGGATTGTCAGACAATTGCTTTGTAATCAGCGTTTTGATCTTTTATCTTCTACTGCTTAAAATTCCATACCCTTGACAATTCGAATGATCATCACATACTAAAAATAATCTGTATTTTCCCGGTCGTACATTAAATCGATGATTATATGTTTGGTTGCCGTAAGTTAAGTCCCCCTCAATGTTTGTTCCTTCTACATAAAAGCTCATATCATTTCCATCAACATTGTCCGTGTTCTTTACATACACGCCCAACTTTTCACCGGGTAACACCTCAACCACACGTGTACTTTTCACGTCTTCTCTAGGTCTCAAATCCACTCGTGATGCGTCTGCAGCAAAGGCGTTAATGTGGAAAGAAAATACGAATAGCAAAGCGAGGCAAGCAGAAAGGAACGTACTTTTTTTCATACAATCACTCCCGAATTTCATTTTGGATTCAATACCAACTAGCCAGTATATATAAACCGACCGGTTGGTTTACCTTTATTGCAAATATTATCCAGCTTAAAATCAATATTCAAATTAAAAAACTTCATAAAATATGGGATATTCCATGAAACATCAAGAGACCCAAAAAAACAGAGATTTGGTTGATGAGTTTGTCAAGTTTTCCGCCAATCCCGTTTGTTGCACGAAGGGTCCATTCGCGAGAGAAAACGGGGAAATTGGTCCATAAAAAAGACTTGAGCTGCCTGCTGGAAAACTCAAGTCTTCTTTTATTTTTTCGGCCACAATCCCCCATCGCCAAATCTCATCCACGGCGCTGTTCTGCCTGATGATCGAGGCCATGAAATAAAACGTCCAGGGTAAGTTGTATCTCTTTTTCATCATCCCATTCCTGCTCCGGAGCCAGAATGGTTCTCATTATGACATATCCGGCGAGGAGACTGAACACGATCCTGCCGAAAACGGGAGCAGGCAAACTTACATCACCGATCTTTTCGCTGAGTTGCGAAATCCGCGGAAACACATTTTGTTTCACAAACTTTGAAATCACTTCGCGAAATTCCGTACTCAACAGAAGTTCCTGCAAAACCAACTTGACGACATCCGTATTTTCGATGGAAAATTGGACCCTGTCCTTAAAGATGGCATAAAAAATATCATGGTAGTCCTTTCCGTTGTTCAAGATATTGTCCGTGCGTTCCATCAGAATCGGTTGCAATGCTTTTAGCATGGCAGGGTAAACCGTTTGCCTGAACAGTTCCTGTTTGCTGCCAAAATATTTAAAGAGCGTTTTTTCCGACACCTTTGCCTTTTGCGCGATGGCTTGGGTCGTGGTTCCGTCATATCCTTTTTCGGCAAACAACTCCAGAGCGGCGCCGATGATATCTTTTTGTTTCCCGGTAAGATTGTCCCCGTCCATAATCGATTGCGCTTCTTTTAATATGTTTTCTAATTGCCCGTTCATTTCCTATTCCTCCGATTCGTTTACAGCTGCTTCTTTACTGCCGGCCGGCGGGTTGGTTCGTCCCAAAATCTTGTACCCTGAATAGATCATACCTGTGCAAAGTCGGCTCATCAAGGGCAACGGGATATTGAGCAGATCGCACAAGCCAATGGATTGATAAATGGCTGATGGGACAACCCAAACCAGTCACAGTATTTCCGGGATCGTGTGTTTTGCTTGTCCCGGCTGCCCGCGGCTTGACCCCTTCCTCCGGCCTGCCCCTTCGCGGATCAATTCAATCCCGCGATTTGACGTGATCCACAGAAAAACTTAGTAATTGAAAGCGACACACCCCGTTTCCCCGCCCTATTTGCATCCCGGCAAGATGATGATCAACCGTAAATCGGCGACTATTTCCTTGGGATTTCCGCCATTTTATCTGGAGCCGCGGATCCGATCTTTACAATCCATCGGTCGTAAAATAAACTTTTCTACCAGAGGGATTTTCAAAGGATCAGAAAAATGAGGAAATATCAGAGGATAAGGGGACAAACACTGAATGGGTCATGTGGAAATCAGAAGACCGCGAATTGAAGACAACGAAGAATTGAATCAATTTTTCCGCACCGTGATTGAGGACACATTTGCCAAAGAAGGACTGTCGAAGTTTGTTGATGATCTGAACAAGGAAATTGAAGACAAGAAGCACTCTTTGAAATGTGATTTTGACAGCAATGGAAAAGCTCGTTATTTTTTGATTGCCCTCGATCAAAAGAGTCAGAAAATTATCGGCACCATTGAATACGGTCCCCCGAGAGAGCTGATCAACCTTTGCACAGGTGGAACATTGAGAGAATTGCCGGAGATCGGAACTGTGTTTGTTCATCCGGATTATCAAAGACAGGGAATTGGAACTTTGCTCTTCAATGTAATGATTCTCACCCTGATTAACAAGGGAATCAATGAATTTTGTCTGGACAGCGGATATCCCAATGCACAGAAAATATGGCGAAAGAAATTGGGTGAGCCTGATTATTTGCTGAAAGATTATTGGGGCCTGGGGCATGACCATATGATTTGGAGGAGATCCACACATGATATTCGCATCATATTTTAAAAGATGAAAGTCATGGCTCTGCGTCCCGGCCGGACACAATCTTTCACAGCAAAAAACCACCTCATTTTGAGGTGGTTTTTGGTTTGCCTGGCAACGACCTACTCTCCCAGGGGTGAACCCCAAGTACCATCGGCGCTGGAGGGCTTAACTTCCGTGTTCGGGATGGGAACGGGTGGATCCC